>CAINOE010000174.1 GCA_903851415.1 uncultured Rhodopila sp. | reverse complement strand
TCGACGCCGGCAATTTCCACGCCTTCCAGAAAGCCCGAGTCAGGCTCGATCTCTTCGAAAACGAATCGCCGGCGCAGGGCGACATCGATTCCCGTCAGCGAGCGATCGGCTGTATTCATCGTGCCGATGATATGCAGCCCGATTGGCAAACTGAATAATTGCTTGGAGTAGGGCAGCACCGTAGTCAGCGCTTCGCTGGCGCCGGCGCGCTTCGACGGCTCGATCAATGTGATCAGCTCACCAAATATTTTGGAAACGTTGCCGCGATTGATCTCGTCAATAATGAGTACGTGACTCTCTGGCGGGTTGCGCTTCTTTCCTGGCACCGTGATGGTCTCGAGGATATGTGCGAGGATATTCGGGTATCCATTAACGATGAACTTCTCGAGCCGGCAGTCGGGAACGCGCGAGAACACGGACTTTTCCCGGACGTCCGCCAGCGTGATGGCCCCTGCGGTCAGCAGCCGATTTAGCTCGTCGATAATTGCCCAAGGCATCGGAAGGTTCGAACCGTTGGGCTTTTCCAGCCAGAGGATTTCCTCTGTAGAGCGAGTGACGATGTACCCGCTCGCGAAACAAGTCCCCGGTGCTATGCGCGGACGGCGGGCCATCGACTTGCAGAACGATTTCAGCACACCTTCGGCGACACAGTAGTTAATGGAGCCGTCTTGCCTCACCTCTGCCCGCAATCCCTCCACGAAGTCTTCGTAGCTGAAACTCTGGTGGAAGGTCACGAACCGGATGCGTCCCGCCTCAACGAGTTCGTCGAATCGACCCTTCAGTGCCTCGCGATCCCCCTCGTTTTCTTTGAAAAAGGCCGGAACCAGGATTTGTAGAGCGCGCTCGACCGTCTTGTACGTCTTTCCCGTCCCTGGAGGGCCGTAAAGGATTTGGTTGAGTGGCTGCTGTGCGTACGAAAGCGCGTCGTCCGCTTTGTCGGTGCCCGGTTCCAGCGGTTCCTTGCCCTCAATGCTCGGCTCCTCCGGATCCCAAACCCGCCTGTATATCGGCTCGTAGAAATCAACGCCGTCCGGACGGCTTTTCTCAAGCGTACCTCGTAATTGGTACAACGCCTTGTCCTTCTCGACCTTGGACATCTGTTTAAGTTGATCTTTGCCGATGTGTCCCACGCCTAAAAGGATGCGCTGGATGTCGCCGGGACTAGCGATTCGTTCGAAGTCGTTGGGGAATAATAGGTAGGGGAGGATATGCTTAAGCTGGCGATAGCCATCGTCCGGCACCGCATCAAGCCATTGGGCGAAGGTCCATGGTTCAGAAAGCAAGATTCTCCGTTCGCCCCCACCGATGGCCTTTAAGTTGCGTGTCGCATTGATGAAAAACCGCAACTCCCGCGGGCGGTGGGCAAGAAAGCCCGGCCCAGCGGACCCAATTCCCTTGAGAAGGCTGCGGTCGAGCATGGGATGGTCTTGCGGCAGTTTCTGTCCTGACCAACTCCATGCGTCCACGATCGCAACACGTTTGGCGTCCGGCCCGATGTTGCTCGGAAACAGGTTCATGGCCCAAAGCATCTCGGCCACAAGTTTGCACGCGTGCGGCGAACCATCTGAAAACTGTCGCTTCAGCTTTGTCTGAAACCGATCCTTCCCGGTGTCCGGATGGCCGTTGAATCGCTCATCGACCTCACCGAGCACTTCAGTTGCCCAAAGCGGCTCGTCGCTCAGGATAGAGCGGTCTTCCAGTAGGCATCGGTCGCGCCAATCGGCGGCGGCAGATAGGGTGGCGCTCGTGTTTGGGTGGCCTGGATTGTATCGTGACACGCACGCCCTCCTGCCGGCAGCACAACCGTTGCCCTGTCACACAATAGCCCCGCGTCTTCTTCACGGAAAGTCAATTATTCCGATTCAACTCGGGGTATGGTTCGGGCGCCAACCATGATGCCCCAATTGGCGGAAGGCCGATCGGTGGCTACAAACAGCTCTTCGTGGAAACCGGTCCAGTCCCTGCACGGTGGTGACGAACCCATTGCTCGGACATGGCCCCGGGCAAACCCTCCATCCTGCGGATATCCACCGACATCCGATCTTTCGCCATGGTCACCGCCCTCGCCTTCGTTCGGGCGGCAGTCCCGGGCACGAGGGCTGCCGACGTGGCGATCAAACCGGATGCCCCCGGGCTGACCTGGTCCGGCCCGGTCACGCTGCCGCCTACGTACCCGTAACGATGCGCCTTAATCGCTTCTGTTCAACGCATCACGGCTCGTGCAAGTCCGCCCTTGCCAGCGTCACCGCCTGTTCGCCGCGCCTGAACACCGCCAGAGGCCCACGCTTCTCGGCAACCGCCTGTTCCGGGGTCGTCGCATCCATGATAACGAGATCCGCCGGATTGCCGATGGCGATCCCGTAATCCCGCAGGTTCATCAGCATCGCCGCGCGTTCCGTTATCATGTAGAAACACTGACGCAGCCCGCCGGTATCGCCGATGTGGCAGGTATCGGCTTGCAAATTGGCCATGCGGATCAGGTTGCCGTCGCCGTCGGGCGTGTACGGGTCCAGGATATGACCGCTTGCGATCGAACAGTTGACCCCGTTCTCCACCAGGGCGTTCGCATCCGCCACGCGTCCCGTCATGAACAGGCCGGTTGCCGGCGACACCGTCACCGCCACGCCGGCATCGGCGATCCGGCGCGCCAGCGCCTGGAAGTCCGGCGCGGGCAGGGCGGAGAAGCTGCCCCCATGCCCCACCGTGACACGTCCGCCCAACCCGTATTGCCGGGTCAGTTCGCACACCAGATGGATATCCAACTCCTCCGCGCCCTCGCCGGACTCCAGGCTCATGTCGATATCGACATCGTAGACGCGCGCCAGCTCGAAAACCCGTTGGATCTGCCCGGCCTTGTCCGCATCGGCGTCCGGCGCGGCGCCGATGACCGTCGCACCGCGCTCCAGCGCCGCCACCAGCAGCTCATCGGAGCGGGGATTGTTCGTCAGCCCCCCCTGCGGAAAGACGCACAACTCGATGTCGATGGCCCGGGCGAAGTCGGCGCGCAGCTTTTCCACAGCGTCGAAGCCGCGCAGTTCCACGCCGGCACCGAGTGCGACATGGGCGCGCATCCGGGTGGTGCCATGCTCGATGCAGTCTTCCAGTGTCCGCCGGGCGCGGCGGTAGATGTCGGCCTCGGTGAAGCTCGGCTTGACGGCCGCGCCCTGCGCCGCATCGCCGTCGTCCGGCGGCGGGCAGCGGTCGATGGTGCGGCTCGTGTCCAGGTGGATGCGGGTTTCGACCAGGCCGGCGCAGGTCAGGTGGCCTCCGGCGTCGAACACCGGCGCGTTCGCCATCAGGTTGGTCTCGATCGCGATGATCTGGCCGGCTCTGACCCCGATATCGACCGGCGCGTGTTCGGGCGCGCCGAGCAGGCGCGCGTTGCGGATAATCAGGTCCATGCTGTCACCTTCCGTCGGCCCGGCGTGACCGTGCCAGCCGGGGACGGCGGATGCAAATGAACCCTTATCGTCATGGCCCGGCCTGTCCGGCCCAACTATCGCCGCACGGGGCCGGAAGAGATGGCCCGGACAGGCCGGCCCCTGGCGACAGGGCGGTTGGGGCACCGGGAAGCCGCCGCCCTACCGGTGAGTAGCGGCATTGCAGCCCTTGCATGACAACCGGGCTGGCATCCCTATCATAACGCCGCTTATGATCAGCTTCAACCAGAGGACACGCCCTTGGACGATTTCCACCGGGATCTGCTTTTCCTGCTGCATGACGTTGCACGCCTGCTGCGTGTCGACGCCGACAAGCGCGCGCGCGTGAACGGCATGACCCGGGCGCAATGGGCGATCCTGATCTGGCTCGAACGCCAGCCCGGCATCTCGCAAAAGGAACTGTCCGAAATCCTCGAAGTCGAGCCGATAACCGTGGCGCGGCTGATCGACCGGCTCCAGGCCCGCGGCATGGTGGAGCGCCGCCCCGACCCGCGCGACCGCCGCATCTGGCGGCTGCATCTGCTGCAACCGGGCCGCGGCGTCCTGAGCGGGATCGACGAGCAACGCGCCGACATGACCCGCATGGTCACGGCCGGCCTCAGCGAGGAATCCATTGAGGCCATGACCGACGCCCTGTTGCGGATGAAAGCCAACCTGACCCGGGACTCCCATCCCTCGCGCCGCGGCGCCGAGACCGAAACGCGGGAGCCTGTCTGATGTCGCAAGCCGCCGCCTCGCCCGGCCCGCACATCGGCAACCGCGTGGCGGATGCGCCGGTCCGCCCACGGATCAGTCGCAGCGCGCTGCGCCCGATCCTGATGCTGGGCGGCATCGCGGCGGTGATCGCGGCGACGGCGGGGTATTGGGTCAGCGGCGGACGCGTCGTGTCGATCGACGACGCCTATGTCCGCGCGGCGAAGGAAATCATCGCGACGGACGTCTCCGGCATCGTCGCCGCGGTGCCGGTGCATGAGGGCCAGAGGGTGCGCAAGGGCGACGTCCTGCTGCGCCTCGACACGCGGCCGTTCGAGATCGCCCTGGCCGGCGCGACCGCCGCCCGCGACGGCATGGTCTCCACGCTGAACGCGATGAAGCTGGACTACCAGCGGATGCTGCGCGACGTGCAGGTCAAGGAGGCGCAGCTCGCGTCGGACCAGGCCAGCTTCCAGCGCTATGCCGGCCTGATCAAAAGCGGCGGCGTCACCCGCGCGGACTACGACAACGCGCGCTTTCAGCTTATGGCGGACAGCCAGGCGGTCGAGGCCCTGAAGGTCGCCGCCGCGGTGCAGTTGGCGCGGCTCAACGGCAATCCCGAGATCGACGTCCGCACCATGTCGGACTACCTGCAGGCGCAGGCCAGGGTGGACGAGGCGCAGCGGCAACTGGACCACGCGGTGATTCACGCGCCGTTCAGCGGCATCGTGACGCAGGTCGAGTCGGTGCAGCCGGGCATGTATCTCGGCGCGGCGACGGCGGCGTTCGGACTGGTATCGACCGAACGGGTCTGGGTCGAGGCCAATCCGAAGGAAACCGAACTGACGCATGTCAAGCCGGGCGACCCGGTGGACCTGACGGTGGATACCTATCCCGGCGTCACCTGGAAGGCCGAAGTCGAATCGATCGCGCCGAACAGCGGCTCGGAGTTCTCCGTGCTGCCGGCGCAGAACACCTCCGGCAACTGGGTCAAGGTGGTGCAGCGCATCCCCGTCCGGATCAAGGTCGAGCGCAGGGACGGCGACCCGGACCTGCGCGCGGGCATGAGCGTGGTCGCCGGGATCGACACCGGACACCGGCGGACCTGGCGCGATCTGTTTTGACCGGCGGTTCGATAGCGCGCCCCGCGACGCTCTCTCCCCGTCATGGTCCGCGCAGGCGGACCATCCACGCCTTTTCCGCAGCCCGCACCTCAAGGCGTGGATGGTGGGCCTGCGCCCACCATGACGGGTAAACCGTGCCACCCCCGCACGAGCCCGCACCGCACCGCCTGATCCTCACGCTCTGCACCGTGGGTGCGACGCTGATGCAGGCGCTCGACCAGACGATCGCCAACGTGGCGCTGCCTTACATGCAGGGCAGCCTGTCGGCGACCTATGACGAGATCACCTGGGTCCTGACCTCCTACATCACCGCCGCGGCGATCATGACCGCGCCGGTGGGATGGCTGGCCTCGCGGTTTGGAAGGAAATATCTCTTCATCGCCTGCCTGGTCGGCTTCACCGTCTCGTCCATGATGTGCGGCGCCGCGCAGTCGCTGGCGCAGATGGTGGTGTTCCGGCTGCTGCAGGGCGTGTTCGGCGCGGCGCTGGTGCCGCTGTCGCAGTCCACCATGTTGGACATCTACCCGCCCGAGCAGCGCGGCATGGCCATGGCGATCTGGGGCGTCGGCGTGATGGTGGGGCCGATCCTCGGGCCGACGCTCGGCGGGTATCTGACCGAGATGTACAACTGGCGCTATGTCTTCTACATCAACCTGCCGTTCGGCATCCTGGCGACGCTGGGCCTGCTGATCTGCATGCCCCGCTCCTTCGGCAACGCCAAACTCCGTTTCGACTGGATCGGCTTCGGCGTGCTGTCGCTGGGCATCGGAGGGTTGCAGTTGATGCTGGACCGCGGCCAGGACCAGGACTGGTTCACCTCCCGCGAGGTGATCGCCGAGGCGGTCCTCGGCGGCCTGGGCGTCTACCTGTTCATCGTGCACATGATCACCGCGGAGAAGCCGTTCATCCCGCCGGTGCTGTTCAGGGACCGCAACTTCGCGGCGGGCCTGATGCTGATGTTCGCGACCGGGACGATCCTGGTATCGAGCTCCGCGCTGATGGCGCCGTGGCTGCAAAACCTGGCGAACTACCCGGTGGAGACGGCCGGGCTGATCATGGCGCCGCGCGGCATCGGCACGATGGCGGCGATGCTGACCGGCGGACGGCTGGCGAACAGGATGGATCCGCGCATCCTGATGGCGGGCGGGATTCTGGCCTTGTCCTGGTCGTCGTGGGAGATGACGGGCTGGACGCCCGGCATCGCGCAATGGCGGATCATCGCCGTGATCATGGTGCAGGGCGCCGGGATCGGCTTCGTGTTCCTGCCGCTTCAGGTGATGGCGTTCGCCACCCTGCCGCCGCAATACCGCACCGACGGCACGTCGCTGTTCGCGCTGTTCCGCAATATCGGCGCGGCGGTGGGCGTGTCCGTCACCTCCGCCCTGCTGTCGCACAACACGCAGGTGCTGCATGAGCAGATCGGCGCCTCGGTGACTCCGTTCAACCGCGCCCTGCAGGATGGAGGCCAAATCGCGCGGGCCTGGAACCCGATGCAGGCGCACGGCGCGGCGGCGCTGGACGGTCTGGTCAACCAGCAGGCGCAGATCATAGCGTATATCGATGATTATCGGATGATGATCTTCACCACGCTGCCGTCGCTGCTGCTGCTTCTGGTGATGCGCCGGCCGCGCCTGACCCCGGCGGCCGAGGCGCATGCGGTGCTGGATTAGGTTTCCTCGCAACCCCCGGCATCGGCGCTACAGCGACCACGTTGCCGCCGGCAGCATGAAAACAGCAATAATCGCGATGATCATCAGGGCAATGACACCGAACGCGACCCAGATCAGCAGCATCAGAAGCTGAACCCGTTCCGGGCTGCCTTCCGCCCAGGCCTCGATCGATGCAATGACACCCGTGAACCACGTTTTGGCCATGACGCAACCCCGACATAAAGTCTCTTTCGGTACCGCACTTATCATGCGATGCGGCTTTTGGCCTCCCGATTTTTATGCCAAGGCCCAGCCGTGTGCCGCCCGGAGGGCGCAGGCCTGCCTCAGGCCCGGCTGACAGACCCCTGTTTGCGCGCTTCCTCGGCGGCGCGATACAGGTACCACGTCGCCATCGAACGATGCGGCGACCAGGCAAGGCCGATCTCCGCGAGGGCTTTGGGCTTTGGCTGGGCGTCGAGGCCATGCAGCACCCGGTAGCCCTCGCGCACGCCGAAATCGTCCACCGGCAGCACGTCCGGGCGGCCGAGCGTGAAGATCAGCAGCATCTCCACCGTCCAGCGCCCGACGCCGCGGATGCCGGTCAGCCGCTCGATCAGCGCCTCATCCGTCAGCCGAAGCGACTCCCGGCGCGTCGGCACCGTGCCGTCCAGCGTCCGGGCGCAGATGTCGCGCAGCGCCGCGATCTTGCCGCCGGAAAAGCCGCAGCCGCGCAGCGCCGCCTCCTCGGTGGCCAGCACGGCGGCGGGATCGGGGAAGGCATCGCCGGGGAACAGGGCGGAGAACCGCGCCAGGATCGCCTCCGCCGCGCGTCCGTGCAGTTGCTGGTGCGCGATGGCGCGGATCAGAGCCTCATACGGGCTGCGCTGGCGCTGGACCTGAATCAGCGGCGGACCGACGCGGCTGATCAGGGCGGCGAAGCGCTCATCGCGACACAAGAGTCGAACGGCGGCGCTCGACGGCATAAGTCCTCGCAGGGGTTTGTCAGACCCACGCCTACAACGGAATTGCGCTGCCCTCCAGGGATCGCCAACGCCTGTCCCGGTGCAGCGCCCGGTCAGTCGATCTCATTGGCGGTCAGGAACATCGCCTTCTCCAGCGCGGCAAAAAACTGCTGATAGGGCTTGGCATCCGATACCGCGACCATGTTGTACTGGGCGCTGGCGCGCACCGCCACCTGCTTGTCGCCGCGCGGCCTGACGGTCACTGTCATGCGCATGACATAGGTATCGAACTTGGTCGCACTCACCGTGCCCAATGAATCGTCCGCCTTGTCAATCACGAAATTAAGATCCTGAAGCGTGGCTATGACATTGCGTATGGTCAGGTTGCGGTCGCCGGTGTCGAACGCCCGGGTGCTGACGGAGCGCAACTGAACCTGCGTCCGGTCCACGGCCAGAACCTGATCGCGCGAATTCATTTGGCATCCCGCTGCGGATACCGCCAGCCCGGCAGTCAGTATCAGCCGCCTCCATCCGGTCATATCTGATGGGCCTCAAGGAACAAAGATTGAGAAAGCCGTTCAAAGAACTGCTGGTAAACTGCATTGTCAGTGATTGTCTCGATCTGCGGCTGCTGGCCGAAAACCGGAGCACTGATCGCCTGAAAGCTCACTCTCGCGATCATGCCGGCTCGATCGGCGCTTGGCCGGACGACGACCGAGACCCTGATGCGGGCGCCCTGCCGGTCCTTGGATGCGCTGATCATTCCGGCGCCGGCGGATGTTTCGTTAACGGTGTAGCCGAGATCCTGCAACACGCCGAGCGTTGCCGCCATCAGTCCCTGCTCGTCATGCATGTCATATCGGCGCGCCTGCACCTGCCGGCTGTCCAACGCACCGGCCTGCAAGGTCAGCGCGCCGGCCTGCTGTTCCGGGGTGGGTGTCATGCAACCACTCGCCGCGAGGCCGGCGGACAGCACTGCGATCTGAAGGTGGGGTCGCATCGCCCGTTCAGAAGCTGCTCGACCGGTAGGAGAAGTCGCGCACCCGGCTGGCCGCGTCGAACTTCACAATGATCGTCAACGTGCGCTGCGTCGATGAATGCACCGCGCTGCCGCCACCGGCGCCCAGCAGCAGAATGGTGCCACCCCCGGAGTTGCCGGTGCTGATCGATTCGGACGAAACCTTGTCCCAAACCCAGGTTTCGCGCCGTTGCTCGTCGGTTGTCACCATGTTGGGAGACCCCAGCGCGGTGACGACATCCGTGCTGCTCATGCCGACGTGAATCTCTCGCTGCACCGTGCCGACAGTGATCTTCGAGCCTGCATCCCCGGCCTCGTGCACCGCGGCGGCCTGATTTTGCACCGGCTGGCATCCGCCCGCTGTCAGAAGCAGGGCCGCCAGGCAGGCGCAGAAGCGAGTTGTCATCGAACGGTTCCGATACATCATGATTTGGGTCCGGATTTGGCCGCCGGAGGCGGGGCGGGCGGCAAGGGCGGCGGCGGGGCTGAAGCGTCGTCCTCGGTCTCGAGGGCGGTGAGAAAGACCGCCTTCGACAGAGGTTCGAAGAACAGCTTCTGGTAAAATCCCGGATCGTCCACCTGGCTCGCTGCCCGGTCGGGCATCCTGACAATCGCGTTCGCCCGAACCGAGGTCTGGTTTTGGCCGTGCGGATAAATGACGACCGTCATGCGAAGCGCGTCCAGCTTCGCCGCGGAGATGGTGCCGCTGGAGTAGTCGATCTTTTCGACGGTGTAGCCCAGATCCTGCAAGGCCGCGATCACTGCCCGGGTCATGCGCCGCTTGCTGGTCGTGTCGAACGCCCTGATCTGCATGGCGCGCAGCGCGACCGGGCTTTGCTTGCTGAGGACGGGCGGCGGCTCGGCCGGGGCGCCGCACGCCATCAGGCCGGCACCGAGGCATAGCACGCAAGCCAGACCCTTGAGGCCGCGCGCGGTCATAGCGCGTGCCCCTCAAGCGCGAGGGCGGTGGAATACCTCTGGAAAAACTCCCGATAGATCTTTTCGTCGTCGATGAACTCGGCGCGGCGCATGCCTTTTGTGTTGACGACGACCCGGTCGAACGACACGCGCACGTCGCTGGCGTCGGCCCCCTCAACCGGATAGCTGACGATTGTCGCCTGGATGGTCTGGTTATCGTCCCAGACCGGCATGTAGACCCGGCCTGTCGCCGCGAACAAGACGGTCAGGGCGATCTGACCGGCGATTTGGCCGGTCTCTTTGGCATCCCGCTGCTTGGCGCCGGTGACAAGACCGCCTTCAAGCGACGATTCTGAGACGATGAAGCCCAGATCCTGCATGGTCTGCGTTGCGGTGGAGATCAGCCGCACATCGTCCCTGGTGTCGAAGCGCCGGGTCTCCATCGCCCGCAACCTGGATGTCTGCTCCGGCGGCTGACCAAGGCGGTTGGCCACGTCATTGGCATTGACGCAGCCGGACAGCACGAAAGCTGTCACGATCATGGCCAAACCGCGGCTCAATTTCGGCATACTGCACCTGGGTTTCGCCGGCGTTTTCTCGCAGCTTCGAACCGGTGGCGGCACGGCCCGCAGCCTGCCGCTCCCGGGGTCCTTGCCACTGCCGATAAGGCATTATTGTTGGTATGTCAACACTATAATGAGATCGTAAGCTATCGCCGGCTGTGGATATGGCTCAGGGGCGCCGCCGATCTGATCGGAGTTGCCCCGCAACGGCGGCCGCCAGCCTGGCATGGCCGCAACCATCACTTGTATCGCTTCCATCCGATCCCCTTATGCGCTACCTATGCCGCGCCGCAACGGGAGGGTCGCTTGTTCGTACATCGTCCTCTGCTCGAGGAGTCCGTGCGCGACAAGGTCGCCGCCCGCCAGACCGCGGGGCTTGCCGGCATCGCCGTCACCCTGCTGCTCCTGGTCATCGGCCTGTTCCTGGTGCAGCAGCTTCGCGCCTCCGCCGCGATCGAGGACTGCCTGATCGCCGGCGGGCGCAATTGCGACGCCCCGGGCACCGGCGCGCATTGACGCGCGGCCTGTTCCGGGTCCACCTCCGCGGCGTTGACGCACCACGACCGGAGGCATGATGCGGATAGCCGATATGGACTGGCGGATGGTGGAAGACTGGGTCCGCCACGACGACCGTTGCGTGCTGCCGTTGGGCGGCACGGAGCAGCATGCGGGCCTGTCGCTCGCCACCGATGCGATCCTGGCGGAGCGGCTCGCCGTCGAAGCCGCCGAACCGCTCGATATTCCGGTGTTTCCGGTGATTCCGTTCGGGCTTTCCCCGTCGTTCAGCGGCTTTCCCGGCACGGTGACGGTGCGGCTGGCCACGTATGCCGCTTTGATCCGCGATGTGCTCGACAGCCTGAAAGGCAGCGGCTTCCGGCGGATACTGATCGTCGGCGGTCACGGCGGCAACCAGCCGGCCGCGGCGATTGCCCGGGAGTGGATGATGGACAATCCGGATGCGCGGGTCCGGTTCCACGCCTGGCGGCACGGGCCGCTGACAGCGGCGGCGGTCAGGCGGATCGATCCGGACGCATGCCAGCCGGCCTGGGTGGAGAACTACCCCTGGACCCGGCTGGCCAACCGGCCGCCGGAGGAAGGCGACAAACCGGAGGTCGATGTCGACCGGATGCACACCCTGCCGCCGTTCGAGGTCCGGCTGCTGCTGGAAGACGGCAGCCTCGGCGGCCGCTATCAGCGCGACGATTCGGAGATGCTGGAGCTCTGGAACGTTGCGGTCCAGGAAACCCGGGCGCTGCTGGACGAGTGGTAGGGGCTGCGGGTCTCAACCGTCATGGCCCGTTTCAACCATCGTCATGGCCCGGCCGGGCCATGACGAATCGGAAGGGCGACGCCCCGCCAATTCGCCCTGTCACAGGAATTGAATATACGCTAAGCCTCTTTGACGCCGATGTCGTCGGCGGCACGCGTCGTGGCCGGTCCTGCCCGCAGAATGGCAGGCCGGAGCTGATTGGGGAACGTTCAGGAAGGTGGATTTGGCATGGGCGTAAGCGCAACGCAGGCAGGGCCGGCAACGCCGTCCGCCGCCCCGATGACGGCGGATGAGAAGAAGATCATCCTGGCCTCCTCGCTCGGCACCGTTTTCGAGTGGTACGACTTCTACCTCTACGGCTCCCTCGCCGTCGTCATCGCCGGCAACTTCTTCGGCCAGTTCGATGAAACCACGCGCAACATCTTCGCCCTGCTGGCCTTCGCCGCCGGCTTCCTGGTGCGCCCGTTCGGCGCCGTGGTGTTCGGCCAGATGGGCGACCGCGTCGGCCGGAAATACACCTTCCTGATCACCATCCTGCTGATGGGCTCAGCCACGTTTCTTGTCGGCATCGTGCCGACATCCGATACCATCGGCTTTTCCGCCGCCGTCATCCTGATCATCCTGCGCATCGTGCAGGGCCTGGCCATCGGCGGCGAATACGGCGGGGCGGCGACCTATGTCGCCGAACATGCCCCGCCCGGGCGGCGCGGCTTCTACACAAGCTGGATCCAGACCACCGCGACCCTCGGTCTGTTCCTGTCGCTGCTGGTCATCCTGACCACGCAGTCGTTCATGAGCGCCGCCGATTTCCGGGCCTGGGGATGGCGCGTTCCGTTCCTGATTTCGATCATCCTGCTGCCGATCTCGGTGTGGATTCGCCTGCGGCTGAGCGAAAGCCCGGCATTCCTGCGCATGGTGGCCGAAAACGCGCGCTCGAGGTCGCCGCTGCACGAGGCGTTCTTCCAATGGGCGCACGCGAAATGGGCAATCCTCGCTCTGTTCGGGCTGGTCGCCGGCCAGGCGGTCGTCTGGTACTGCGGGCAGTTCTACGCGCTGTTCTTCCTGACCTCGGTGCTGAAGGTCGATAGTTTTACCGGCAACCTTCTGGTCGCCTGGGGGCTGGCGCTCGGCACCGGCGGCTTCATCCTGTTTGGCTGGCTGTCCGACAAGATCGGCCGCAAGCCGGTCATCCTGGGCGGCTGCATGCTGGCGGCGCTGACCTATTTTCCGGTTTTTCAGTACATGGCCGACACGGCCAATCCCGCGCTCGCGGCCGCGCAGCAGGCCGTCAAGGTTGTGGTGGTGGCGGACCCGGCCGACTGCTCGTTCCAGTTCAATCCGACGGGCCTGACCCGCTTCGGCCGGAGCTGCGATGCCGCGAAGGGCGCGCTGTCCAGGGCGTCGGTGCTGTACGCGCAGGAGGACGCGCCGCCAGGCACGCCCGCTTCCATCCGTATCGGCGACAAGACGCTCGATCCGGCGGCTTCCGGCTTCGCCAGGGACCTGACCGCGGCGCTGACCGCAGTCGGCTATCCGGAGGCGGCGAATGCGTCGGTGGTGAAACTGGCGCATCCGTGGGACATTTTCCGGCCGCAGCCGCTGACCCTGGTGGTGATTCTGGGGTACCTGGTTTTGCTGGTAACCATGGTCTACGGGCCGATCGCCGCGGCTCTCGTGGAACTGTTTCCGACGCGGATACGCTACACCTCGATGTCGTTGCCGTACCATATCGGCAACGGCTGGTTCGGCGGCCTGCTGCCGGCGACTGTATTCGCAATGAACGCGCAGAGCGGCAGCATCTATTTCGGGCTGTGGTATCCGGTGGCGGTGGCCGCCGGCACAGCCATCGTCGGGCTGCTGTTCCTTCCGGAAACCAGGGACCGCGATATCTTCGAGGGCGACCTCGCCTACCGCCCCGGCGATATTCCGCTCGATTTCGATCCGAACGCGGCTGATTACTGATAACTGCGCGCAGAGATGTTCGGCGGTTCAAACGGCGGGCGACCCGTTCGGCTTTACGCGGGAGGCCTGTCGTCCGGCGCAAACGCCTTGTGCCCGTCCGGGGCTTATCCCCTGGACCGCGCGCCCAACCCGCTGTAGTGGAACAGTCATCATGGACCGCACCGCGACCGTCAACCGCACGACCTCGGAAACCGACATCTCCCTGACCCTGAACCTCGACGGGACGGGTCTCGCGGACGTTTCCACCGGCATCGGCTTCCTCGATCATATGCTGACGGCGCTCGCCCGGCACGGCCTGTTCGACCTGACCGTCCGCGCCCGCGGCGATCTGCATATCGACTTCCACCACACCACCGAGGACGTCGGCATCGTCCTCGGCACCGCCTTCGCCAGGGCGTTGGGCGACAAGCGCGGCATCCGCCGCTTCGGCCACGCGCTGGTGCCGATGGATGAAACTTTGGCCGAGGCCGCGGTGGACATCTCCGGCCGCCCCTTTCTGGCCTGGAATGTCGACTTCGAACGGCCCGGGATTGGCGACATGGACACCGAACTGTTCGAGGAATTCTTCCGCGCCCTGGCGTTCAACGCGCTGGTGACCCTGCACGTCACCCGCCGCGCCGGCCGCAACGCCCACCACGTGGCGGAGGCTGCGTTCAAGGCGACCGCCCGCGCCCTGCGCATGGCCGTCGAACCCGACCCGCGCGCCGGCAACGCGATACCGTCCACCAAGGGGGCGCTGTGAAGCTCTACGGCGCGCATCTCAAGGCCGATGCCGAACCCGTGCTGGTGCGGGAAGGCTTTTCCTGGGGCGCGCTGATTTTCGGACCGCTCTGGCTCGCCGCGCATCGTGCCTGGATTGCCGCCGGGCTGAGTTTCGCCGCCTTCGTCTGCATCGCCCTGCTGGCGCCGCAACCCGCGGGAGCCATCCTGTCCGCCGGCCTTGCCATCGTCCTCGGGCTTATCGGCAACGATCTGCGTTCCAATGCCCTGGAACAGCGCGGCTATACATTGCTTCACGTCCTCGCGGCGCGCGGCCGGGACGAGGCGTGGATGCGTCTCATCGCCGCCCGCCCGGATCTGAAGGCGCGCTACCGGCCGGAGGTCGTGTGATGAAGATCGCCGTGGTCGATTACGGCAGCGGCAACCTCGCATCCGCCTCGCGTGCCCTGGCCCTTGCGGCGGAACGGGCAGGGATCGAGGCCACCGTCGCGGTGACGGCGGACCCCGCAATCGTCGCCGAGGCCGATCGGCTCGTCCTGCCGGGGCAGGGCGCCTTTGCCGATTGCGCCAGCGGGTTGGACGCGGTGCCGGGGATGCGCCGGGCGATCGAAGACGCGACGGCGCGCGGCGCCCCGTTCCTCGGCATCTGCGTCGGCATGCAACTGATGGCCGAGCGCGGGCTGGAGCATACCGTCACCCCCGGCTTCGGCTGGATCAAGGGCGATGTGGCCGAGATGCCCGCGCCGGGATTGCGCCTGCCGCAGATGGGCTGGAACGGTCTCGATTTCGTGCCCGGGTCGCATCCGCTGCTGGATGGGCTGCGGCCGGACGACCATGTTTATTTCGTGCACAGCTATGCGCTGACCGGCGGCGCACCGTCGGAGACGATCGCGACCACCGAGTACGGGGGACGGGTCGCCGCCATCGTCGTCTCCGGCAACCGCGCCGGCACCCAGTTTCACGTCGAGAAAAGCCAGGATATCGGCATTCGATTATTGAGCAATTTCCTCCGCTGGACACCCTGAGCATGTCAATGTCGGTACCCGCCGGCTCCGCACCTGACCTGTATGTCGAACGGTTGAAGCAGATTCACGACCACGACATGCCGTCGCTGTGCGAGGCCACGGATGCCGCGATCATCGACGGCGGCGGGTTCGGCTGGGTCACGCCGCCGGGGCGCAGGGCATTGGAATCCTATTTCCGCGGCGTCCTGCTGGTGCCGGAGCGGGAGCTGTTCGTCGCCCGGCTGAACGGCGACATCGTCGGCTCCGCCATCCTGGCCCGGCCGCCGCGCAACAACGAGGCGCAGGCCTTCGCCGCCACGCTGATGCATTCCTATATCGCGCCCTACGCCCGCGGCTACGGCCTGGCGCGCCTGCTGACCGAGGGCGTGGAGGAGCGCGCCCGCGAACTCGGCTATCACATCCTGAACCTCGACGTGCGCGAGTCGCAGACGGCGGCAATCCGGCTGTATGAATCGATGCGCTATATCCGCTGGGGCGAGCATCCCGAATACGCGCAGGTGCGCGGCAAGTCGATGGCGGGCTATTTCTACTACAAACGGTTGCGCCCGCGCAAAGCCGGCGGCGGCGAATGACCGCACTGACCCTCTATCCGGCGATCGACCTGAAAGACGGTCAGTGTGTCCGGCTGCGCCGCGGCGATATGGACCAGGCGACGGTCTACGCCGATGATCCGGGCGCGCAGGCGAAGCTCTGGCAGGACTCCGGGTTCGCCTGGCTGCATGTGGTGGACCTGAACGGCGCCTTCGCCGGCAAGCCGGTGAACGCCGCAGCGGTGCGTGCGATCCTGGCCAATGTCACCATTCCGGTGCAGCTTGGCGGCGGCATCCGCGACCTGCCGGGCATCGCCGCCTGGCTGGAGGCCGGCATCGCCCGGGTCATCCTGGGCAGCGCCGCGGCGAAGAACCCGCCTTTCGTGCTGGAGGCGTGCAGGGCGTTTCCCGGCCGGATCGCCGTCGGCATCGATGCGCGGGACGGCGTTGTCGCCACCGAGGGCTGGGCGGAGACCTCCGCCATGGAAGCGGCGGAACTCGGGCTGCGCTTCGAGGATGCCGGCGTGTCGGCCATCATCTACACCGATATCGGCCGCGACGGCATGCTGAGCGGGCTGAACCTCGACCGGACGGTCGCCCTGTCGGCGCGGCTGACCACCCCGGTGATCGCCTCCGGCGGCGTCGGCTGCGCGGCTGATCTGGCGGCGCTGAAGCAGGCGGCGGCAGGCACCCGGATCGAGGGCGTGATCGTCGGCCGGGCGCTGTATGACGGGCGGGTCGATCCGGCCGAGGCTCTGGCGCTGTTCGGGGCGTAGTGCCGGCGCCTGATACGATCGTCATGGCCCGGCTTGTCCGGGCCATCTATAGCCGCACGTGCCGCGACAGATGGCCCGGACAAGCCGGGCCATGACGGTTGTGGCAGGGGCTCGGAGCGCATGACACGCCGCCAATTTGCCCTGTCATCCGGTTCTCCGAACCTTAACACGCCGCGCGCCCGCATATCTGCTTGCATCCACGCCCGCCGCGCTCTCTAAAGCCCCACCATGTTGAAACTCCGTGTCATTCCCTGCCTGGACGTCAAGGACGGCCGAGTCGTCAAGGGCGTGAACTTCGTCTCCCTGCGCGACGCCGGCGACCCGGTTGAGCAGGCGGCCGTCTACGACGCCGCGGGAGCGGACGAGTTGACGTTTCTCGACATCACCGCCAGCCACGAGAACCGCGACACCATCCTGGACGTGGTGTCCCGCACCGCCGCGCGCGTGTTCCTGCCGCTGACCGTCGGCGGCGGCATCCGCTCGGTCGAGGACATGCGCCGCCTGCTGCTCGCCGGCACCGACAAGTGCAGCGTGAACTCCGCCGCCGTGGCGCGGCCGGAGCTGGTGCGCGAGGCGGCGACGAAGTTCGGCAGCCAGTGCGTCGTGGTGGCGGTGGACGCCAAGCAGACCACGCCCGGCAAGTGGGAGGTCTTCACCCATGGCGGCCGCCGCAACACCGGCATCGATGCCATCGGCTGGTGCCAACAGGTCGTGTCGCTCGGCGCCGGGGAGATCCTTCTGACCAGCATGGACCGCGACGGCACCGGCGCGGGCTTCGACCTCGATCTGCTGCGCGCCGCCTGCGGCGCGGTGCGCGTGCCGGTGGTGGCCTCGGGTGGCGTCGGCACTTTGGAACATTTTGTTGAAGGCGCGCGCGCCGGAGCCACGGGATTGTTGGCGGCGAGCGTCTTCCATTTTGGCGCGTTTACGATATCTGAGGTCAAACAGGCCTTGGCGGTTGCCGGGCTACCGGTTCGTTTCACCCGCAAGGCCGCGTAAGCATGGCGAAATCCGAGAAGAAGAAGGCTGGCGCGCGCGCGGCCGGGGGAAACTCCGTGGACAAGCCGTCGAAGGCGAAGCCGCTGTCGCCTCTGGCGTACCCGTCACCCTCCGATATCGCCGTCCTCGATCGTCTGTACGCCACTGTCGAAAGCCGCCGCCAGGCCGATCCGGCGGTGAGCCATTCGGCCCGGCTGATGTCGCGGGGGACTGCGAAGGTGGCGCAGAAGTTCGGCGAGGAAGCGGTGGAGTGCGTAATCGAGGCGGTCGCCGGCAACCACGACGCGCTGGTCGCCGAGAGCGCGGACGTGCTGTACCATCTGGTCGTCCTGTGGGTGTCTTCGGGCGTCAACTCGCAGGAGGTCTGGACCGAACTGGTGCGCCGGGAGGGGACCAGCGGCATTGCCGAAAAGGCGGCGCGTGCCAGGCCGGCGATCGTGTCCGGGAAGGCCGGGACGTCGAAGATACCGTAGCGCCGGCTTCGCCGCGGCCCTGCAGCAGCGGCCCGGCGGCGGCGACAGATGCCATCGCCCGGCAATTTTCAGCTATCCTTCCCGCGCCGAATACCGATTCGAAGGTCAGTCGATGTCTCTGATGCACCGGCGCGATCGTCTCGGCCGCCCGGCAGCCATGGTGCTGCTGCCGCCGCTGCTCCTGCTTGCCGCCTGCATGGGAAAACCGATGCCCGACGCTCACGTGCCCCCCTTTGCCAAGGTCCCGTTCGAACCGTTCTCCCGCCAGGCGGTGGTCGCCGTGGCGCTGCGGGAGTGGCGGCTGTTCGGCGAACACGTCGCGGACCCCGAGGCCGATGCGGCCCGCACGGTGAAGCCGGAACGGGAGGAGGGGCTATGGCAGCGCGTCGGCGAATACTGGTGGCTCGGCCTGAACGCCGGTTCCGTGGAAAGCGGCTGGACCGGCAGGCATGACGGCGGCGGCGGGGTGTTTCCTCCGGAGGAGGACGGCGCCTACGCCTGGTCCGCCGCGTTCGTGTCCTACGTGATGCGCATCGCCGGGGCCGGCACGGGTTTTCCGTACTCCGGCGACCATGCCGACTACATCAACGCGGCGAAGCGCATGACCCTCGGCCAGGCCACCGGCTGGCTGGTCGCGGCCGAGCGGGTGCAGGACTATGCGCCGCGCCCCGGGGATCTGATCTGTTTCGGCCGCGGCACGGCACGCGGCCTGCGCTATGAAGATCTGCCAACGGCGGGCCTGTTCACCTCGCACTGCGATATCGTCGTGGACACGGCGGCGCCGGGCCGGATCGCCGTCATCGGCGGCAATGTCGAGGACTCGGTGACCATGAACACCGTGCCGGTGACCGGTGACGGCAGGCTGGCGACGCCGGAGGGCGTGGTCCTGGACGCCAGGTTCCCCTGGATGGCGGTGCTGCGGCTGCTGGTCGATGGCGGCGCGCCGAACGTGTGAGCCGCATCCGTCATGGCCAGGCCCGGGGCAGGCATTTCGCTGCCGCCCTTTGGTCCCGCGCCCGGTCTTGAGCCGGCCCGCCGCATTGCGCACAGTGGCCAGCCGACAAACCGCCATCCGGAGCCCTTGATGATCAGCGTCGATGAAGCCCGCCAGCGTATCCTCGACGCCGTGCGCCCCGCCGCGCCCGAGGTGGTGGCCCTGGCCGAGGCGTGGAACCGGGTCACCGCGGCGCCTGTCCTGGCTCGCCTGACCCAGCCGCCGGCCGACATATCGGCGATGGATGGCTATGCGCTGCGGGCCGCCGACGGGGTTCCGCGCGCCTGTTTGAGCGTCATCGGCGACGCCCCCGCCGGCCATCCGTTTGCCGGACGCGTCGGCGCGGGCGAGGCGGTGCGGCTGTTCACCGGCAGCGTGGTCCCGGACGGCGCCGACTCGGTCATCATCCAGGAGGATGTCACCCGCGACGGCGACCGCATCCGCGTCAACGTGGCTGCGATCACCGGACGCCACATCCGGCGCGCGGGGCAGGATTTTGCCGCGGGGGACGAAGTGCTGCCCGCCGGGCGGCGGATCACCGCGCGCGACGTCGGCCTCGCCGCCGCCGCCAACCATCCCTGGCTGACGGTGCATCGCCGTCCGCGCGTCGCCATCCTCTCCACCGGCGACGAGATCGCCATGCCGGGCGAGCCGATTCCGCCGGGCGGCATCGTCAGCTCCAACGCGCACGCGCTGGCGGCCCTGGTCCGCGCCGCGGGCGGGGACCCGCTGATCCTGCCGAATGTGAAGGATGACGAGGCGGCCATCGGCGCGGTGGCCGATTCGATCGCCGGGATGGATCTGCTGGTCACCACCGGAGGCGCGTCCGTCGGCGACCACGATCTGGTGCTTTCGGCTTTGAAGGCGCGCGGCATGACGCTGGATTTCTGGCAGATCGCGATGCGGCCGGGCAAGCCTCTGCTGTTCGGCCGGATGGGGGCGACTCCGGTCATCGGCCTGCCGGGGAATCCGGTCTCCGCGCTGGTGTGCGCGATCCTGTTCCTGCTGCCGGCGCTGTCGCTTCTATCCGGACTCCCGGCCGCGCCGCCGCCCGTCACCGGAGCGGTCCTCGGCGCGGCGCTGCGGGCGAACGACAAGCGGACGGATCATCTGCGGGCAACCATCAGCGCCGACCCGGACGGGCGGCTGGTGGCGACACCGTTCGCGGTGCAGGATTCGGCGATGCTGCGCCGGCTGGCACAGGCGGATGCGCTGATTGTGCGCCCGCCGCACGAACCGGCTCTGCCGGAAGGGGCGGAGGTGGGCATTATCCGGCTCGATTCGCTGGGGTTGTGAGGCGTCGCGCGCAAGACGAATCGGCGTTGCATGCGTGCATATTCAAAATTTATCCATTGTTTTGCTTGACGAGACGAATGGAACCAACATAGAACGGGCGTGACGGTTGCCGCTTTGTTCCGGACTTCTCGCCGGGACTCCCAGGGACTCCTCGCAAGGACGCCTTTCATGTTGACCCGGAAACAGTATGAACTTCTGGTGTATATCGACAGTCACCTGAAACAGACCGGCTTCTCCCCCAGCTTCGAGGAGATGAAGGACGCGCTGAACCTGCGGTCGAAATCAGGCATCCACCGCCTGATCTCGGCGCTGGAGGAACGCGGCTATATCCAAAGGCGGCATCACCGCGCGCGGGCGCTCGATGTGCTGCGCCTGCCGGACAACATGACCGTGCAGGAACCGGCGGTTGCTGAGGCTGGCGCGGCGGCGGGGGGGTTTGCTCCCAACGTGATTCGCGGCGATTTCACGCAGCGGCTTCCCGGGGTGCGCACCGCCAGCGACGCCGGGGCGATCGAATTGCCGCTGTACGGCCGGATCGCCGCCGGGCTGCCGATCGAGGCGTTGCGGGATACCGATAATCATATCGAGGTGCCGATGGCGCTGCTCGGTCCGGGAGAACATTACGGACTCGAAGTGTCCGGGGATTCGATGGTCGAAGCCGGGATTCTCGACGGCGACACGGTGATCATCCTGAAGGGCGACACGGCGGAGAACGGGCAGATCGTCGTTGCGCTGGTGGACGACAACGAGGTGACATTGAAGCGTCTGCGCCGGAAGGGCAATTCGATTGCGCTGGAGCCGTGCAACGAGCGGTATGAGACGCGGATTTTCCCGCCGGACCGGGTGAAGGTGCAGGGGCGGATCGTTGCGTTGATGCGGAAATACTGATTCCGGCATCAAGGCGGCAACCCGCCGCCATCGCGTCACGCTTCCGGCACCGGCACGTCGAACCCGTTCAGCGTGACGGAAACCATGCAGTACAAACCGACGAGCTGAATCAGCTCCGCCGCCTCATGCGCTCCGAACGTGGCGACCGCGGACCGATACGTCAGATCCGGCAACACGCCGCCTCTGACAAGCGCGGAGGCGACGTCGTACGCAACCGCTTCTTCCCGGGTCAGATCGACCGGGCGCTGCCCGGCGACGATCGTGGCCAGTTTTTCGTCGCTCAGCCCGCGGTTCTCGGCGACGATGACATGCGCGTACAGTTCGTAGGCGGACCGGAAATGCGCGCCGGTCACCAGGATGGCGACCTCCCGCACCGCCGGCGGCAGGGACGGCCTGGCCGATAGCGCCTTGACCAGGTCCCACACCGGCTTGCCGAAAGCCGGCTCATGCAGCCAGGGGTTCCACGGCCCCATCAGGGCGCCGTCCTCCCGGATGGTGGAGAAGCCCTTGAAGCTGGTTTCGATGCCCGTGCGCATGTCGTCGTACAGAACCTGCTGCTCCGGCGTCAGGTTCGAGGGCGGAATCAGGGGAAGGCGCATGGTTGTGTCCTCATCATGTACCCTGAGGCGCATCATAGCCGGTTGCCACGTCATCCCGCACGAAGAATGAGCCTGAGCAGATCGGCGGCCAGGCATGCGGCCGCCGGAGCGGCTGCGCCGGCATCGGCACCGCAACGGCGGCGGGCGCCATCGGCACCCTTGGAGCGTGTCCAGGCTGACCGGAAAGGCGGCGGACGCTGCCACACCGTCATGGCCCGGCTTGTCCAGGCCATGACGAATAGGGTCATCGCCACGATTCCACTCAGCCTTAAGATGCTCTAGCCCGCCGCCCCGGCCAGGGTCTCCCCGCGATAGTGCCGGTTCAGTATCGGAAACAGGCCATACCCGAACCGCACCGCCTGCGGGTCCGGCGTGTCCTGCATCCGCAGCACAATCGGCGCCACCGCCATCAGTCCGCGGTTCCTGCGGCCGGCGGACTGCACGGCAGTCTTGACCGCCTCGATCAACGCCTCGTCGTAGCCGCCTAAGGCGACCCCCGGCGACAGCAGCAGGATGCCCGGATGCTTCAGGTTGATCCGCCCCTGCGCCCGCTGAACAACCTCCGACACCGCGGCCTGGAGTTCAGCCGGAGTCCAGGCGCGGCCATGCGGATATTCGAACCGGTCGAACACCTCCGGATGCACGGCGACCATGCCGGACGGCCCGGCCGCGACATAAAGGAACCCGATGCGCCCGGGCACCTCCTTCGGGGTCGGGAAGCCGATGCGGTTGCCCTGTTGGGCCAGGCAATGCGCCGCAGCGAAAGGCGCCAGCCCGTGCAGCGAGAAACCCCGCTCCGCCGCGGTCGTCGCCATGGCGGGAAACAGAGGATGGTGCGACCAGGTGCGGACAAAATGCAGGAACGCCGCGACATTGGTCGCCGCCGCCGAACTGGCCTCCGACTCCCGGCTTGCCCACGAATCCGCCCGCAACCGGCCGCGCAGATGCGCGACTGCCCATGCCAGGGCATGCTGCATCGACCCCGCGAACGGATCGTCGCCGGTCACAACGCCATCCGGCAGCGGCGCGCCGATGGCAGCCTCATGCCATGCCGCGACCCGGTCCAGCACGTCCGCCGAGATCCGGTAGACATTGTCCGGCGGCGTGTGCGGCAGATACAGCGCCGCGATGCGGTCATATTCGATCCGTCCGGCGACATGGACGTCCGCCGGCAAGGTCGCCGTGGCGGTTCGCGGCTCCGCGACCGTCTCGGCAACCACCACGGCCGCCGGCGGCGCGCGGCCCGCGGGCAAAGCCGGAGTCGCCGTGACCTCCGCGCAACCCCCGCAGCGGATGGCGACGCCCAGGAAGCGGGCGGGATCGTACCCCGCGATCAGCACCCGCCCGCACGCGCAGGCCAGCGTCCCGTCCCCGGGGCCGACAAACACGGGACCCTCGCAGGCCTGGACGAAGTTGGGTTCAGCCGTCACCCGGCGGGCCGCCTACAGCCAGGAGAACAGGTGCGTGAACCAGCCTTCCTTCTTCTGCTGGATAACCGGCGTCTCACCGACATTCGGCGCCTCGCCCAAGGCCGCGTTCTGCCGCAGGCGCTGCGATTCCTTCGTCGCATCGACCTCGGCGCCCCGGGTGTCGGGCTTGCGCCAGTACAGCAGCTTGTCGACGAAGCTGTCATTGGCGGCGCCGGTGCGGGCTTCCTGGTCCACCGTGCGGCGGATATCGGCGGGAGCGGCCGGACCGGCCTGCTCCAGCAAGGCCGCCTGGCCCGGGCTGTCGGCGCTGGTGGGCGCGTTCAACGACGTCTCGGGCACCAGGTCCGCCTGCGCCTGCTGCTGCTCGCTCTGCTCCTGCGGACGCGGCGCGCCCGGGCGGGGCGGACGCAGGTTGTAGTCCGGCGGCATCGACAGCGGCGCGCGCGTGGTGACGGTGTATTCGTCCGGCGCGTCGCGGGTCAGGCCGAAGGTGCGGGCCAGCTTGTCGCTGCTGCACCCGGTCAGCAGCACCAGGGCGCCGGCGACAACGACAATGCCCCGGGCGGAGCGGAGGAAGCGCGGTCTGGAGGAAATCGTTCGCATGCGGTGGTCCATACTCATGGACGGGCCGGTGCCGCAAGTATGCGGCCATGATTTAGGCGGCGTCCGGCCCGCGGCGCGGTGGTATGGCGATCAGAAAGGCCAGAAACAAGCCCGCGGTTGCGGTCCATTGCGCAATCGAGAAGGCATGCGCATAGGCGCGTTCCCCGGTTTCGCCGCCGAGCACGGCGAAGAACAGCGTGCCGACAGTGGCGACGCTGACGGCGGCGCCGATTTGCATGGCGGAGTTGGCGATGCCTGCCGCGACTCCGCCCTGCGATGCCGGAACGTCGCCCAATACGGTGGCGAACAGGCGGGGAAACGCGATTCCCTGGCCGAGGCCGGCGAGGAAAACCGCGCCCGGCAAGACCGCGCCGCTGGTCCCGCGGGCGACCAGCACGCCCACCACGACATAGAAGAACACCTGGATGGCCATGCCGATGGACAGCAGCCTCGGGCGCAGCCGCACCAGCGGGGCGCTGATCAGGGGACCAATGAACAGGCCGGCTCCGTACGGCACGATCGCCAGGCCGGTCTGCAACGGCGGCACGCCGCGGCCTTCCTGCTGGTACAGCCCGAACAGCAGGTAGAAGCAGGTCGTGAAGAAGAACAGCGTGCAGACCAGCACGCCGCGCCTGAAGCTCGGAATGCGCAGCAGGCCAAAATCGACCAGCGGCATGCCTCCCGCGCGGCGGAGCCAGGCTTCGTAGCGGACGAACCCGGCGGCGAGGAACGGCACGCAGGCCAGCGCGGCGAACACCCAAAGCGGCCAGCCCTGGTCGCGGCCGACGGACAGCGGCACGACGATCGCCGCCAGGGTCAGCGAGATCAGGCCCGCTCCGCCAAGGTCCAGCCGCACATCAGCGCCGCCGCCGGTCTCCGGCACCACCCTTGACCCGAGCACCAGCGCGGAGGCGCAGACCGGCAGGGTCAGCAGGAACACCGCCCGCCATCCCAGGCCCGCCGGATTCCACTGGATCAGCGCGCCGCCGCTGAACTGGCCGATGGCGGCCGCCATGCCCATCATGATGCCGTAGAAGCTCAGGGCGCGGGCGAGTTCCCGCTCTTCGGCGAACAACGCGCGGATCGAGCCGAGCACCTGCGGCATCAGCAGCGCGGCGGACGATCCCTGCAGGACCCGGGCGGCGACCAGCACCGGGGCGGACGGGGCGATGCCGCAGCCCAGGCTGGCGAGCGAAAAGGCGGCCATGCCAATGAGAAAGCAGCGCTTGCGGCCGTACAGGTCGCCGAGCCGGCCGCCCGTGATCAGGAAAACGCCATAGCCGGACGCATAGCCGGAGATGACCAGTTGCAGTTCGGCTGGGGTCGCCCCCGCGTCTTCCCGAATCGACGGCAGCGCCACGTTGACGATGAAAAAATCGAGCGGCGGCAGAAATCCGCCCGCGAGAAGCACCGCCAGCGCCAGCCAGCGGAGGGCGCTGTCTTGTCCTGCCTGCACGGAGTCTCCTTCCCGGCCCTGCAATCGCGGGGATGCTTTCAGGACGACGTTGATTTAATATCTAAGCCTGATGCCGCCCGTACGAACAAGATTGGATCCCGAGGGCTATTACGCCCGTCTCGGGGTGACGCCGACGGCTGACCGGGCCGAGATCGCCGCGGCATACCGCCGGCAGGCGCGCCTGCTGCATCCCGACGTGCCGAAAACCGGCAATACCGCGTCGTTCGTCGCGCTCAGGCAGGCCTACGATGTGCTGTCGGACCCCGGCCGCCGCCGGGATTACGACGAGTCGGCGCGGCCCGTCGTGCCGGAGGCGGTCGAACCGGAGGTATTCGCTCCGCCCCCCGTGCCTCGCGCCGGACCGGAGCCGCCGGGACGGCCCCGGTTCCTCAACCTTCCGGTCTTTGTCTGGCTTGGTGTCGGCGCGGTGCTGTGCGTCAGCGTGGCCGAGGCGGTGATCCACATGCGGCAGCCCGTGAAGGTCGTCAGCGCCGGGATCAGGCCGAACGCCCAGTCGATCGAGCCGCTGCCGCCGGATGCGCATTTTGCCACGCTGTACGGGCCGCCCCCCGTCAGCCTGGCGGGCACGCCGAATTTCTACGTGATCCCGGCCGCGACCCCCGCCGTGCTGTGGCGTCTCGACGCCTCCCGCAACGTTGTCATTCCCGATCGGCAACTTCCGCCCTTCAGCACGCTGCAGGCGGTGCGGCTGTTGCGGCAGAACGGCATGCTGGAGGTGCTGGTCGCGGACAGGCCCGACGGCTATATCGACGCCTCGCATGTTGCGCCCGGCGATGCCGAGGCGGCACGGCGCGCCTATTGCAGCTACAACGCCGGCGCGCCGCCGTATGACGGCGAACTGCTGGACCGGACCGGATTTGGCGGCGGACGGTTGCGGCTCGATAACCGGGCGGTGCAGCCGGCGGTTGTCAAGCTGCGCGACGCCTCCGGGACGTTGGCGCTGTCGGTGTTCCTGGCCCCGGGCGGGCACGCGACCGTCGAGGCGGTGCCGGAAGGACCTTACCGGACGGAGTTCGCCCTGGGCGAGCTGTGGAGCCGTGCCTGCGGCAGTTTCGCCGCGGGAATGCGGGCGCGGCGGCTTGATGAGGTCTTCAACATCCAGGGCGATAACGCCCTTGTAATCGTCTCCGATGCGGCGAGCCTGCCCTCGACGGATATCGCCGATGAGGATTTCGAGCGGAAGCGGAACTGAGGACGGCCCCCATCGTCAGGACCCGGCCTGTTCGGTCCACTCATACCGGCACCCTGCCGCGACAGGCGGCCCGGACAGGCCGGACCATGGCGATGGTGCACCGCTAGCCGCGCGGCTCGCCAATCGGCGGAAGATCGTCCGTCATGCCCGCCAGCACCTCGGCCACATGCCGGACATGCACCTGGTGCCCCTCCCGCTGCAGCCGCCCGGCCATGTTCATCAGGCAGCCCATGTCTCCGGCCAGCAAGGTATCAGCCGCCGTCGCCGCGATGTCCCTGGTCTTGTCGGACACCATGCGGACGGAAATCTCCGGGTACTTGACGCAGAACAGGCCGCCGAAGCCGCAGCAGACCTCCGGCTCCGCCATCTCCACCAGCGTCGCCCCGGCGGCGCGCAGCAGGTCGCGCGGCTGCTGCCTGATCCCCAGCTCCCGCAGGCCGGAGCAACTGTCGTGATACGTCACCGTCCCCGCGAACCGGGCGCCGGTATCCTTCACATCGAGCACATCGGTCAGGAAGCTGACCAGCTCGTAAACCCGGGATGCCAGCGCGTCCGCCGCGTCCCGCAGATTGGGGTCATCGTCGAACAGATGCGGCAAATGATGCTTCAGCATCCCGGCGCACGACCCGGACGGGGCCACCACATAGTCGTAGTCCCGGAACGCCGCGACGATGCCCACCGCCAGGTCCCGCGCGGTCCGGCGGTCGCCGGCGTTGTAGGCCGGCTGGCCGCAGCAGGTCTGCGCCAGGGGAACCTCGACCGTGCAGCCGGCGCTTTCCAGCAGCTTGATCGCCGCGAACCCGACCGAGGGCCGCTGCGTGTCGACCAGGCAGGTCACGAACAGGCCCACCCGGGGCTTCGTCCCCATCATGGCTAACCGCTGCGGGCGGACACCAGCCGCCATGTCGGATCGCTTTGCGTCAGGTCCCGCTCGAACGTCCACAGGTCGGTGATCTCCGTCACCGCGTCCGTGCCCGCCACCGGCCGCCCGTCCTTATCATGCGTGTAGCTGATCTGGTCCGAGACGATCCGCGCCGTGACCACCCCGACCGTGCCGCGGACAGTGGCGTCCTCGATGGCAAGCTGCTGGATCGACTTGATCTCGCTGATCTGGGTCTCCCCGGCTTTCTCGCGGGCGGAGATCGCTTCCTCGAACGCCTTGCAGGTGTCATCCGAGAGCAACGCGCGCAGGCCGGCACGGTCGCCGGAGGCGAACGCCGCGACGATCATGCGGAAGGCCTGCTCCGCGCCGGCGAGGAAGTGCGCCGGATCGAAGCCGCGATCGATTTCCCGCATCCGCGCCAGGGCCTGCCCCGTCGGCGAGGCCACGGGCGGCACCGCCTGAGGCCCGGCCGGCGCCACCGGTTCGGCACGGCCCTCGATGATCGGCGGGGCCTGCTTGCGCATCGGCTGCTGCGGCATCGGCGGAGGAGCCTGCCGCTCGAACCCGGTGCGCTTGCCCAGGATGCTGCGCAGCCGCAGGACCAGGAACGCCGCGATCATGCCAAACAGTATCAGGTCGATCGGTAAGCCGCTCGCGTTCATGTCCTCACTCCTTGCCTTCGCAGAGATAGGCGCGATCCGCGGTGATGACAAACGAATCCGCGGCGGATTCGATGCGAAATCGTCCGTTCCGGGTGATTTTCGGCTGCGGCCTTGCCGCCGCCCGGCGGCGATTGTAGGACCGCGGCATGATCCTGCTGCGCCACGGACAGAGCGAGTTCAACCTTCATTTCACCGCGACCCGGCGCGATCCGGGCATTTTCGATCCGCGCCTGACCGAACTCGGCCACAGCCAGGCGGAGCAGGCCGCGGAGCAACTCGCGGACCAGGGCATAAGGCGCATCATCGTGTCGCCGTACACCCGCGCCTTGCAGACCGCGCATCCGGTCGCCGCCCGTCTCGGCGTGCCGGTCAGTGTCGATCCGATCGTCCGCGAGCGGTTCGCCTTCGCCTGCGACATCGGCTCGCCGCGGGCGGCGCTGGAGCGCGACTGGCCGGGGCACGATTTTTCGGCGGTCGAGGAGGTCTGGTGGCCGGCGGAGGAAGAACCCGAGGCGGGGATCGTCGGCCGCGCCGCGCGCTTCCGCAACGAACTGGCGGCGCGGCATGACTGGGCGCATACGCTGGTGATCAGCCATTGGGGGTTCATTCTCAGCCTGACCGGGCAAAGCGTCGCCAACGGCGAGTGGCTGCGCTGCGACCCGTCGGCGCCGGCCCCGGAACGGATCGTCTGGTGCGCTTAATTAACAAGGCGGAAGAACGCCGGTAGCAATCCGGCTTCAGGCATGCTACCGGCGCGCCGGCTACCCGGTCCTGTCTCAAGGCAGCGCGATCCAGCAACGGAGTTCATCATGTCCGAAACCGATCCTTCCCCGCAGCAGGCGGCCGCTCCGCCGCAGCCGCTGGTGGTCAACATCCAGTATGTGAAGGATTTGTCCTTCGAAGTTCCGGGTGCGCCGGCGATCTATACGCAGCTTCGCGCCCAGCCTCAGGTCAACATCAACCTCGATGTCCAGGCCCGCCGCCTGCGCGAAGATCAGGGCGTCTTCGAAGTGTCGCTGATTATCAAGGCCGAGGCGCACGATTCGGCGGGCCAGGCCAACGGCCAGGCGGCGGGCGGCGCTGTCGTTTTTGTAGCCGAACTTTCCTATGCCGGGGTGTTCACCCTGACCGGCCTGCCGGACAACGCGATCGAGCCGGTCCTGCTGGTCGAATGCCCGCGCATCCTGTTCCCGTTCGCCCGCAACATCCTGTCCGACGTCACCCGCGACGGCGGCTTCCCCCCGGTGCTGCTGCAGCCGATTGATTTCGTGGCACTTTGGCAGGCGCGCCGGGCTCAGGCCACCGAGGGCGCCAGCATCGTCGCCTGACGGGCCCCGGGCGCATGCCGGGACGGGGACCGTTCCGGCCTGTGCCAGGGAAAGCCTCATGTCAGCCGCGCCGGAGCCATGCAGCCCCGGCGCTGCTGTGACAGGCCATCGGGGGCAGGCCATCGGGAGTGACCGCCCCGCCGCCGAACCCGTGCACGCCGGTTCACGCGCCCGGGTAAGGTGCCGCCCGTTTTCCGTTGACCGCCGCCGGCGGCGAAGCTATTGCCGCCGCCCTGCCGAAACGGAGAGTCGAATCGATGGCGACCAAACAGGTCAGCGAAGAGGAAAGTCATGGCGCCGGAGCCGCGGCGGACGGGCTGCGCCGCCTGGCGGAGCCGATCGGCATGCTGCGGCGCGAGCGCGCGGCGCGCCTCAGCTTATCGCCTCATGCCACCTTCAGGATGAACCGCGATGTCTGACACGTCGATCGACCCGGCCGCCCGCAGCCGCAAGCGGCAGACCGATGACCCGGACCCGAAGACAGGCGGCATCGCCGCCGATCGGCTGCGCAGCATTGTCGAAAGGATCGAGAAACTCGAAGAAGAGCGGAACGCTTTGGCAAGCGATATTAAGGATGTATACGCCGAATGCAAAAGCGCGGGCTTCGAGGTGAAGGTCGTCCGCCAGCTTATCCGGCTGCGAAAGCAGGAGCCTGCCGACGTGGAAGAGCAGGAGACCCTGCTTGACGTCTACCGGCGGGCGCTCGGGATGTAAGCGGGCGCCGGGTCCGCTTCCAAGCCGTGGTGCGGGCGGTCTCCGCCGTTCGCTGCACCGCCACGGCACCGGCGGCCGGCCTGGCGCTTCCCGGTTGCCGGATATCCGCGCTCAGCTAATCTTCCCAAGCACGTAACCAACTGCCAGGGCGGCCAGCGCCGCTGTGAGCGGCTGCTGCCGCACGAATGTTGCGAGCTGATCCGTTTGATCCAGCGTTTGCTGCTGACCGGCCGCGCGCAAAAGCCCGCCGCTCGCCGCATATGGGGTCGATAGATCGGGTTGCCCGTTACCGCCGGGACCCGGTGCCGAGCCTGCCTCATCGTTCATGCCGGAACACTCCATTCTCTGCCTGGCCTGAGAACGCGACGGCTGCCGGGGGGTTGCAGACCGCCACCCGTCGGGCGGCGCGCTGGCGTCGCATCGTCAGTTCGCCGTCATCGCATCCGCCGGGTGAAAGTCCGGATCGGGCAAAGGTGATCGCAGTCCATGAAACCCGGGTCATCTGTCAGCGTAGTTCGGTTTGCCGGCTGCCGTTTCGGCCGCGTCAACGAATGGCGTCTGCATAGGGGAGCAAAAATATGCCTGCAGGCAATCTACTTTACTACGCGCTCGTGGCTCTTGTCATAGCGCTTATCGCCGGCCTGCTTGGTTTCGGCGGCATCGCGGGCACTGCCACGGGCATCGCCCAGATCCTGTTCTATGTGTTCATTGTCATCTTCCTGGTCGTCCTGATCGTGAACTTTCTCGGCCGGGGCAGGGGGCCGATCGTCTGAGCGAACCGGGATTGAGCGCGCGGTCCGGCCAGCGGACAGGACGAAATCGGGTCACATCCTGATCAGCCCATCGTTCCCGGGAAACCTTCGCTCTCGCAGCCAATTCCGGGGCGGCAAACCTCTCATGGAGCAAAGCCGATGATTCGGTCTACGACTTTTGGAATTTGCCTGCTGCTGGCGGTGCCGGCCGCAGCGCAATCTCTGGGCGAGAAGACCGGCGTGGACTCGGTAGCCGGCATCACGCCGTCAACGCAGGACTTCGTCACCGAAGCCGCGCAAAGCGACATGTTCGAGATCAAGTCGAGCGAGGCGGCGCTGCACAGCGGCAACGCACGCATCAAGGCGTTCGCTGCAAAAATGATTGCCGATCATAACAAAACCACGGGCGAGCTGAAGGCTATCCTCACCGGCGGCGGCGTTGACGCGAAGTTGCCCACGGAGGTGAGTTCGTCGCAGCAAAGCATGCTCGGCAAGCTGAACGGCTTGCACGGCAACGACTTCGACAGCCAATACGAGAGCGACCAGGTCAGCGGGCATAAAGACGCCGTTTCGTTGTTCCAGCGCTACGGCAAGGCCGGCGAGAATGCGAAGCTGAAGGCATGGGCGGAGTCGACCTTGCCGACGTTGCAGGAACATTTGCAGATGGCGCAAAATCTCGGCGAGTAATCGTCACCGCTTGCGCCGGACATTCGGCAGGCCGGGACCGGGGAAGGCGCCGGTTTCGGCTGGCCGGAGGACGGCCTCTACGGCATGGCGGCAAGGTACTCCGCCGCGGGCCGGAAATCTGTCCCGTTACGCTCGACGCAGCGCTGACGGCGGCGTGCGAAGACCTGGAGGCTGCATTTCTGGGAAAGCCCTGATTGCTACAGAGAGATCTTCAGGAACGCCCCCAACTCGCCGATGATCCCGCGGCGAAACGCCAGCACGCAGATCATGAAGATCACCCCCTGCGTCACCGTCACCCACGCCCCGAACTGCGCCAGGTAGTTCTCCATCGAGGTCACCACCAGCGCGCCCGCCGCCGGCCCGAACACCGTGCCGAGGCCGCCCAGCAGCGTGGTCAGCACGACCTCACCCGAGGTTGCCGAGTTCACGTCGGTCAGCGTCGCGATGCCGAACACCAGCGCCTTGGTGCCCCCCGCGACGCCGGCGATCATGCAGGACAGCACGAAGGCGATCAGCTTGTAGTCGTCGGTGCGGTAGCCCAGCGAGGTCGCTCGCGGCTCGTTCTCGCGGATGCCTTTCAGCACCTGGCCGAACGGCGAGTGGATGATCCGGTGCACCAGCAGGAATCCGCCGATGAAGATCGCCGCGGTGACCCAGTACATCGTCATGTCGTCGGACAGGTCGATCAGGCCGAACAGATGCCCGCGCGGCACCTGCTGGATGCCGTCCTCGCCGCCGGTGAACGGGGCCTCGACGCAGAAGAAATACACCATCTGCGCCAGTGCCAGGGTGATCATCGCGAAGTAGATGCCGGACCGCCGGATCGCCAGGAAGCCGAGCACCAGCCCCAGCGCCGCGCCGGTCAGGCCGCCCAGGACGATCGCCACCGAGGCATCCAAATGCCAGAATTTCATCGTCCAGGCGGCGACATAGCTGCCCATGCCGAAGAACGCCGCATGGCCGAACGACAGCAGCCCGACATAGCCGATCATCAGGTTGAAGGCGCAGGCGAAGAGCGCGGCGCAGAGCACGCGCATCAGGAACACCGGGTACAGCACGAACGGGCTGGCCGCGATCACCACCAGCATCACCACGAAGGCGATGGACTCGGCGCGCGAAAATCCGAACATCTCAGGCAGCCCTTCCAAACAGTCCGCGCGGCCTGAGCAGCAGCACGATGACCATCACCAGGAACACCACGGTCGAGGACGCCTGCGGGTAGAAGACCTTCGTCACCCCCTCCAGCACGCCCAGGGCGAAACCGGTGAGGATCGAGCCCATGATCGAGCCCATGCCGCCGATGACCACCACGGCGAACACGGTATTGATGAAATTGCTCCCCATGTTCGGGTTCACCGAGTAAATCGGCGCCGCAAGCACTCCGGTGAACGCGGCGAGGGCCACGCCGCCGCCATAGGTCAGGGTCACCAGCCTTGGGACGTCGACGCCGAACGATTGCACCATCGGCGCGTTCTCGGTCGCCGCCCGCAACGTCGCGCCGAGCGACGTCTTCTCGATGATGACCCAGGTGCCGAGGCAGACCACCGCGGCGGCCAGGACGACCCAGGCGCGATACTTCGGCATATACATGTAGCCGAGGTTGACGGCGCCGTTGAGCACATCCGGGATCTGGTACGGCATGCCGGAACTGCCGTAGCCGTTGCGGAACAATCCCTCGATCACCAGCGCCAGGCCGAAGGTCAGCAGCAGGCCGTACAGGTGGTCGAGCTTGTACAGCCGGCTGATGATGGTCCGTTCCAGGATGATGCCGAATATCCCGACCAGCAGCGGCGCCAGGATCAGCGCCGGGAAGTAGCCGATGCCGAGATAGTTCAGCAGCATCCAGGAAACGAACGCGCCCATCATGAACAGCGCCCCGTGGGCGAAGTTGATGATGTTGAGCATGCCGAAGATGACGGCCAGCCCCAGCGACAGGCAGGCGTAGAAAGCGCCGTTGATCAGGCCGAGCGTGCCCTGGCCAAGCATCTGCCCCACGGTGATCGTGGTGCCGAAAAACGAAAAACTGTAGCCTAGCAATCCGCCCATGCTTTCAAACCCCGCCTTGCCCGGCCGCCGCGTGTCAGGCTTTCACGAACGCGCAGTGGCCGTCGGCCAGCGGACGGAACGCCTCGTTGCCGGGCGTTTCCACGACCAGCTTGTAGTAGTCCCACGGGCCTTTGCTTTCCGACGGCTTCTTCACCTCGAACAGGAACGAGGGCACCAGATTGCGGCCGTCCTCGCGGATTTTGGTCTTGCCGAAGCAGTCGTCGTCCACTGGCATCGCCTTCATGCGGTTGACCGTCGCGACGCCGTCCTTCTTCGCCTCGGCCGCGCCCATGTCGGCGACCGCCTTGAGGTAATGGAAGGTGGCCGAGTAGCAGCCCGCATGGTCCATGTTGGGATAGTTGGTCGGCGTCTTCGGCAGCACCCGTTTGGTGAAAGCGCGGGTGCGGTCATTGAGGTCCCAGTAGAAGCTTTCCGTCAGGTTCAGGCCATGCGCGACACCCAGGCCGAGGGCGTGCACGTCGGTGATGAACATCAGCAGCGCGGCGATCTTCATCGAGTTGTTCAGGCCGAACTCGTTCGCCTGCTTGATCGAATTGACCGTGTCGCCGCCGGCATTGGCCAGCCCGATGACTTTCGCGCCGCTGGATTGCGCCTGCACCAGGAACGACGAGAAATCGGTGGTGCCGGGGAACGGGTACAGTGCCGAACCAAGCACCTTGCCGCCCGCGGCGGTAACGAACGACGTGGTGTCTGACTGCAACTGCTTGCCGAAGGCGTAATCGGCGGTGACGAAGTACCAGGAATCGCCGCCCGCCTTCACCATCGCCCCGCCGGTCGATTTGGCCAGCATGTAGGTGTCATAGGTCCAGTGGACGAAATTCGGCGAGCACTGCGCGCCGGTCAGGGCCGAACTGGCGGCGCCCGAGTTCAGGTAGACCTTGTTCTTCTCGCGCACCACCGATTGCAGCGCCAGCGCCACCGACGATGTCGGCACATCCAGCAGCACATCGACGCCGTCGCGGTCGAACCACTGGCGCACGATAGACACCGCCAGGTCCGGCTTGTTCTGGTGGTCCGCCGAGATCACCTCGACATTGAGGCCCTTGGCCGCGGCGCCGAAATCCTCCAGCGCCTGCTGCGTGCAGATGACGGAGGTGCGGCCGCCGGTGTTGGTGTACGGCCCGGACTGGTCGTTGAGGACGCCGATTTTGATCACCGGCTTCTGCGCCCGGGCAGGGCGGATGAGCGGAAGCGCGGCGGCCGCGGCCACCGTGGTCAGAGCGCTACGACGTGTGAGAGTCATGGGATGAACCTTTATAACTTCACGGATTGAGCCGCCGCCCGGCGCGGGCGGTCGGAACGGGTTGCGGGCCGGGGGAGGGGTGGACGGCATTCTCTTCCTCGTGCGATAGGTGGCCCGGACAAGCCGGGCCATGACGAAGGGGGGCCGCACCTTTACTCAAACCCCCAAATACTCGTGCAGCTTGTCCATGCTGCTGTCGAGCAGGCGGTTTGGAATCATGTCCACGATCTTGCCATGCTCCATCACGTAGTGGCGATCCGCGACGGTCGAGGCGAAGCGGAAATTCTGCTCCACCAGCAGCACGGTGAAGCCGCGGTTTTTGATCTCCCGGATGGTGCGGCCGATTTGCTGGACGATGACGGGGGCGAGGCCCTCGGTGGGTTCGTCCAGAAGCAGCATCTTGGCACCGGTGCGCAGGATGCGGGCGATCGCCAGCATCTGCTGCTCGCCGCCCGACAGCCTTGTGCCGTGGGCGGTCCTGGCGCGCTCCTTCAGGTTGGGGAACAGCGCATAGATCTCCGCGAGATCCAGCCCGCCGGGTGCCACTATCGGCGGCAGCATCAGGTTCTCGATCACCGAAAGCGAGCCGAAGATGCCGCGCTCCTCCGGGCAGATGGCGATGCCGGCGCGGGCGATCTGGTTCGGCATCAGGCCGATGGTCTCGGCGCCGCGGAACTTCACATGGCCGCGGCGGCGGGGCACCAGGCCCATGATCGACTTCATCGTCGTGGTCTTGCCGGCGCCGTTGCGGCCGAGCAGGGTGACCACCTCACCCTCGCGCACTTCGAAATCGACGCCGTGCAGGATGTGGCTTTCGCCGTACCAGGCGTTGAGGCCCTGAACTTCAAGCATCGGCGGTCCCCAGATAGGCGGCGATCACTTCGGGGTTCTTCGAGACGGTGGCGTAGTCGCCCTCCGCCAGCACCTTGCCGCGGGTCAGCACGGTGATCCTGTCGCACAGGCCCTCGACGACCGACAGGTTGTGCTCGACCATCAGGATGGTGCGGCCGGGGCGGATGCGCCTGATCAGATCGACGATGCGGTCCACGTCGCCGTGCGCCATCCCGGCGGTGGGCTCGTCCAGCAGCATCATCTCCGGCTCCAGCGCCAGGGTCGTGGCGATCTCCAGCGCGCGCTTCAATCCATACGACAGATCGGACACCACGGTGTCGGCGAAGCCGGTCAGGCCGACATCGAACAGCAATTCGTGCGCGCGGTCGTCGAACACCTTCAGCACCCGCTCGGAGCGCCAGAAGTCGAAGCTGGCCCCGCGGACGCGCTGAAGCGCGAGCCGGACATTCTCCAGCGCGGTCAGATGCGGAAATACCGCGGAGATCTGGAAGCTGCGGATCAGCCCGAGCCGCGCCACCATGGCCGGCTTCATGCCGGTGATGTCGCGGCCCTTGAACCTGATCGTGCCGCGTGTCGGCGGCAGGAAGGACGTCAGCAGATTGAAGCAGGTGGTCTTGCCGGCGCCGTTGGGGCCAATCAGGGCATGGATGTTCCCGGTCTGCACGCGCAACGAGACGCCATCGACGGCCAGGAAGCCGCCGAATTCCCGCGTGAGACCTTCTGTCTCCAGGATGGTGTTGTCTGTCACCCCCGGACGTTCCTCGTTTTGAATTGGTTTATTGACGGGTGGCGTTTTGCATATACTGGCGGGTCACGCAAGGCCACGCCGGTTGCCGCCGCGGTTATCGATATCATTTGATTGTGGAATTTGCCGCCGCCCGTCGCGGAAGCGGGCGCAACTTCGCACTAAAACACAACCACCCCCCGAAGCCCGAGCACCGCGGCGTCAGCTTGTTTCCTGGCCGGGTTGCTGACGTTCGGGCTGCCGCCGCCGGGGTTGAAGATGTATTGAAAATCCGGCTGCAGCGTCAGCCACGGAGTCACCGCCGCCTGGTAGGTCAATTCCAGGACAGTCTCGCGGGCGCGCTGCGGATAGGCCGCTCCGCTGAAGTGCGCGACATCGCTGTCGGCCGCGCGGGCGTTGTCGCTGATCCGCGCCACGCCGATGCCGAGGCCGATGGTGTCGTCTTCACGTCCGGGGATGGCGCCTTTCCAGGTCGCGCCGGCATTGAAGAATGCGCTCACCGGGTTGCGGTCGCCGCTGCTGCCGGTGACGCGGGCGAACACGCCGATTCCCCGGTCGCTGGTGCCCGGCTCTCGCCACACCATCTGATCGGCCACCGCATACACGCTGTAATTGCCGCTGTGCGACAACGGCACGCCGCTGCTTGCCGGATCCGCCAGCAGCAACCCGTCGGCGCCGTAGCGCTGGTCCGGGAAGGCGTTGGAATTGTACCAGGCGCCGAGCTTGTAGGCGCCGGGCAACCCGGCCGCCTTGTCCCCGGCGTTGATCGCATACTGCACCTCGCCGATGACGAAGACGCCCTGATCGAGGACGAACGACGTGCCGGAGGCGTTGCGAAGCTGCGGATCGTTCTGCCCGTCCGGCGCCGGACTGCCGCTGTAGACCCCGACCAGGATGGCGAGGTCGTCGCGCGGCTGCACCTTCAGCCGACCGCCGAGCGCGGCCAGCGGGTAGGCGGGACCGCCGCCCGGAAGCGCCTCGGCGGCGAGAGTCGGCCAGCCGAACGAGGCGTTGATGAACACCCCGCCATAGGTGCTGACCTGAAACTCCTCGTCCGCGGCCTGCTGGCCGAGGCGCAGCGATACGGCGCCCCCGAACATGGCCTGCTCGTACCACAGGTCGAACAGCCGCGATCCGGGCGCCGCCTCGATGTTGCTGACGGTGTTGAGATTGCCGATGGTGCCGTCGCTGAGGCCCTGGCCATGGATCTGGAACATGCTGACCCTGAACGTGCCGCCGGGCAGGCCGATGGCCTTGGCGGTATCGATCTGCAACGCCGCCAGCGTGGCGCCCTCATACACCGCGCCGGTGGCGTCGCCGGTGACATTGCCCAAAACCTCACTGGTTTCCTGTAGGGTGATGGTGAATCCGGCGTCCTGAAGCTTTGAGCGGAAGCCGCCGGGATCGCCGAACAGGCGGTCTCGCTGCCACAGGCTGCCATCCGCGGTTGCTTGCGCATGCGGTTCGAGCGGCTGCTGCGCCCGCATCTCCGGCGCGCCCGGAAGGCTCCCGTCGGGAGCCTGCGAGTGCGCGGGGCTGGCCGGCGCGATCGCCGCGGCGACGAGAAGGGCGCCGTTGGGCCAATACCGCACGGCATCGCGAAGCATAAGGGGTGGTCCTTGATCGAGGATCGGCATTTACGGGCTGCGCGGCGGTGTCTCGATGACCAAACGATGAAATCCGGCTTTGCATCTGCTCGCGTAGAGGGCGAGCGCCTTGGCCCGGCGGTTTCTTCTCCGTGGCCCTCCGTGGCTCTCGTTCTTCCTCTGTGTTGAATGCGGTCTTGAAACCCCGCCTTACCCCGAAAGCGGGACTCTCTATTGCAAGCCAGGGACAGACAAAATGGCCAGCGGTGATGGAGTTCGGCGGATGTACGATCGGCAGAGCCACAATGTTCTCTCCGCCATAGGCTTGATCGCAGATGTTGGCTAATGGACGGACCGCGCTGGCACAGCAGGCGCCTGGCGGTTCAATGTGCGGCATGGCGGGTTGCCCACTTTCCCGGCGGACGCATGTTGTCGGGCAGCCTCAGCTCGGACCGATTCTCCCCCGGCAACAGGCGCCGCCGGGTCGCATGAAGGGCGGAACGCGGCGCCGTGCTGATGCCGACACTCACCGCCAGAGGATTTTCGGCTCTTGACCATCCGCCTTCCCCGCCTGACCGCCCTGTCCGCCGCCGTCCTGATCGTGGCTGGCTGCGACCTTGGTCCGGACTACCACCGCCCGCCGCTGGACATTCCGGCGGCCTATCGCGCAACGCCGCAGTCCGCGACGGCGGCCTGGCCGGCGGCGGACTGGTGGCGCGGTTTCCACTCGCAGGAGCTGAACGCGCTGATCGAGCAGGCGCGCGCCCGGAACTTCGACATCGCGGCGGCGATCGCGCGGGTGCGGCAGGCGGATGCGCAGGTGCGCATCGCCGGGGCCCCGCTGCTGCCGGATTTCTCCGGCACCGGCAATGCGAACTGGCAGCATGAGGGACTCGGGACGGGCAGCAGCAGCCGCTTCGGGCTCAGCGGCGGCGGCGGCGGCGGATCGAACGCCAGCATCGATTTCCACACCTATAGCGCCGGGCTGAACGCCAGCTACGAGCTGGACTTCTGGGGCCGCAACCTCGCGGCCCGGCAATCCGCCGTGGCCTCGGCGGTGTTCAGCCGGTTCGACCAGCAGACCGTCGCGCTGACCGTCGTCACCGGCGTCGCCAACACCTGGTTCACCGCCCTGTCCCTGGCCGATCGGCTGGGCGTGGCGCGGCAGAATTTGCGGGACGCGGAGCAGACTCTGGCGGTGATCCGCGGGCGGCTGGAGGCCGGCACGGCGAACGCGCTGGATGTCGCGCAGCAGGAGGCGCTGGTGGACGGGGAGAGGGCGCTGATCCCGAATTTCATCAGCCAGATGGAGCAGCAGGTGATCGCGCTCGGAATCCTCGTCGGGGAGCCGCCGGAGCGGATCACGGTGACGCCCGGCACGCTGACGGCGCTCGATTTGCCGCCGGTGGCGTCGGGGCTGCCGTCGGAGCTGCTGGCGCGCCGCCCGGACGTGGCCGGGGCCGAGGCGCAACTGATCGCGCAGAACTTCAACATCAAGGTGGCGCGGGCGGCATTCTTTCCGAGCGTCAGCCTGACCGGCAGCGCCGGGTATCAGGCGTCTGCGCTGAACCACCTGATCACCCCGGGCGGGGCCCTGGCGTCCGTGGCCGCCGGCCTGACGTTGCCGCTGTTCGACGGCGGCACGCTGCGCGGGCAGCTCGACCAGGCGAAGGGCCGCTACGACGAACTGCTCGCGGATTACCGCAAGGCGGTGGTGCAGGCGTTCACCGATGTCGATACCGCGCTGACCGCCTGGCGCTATGCCAGCGAACAGGAGCGGCTCCAGCGAATCGCGGTGGAGGCGGCGACCCGGGCGGCGACGATCGCCCGGGCGCAGTTGGGCGCCGGGACGGTGGATATCACGACGGTGCTGACGGCGGAGACCACTCAGTTCAACGACGAGGATACGCTGGTGCAGGTGCGGCTGGCGCGGGTCCAGGCGCTGCTGAATCTGTACAAAGCCCTGGGCGGTGGCTGGGTGGAGGCGGATCAGCCGGTGCAGGAGCAGTTCCCGGGGCTGAAGCCCGGGATCGTGCCGGGTGGCGTGGCTTTGCCGGTGGGCGGGAATGTCGAATGAGCGGCGGCTGCGCCGTCCCAACCGTCTCGGCCCGGATGAGACAGGCCATGACGCGGGGCGGCGAGCCGCTACGGAACAAAATCCCCCGGCCGCAGCGGCCGGATCTGCGGCAGCGTGTCGATCCCGTTGCGCAGGTTCTCCGCCCGCTCCTGCTTCACCGACAGACCGAGGCGGCGGGCGAGGTAAGCGTCCTGCTGCGGCGTCGGATTGTCCGGCACGATCATCCCGCCGCCGGGCAGGATCCCGTCCGTATGCGCGATATCCAGGCCCGCGTTCTCGGACTCGGTCCGCGCGCGCTCCAGCATGGCGTCGGCCGCGGCCAGCGCATCCGGCGTCCAGGCGACCTCCGGCTCCGCTTCGCTCTCCGCCGCCTCCTGTTCGCCGCGGCGGCAGCGATCTTCCATCCGCGCCACCTCCGCGGTCAGGTCCCGTTCCGGCCACGCGCGCGGCGCCGGGCGGCCGGCGGGGACCGCCAGCGGCCTGGCCTGACGCCGCTCCAGCGCCTTCAGCAGTGTGTCGAAGGTGCGCGCCGCCGAAGCGGCAGCGGAAAACTGCCGCAATCCGCTGCCGCGCGGGTAATGGTGGTTCATCCCGAGATGCCAGCACGCAGCGGCGGCATGGTAGGCGCACAGCGCCTGGACCCCGAGCATGACCTCGATCTCGTCGCGCGGATGCAGCGCCGCCAGGCCCATGAGCGCGGTGCCCATCCGGCGGTTCCGCCAGGCTTTCGGCTCAGTCTCGTCAAGCGGCAGGGCCCGCAGCAGCGTGCGGATCGCCTCCAGCATGAAGACCGGGTTGATCGGCCCGTCGGCGTCGAAAATGGCGTCGCGGTTGTAGGGCAGGGCGGCTTCGTCGGTGGGCATGCGCAGGTTGTGTTCGCTATATGTTCTCAAGTTGCCGAACTGGGAGACGCGGTGTGCGCTTGCAAGGGGGTAACCCGGGATTTTTTGATCGGTCGGTCGCCTGACGCCGTGCCGGCGCCAGGGCGCGGTCACCATACAACCGCGTGATCGGCTGTGCGCTCCGACGCTCGGTTGCCTGCGACCGGGACCCGGCGTATCCGGCCGCTACCGTTACTTACAAGCGACCGATACGGCAATCGACCGATCGTCACGGAGGCCGCCCGGCAGGTCAAACGCTATTCCAACACCGGCGGCGGCCGCAGGTGGTGGTTGATCGGTCGAATTTTGCGCAGAGAACGCCGAGATTTTGAGATCGCAGAGAAGCATTTCCGAATCCGCCGTTTCAATGCTTTACGATGAACCGGCTGCGTCAGCCAAGGTGGAAGCCGCGACTGTGCCGACGGCGCGGGAATGTTTCTCTGCGATCTCACAATCTCGGCGTCCTCCGCGCGTAAAGCGGACGCCGAACCACAAACCCGACCCGGAGTTTACCCGCGCGATGAGAGCCGCACGGGCGTCTCACGAAAATTGGACGCTTCAGCCGCCGCGCTTTTACTTCCCCTCGGAGCACTATTCTGACGTTGAGTGCGCGAGGTACGCCATCCACGCGTTTGCTTGCACGCAGAATGGCGAACACCGCGGGCTTGAGCGGCGCGGAGAATCAAACTGCATGAGGTCCGGGACAACTCAGTGACAAACAGGAACGGTAGCAAACCGGCCTACCGCCCCGGCAGCAACCGTTTTTGCTGGAACACCCGGAACCACTTGCGGAACATCTCCTCGGTGTCCATCACCTCGTGAAACCCCGCCTGCATGATCTTCACCGTAGAAACGATCGCCGCGGGACCCGGCTCGGTGTGGCCGTAGCGCATCTGGTAGTCGGCGTATTCCAGCGACAGCCCGACGAACTCCGCCAGGCCCGGCGACACCAGCCCGTATCTCTGCCGCGCCCGGTCCCAGTCCGCCCGGCCGAGCGACTGCAGCAGAAACGGCTCGTCCGGACCGGTGCGCATGCCGGCGGCGCCGGCGATCGCCGGCCAGACATTGGGCCAGGTGAACACGTCGCCGTTGGCCACATTGAACGTCTCATTCCGCGCCGCCGCCGCTTCGCCGGCCCAGCCGATGGCCCGCGCCAGCAGATCCGCATCCACCGCCTGGCCCACCCGCTCCGCCCCGCCCGGATAGGGCAGAATCGGCCCGCGCTCCCGCATCACCGCCGCATGCACGCCCAGGGCCGGGATCAGGTTCATCGCCCCGCCGATGGCCTCGCCCACCACCAGCACCGGCCGCAGGATGGTGAAGCTCCAGTCCCGCCCGGCGCGGCAGGCGCGCAGGTAATCCTCCTGATTCCAGTAGAAATTCGCCTGCTCCCGCAGCTCCGACCGCCCCTCCCGGGCCGGCACCGCCAGCGGCCGCACATGCACGCCATACGCCTTCGTCCCCTGCAGCAGCGTGACGTGCCGCAACCGCGGAGCAGCGCGCATCAGCGGCTCCAACAGGTTGCGCAGCATCCGGTCGTTGGTGGCGATCTGACGATCATCGCGCCAGCCTTCGACCAGGCCGGGCATTTCGAACAGCGCGGCATAGACCAGATGGGTGACGTCGCGCATCGCCTCCGCGGCGTCGTGGCAGGCGGCGGCGTTGGTCAGGTCGAGCGCAAGATGCCGCGCGAACCCCACAGCGGGAGGCGGGCGCCGGGACAGCGCCACGGCCGCCGTGCCCGGTTCGGCAGCGAAATGCTTCAGCGCGGCGTATCCCACCACGCCGGTCGCGCCGGCGACCAGCACCGTCTTGCGTGCCATCGGATAAGCCCTCCGGCACGAAGATTACCACCGCTCGCTCCGGGAAAGCCAATTCCTTACGGCGCCGGGCGACCACGGATCACGTCGTGCACGAAACTGAGCTTGGTCACCACCGCCGGCGACAGCACGAACGGATACAGGTCCGGGTTGCCCATCGCCCGGTTGAGGCTGTTCATCGCGAAGGTCAGCGGCAGCCAGGCGTCGATGATCGTGGTCATGTCCGCGGTCTCGTACGGATCGAGGTCGACCGCCGCGGACAGCGAACCGTCCCGGGATATCCGCGGCTGCACCTTGATGCCGAAGGCGCTCGCCATCTCCAGCGTATCGACGATGTGCAGGTAGTGCGCCCAGGTCTCGGCCCAGTCCTCCCACGGATGCGTGCTGGCATAGCGGCTGACGTAGTTTTCCTGCCAGTTCGCCGGCGGCCCGCTCTGGTAATGGGTCTGCAGGGCGGTGGCGTAGTCCTGCGAGTCGTCGCCGAACACCGCGCGGCAATCCTCCAGCCGCCCGCCGTCGCGCACCAGCACGTCCCAGAAGTAATGCCCCACCTCGTGGCGGAAATGCCCGAGCAGCGAGCGATACGGCTCATGCATCCGGGTCCGCCGCCGCTCGCGTTCGGCATCGTCGGCTTCCACCAGGGCAATCGTGATCAGCCCGTTGTCGTGCCCGGTCATCACCTTCGGCGCCGCCGCGTCCGGCGCATCGGCCAGGAAATCGAACGCCAGTCCGTGCTCCGGATCCTCTATCCGGTTCTTCAGCGGCAGCTTCAGGCGCAGCAGCGAGTAGAACAGATGGTGCTTGGCGCGCTCCAGCAAGGTCCAGCGCTGCAGGTTCAGCGGCACCGTCAGGTCGGGGATGGTGCGGTTGTGCCGGCAGGCCAGGCAAAGCGTGCCGGGGCCATCGGCCTCCGTCAGCCAGTTGCAGGCGTCATATCCGGCGTTGTCGCACAGCAGCAGCGGACGCTCCGGCGCCGCCAGCGCGCGCAGCCTGTCGCCGTCCGGCTCCAGCGCGGTGACGGTCATCGCACGGGGCAGATAGCCGAGCTGATGGCCGCAGGATTCGCAGCGCGTGTTCTCGAAATACAGCACCTGGCCGCAACTCTGGCACTTGAACAGTTTCATGCCGGCTTCCCTTCGCAATGACCGGAGTGAAGCGCGGGACCGCGGAAGCCGTTCCGTTCAGCCGAACCGTATGGCGGCTGAACCGTTCACGTCACCGCTGGCGGTCCGCGGCCGGCTCCGGGCCATGGCATGACGCGGCGGGTGCGCTATGCTGGCGCCGCAAGATGCCGATCGAAGGAGAGGAACGAGACCATGGGCGAATTCAACGCGCTGGTGCTGCACGAGTCGGGCGGGAAGGTCGAGCCGCGGATCGAGCGGATCGATGAGGCGGCGCTGCCCGCCGGAGAGGTCACCGTCGCGGTCGAGTATTCCGGGCTGAACTACAAGGACGGCATGATCCTGAACGGCCTCGGCCGCCTCGTGCGCAAATACCCGCATGTCCCCGGGATCGACTTCGCCGGCACCGTCGAGCGCTCGGAGTCGCCGGACTTCGCGCCGGGCGACAAGGTGGTTCTGACGGGCTGGCGCGTCGGCGAGACGCAATGGGGCGGCTACGCGCAGAAGGCCCGGGTGAAGGCGTCGATGCCGGTGAAATTGCCGGACGGGTTGTCGGCGCAGCAGGCGATGGCCATCGGCACCGCCGGTTTTACCGCCATGCTGGCCGTGCTGCAGCTTGAGCGCCAGGGATTGAAGCCGGGGACGGGCGATGTCCTGGTGACCGGCGCGGCCGGCGGTGTCGGCAGCGTGGCCACCGCGATCCTGGCGAAGCTGGGATACCAGGTGGCCGCCTCGACCGGACGCGCCTCGACCCACGATTACCTGCGCGGGCTCGGCGCGCATGCCATCATCGACCGCGCGGAGCTGGCGAAGCAGCCGGAGCGGCCTTTGGACAGCGAGCGCTGGGCCGGGGCGGTGGACGCGGTTGGCGGCACGACCCTGGCGACCATCCTGACGCAGTTGAAGTATCTCGGCAGCGTGGCGTCCTGCGGCCTGGCGGGCGGCACGGAGCTGTCCGCGACGGTGATCCCGTTCCTGCTGCGGGGCGTCAGGCTGATCGGGATCGATTCGGTGATGTGCCCGATGCCGGAGCGGCAGGAGGCGTGGCGGCGGCTGGTGCGCGACCTCCCGCTGGACAAGCTGGACGCGATGACCGAGACGGTGCCGCTGGGGTCGCTGCCGGAGTATGGCGGGCGGATCCTGAAAGGCGAGACGCGCGGGCGGGTCGTGGTGGATGTGAACGCCTAGGCCGCCGCGGGCTCGGCTTGGCTCGTGCAGTGGCCGGGCTTGGCCCGCGTTTCCGGTGTTGGCGCGCTTTCGGCGAATGGCGGCTAACCAGCCGCCCGTCCCCGCCGGGGCGGACGGCCAAGGAAGACCGGTCGCTCGACGACCTGAAACACCGCCGGAACCCCCAGGATCGACTCCGGCAGATCCGCTGCGGGCCATTCGAGCAGTGTGACCGAAAGCGCCAGGGAGCCGTCCTTGGCGGTGATCCCGACGCCATCGGGGTAGACGCCGGTCTCGCGAAAAACGGCATCGGAGGCGGCCGGAAAGATGGCATTTATCTGAGCGCGCGTGGCCATGTTCAGAACACCTCCCATCCACGCCCAACGAACCATTCGTGAACGGGTTGCACATACGCGATATGTCGCCATGCACCTTTGTTGTCCGCTACGCGGGTACCAGCCATGACGATGCCCATCAGCCGCCCGGATTTGTCATAGCAAGCCGTACCACTTTCACCGGACTTGACCTCTCGATCAAAACCGACCTCGATCAGATTGGAAGCACAGACCGTTCGTAGAGTTTGAGGATATGTGATATTGACCGCAACCTGCAAGGCGGTAACGACACCCTGACTTGCATCGGTCAAGGACGTTCCCTTGATCACCGGATCACCGGTGATCAAATCCTGGTCGGTGAACTCGACCGTTGCCCTCTGAAGCTGGAAAACGCCGTCTCTCAGCCTCGTGTCGGGGCCCGCAAGTTGCGATGCGTCAAAGATTGCAATGCCAGCAATGTCGGTTTCCGGGACGAGACCCAAAAGAGTGGAAACATCCTGACGCCATGGTCTGGTCACGAAGCTGGCGGCGTAAACCGTGCCAATCGGCTTGTCCCCGGGATCGCCGTACGGCGGCGAAAAAGCGTCGATGCCATTCACCGAATCCACCTCCTGCTGCTGACTGACGACATGTCCGGCGGTCACCAGGAGGTGGCGATTGGTGTCCCGCTCGATGGCGATGCAACCGATCGTACCGCGATCACCGCCTCTCACACTAACGCCATGACCCGCCTGAATTCTGCTGGCCTGGCCTCGCCGGAACCCGCCAGGCGCGCGAGCCAGGACTTTGGTCTCCGCGGCGGATCGAATGCTGGCCACGCCGCGGAGAGCGGCGCCCAATACCTTGTAAATGTCGGACCAGCGCTTCGTGGTGAATATGCTCGGAGCCTGCACCCTGACAGCCAGCCGATAAACCACATCGCCGCAATCGGGTATGCGCGTCGGCACTATTCCCACGTCAAATGTTACTGGAGCTTCACGTGACCAACTGCGGATGTGGCCCCGGAAATATGAACGGGCGTCCTTCGTCGGCGGTCCCATCATGGACGCCGCCAAATTCAGTTGAGTGTAAACCCGATCACGCAGGCTCATGGCAAGTCCACGATTCGGCAGCCCAAAATTGTTATTGCCCAGGTCAACACGAACCTGCTCGAGCAGAGGTCCGAGATGCTCCGTGTCGTCTTCGAACCATGCTCCGATCTGCTTCGAGTCGGTCAATTCATTTATGTGGACGACGCGCGCAAGCGCGGTTCGGGTGCCTGACGTTACCTCAGGCACGAGGCCCGCATGCTGGTTTCGCGATGGTCTGGATGAGGGGGCCGCGTGGTCAGGGTGTGAAGCCGGATGACCACCACCCGTATGGTCGGAAGGACTTGGCGGGTGGGCCTGCTTTGTGCTGCCTGATGCGGAACCGCCGTCGCGGGGTTCTTCGGTTTTAGCCAGTTCGGCTTGCTTCCATGCCTCGATGCCTCGGTCGACCGTGTCAAGCACCCTGGAAACGATCTCCTGCACCATCGGCGTGTTCGACACGGCCCATGTGTGCTCGGAATCGATGCTGAAGCCGGGGACGAGATTGACGTAGACCAGCAGCGCCATGACCACCCAGCGCATCTTGGTCTCGCTGGTCTGATCGGACAGGGCGAGACCAGTCCCAAGCGCGGCAAGCTGCCTGGCGATTTCGCCCCCGTGTTCGGCCGCAATGGCATCCAGACGACCCTTGATACGATCAAGAACAAGGGGCGATTCGGCATCGTCGAACGTAAGGTCCCGAGGCACGAAATCTTTTGCCGCGGCGACAATGGCATCGACGCGAGCCACCGCGTCGTCCCGAGGCATACCAGCAGACTGAAACGTGTTCTCGAGTATCAGACGCCCAGCCTGAGCTGACTTGAGGATCAGTTCCGGGGCATGGTCGAACAGGGTTTCGAGCTGGCTCATCATCGCCGATCTTATCCGCATTGATGCAGGCGTGCGTTACGACCGAGATTCGATCCTGTCAACAGCCCGCCAATATGACGATCTCATGACCGAATCCGTCTCGTATAAATTCTGGGCCGAGCGCCCCCTTCACGCCATCCATCCCCGCCCGGGCCAACTCAGATAGCGCCTCCCGGGCGCCGCCGCGGCTGCGCGGCTGCCTGACTGAAAACACCCGGGTGTTCTGCAGCCGGGGATGTGCCGGCGGCCGGTCCGCTTCCCTGCCGCCGCTCGCAACCCCGCGGAGTTTTTTCGCGGGCGAGCAGTCTCCTGCGACGCACTTCATTTTGTATCAGCCGGCATGCGGGCCCGCTCCAACCGGCGTTGAGATCGCTTCCCCGGCGAAGTCGCAGCATCCGGCCGCTGGACGGCCGGCGCGCGGCCGCGACGGGACCAAGCGGCTGCGTCCGCCCGGGCCGGCGTCTTGTTGCATGGTTGTTTCGATGAAACGTGCATGATTGCCACTCGTGTTCTCACCAGAAAGCCGAACCGCGAAACAGGACGTTACGATTAAACTCTTGTGCTGAAAACGCAACCATAGGCTATATCCGGTCCGGGAGCGGCGATCAGCCGGCGCCCATGGTAGCGATCTGGTACCATCATGGTACGGATTGCGCCAGGGAACAATGATTTCGGCGGTATATATACGCCTCAAGGAACGACAATGGCAGCCAACACCCTTACCGCAGTCCGCGATGAATCGTTTTTGAATTCGTTCGGCGTGAATATTCATCTGCAATCAGGCGTCGACGGTAACGCCTATACCAGCGTTACCAACGTCCTGAGCGATCTCGCCTATCTCGGAATAACCAACGTCCGCGATGCGATCTATCCCGTGGGGACCGGGCAGGCCACCTTCGATGCCGCCTACACCGCACTGGCCAAAGCCGGCATCAAGTTCGATCTTTGCGTCGGCAGCAGCAACTCCGACCTGACGGCGGCGATGGCCGGCATCGACGCCTTCGCAAAGGCCGATCCCGGAGCGATCGCGGCGGTCGAGGGGCCGAACGAAATAAACTACTTCCCCTTTACCTATAACGGGCAGACCGGCCAGCCCGCCGCCATCGCATTCCAGACCGCCCTTTACAACGCGGTTCATTCCGACCCGCTGCTGGCCGGCGTGCCGGTCTATGACTTCACCGGCGGCAGCACGAATGAGCCGGTATCCGGGTTGGCGGATTATGCGAATATCCATCCGTATCCGGCGAACGGCGACCAGCCGGCCTGGTATTTCGGCGCCAACAACACCTCGGATTACGGTGCCGCGAATCTCGGGCCGGAGGTCGCCACCGAGGCGGGGTACAACTCCGACACCAACGCAACGAGCGGGGTCAGTCCCGACGCCCAGGCGAAGATGACGCTGAACGAACTGCTGGACGCAACCCAGGACGGGTTCTCGCAGATCTACCTGTACGAGCTTCTCGATGAAAATGCCGATCCCAACAACACCAATTCGGATCAGCACTGGGGCCTGTTCAATAACGACAACAGTCCCAAGCCGGTCGCCGTCGCCATCCATAATCTCGAGGCCATTCTGAAGGACCCTGGAGCGGTCGCAACGACCTTTACCCCCGGTGTATTGCCGTATACCGTTACAGGACTGCCGTGGGCCGGTCATACCATGCTGCTGGAGAAAAGCACCGGGGCGTTCGATATCGCGGTGTGGAACGAACAGCCCATCTGGGACCCGGCGACCCAGACGGAAATAACCATCGCTCCCACCTCGGTCGTGGTGAATTTGGGCTCGACCTTCGCGAAGGTGGAGGTGTTTGCTCCGTTGCAGGGTTCCGCCCCCATCGAGACGCTCACCAACGTCAGCAGCGTGACATTGAGCCTTGTGGACCAGCCGCTGATCATCGAAACCGAACCCGCCGCCCCCGCAAAGCCGATCCCGAGCCCGAACGGCACGCGGATCACCTCCGCGGCGGCCAAGCCGATCATCGATAAGGCGGGAAACGCCTGGACCCTGGTTCAGTCCGCGTCGAGCGGCCTGCAAATCGCGGTCAACGGCGTGGTTGACGGCGTCACCTCGAATGTCGTCCTGCTGGAGACGCTGAACGGCAGCATCGTGCAGGAGAACACCAGCGGGAACTGGTATTCGGAGCCCGGCAAGACCGGCCCGTGGACGCAGATCGCCCCCCCGGCCATCGATATCACTTACGGCCGGCACGCCAGGACGGCGGACGTCAGCGGAGCGACTGTCGGCACGACGTCCGCGGCCGGAGACACTTTTGTAATCTCCGCCCCCGGAGTCGCTCAGGTCACGTTGGGAGGCACAGCCCAAACACTGACCTTTACCGGTCTCAGCTCAGCCGCCGTCACCGGAGGAAAAGGCGCCGCGACCATCGGCGTCGATGGCGGGACCAACAGCTTCATCGCGGGGACCGGCGCTTTGACGATCACCGGCGGTGTCGGCGCCGATGCGTATACCTATCACGCCGGCGACGGCCTGATGACGGTGGCGGATTTCGCCCTCGCCAAGGGGGACTCGCTGACGGTCGATAAAGCTCTGCAAGGATCGCTGGCGGAGACGTCCGACGGCAATGGCGGCGTGATCGTCAGCTTCGGCGCAAACGATCCCGGCGTGCATCTTGTCGGCGTGTCGACGATCGCCGCCTCGCACATCCACTTCGTGTAAAACCAGCCGGCGCCATCAGCCGCTTTCCGCGGCCGATGGCGCTGCATCAGGCGAGTTTGATGAACGGGCCGACAACGCCCGGTATCCGCCGCAAGACGGCTCGCGGCACGAGAGCCATGCCAAGGGCCCAGGTGCAGAACCAGACCCGTGCGCGCCAGGTGTATTCCGGCCAGTTCAATACCGTCCGCACGAGGTCCGCCGCCACCGCCGCCGGGCTTTCCCGAATCCCGTCGGCGGCCGGCGCGAATTTCGTCAGGATCAGCTTATCGCGCAAATGTTGCGGCCAGCGCGCGGAGAATGACGCTGGCAACCGTCCCCGGGCATGCGCCCGCGCGGTGGCGATATAGTGTGCGTCGCAGGCCAATTTCCCCCGAACCTTGTCGAGTCCGCCGCGCGAGTAATTTCCCTCGGTTTGCCGCCATGATCCGCCGATGCCGTCAAGTTTCGCGACCGTGCCGAACAGCGGCGCCATGCCGATCAGCAGCGTGTCGGGCCAGGCGCGGTAGGTTGGTTCCGGCAATGGCATGACGGCCTCCAGCAGCCGCCGCGCGAACGCATTGCCGCTCGTCGGCGGGGCCGGATAAAAGCCGAAACGCAGGAATACCTTTTCGATATCGCCTGACGGCAACGGCCGGTAGGGCGGCATCAGCTCACCCGGCACGGCCGTACCGTCGCCCCGGATCTTGCGCAGCCTGAAATGCACTTTCGACAGCGCGGGCGTCCAGATTGCGGCGACGCGCTCAACCGTGTCCGGATCGAGAAGATCGTCGCAATCGAGGAAGAACACGATGTCGCCGCGGCTGGCCTGGAAACCGCGGTTCATCGCCGACGCCTGGCCGCCGTTGCCTTTCCGGATCAGCACGATGCGGTCAGCATACTTTTCTAAAACCGATACGGACTGGTCGGTCGAACCGTCATCGACGACGATCACCTCGGTGCCGGGCCAGGTCTGCGACAGCGCGCTGTCCACGGCCAGTCCGACATATTTCTCTTTGTTGTAGGAGCTTACGATAATCGAACACAGGGGCGTTTGCATACTCTATCTGATTTCCCTCAATGCCCGGTAAAGGCGGCGATCGCCCAGGGCCCAGCCGGCCGCGAGCACCGCGGCGTAGGACAGCGCGCCCACGGTCAGCAGCACCGGCAACCCGGTCCATCCCGCGTTAACATGCGGCCGCACGATCTCGATGCAAAGCGTCATGCAGCAGACGCCCAGCAGCGGCAGGGTCCAACGCGCCAGGATGGCCGTTCCGGCGACGCCGAGCCGCCGGTGCACGACAGCCGCCAGCAGCGGCAGCCAGACCGCCGCGCGAACCGCCATGCCGGTGAGCGCCGTTTCGAGATCGGCGCGAAGCAGCGTCGCGAACAGCACAAGGTCGATCGCAGTCGGCACCGCCAGCAACCAGATCGAGCGCCTGGCTTCGCCCGTTGCCCGCATCGCCACGGCCGGCACATGCAGCGTGAACCAGCCGAACACGATGGCGCAGAGCAACGGCAACAGGTGACCGGCCGGGGCCCATTTGGCGCCGAATACCAGCACAGCGGCGTCCGGACCGAGCAGCGCGAGACCGGCAAAGGCCGGCAACGCAACGGCGCCCACAACGGTGATCAGGTCGAGCAGGAAGGACGCGGCGCGTTGCGGCTCCTGCGCCAGCCGGCTCATGAGCGTGAACAACGGGCGCCGCGTCATGTCCTCGAAAAACAGCCCGAGGGTGCGGCTGATGCGCAGCGCCAGGCTGAAATATCCGACATCCGTCGCACTGCTCGCATACCCAAGTATGATCGGCAGGGTGCCTTCACGCATGAGCGAGACGCAATGGGCGGCAAAGGATTGCCCGGCAAAGCCGGACAGGGACAGCAGGCTTTCGCGGCTGATCCGCAGCCGGGGCCGCCAGGATGCGGCGCGCCGGTACATCGCTGTGCCGGCGGCATTGGTTATCAGCGTCCCGGCGATCATCGCCCAATAGCCGAAGCCCGCCACGGCCAGGGCCAGCGCGCCGGCGCCCCCGGCCAGGTTGGCTGCGACCGAAATCTTGACCAGCACCGGAAACCGCATATCGCGCGTCAGATGCGATCGCTGGATGTTGCCCAGGGCGCCGGCAATAATGCAGGCTGCGAGCACCGGGAGCGCGGTCCGCAGTTCCGGGACCGCCAGCCACGCGGCAACCGGGGAGCTGATGGCGGCGGCGAAGGCCACCATGCCGCAGGCGACGGCGAGGTTGACAGTGAAGCCGGTGTCCCAGTCCAGCGCGCTGGCGACCGGCCGCTGGATCAGCGCCTCGCTGACCGGATCATCGACGATCAGGGCCAGCACAAGGACGATCGAAAAGGCGATGGAATAGACGCCGAGATCATGCGGCGTGACGAACGCCAGTACCGCCAGCGACAGGCCGAGGCCCATGATCTGCCTGGCGGCACTTTCGCCGGCGGTCCACAGAAAGGCCAGCGCGCGGGTCCCGGGGCGCGGCAGCCTGACGTTCTTGCTCCTGCCGCCCGGCGGCGCGGGCGGCGGATGATCGATCTCGCACCTCGCCTCGGTCATTCAGCGGAGGCCGGCGCGCGCAAGTGGGGCTGCGTCATGACAACTCATAGACGCTGACAATGGAGCCGTCGGTCTCATCGGCAAGGACGTAGGAGAGGCGATAGGCGGCCAGCGCGGCCTGGATGACCGCATCGATATCGTCGGCGGCGTGCAGATCGGGCCGCAGCGAAGGGCCGCTTCGGACCACGAGAAAGCGCGGGCGCGTGCTGAGGATGCGGCGCAATTCGTCCGGGCCGTTGAATCCGGAGCTCTGGCTGAATGTGCCGAGCTCGCCCGTCAGCACGAACGGCGTCGGAGGCGCTATGCGCGCGAGCGCATAGATCGCGGGCTGATAGTCATAGACATACACGCTCCGGTCGCCCGCGCCGGCATCGCGGAGGCGGTCGGCGACGATGCGCGGCGTGTCGTCGCATCGCGCGGCCCTTGCCATCGCGACGACCCAGGGCGGGGCCGCTGACAGCAATAGCGCCGCGGCGCCGATGGTCAGGAGCTGCGGCCGCCGCTCCGCTAGGGCCGCGAGGGCGAGGGCTCCGCCCAGGCACAGCGGCGGATACAGCGCGAAAAAATAGTGCGTCGAGAACTTCAGCGGCATGCAGACGTCCAGTACGGCTGCCGCGGTCCACAGCGCGATCCAGGCCTCCAACGTGATGCCGCCGGTTTGGCGCGGCTGCCGCCGGCCGGCGCGTGCCATCGCCACGACGATTGCCACGAGGCAACCCACGACCGGGGCGATGCCGCTGGCGCCGGACTGGATGGACTCCGAAACGGATGGCGCGATGGCGAGATAGGCCAGATTGGAACCCACATTCGCGTCGAGGAAGGCCTGCAACGCCCCGTGGGACCAGAAATAGGCCAGCACAACGGCGGTTGGCAGGCACCCTGCCAGGACAAGCTGGCCAGCCCGCACGACGACCGCCGCGGGCGAGCAGCCTTGGCGATACAGTGCGACGAGGTAACCGAGGCAAAGCAGCGTGGCCTCCGGAAAGACCACATACTTGATCTGCAGCCCGATACCGAGGGCCGCCGCGGCCTGGATGGCGGGCAACGCTTTGTTCCGCCTGTCGAGGGACGCCCCGAACAGGCGGAATGCGGCGAATGTGACGATCGCGTTATTGAACACCTCGGTATTGGCCGACAGGCCGCTCCAGCGCGAAATGCAAACGATATAGAGCAATGCGCCGACCAGTCCGGCGCGTGGGCAGTCCGCATGGACTGCGGCAAACCGGTGCAGCAGAACCGCCGTTGCGGCCACGGCGGCGCCGGCGGCGAGATGGGCGCCGGCGACCGGATCGGGAACGATCGCCTGGACGATTGCCAGCAAAGCGGGCAGGCCGGGCGGATGCTGATCCCATATTGCAACGTACGGCAAATCGCCAAGCAGCCACCGTTGAGCCATCGTTATATAGACGCCCTCATCCCAATCGATCGACGATAACGACAAGGCCAGGAATCTTGCCGCCAGCGTTGCCAGGACAATCGTCAAGACGGCGGCACCGAGGGCCGGCTGATCCGAGACACGCGCGGCTCGGTGTTTCAAACTAAGAATGGATCGCTCCTGCCGGTTTCAATGGGCTTTTTCACCGGCCTCGTCCGCGCCGGCAAGCGCCGCGGCCAATTTGTCCGCGCAACTTTTCGTTGCCCCTGCCGCCGGGCTTGTTTTGGGTTTCACGCCGGGCGAATCGGCCGGGCGCGGCGGTGGTGAATGAAGACCGCCGGATTTTCCCGCTGTCCGCGCCGGCCGGACATTGTTGCGTTCGGTTGTGATGCCGCCGCCGCGCCGCGTGCCCGGCGGAGGCGAACGAATCGGCGTGCGAATGGCGGATCGGCCGGGCCGCCGCAGGCAGCGTCACGATTCGCGACGCATCGCCAAAACGCAACGATATGTCGTCAGGCCCATGATCGGCGCACTGAACCCTGAGATGGCGGACGGCAGGTCGATTCGCTTTGCGCATCGCTTGCCGGCGCTCCTCTCCCGAAAGTGTAACGCACATGCCATGAGCAGACGCAAAACCAAAATTGTATCGAAAGATATGATCACTGAAGACCCTGAAACGATCCTGATGCGGTCGAACCCCTTGGGGTTTCGATACATAATCGAACATGATGCGGACGCCCGCAGCGCGGACCCGAACCGACATCACGACTGGGAGAACGAGAAAGACCGGGGTTGCGCAATATCCGGATTTCGCTAGCATTAATCGTGACCGGACGGAGTCCGCCGCGGCTTTTGATAATGACAAACGTAATGACACCTTGGTTGCAGCAGGATCGGATCGTTTGACGTCATGCTTCGGACGGATATTGCTTCCCGCACGTGCCTGCCCATGGACAAAATCGCGAGGCTCATTCAACGATGGCGGTAATTTCCCGTTTTCAGTCATCACGCGCCGAACTCGTATCAGAATCCCGGTTAATTTCGCGCCTCCGGGGGGGCGGCACATCCGTTCACTGGTTGCGCGGCACATCGCTCGCGGCGGCGGACATTTCCGCATTCGCGGTCGCCTTCGGTTCGGCCGCGTTGCTGGCGTGGCTCTGGGGCATGATCGTTTCGGGATTGCCGCTCACCGCAGCGCACGTTGAATCAGCGAGTCTTCACGATGCCGCCTTGTTGGCGGGTGTCATGCTGTATTTCGCGCGAAGGGGGCACTATGCGTCGCGCCTGCCATTCTGGAGCGCGTTGCAAAACATCACGACCGCGAGCATCGTTGCGCTGCTGTGCGACGGCTTCCTGAATTTCCAGTTGCACCGCCCGCAATCGCGCATGCTGCTCGGGCTGACCTGGGTGTTTTTCCCGATTGCGGTGTTGATGTTTCGCGCGGTCACGCGCGGCATCCTCGGAAAATTCGGCCTCTGGGAACTGCGAACGGTGGTTATCGGCTCGGGACAGGCGGCGCGCCAGGCGGAGGCGGCGCTGTTGTCCGAACCGGCGCTGGGGTACTCGGTCGCGGGGGTCGTTCCGGCATCCGGCGTCGATCCGGAATCGGGACAGTTTTGGAGCAACATTCTGCGCCAGCATCGGGCGGAGCTGCTGATCCTGGTGTTCGACCCGGAGGATTCGCTGACATCGGCGATAACGCAATCGCTGCTTCGCCAGCGCATCGGTTTCGCCGTCATGCCGCGACTCGGCGGCCTGCCCGTGCTCGGTTTCGAGCAGACCAATTTTTTCAGCCACGACACGATGATGTTCACGTTCCGCAACAACCTGGCGCAGCCGATATCCCGCGCCACCAAGTTGCTGTTCGACATCGTTGTGGCTTTCGTGCTGCTGCTTCTCATAGCCCCGGTCTTCGCGATCATCGCGGCCGCGGTGAAGCTCGATAAAGGGCCGGTGTTCTTCGCACACCGCCGCGTCGGCGCCGGAGGACGCGAGTTCAACTGCCTGAAGTTCAGGTCGATGGTACCCGAGGCCGACAAGGTGCTGTCCCATTTGATCGCCGGGGACCCTGATGCGGCGCTGGAATGGTCGCTTTATCGAAAACTTCGCAATGATCCGCGGGTGACACGGATCGGCCGCATCCTGCGCAAGACCAGCCTTGACGAATTGCCGCAGCTCATCAACGTGCTGCGCATGGAAATGAGCCTGGTGGGCCCGCGTCCGATCGTGCGGGGCGAAGTCCCTTATTACGGAGACGACATCGTATATTATTACGAAACGCGCCCCGGCATCACCGGCCTTTGGCAGGTCAGCGGCCGATCCGATACGGGATTTGAGCAGCGGGTTCAGCTTGATACGTGGTATGTCAAGAACTGGACGCTTTGGCACGATATCGCGATCCTCGCCAAGACCGCGCCCGCCGTGCTTCAGGGCCGCGGGGCGGTTTGATGAGCGGATCTACCGGGTCGCGCCGGGTGCGAGGGTTTCGCTTGCCATGGCGGAGCGGCGGCGGGACCGTGCGGTCCGGACGTCTCAGCCGGGCGCTGGATTTTCATGCCGGGCGGATTATTCTGCTGATGGCCGGCTGGTTCCGGCGGCTTGCGCCTGGAAAAATGCGGGAGCCGGCGAGCATCGGATTGTGCGCCTTCGGCGCGATCGGGGATGCCCTGCTATCCAGTGCTATCGTTGTCGATCTAAAACGGCGATTCCCCGGCGCCAGGGTCGTCATGCTGCTGACGAAAACCAACGCCGGCATTGCGCCCTTGTTGCCGCATATCGACGGCTCGGTGGTCCTGCCGCTGTTCTCGCCGTTGCGGGCGATCGGGCTTATCCGCCGCCAACGTTTCGATTTGCTGATCGATGCCAACCAATGGCTTCGGATCAGCGCGATCTATTGTGCATTCGGCGGAGCGGGATATACCGTCGGTTTCCGCACCCCGAACCAATCCCGCCACTATGCCTTCGACAGCGTCGCCGATCACCGCGCCGATCGGCATGAGCTGGAGAATTACCGGGGGTTGGCGGAGGCGGTGGGGGCGGTTGCGGATGCGGTTCCCCGCATCGCGATCCCGTTGCAGGAAGGTGGTGGCGGCCGCGGTCCGGCGGCCGCTCCGTATGTGGTGCTGCACCCCTGGGCCGGCGGAGGGCGCGCGGAACTGAAGGAATGGCCGGCTGAGCATTGGATTTCTCTCGCAAGATCCCTCGGTGAGGATGGCTACGGGGTGGTCATGACGGGCGCTGCCGGCGATGCCGGCAAATCCAGCCGCCTGATGGCCGCGGCTGCCCGGTCGGGGGTTTATCCGATCGATCTGGCCGGACGCCTGAACCTGGGCCGGACGGCAAGCCTGCTGAGCGACGCCGAATTGGTCGTTTCGGTCAACACAGGCATCATGCACATGGCCGCCGCGATCGGCGTTCCGCTGGTTGCCTTGCACGGCCCGACGAATCCGAAGCGCTGGGGGCCGGTTTCTTCGCACGCGATCAATCTGGTGCCCGAACCGGTGCCGGATGATGTGCGGGTGGGCTACCTGAATCTGGGCTTCGAGTTTCCACCCGACGCCGAGGATTGCATGAAATTTATTCCGGTCGAAAAGGTTCTCGATGCCAGCAGGACGTTATTGCGCAAAGGGATAAAGTCGCGATTGCCCGCGGATCTTGACGCCACCCGGGCCTGAAGCCGTTCCGCATCAATGCGGACGCCATTTTTGAAATTTCAAAGGTCACCTTAAATTGGCTTAGGAAAGCTCTTGCCTTGAATCCGCGCAGGAGACATTTGTGGCATCAATGATGCAACTTTTGGACGACGTGCATCGCGGCGTGCCCTGTTGCCTGCGAACCGCAGAATGAAAGCTTCTTATCGGGCGGACTCCATCGGAGCTGCCGGCCACGACGAGACCATTTCGGGGACATCTTAAAATATGGCGGCAAACCTGGTGGATTACAATTCGGCGCCGGACTCCCGGTTGGCGGGATTCGATCTTGTCGAGGTGGTCCGAATGCTGTGGAACCACAGGTGGCGCATCGCGCTGTGCACCCTGCTCGGGCTGCTGTGTGCGTTCGCCGCCGCGCTGGTTCTGCCAAAGAGTTACGTCGCCAAAGGCGAACTGGTCGTCCGCGCGGAGTCGTCGATCGTGTCGGATGCCGAACACTCATTTTACGCTACCGCGGTCAACTCCGCCGTCGTTGCGACCGAGCAGCAGGTGATGGATGCCGACGGCATTCTGTCCAGGGTTGCGGACACCGTCACGTTCCCTCCGGCGCTTGAGCAGCCGGGGTGGCTGTCGTCTCGCCTGCAAGACGTTTTGTCGTGGATGCACCTGACCGAGGACGCCGATGCCGGCAAAGCCGCTGCGCTGCGTCAAGCGACGCGTTTGGCCTATATAAGGTCCGCGGTCCGCGCTGTCGCCGGCAAGGACAGCAGCGTGATCGCCTTGCAGGCATCCACGCCCGACCCGGTCTTCAGTGCGGACATCATCAACCACCTGCTGGACTATTATATGCAGGAACGGATTGCCTCGCAGGGCTACAGTTCCAAGAGCGTGGCGACCGCCCTGCAGGAACGATTGCAGCAGACCAACGAGCAGATTCGGGATGCGGAGCAACGCATCGCGTCGCTGCTGCAGAAGCCCGGAATGATCGAAGATTCCGAAATTCCTGGTGTGCAAAAGGACTTTACCCTGCTGGCGGGCGATCTTTCGCGGGCGCGGGCGGTGGCGGCGGAGCGCCAGGCCGCTTATGATTCGGCCGCCTCGCTGCGCGCTGAGGCGGGCGGCGATCCGGATCGTCTGTCGGAACTGCTGGACATGGGCGGGCTGTCCACCTCGAATCTGCGGCGTCTCTATGCCGAAAAGCAGGCCGATTACGCGCTGATGTCCGCGAAGCTGAAGCCCGATAACCTTCTGGCGCCCCAGGCTCAGCTCAACCAGCTTCGCAAGAAACTCGTCGCGGAGGCCGACCGGATCGTCAGGCAGCGAAAAGCGGATCTTGATGCCGCCAATCAGGTCATCGCATCCCTGTCGCACCGCTACGACGGCGTCCGGAGCCAGAACACCAAGGATTCAGGCGCCATTTTGCTGGTCTCCCGGGAGCGCGACAATCTTGCCAACCTGCGCCGTGTGGCCGGCGGGATTCAGGACCGCCTCATTGCTGTTGCGGCTCAACCGGTGGATCCGAATGCGAGGATCCTGACGCGGGCCACGGTTCCCGTGCTGCCGGCATTTCCGGACAAGACGCTTTTCAGCATTGCGGGTGCGTTGCTCGGTTTTATCCTGTCGTCGGTTACGGTTCTCGTCGCCGGCTTTGTCCGCAGGCTGCGGCTTTCGGCGAACGAACAGGCTGGTTTGCTTGCCGGCCCGCTGCTTGGTTCCGTTCCGAAATTCAATGCGGTGAACCCGAGAAGCCTGGGCGTCCTCGATCAGCCGCGGAGTGTCGATGCCGGTGCCGCGGATATTGCGTTGCTAGGTGTGACAATCGAACTGGAAAATGTCCTGGCCCGGTCGAAGGCGAAAGTTCTGGCGATCACGTCGGCTTTGCCGAACGAAGGCAAGAGCACGGTTGCCGTGGCCCTGGGCCGAAACTTTGCCGGCTTCGGGTGGCGTGTCCTGCTGCTTCATTGCGATTTGCATCCCGGCGCGACGCGTTACGTCGCGGAGCGGCATGCCGCGGAGTACGAGCCGGCGCAAAGCGGGTTGCGGGGGGTGGTCAAGGACCGGAACAGCGCGCTTCATGTGCTGATGTTCCCTGCCAGCGCGAATCCGGTCAGCTTCCTGCGTTCGAGCGAGTTCAGCGATATCCTCGGATGGGCGCGCCAGGACTATGATTTGGTGCTGTGCGACACGCCGCCGATTCTTTCGGTTCCCGATGGACTTGTGGTGGCGCGCCTGTGCGACACCGTCGTTCTGGTGTCGGAATTCAACCGGACCGGCAGCACGGCGGAGGCGGCGGAGCTTTCCCGGCGGGTGGCGGCGACCGGCAAGTCCGTTTGCGGCGTTGTGGTAACCAAAACCCAGCCAAGCGACGCGGCTTACGGCAGCTACGGCGTGCGCTACGGCGCTTATGACGCGCGGTTGGAATATACGTCGCCGGGGCCCGGCCAGCCGGGCGACCCCCAATAGATACCATGGTTCACCCGGCCATGAAGCAGCAGCCGGCGATGCGCGTGGTGACGCTGTGCGGATCGACTCCGTCAAAATTCGATGCGATCCGTGATTCGCAGGATATTCTGGAAGCCAGGTTCGCCGAAGCCGGGCTGTCGGTGCATCCGGTCGATCTCGGGGATTGGTCGCTCGCGGCGGTGCCGGCGATCCTGCGGGAAATTTCCCGGCGGAAGCCGGACGTTATCCTTATGCAATATCCGTCGCGCGCGTTCGGCGTGTCGCTGGGTCCGGTGGCGATCAGCGCGATTCAGCGAATAGCGCCGCTGATCGTGATGTTGCATGAGTTTATCGCGGCGCATCCGTTGCGCAAGGCGGCGGTCGGAGCGTTACTTGTAAGAGCGGATCGGATCGGGGTGACGGCGGATAGGGAGGGAGAAGGGCTGGGGAGGTGGTTTCCGTGGGTTCGTAAGCGGTTGCGTAATATTCCGATAGCTTCGAACATCCCCGGCAGGGCGTGGAAACCGTCGGCGCCGCCTCGGGTGGTGTATTTCGGTCAAATGCGGCCGCAGAAGGGACTCGAGGAATTTTTCGAATGCCACGGGCGCATCGTCTCCGCGATGCCTCATGTCAGGTTCGGCATCATAGGTGCGCCGGTTCCCAAATTCGCGGATTATGGGGCGATGATTCAGGAAAGGGCGCGTGCGTGCGGGATGTCGATATTGCCTTCCGGTGAGAGCGGCGATGTCGCCGATTCTCTGTCGCAGGCAACTCTGGCACTGCTGCCGTTTCCGGATGGGGCGAGTTTTCGCCGCGGCAGCCTGTTTGCCGCCGCCGGTTGCGGAGTTCCGCTCGTTACGACCGTCGGGGACGACACGCCGGACCAATTACTGCCGTTTCTGCAACCTGCTCGTAACGTATCGGAACTGACCGAGCTGGCCCTGCGTTACCTGTCCGACGAAGGATCGCTGTCGGATGCGCATGAGCGCAGCGTCAGGCTGAGTGCGCTGTTTGGCTGGGACCGGACCGTTGATTGCTATATGGAGGTCTTTCGCGAGGTCTTCGCGAACAGGCCGGGGCCGTTGCAGACCGCTCTGGCGTCCCGGATCGCGGCCGGACGCTTGCCCATGGCGTCCGATTCCAAATCGTGAGCATTACCGCAACCGGGCCTTTTATGGCGGTTCTGGCCCTCTATCTGCTGCTGAGGGCGCCGCAACGCCTGCCTTATTTTGTGGTCTTCTTCGCGCCGTTTTCGGCCACCGCGATCGTCAATTTCACCGCCCTTTCGTACAAGAGCGGAGGCGTCGGCCTGACCCCCGCCATGCTGTTTCTGCTGTGTTATTTCGTCTCGCTCGCGGCCTACGGTTCTGCATTCCGATCGTTCGTTGTCAGCAAAGGGCTGCTGATTCAAATGCTTCTGATCGGCGTCTTCGTGCTGCTGCTGCTTGTATCGGCCGCGGTGAACGGATTGACGGAGGGCCTGACACCGTTCGAGGTCACCCAGACGATCTACGTGTTGCTCGGCGTTGCCGCGACGGTTACGCTGTCATTCGAATTCTGCCGTGACGGCGCCATCGAACGCTGCGTCCGCACAGCCAGGGCCGCGGCGGTTTTCATCTCGGCCTGGGGATTTGTGCAGGTTGCCTGCTATTACTCCGGTGTTCCTTACCCCAGCTTTCTGTTCAACAACAGCCTCAGCGATTTCGCTGACATGTTCGACCAGTCCGGACCGGGGTTCGTCCGGATCGCGTCCGTCGCCGTCGAACCGTCGTTCTTCGCGGCCTCGCTGCTGCATTTCGTGTCATTCGGCATCACGGTGCTGGTCATCGAGCCGCGGCTCCGGACTCGCGGCTGGATTGCAGCTGTCTTGTTCTGCACCGTTACGCTCCTGCTCTGCACGTCGACGACGGGGTATTTTGGCCTGGCGGTTCTGGCAGCCGTCCTGTTGATCCGGTTTCCCGTCCGCTCGATCGCGCCGGCGGCTGCGACCGCGGCGCTGTTTGTGATGGCCTTGGTCAGCATCCCCAAGCTGGCGACGATGGTAGCGAGTGCAACCATCGAGAAAAACCAGACGCTGTCTTATCACGAGCGAACGCAAGGTTCAGTTGAAGCATTCCAGATGTTCATCGAGCATCCGTTGCTCGGCAGCGGGTGGGGCGCCGGGACCAATGCCAATGCAATAACCGTGATGCTCGCGGATGTTGGCGTGCTCGGGACCACGGTGTTCCTGATTGCATGTCTTGCGACGCTTTTTGAATTGCAGAGCCGGCGCTCGGCCAACAGAACCGGTCCGCACTGGCGTTTGGCGGCTTATGCCGCAGGCGTGCAAAACGCGCTGATTGTCGCTTTTGCCTGCGCCGTGAGTTCCGGGATCAAGTATGTCGTTTTGGACGATTGGTGGTTTTGGGCGCTCGGAATTGCGATCGCGTCCAGACTGTCGGGGACTGTTCGGCTTCACGGCGAAATGCCGTCGCCAGTCGTTGCGTCAGAGACCGGCTTCGACACCTTGGCCGATATGGCGTTGGCGGGCCGATCCAGCTATCCTGAAGAACGCCACCGGATATAGCAGAATGGTGACGCTAATTGGCAGGCGGTATCCCGGTCGGCGCTTACCGCGCTATCGGACGCCTCCCAGCCGATAGCTGCCCGGACGCGGGCAATACGCCAATGGGAGCTGTCGTTTCTACTTCGATCCAGGCGGTCAGGAGGTCATGTGAACCTGACCGCGGGATTCGCCCGGGCGCGCAGGCGCATCGGACATGGCGCTGGAGAACGCTTTGCTGAGCGAGGCAATGTTCGGCGGGTCCATCAGGCTGAGATGGTCGCCCGAGATCGGAATGATCCGCAAATGTGCCAAATGCCTGTCCCATTGCAAGTCATCCGGTTCATCCGGATCGTGATTAACGCAACGGAACAGGACTGCCGGAAACCCGCGCGGCGGCGCCGGGCGGGACAGCCGATCCAATAATTCCAGCAGTATTTGGAAGTTAAAGTGCATCTGCAGGGCGAGGTCGATGTGCTTTCCCATGTTGCGCGGCAGCCTGACGTTACGCAACCGGGCAGCGAGGCGCAACGGCCAGTCGTACCCGGAAAACCTCATGAGTCCGGCGATGATGCGTCCAACCTGGGAGTCGAGATCGCCTGCGCGGAACGCATTGGCAAGATCCCTGAGGCGCCGGGACGCCGAGCGCGGGCGGCAGTCGATCGCGGGAGTCGCCGCGGTGTCGAGCAGCCCAAGCCGCCCGACCGTTGCGCCCGAGGCCTCCAATTCCGCGGCCACCGCGAAAGCGATGTGCCCGCCGAAGGAATACCCGGCCAGGAACTTCGGGCCGGGCGACGGATGTGCCTCGATCTGCTGCTGGCAATGCGCAACAAAATCGTCCAGCTTCAGCCCCTGGCTACGGATTTCTGTCCAGTGCGGATAGCCGATCGGCACGGTGGACAGGGCGTCCTGGCAGCCGATGCGGAGGGCGGAGAGTTCCGCAAGGTCGCTGGTGAGGCCCGCGAAGAGAAACACCACCGGACGTTTGGTCCCGCCGATCATGGGACGCCCTGCCGTCGCTGCACCGGGTTCCGGTAAACTCGCAACCTCATGCCGCCTGGCCGAATGACGTGCGATCGGCAGGTCGATCGGAAACATAGGCAACTACCAAAAGCCGACAGCCCTTTTTTTGCAACAAAACAACGCGGGGCTTGATAGCACACCGAAGATAGCTTCGGAAGAAACCTACACGGATCGCCGCGCAACTTCCGGCGCGCGGCGTGAGTCGCCTCGGCCCGATAAATCTTCAATCGCAACGGCGGCAATTCTTAATCTCAGGTTGCGGAAACCGCCGGCCGGATCGCCAGCACGATGCGTTGGTGACGGCGGATCTGCCCGGATACCAGCGTAACCCAATCGATGATTTGCTTCCAGGGCCGATATTTGCGGTTGATCAGCCGCATGCCGCGGTCAAATTCCCCAGCGCCAACGATCTCTGCCCGGGCGTCGATCCACGGGCCCTTCACGCCGCCACGCGCGTCGCAGGGGGCGACCCTGACGGCGCCGTTCAGGCGGATTCGTTTCGCCTTTCCGGAGTCCGCGGTCGTATAGACGTAAAGCGCCGGATCGTCTGCCGGCGCGGCGGCAAACCAGACCGGGGTCCGGACGCCGGTGCCATTCCTCCGAAAGGTTTCCAGGTTCAGATACTGCTTGCCCGCGAGCGCGGCAAACCCTGCTGAAGCGTCGGTCATGCGGTCACGGCCATCCTGTTTCTGCCGCCGGCAGATTTGGGCGGTCATCGCAACTTGTCAACGTTCCGGCGCGCTAGCGGCCAATCCAGCGGGGCGGGCGTTTTTCGACGAAGGCGCGCGGGCCCTCATTGAAATCCTCGGTCGCCAGAACGCGCCGGAACGCGGCCTCGCTGATCGCCCACATTTCGGATTCGGTATGTTCTGTTGCCTGCCGGGCGACGCCGAGGCTTTCACGCACCGCAACCGGAGCGTTGACGGCGGCGCGCCCCGCGAGGGCCAGCGCCGCCGCAATGACTTCGGATGCCGGAACAACCGCGTTGACCAGACCGAACTGGGCGGCGCGCGCGGCCGAGATCGGATCGCCGGTCGCGATCATTTCCAGAGCAATGGCTTTCGGGACGGCGCGGGGCAGGCGGAACACGCCGCCGGCGCCGGCCAGCAGGCTGCGCTTGACCTCGGGCAGTCCGAACGTTGCTGATTCGGCTACCACCGCGAGGTCGCAGGACAGCAACAATTCCAGGCCGCCGGCCAGCGCATGGCCCTGCGCCGCGGCGATCCACAGTTTGCTTCGTTTGGCGCGGACGAATCCGGCGAAGCCGCCATTCGGCGTTGACAGCCCGGCAACCCGGCCCGCGGCGACCTCCTTCAGGTCGGCGCCTGCGCAAAACGCTTGCGTTCCCGCACCGGTCAGCACCGCGACCCACAAGTCCGGATCGGACTCCAACCGTTCGACCGCGGCCTCCAGGCCCGCTGCGACGGCGCCGTTGATGGCGTTGCGCGCCTCCGGCCGGTTGATGGTGACCAGCGCGATATGGGGCTGCACGACCTCGAACAGGACCGAGTCCGCTGGTGCCGGATTGTTCATGGGGTTGAAGCCTCTCGTCCGTTGCCTGGCCAAGCCGTTGCCGCAAAGTCAGCATGGGGGCCGGGGTACGTCAATTCGGACGGAAAACACAATCGCCGCGGGGGTCACGGGCGCCCCGCGGCGATTGTTTCAGACGGTTAGGCCAGCACCTTCCGCGTCGCCAGCTTCGCCTCCCCCGGGAGGTAGCCGAGGCGGCCAAAGGTGTCGGTCAGCACTTGTTCCGGAGTCGCGTGGCGTGGCGCGACCGACAAGGTCGCGAGCAGCGCGTCCCGGACCGTGTAGTCCAGGTCGTCGGCCCTGGCGGACAGCGCGCGCAGTTGAGGCGGCAGATCGGCACGGTTCGAAAAGTTGACCATAGGTGGATGCTCCCTGTTACGTTTCCTGTAGGTGGTTTGACCGCGTGAATCACGGCTTCTTGCAACCTTGGTTACCAGTTTCCCGGCTGGTCGCACAACCGGAAAATCGATTCGAGGCGAGGTTTGCCGCGGCCTGATGGAAAGTTTATCGGGGCAGTTTTACGCTGCGGTGCGGTATGACGAAGGGCAGGGTACGGCCGTCAACCCGGTCATGGCGCGGTTCACGAAATCGCCATGCTGTATCAGGAGATGCGCGGCCGGGGCACGCGTCTGGCGCCGAGCATCAGCAAAACCAGCTTGACCATCTTCGACTTCACTGGCGTGACGGACTTCCACGGCGGTGATGAAGACGTCCCAGCCGACGGCGGCTTCGTGGTCACCGCCGAGAAGGGCAAGGCTCGCAGAGTCGATCGTAACCATCCGGCCAACGCCGCCGGGGGCGCTGACGTCCTGATTTGATCAGGCGCTACTGCCTGCGATCCTGGATCAGGTTGGGCAAGCTTTCGCGGGTTGCGTTGTCGGATAAATCTGCTCGTATAAGTAGCATGATTTGCCAACCGCAAATTCTGGCGTGGGTTTAATTGTTTCCACTTGTGCCGGTGCGGGAATGTATGCATTGTTGGCCGCGCCAATTTCACGGTCGTCGCCGGGGAGTGTCGTGCCGTGACGGTGCTCTATGACCTGCAGCAGAACCATGCTGCGGGGCTAAGCGAAGCAAGGTGAATGGTCTGATGGCGGATGTAATCGATCGGCGCAGTGTGCTCAGCGCGGGTGGTGCCGGTGCGGTCCTCGCCGCGGCGGGACTGTTCGGGGCGAAAACCATCGCGAGCGCCAGCGCTTCGAGCCCGGAGAACCCGGTCTACTTCACCTGGTCGGAAGACCCGCTTTCAATATCGCTCGTCAAATTCGCCGACGAGCTCGGCTACTGGAGCAATGCCGGCATCCGCCCCAAATTCGTTGGTGACATCAATGCGGGCCAGCTTCCCGCTCTCGTGGGCTCGGGTGACGTCACTTTCGCGAGCTTCATGTTCAACCGCGCGCTGGCCGCGGTGGCGCACGGCGTCGACCTGAAGGTGATTGCCGCGCAGACCTACACAACAAAAGACGAACCGCACATGACGTACTTTACGCGGGCGGATTCGACCATCACGGTCAGCAACTTGAAGGATCTCGAAGGCAAGATTGTGGGCCTGGCGAGTCTCGGCGGCTGCGCGGAGTTCATCCTCAAGGATCTGCTGACCAAGAACGGCGTCAACCTCAAGAAGGTCAAGCTGCTGACCCAGGGGGAGACTCTGCTGCGGCAATCGCTCGAGTACGGCAGTATCGAACTCGCGGTGATCCACCCGCCTTACAACGGCGTGCTGCGCGCCGACAGCGCCCTGAAGCCGGCGTTTTCCGACTACGACAATTCGCAGGAGGACGGCGGATCGGCGCCGATCAGCGCGAATGGAGAGTTTATTCGCAAATACCCCGCGCAGACAAGGGAGTTTGTCGGAATCATTGCGAAGACGGCAAACTGGGTGAATGCAAATCCGGCCAAGGCGCTGGAGATTACCGCCAGAGTGAATAAGCTCCCCAGACAATATGTCACGAAACATTACTATGTGAACAATCTCATTCTGGACGAGAAGCAGCTTCAATTCTGGTGGGGGCTTTACGACCGGATCGGTATTCTCACCCCGGATCTGGCAAAACTCAAGCCGTCGGACGTGGCGACAAACGAATACAATCCGCTCGCGCCATCGGCCGCGCTGATAGCCTCCCAGAACGACAATCAAAAGGTGCTTACGTCCACCGACGCCTGAAGCACGCGCATGTGACCATGCCCGGACGGATCGCGCGACGTCATCCACCCGGGAGTCCGGAGTCCCTTGATGTTGGTCTCGCGAGCACCCCCTCCTGATCGGCATGGAAACCATATGACGCAATTCGCGACTGGCCTGACGAGAAACGCGGCCGGCATTGCGTACAAGCTTTATGCCCGGGATCTGAGCAAGACATTCCGGAACGTCGGCCACGGCGCCGGGACCGGTGTCACCGAGGTCCTGAAGGGGTTTAATCTCGCGATCCAGGACGGGGAGTTCGTCGCTCTGCTCGGCCCGAGCGGCTGCGGAAAGTCCACCGTCCTCAACATCATCGCCGGGCTTGAAGATTTCAACGAAGGCAGTCTGCTGCTCGACGGAGCGCCCGTTCGGGGCGTCAGCAAGAAGGTCGGCGTAGTCTTCCAAAGCTACGCGCTCTTCCCCTGGCTTTCGGTGCAGAAGAACGTTGAGGCCGGCCTCAGGATTCGCGGCGTGCCAGCCCGGGAACGCCACGAGATCGCGTCGCGGGTTCTGCAAACGGTCGGCCTGGAAGGGTTCACCCAGCATCTCCCGCACCGGCTGTCTGGCGGTATGCGCCAACGTGTGGCGATCGCGCGGGCTCTCGCCTATGACCCCGAGGTTCTTGTCCTGGACGAGCCGTTTGCGGCTCTGGACGCCCAGACCCGTGAGTTTCTCCAGAACGAGCTGCTGCGCATCTGGGAGACTGGAGAGCGGAAGAAGACCATCCTGTTCGTCACCCACTCGATCGACGAAGCAATCTTTCTCGCCGATCGGATCGCGGTCATGACGAGGCGGCCGGGCAAGATCAAGTCGGTGATTGACGTCAACCTTCCGCGGCCGCGAAACGACAACGCCCGCACCACTGCGGAATATGGCCGCATCCGCGGCGAAGTTGCAGCGATCCTGCATGAGGAGGTTGACCTTGGCAAATGAGATAAGGCTGCCGACCGCCACCGTGAAAGCGATGCTGGTCCGGGAGGCAGGCGGCAAATCCATTCCGTTCACGCCCCGGTTGTTGAAGTACGACAAGTATATCTATGGCGTGCTTGGCCTCGGCTGCTTTCTCTTCCTGTGGTGGTTCGCCAACAGCACCGGTATGCTGAACCCGAAGTTCCTCTCGCCGCCGCAGACTGTCCTGACAACCATGTTTGCCGGCGTGCTCCCGGATGGAGACATATGGCCCGAGATCTGGCCGAGTCTCGAGCGGGGACTGGAGGGATTCGCGATTGCCCTGGTGCTCGGCATTTCAGGCGGGATCGTCGTCGGCTCGTTCACCTTGCTTGAGAAAATACTTGCGCCAATTCTCCTGTTCTTTCGAAATCTGTCGATCCTGGCGCTGTTTCCCGTTTTTCTGCTGTTCTTCGGGATCGGGGAGGAGTCCAAAATCGCCATCGTTACCTGGGCGGCATTCTGGCCGGTCTTCATCAGCACCACCAGCGCGGTCAAGGGCGTCGAGCGGATTCTGATCAACGCCGCTCGTACCCTGGGCGCCGATAGACTCTACATCTTTGCGCATGTGGTGCTTCCCGCCGCTTTCCCGAACATCTTTCCCGGGATCCGGCTCGCGGCGAGTTACGCCTTCACGGCGTTGGTGGCTGCCGAGTACCTGGGGGCGACCGAAGGTCTGGGCATCTACATCCGCGCCAGCCAGGAACGTTTCGAGATACCGAGCATGTATGCCGGCATTCTCGTGCTCGGCCTCATCGGCGTGGCCATTAACCTGGTTCTGACCGGGGTGGAGCAGAGGGTCACGGGATGGCAACTCGGTATCACGAGCCGGTAAATGTGGATTAAGGGACGGATGAAAAGACTGCCGTGCGTGACATGAGGGCAGGCCGCGCGGTCTTGCCGCACTTTGCGCGCCGCCCCTCTCGCCGCTACGTGCTGAGCGGTCTTGCCGGCGCCACCGGGTTCGCCGCGGCTTCCGGCTTCAGCTTGCTGCGCCCGTCCGCCACGCCGCGGAGCGATACGGCCGTCACGCCGCCGATAGATGGCCGGCGCACCCTGATCGTCACCGCCCGCGACAGCACCTCGGTGGCGCTGATCGCCTTCGACGAAAATCGGCTGCTCGGCCATCTCGATCTCGGCATCGTGCCGCTTGAGTTACGGATGTCGGACGGCGGTGTCCTCATGGCGGCAGCCGATCGGCAGTCCCGCCGACTGGCGGTTGCCGAGGTCGCGGCGCGGACGGTGCGGCATATCGACCTCCCTTGCCGGCCGACGCGCCTCCTGGTCAGCCCCGACGGCGCCACCCTGGCCGCCATAGACGGGGACAGCGGCGAGATTGCGGTCATCGACTTCCGCTCCGGGCGCATCGCGCTGGGCTTCCAGGGACCGGCGCAGATCCGCGCCGCCATCTTCTCGACCGACGCCGCCTTGCTGTTTGTCGGCGCCGATACGTTTCAGGGGGTCGCGACGTTCGACCTCGCCAGCGGCCGCCTCGCTGCCAGCATCGGCGGCCCGCCCGTGGTCGACCTCGTCCGCTCACCGAATGGCCGCGAGGGTTTCGCCATCGCCACTGACCCCGAGCACTCGATCCTGCATCTGGACCTGAGGTCGCGGGTCGTCCTGGGGCGGCTGACCGGTCGCCCGGCGGCCGGGGTTTTCACCACCGGCTTCGGGAGCTACCTGTTGCTGCCGGACCCGGACGCCGGCACCGTGACGATCGCCTCGGTGAAGCCGCTGCAGCCTGGCCCGCTGCTGGCCGCCGCTGGCGGCGTCTCGACCGCCTACAGCGCCTGGTTCGACACCGTGGCGTTGGTGCCCAGCGCGCCGGCACACAAGGTGTTTCTCTTCGATCTCGAAGCCGGATGCAGCGACGGCGCGATCGGGCTCGCCGGCAGGCCCGGCTTCGGCACCGTGTCGCCGGAGGGCGACAAGTTCTATCTCCCGGTCGAGGACAGCGGCGAGGTGGTGGTGATCGACACCCGCGACCGTCGCCAAATCGGCTCCATCAGCGTGGGCGTGGCGCCGGTGCGGGCGGTGATCGCCGGTGGTTATGGCATCTGTCACTGATTCCAGCGTCCGTGGCGTTGGAAGCATGCAGGGGTCTGTTGCAAGGTTTGGCGCGGGCGCGAGTATGACCGGCAAACGTTAACGAAACCCTGGAGCGTGTTCAGGATGACTGGAACGGCGGCGGACTCTGGCACACCGTCATGGCCCGGGTTGTCCGGGCCACCTATCGCGGCAGGGTGCTGGTACAGGTGGCCCGGACAAGCCCGGCCATGACGAACAGGGTCCTCGCCACGGTTCCAGTCAGCCTGAAAATGCTCTAACGCGGCGCCGATTTCTGCCATACCTCCGGCTCTACGGCCCCGACCTGCCCGGTGATCCGTCCATACGCCTCCGGCCGCCGGTGCCGGTCGAACGCGAATACGGTCGTGCGACCAAGCATGCACATGTCCAGCTCGCAGTCCGCGGCGATCAGTTCATCGTCCCAGCTTCCCGCCATGGCGATGATCTCACCCTGCGGATTGACGATGATGGAGTGCCCGAACAACTCGTTGCCGTCCTCGATCCCCGCCTTGGCCGTCGCGACGGCGAAACAGGAATTCTGGTAGCATCCCGCCTGGATCGACAGATGCGAATGGAACACCCGCAGATGGTGCGCCTCGAACCCGCCCGCTTCCATGTTCAGGCTCGGCGTGTTGTAGCCCAGCGCCACAAGCTCGACGCTTTGCAGTCCCAGCACGCGCCAGGCCTCCGGCCAGCGGCGGTCGTTGCAGATCAGCATGCCCATGTTGATGCCGTCCAAACCGCCCATCGGCGCGCGAATCACCGGGAAGCCGAGATTGCCGACTTCGAAATACCGCTTTTCCAAATGCTGGACCTTGCGCCGCGTGTCGTACTCCGCATGCCCCGGCAGATGCATCTTGCGATACTTCAGCAGGACATCGCCCTCCGGCCCGACCAGGACCGAGGTGTTGAACCGGCGGTTGCGCACGGCGCCCGTCTCGTCCGCCTCCTGCGCCATTTCCGCGTAGCCGAGGTGAAAGCCGATGCCGTACCGGCGGGCGGCGTCGAACAGCGGCGCGGTTTCAGCCGAGGGCATCGCCGTCTCGAACCACTTATCCGCATGGCTGATATCTTCGTGGTAGTGACGCGGGAAGAACGTCGTCAGCGCCAGTTCGGGAAACACCACCAGCTCCACGCCGCGGCGGTGCGCCCGCTCCAGCAGCCGGACCATCCTCCCCACCGCCGAAGACCTCGGTTCAGCCCTCTGGATCGGCCCCAACTGGGCGGCGGCGGCGGTGATGAGGCGGGACAAGGCCAATCTCCTGTTTGACAGCAGAAGCATGCCAGTTCCGCCAGACTACGCAATCAACCCGGGTTGCCGTTCCGCCGGTGCGTCACTACGAAGCAAGCCGATGGCCTGAGTCCGGGGGCCGGAACGGAGCCGTGCCGGTTTCACATCCCGCACGGCGCAGGATGGAGGATGACTGTGTTCGATCATGGCGTCAGGGTCAGCCCCTCCGCGGCGGTCCTGAAACGGGAAGACCGGCTCGCCCGGGTTTGCCGCGGACAAGGTCGCGGCCGCGAGGCCCGCGGCGGGCATGGCGCGTCCGCCCGGCGCCCGGCCGTTCGGGCGGATCGCTTCCTGGAAGCGGCACAGGATCTGCCGCGCCTGCCGGCCGGGGGGCTGCACCGGCTGACTATCATCTTGCCCGCCGGTGCGCCCGAAGTGGGCAAGCCCGGCATTCTTTAAGACTGGAGGAGTGTATTATGAGTGAGACAACAACGGCTCCCGCCCCGGCAAATGCCCCCACGAAGAAAGGCGTGGGCTTGTCGGGCGTCACCGCGGGCAATACCGCGCTTTGCACTGTCGGCCGCTCCGGCAACGATCTGCATTACCGCGGCTACAATATTCTGGATGTGGCCGATACCTGCGAGTTCGCCGAGATCGCGCATCTGCTGATCCACGGCCATCTGCCGACGCGTGGCGAGCTCGACGACTACAAGGCGAAGCTGAAGTCGATGCGCGGCCTTCCCACGGCGCTGAAGACCGCGCTGGAGGCGTTGCCGCCGGCGACGCATCCGATGGACGTGCTGCGCACCGGTGTTTCGGTGATGGGCTGCCTGCTGCCGGAGAAAGAGGACGCGACGATCACCGGCGCGCGCGACATAGCAGATCGCATGATGGCGTCGATGGGCTCGATGCTGCTGTATTGGTACCATTTCGCCAATAACGGCAAACGCATCGAGGTCGAGACCGACGACGATTCCATCGGCGGCCACATCCTGCATTTGCTGCACGGCAAGCCGCCGTCGCAGTTGTTCGTGCGCGCGATGCATACCTCGCTGATCCTGTATGCCGAGCACGAGTTCAATGCATCGACCTTTGCCTGCCGTGTCATCGCGGGCACCGGCGCCGACCTGCACTCGGCGATTTGCGGCGGCATCGGCGCGTTGCGCGGCCCGAAGCATGGCGGCGCGAACGAGGTCTCGTTCGAGATCCAGAGCCGCTACAACACGCCGGATGAAGCGGAGGCCGACATTCGCAAGCGGCTGGAGAACAAGGAGGTCATTATCGGCTTCGGGCACGCCGTGTATACGATCGCCGATCCGCGCAACAAGGTGATCAAGGAGGTTGCGCGCCGGCTGTCGCAGGCCGCGGGATCGATGAAGCTGTTCGACATCGCCGAGCGTATCGAGACGGTGATGTGGGAGCAGAAGAAGATGTTCGCCAACCTCGATTGGTTCAGCGCGATCAGCTACCACCTGCTGGGTATTCCGACGGCGATGTTCACCCCGCTGTTCGTTATCTCGCGCACATCGGGGTGGGCGGCGCATGTGCTTGAGCAGCGCGCTGACAACAAGCTGATCCGCCCCGCGGCGAATTATATCGGACCGGAAAATCTGAAATTCGTGCCGATCGAACTTCGCCACTAAACCGGTTTTTTCGGGCCTGTCCGGATCGCCGCGGCATCGTTGCCGCGGCGATTCCGCTTTTGGAACGCCTCTCGGGACGCGGCGCACGGAAATTTTTTGATCAACATTCGTCCCGCCTGTTGCTTTTTGTTGACAGATATGGGCGGGACAGGGAATAGCGGAATTCGTATCCGCGAATCGATTCCCGTTTTTTATTGAACGGCCGGTGCGCGGGGACGTTCAACAGTAAGGACGGTCGATGGACCGCGACCTTGGTAAGCCGCGGACGAGTCAAGCAAGCACCAAGATACGTGCCGCATCGGGTCATGCGTGCAGCAATGCGGACGGGGCGTTGCCCTTTCCGCATCATGCCAAGCCCGACGACTGTCGAAAACCCGGCTGGCGCCCGGCCGCTCGCGGCGTTCGTCAAGCCGATCTGAAAAGGAAACGAATCGGCCGATGTCGGTTGACGTCGCGGTTCGCGGAGCTGGCCTCAATCAAAGCGCATGACAAAGACGGCACGTTCAAAAAGGAGTTTTACAGGTGAGCACTGACGAGACGACAGACGAAGCCCCCCGCGCCCGCGCGAAGGCGGTCTCGGCCGCGGCCGGGAAGGTAGCAGCGAAAAAGCCGGTGGCCAGGAAGGCGGCGCCGAAAAAGGCCGCTGCCAAGCCGGCCGCCAAGGCAGCGGCGGCGAAAAAGGCCGTTGCCAGGCCTGCGGCGAAGAAAGCAGTGGCGAAAAAGGCTGCTGCGAAGCCGGTCGCGACGAAGGCCGCTGCTTCCAGGACCGGCGGCAAGGGTCCGGTGAAGAAAGCGGTCACCAGGAAGGCCGTTGCCAAAAAGGCTGTCGCCAAAAAGCCTGTTGCCGCAAAGGCCGTGGCTGCAAAGCCGGTGGCGAAGACTGCCGCCGGGAAGACCTCCTCGAAGACGGTGGAAGCCGCGGCGGTCGCCAGGCGTCCGGTTGGCCGGCCGCCGGGCAAGAAGGCTGCCGAGAAGGTGGTTGCCAAGCCGGCTGCCAAGTCGGCTGCCAAATCCGTGGCCAAACCGGTTGCCAGGAAGGCAGTGGCCGCGAAGCCGGCGGCCGTAAAGGCAAAGCCCGGGCGCAAGCCGAAGATCGTGCCGGCTTCGACACCTGCTCCGGAGCCGGCGCCGATCGCCGCGAGCGAATCGCAGGACTAGGCGACTGGTTCGGATACGAAGCGAAAACTCTGCGGCCGCGACGCATCGGAAGCCGGCGGAGGCCGGCATCCAGGCCTTTCGGTTGCACAAACAAAGGCGTGGATGGCGGGCTTCGGCCCGCCATTGCGTCGCGACGGCCATGCCCGTGGATCAGGCTTTACCGCGGTTGGCCCGGGCTTATGGCCGATCGTAACGGCGCGGGCGGAAGTATTTGTCCGCAACGCCGCTAGGGCGGCGGCCGGGAACGACGGCTTCATGGGGCGGTGGTCCATACGCGCTAAAATAACCCGGAAGTCGGCGGCCGGTCCCATTTAGTCCGGCCATCCTCGACTTTGGTTCCATCAGCTCCGCAAGTCGTGGATGGCCCGGACACGCCGGGCCATGACGGGAAGGGTGGCGCCAACCGGTTCAAACATTATCGGGCGTCGCCTAACCGAACGTCCGCAGCAAATCATCCACCTGCGCCGCGCTCAAGGACCGGGGAGATTGGCCGCGCACCATCAGGAACAGCTTCGCCGCTTCTTCCAGCTCCTCCGCGGCGCAGACCGCATCGGTCAATGTTTTTCCCGCAACGACCGGGCCGTGATTCGCGAGCAGAACCGCCCGGGCGTCTCGCGCGGCCGTATTGATCGCCGGCTCCATCGCCGCATCCCCCGGCCTGTAATACGGAATGATCGGCATTTGCCGCCCCACCCGCATCACGAAATACGGTGTCAGCGGCGGGATCGGATTGGATGCATCGACGTCCGGGAGGCAGGACACCGCCGTCGCGCAAGTCGAATGCAAATGCACCACCGCGCCCGCGTCTTCCCTCGCCTGATAGAACGCGCGGTGCATGAACACTTCCTTCGACGGCCTGTCGCCGCCGACATGCCGGAAATCCGCGTCCAGTTTCGCCAGCCGAGCCGGATCGAGCCGCCCGAGACTCGAATTCGTCGGCGTGATCAGATAGCCGTCCGAAAGCCGCACGCTGATATTGCCTGCGCTGCCCACGGAGTATCCCCGCGCGAACAGGCTCGCCGCCAGTTCGGCAAGAAGAAGCCGGAGCTCCTGCTCGTTCATCGGTCAGCCTTCCAGCGCGCGAAACGCTTTGAGGAAGAAATCGGTTGCGCCGAAGTTGCCGGACTTCAGCGCCAGCAACAGATCGGGGCCGCTGCCGGAGGCATAGGTCCAGGGCACGCCCGGATCGATTTCGCGGCCGATACGCAGCGACCGCACGCCGAGGCGGCCCGCCACCGCGCCGGATGTTTCCCCGCCGGCAACGACCAGCCGCCGCACGCCGCGCTGCACCAGCCCGGCAGCGATGCGGGCCACCGCATCCTCGACCAGGGCGCCGGCCCGATCGCGTCCCAGGCGCGATTGCAGCAGAGCGACCTTCTCCGGCGGCGCGGAGGCAGCGATCGCCACCGGCCGGTCGCCGATGTTGTCCGCTGCCCAGGTCAGCGCGGCTTCGCTCAGCGCCGCGGCATCGGGCGTTTCCAGCGGATCGAGTTCGAACACCGGCATGTGGTTTCGCGCGTAGCCGAGCTGGGCCAGCGTGGCGCGGGAGCATGATCCGGCAACCACCGCGCAGGCGCCCTCCAACCGGGGCAGGGCGGCGGGATCGTCTCGCACGGCCAAAACCCCGGCGCGGCGGAAATTCTCCGGCAGGCCCATCGCCACGCCCGAACCGCCGGTGATCAGCGCATGGCCTGCGGCGGCCTCTCCGATGGCAAGCAAATGGGCGTCGGTGATGGCGTCGACGATGGCGTAGCGGCGGCCCTGCTCCTTCAGGCGGGTCATCGCATCGCGGATCGCATGCGCGCCGCGATCGACGGTGGCGAAATTCACCAGCCCGACGGCGCCTTCGGTCTGGCGCGACAGCACGCGCACCAGGTTGGCGTCGGTCATCGGGGTCAGCGGATGGTGCTCCATGCCGCTTTCGTTCAGCAGGTTGCCGCCGGCGAACAGATAGCCCTGGTAGACGGTGCGGGCGTTGGCCGGGAAAGCGGGACAAGCCAGCGCGAAGCCGCAGCCGAGCGCATCGACCAGCGCGTCCGCCACCGGGCCGATGTTGCCGTGCTCGGTGCTGTCGAAGGTGGAGCAGTATTTGAAGAAATACTGCCGGGTGCCGGCGGCCTGCAGCCATTTCAGCGCGGCAAGGGAATCTTCCACCGCCTGCCGCGCCGGCGCGGTGCGCGATTTCAGCGCGACCACCACCGCGTCCGCGTCGGGCGCCGCCTGGTCCGCTTGCGGCGCGCCGATGAGCTGGACGGTCCGCATGCCGCCGCGCACCAGCATGGAACACAGATCGGTTGCGCCGGTGAAGTCATCGGCGACGGCACCCAGCAGCATGGCGGTTCCTCCTGGTTTTTGGGCGGCAGGCGCATGCGTTCACAATGACCCACTCGTCATGGCCCGGCTTGTCCGGGCCATGACGATAAGGTGTGGCATCTTTCTCCGGTCAACCGCCGGACGCCAGCACGTCCGCCAGACATTTTGCCTGCGCATCCCACGATGGCAGGTCGCGGCCCGATTGCCAGGCGACCTCGCCCATGTCCCGCCGCAGCGCGCGGTCGAAGATCAGGCGGCGCATCGCTTTCGACAGTTGTTCCGCATCGCCCGGGGCGCCGACGACGCCGGCCTCCGGGCCGACAAGCATGGAGACGGCGCCGACATTGGTCACCGCCACCGGCAGGCCGCGGCGGAGCGCTTCGGCGATCTCCATGCCGTATCCCTCGAAATACGACGCCAGCGCGAACATGTCGGCTTCCAGCCACTGCGCTTCGGCGATGCCCTCAATGAACTCGACGCGGCGGCCGATGTGCAGTTTTTCCGCCAGCGCGTGCAGCCCGTTCGCGTGCACCGGATCTCGCGCGGAAGAGCCGGCGATCGTCAGCCGCCATTCCAGGTCGAACAGCCGGCTTAACGCCCGCAGCAGGATGTCGTGCCCTTTGCGCGGGATCAGCGCGCCGGCGGACAGGATCGCGCAGCCGGGGTTCCGGGAGCCGGTGCTGCGGGGCGGATCGTCGATGCCGGGCATGACGACGCTGACATGCTCGTACGGCGCTCCGTATTCCCGGGTCAGGCGGCCCAGGGTCGGGTCGCTGGTCACCACGAGGCGGGGGACGGCGCGGAACATGGCGGTCTCGGTCGCCAGCAGGCGGCGGCGGGTTTCCTCGGGCAGCCCGGTCTCCAGGGACGCGGGATGGTGGATCAGCGCGGCGACGCGACTGAGGGGCACGCCGTCGAAGGCCGGCAGCGCCAGCCCGTCGATCAGCGGCACGGAGTCGCCGGGGATCGCGGCCCACGCCGTCCGCGCCGCATAGATCGCCGCCTGGTCCGGATCGGGGAAGCGGCCCGCCAGCTCGGTGACCCGCACTGTGTGGCCCAGGGCCCGCAACCCGTCCGCCATGCGGCGATTGTAGAGATACGCACCGGAGATGGTTGCGAGCGGACCTGCGACGATCAAACTGACATGCATGCGCGGAGTCTTAACATTGCCACGCCGCTTGTCACCCGGTTTGAACCCGGGCCGGCACTGATAGCCGCGCACGCGCTTGATGCCAAAGGCGTTCCGGTGACGAGCGATCGGGCCTTCGCCCTTGTAGCTGGCCTGGAACTGGAGGACTGGACGAGCTGAACCTTGTCGATCAAACCGATGCGCCACATTGATCCGCATCGGTTACTTTTCGGTTAGGAAGACGCCGTCCGCACAAAAAACTTGCAATCCCGGCCATATTGCCCGATATGTCCTTTGTCTTTCCGTGATTGCGTGATTGGCGGGCCCTCGGCCCGTATTTCCGGAAAATTCCATCTGAAAACCCTTCGTCCCCATTCATCGCGCGGGGCGGCGAACCATCAGGCGCTTGCCGCTCAGTAACCTTGGCGGGCGCTGGAGCATTTTTGTACTCGTGACCAATACCACTTTCCCGGCCCTCGGTTTGGCCGAACCGCTGCTGCGTGCGCTCGAAACACGCAAGTTCACGATCCCCACCCCGATCCAGGCGGACACGATTCCGGCCCTGATCGCGGGCAAGGACGTTCTGGGCATCGCCCAAACCGGCAGCGGCAAGACCGCCGCCTTCACTCTGCCGATACTCCAGCACCTCGCGGCGCAGTCGTTCAGGGCGGCGCCGTTCGTGGCGCGTGCGCTGATCCTGGCTCCGACCCGGGAGCTGGCGTTGCAGATCGATGAGACGGTCCGCGCGCTCAGCATCAACCTGCGCCTTCGCACGGTCGTGATCATCGGTGGCGCCAGCCGTTTCAAGCAGGTCGAGGCGATGCGCCGCGGCGCCGATATCGTCATCGGCACGCCCGGCCGCGTCTGCGACCTGATGCAGACCCGCGAATTGCAGCTCGGCGCGGTGTCCCACTTCGTCCTGGACGAGGCGGACCGCATGCTCGACCTCGGCTTCATCAAGGACATCCGCCGCATCGTCGCGGCGCTGCCGTCGAAGCGCCAGTCCTGCCTGTTCTCGGCCACCATGCCGCATGAGGTCGCCAGCCTGGCGAACAGCCTGCTGCGCGAGCCGATTCGCGTGGAGATTGCGCGCGCGGAAGAGACCACGCCGAAGATCGACCAGTTCGTGCATCACCTGTCGCAAAGCGGCAAGCAGTCGCTGCTGCTGACCATGCTCGGCGACCCGGTGCTGTCGCGGGTGATCGTGTTCACCCGCACCAAGCACGGCGCCAACAAGGTGGCGGGCGTGCTGGAGAATGCCGGCATCCAGGTCAACGCGATCCACGGCAACAAGAGCCAGCCGCAGCGCGAGAAAGCCCTGCGCGACTTCCGCACCGGGCGGGCCCGGGTGCTGGTCGCCACCGACATCGCCGCGCGCGGCATCGACGTGACCGGTATCTCGCACGTGATCAACTTCGACCTGCCGGCCGAACCGGAAAGCTATGTCCACCGCATCGGCCGCACCGCGCGGGCCGGCGCCGCTGGTGTGGCGATCTCGTTCTGCGACCCGTCGGAGCGCGTCATCCTGCGGCAGATCGAGCGGCAGATGAACCAGACGATCGCGGTTGTCGGCGACGCGCCGCCGCCGATGACGTCTCAGCCGAAGCGTCCGGCTGCTCCCGGTCAGGCGCAGCGCCGCCGCTACAATGACCGCAGCCGGGGCATGCGCTCCGCGGCGTAAATGACGACGCTTTACATCGACGGCGATGCCTGCCCGGTCCGCGACGAGGTCTATCGCGTCGCGGACCGTCTCGGGCTGCCGGTGTTCGTGGTGGCCAACGGGTCGCGCCCGATCCGCCCTTCGGGGCGGCCGAACGTGACCATGATCACCGTGGAGGCCGGCGCCGACGTCGCCGACGACTGGATCGCCGAGCGCATCGGCGCATCCGACGTCTGCGTCACCGGCGACATCCCGCTGGCGTCCCGTTGCCTGGCCAAGGGTGCCCGCGCGCTGGCCTCCAACGGCAAGATCTGGACGCCCGACAATATCGGCAACGCGCTTGCGGGGCGGGAGGTCGGTCGCTACCTGCGCGAGATGGGGGTGAATACCGGCGGTCCGGCGCCGCTGACGAAACAGGACCGCTCGCAGTTCCTGAGCGCGCTTGATACGCTCGTCCGGGCGGCACAGCGGCCGGTTCCGCCGCGCCCGCCGATGACGGAGCCAACCGGTTGACGGACCGAGTTATCGGCGTGCTCGGCGGCATGGGGCCGCTGGCGAGCGCGCATTTCATGGTGCGGCTGACGCTGCTGACGCCGGCCGAACGCGATCAGGATCACATCCCAGCCATCCTATGGTCCGATCCCCGCATCCCCGACCGCATCGCCGCCTTGCACGGCCAGGGTCCGGACCCTCTGCCCTGGCTGCTGCGCGCCATCGACGGCCTGAAGCAGGCCGGGTGCGGCGCCGTCGCGATTCCCTGCAACACCGTCCATGCCTGGTTCGACCGCCTGGCCGGTTCGGCCAGCCTGCCGATCCTGCATATCGTCGACGCGGCGGCTGAGGATCTGCGGCGGTCGGGGATCTCCGGCGGCCGCATCGGACTGGTCGCCACCGGCGCCACCCTGGCCACGCGGCTCTATCAGGAGCGACTCGGGGCGCAGGGCTGGGAGATCATCGAACCGGACCCGGCGCAGATGCAGCGCCTCGTCACCCCCGCCATCGCCGCCGTCAAAGCCAACCGCGTGGCCGACGCCTATGCCCCGTTCGCCGAAACGGTGAACAGCCTCGCGTCCCGCGGCGCCGCCGCGGTTGTGCTGGGCTGCACCGAAATCCCCATCGCCCTGCAATCCGGGCCGCGCCTCGATGTCCCCGTCATCGACACCATAGACGGCCTCGCCCGGGCGGCGATCGGTTGGGTCAGGGGGGTGGATTAAGGAAGGTCGGGGCGCTGCCCCGAACCCCGCAAAGGGGCAGTGGCCCCTTTGATCCCATGAATTTAATCCGGTTGAACAGGAGGGGGCGATGGTGTCGGTTGCAACGACCGTGTCGCCCCCTCCTGTTCAGCGGGCTTAGTCTCGGGTTCCAAGGGCCGCCGGCCCTTGGCGGGTCCAGGGCAGCGCCCTGGCCTTCCTTCAAACCTCCCTTAGACCGAAGCCGAAACGCTGCTCGGGCGAGGGCCGGCCTTGGTGGCGTCGAAGGGGACTTCGACGTCGATTTCGAGTGTCGATACCGACGCGCCGCGGTCCATCTTGATTTGCACGGCGTCGCGTTCGACTGTGATGTGCTTGGCGATGACGGCGAGGATTTCTTCCTGCAGCGTCGCCAGAAGGTCGTTCTTGCCGATGACGCTGCGTTCGTGCGCCAGCAGCACCTGAAGCCGATCACGGGCGACCGGAGCGGAACTGTTCTTGCGGAAAAGCCCCATCAGATTCATGCGACTCTCCTGCCGAACAGGCGCCCGATGAGTCCTTTGCGGTCGAGCGGAACCACCACATCGACCGTTTCGCCGCGCAGGCGGCGGGCGGCGTCGAAATAGGCGCGGGCGGGCGCGCAATCCGGATTGTTCAGCGTCACCGGGGAACCCATGTTGGAGGCGCGGAGGACTTCCTCGCTTTCCGGAATGATCCCGAGCAGCGGGATCGACAGGATTTCCAGGACGTCTTCCACCTTCAGCATTTCGTTGCGCGTGGCCCGGCCGGGGTCGTAGCGGGTCACCAGCAGGTGCTTTTCGACTTTCTCGCCTTTTTCCGCGTGCAGGGTCTTGGAATCCAGCATGCCGATGATGCGGTCGGAGTCGCGGACCGACGATACTTCGGGGTTGGTGACGACGACGGCGATGTCGGCGTTGCGCATCGCCAGCAGGGCGCCGCGCTCGATCCCGGCGGGGCTGTCGCAGATCACCCAGTCGAATTTTTCCCGCGCTTCGGCGATGACCTTGTCGACGCCTTCGTTGGTCAGCGCGTCCTTGTCGCGGGTCTGCGAGGCCGGCAGCAGCGACAGCGTATCGATCCGCTTGTCCCGGATCAGCGCCTGCGCCAGCTTGGCATCGCCTTGCACCACGTTGATCAGGTCGAACACCACGCGGCGTTCCGCCCCCATCACCAGATCCAGGTTGCGCAGGCCGACGTCGAAATCGATCACCACGACATTCTCGCCGCTGCGCGCCAGAGCGGCGCCAAGGGCGGCGGTCGAGGTCGTTTTGCCGACGCCGCCCTTGCCGGACGTAACCACCAGCACCTTGCCCATCCGTGTACCCCTTTATTCCAACACTGAAATCTTCATCCGGTCGCCGTCGAGCCAGGCCTGCACCGGCTTGCCGAGGATCTTCGCCGGCATGTCGTCGGCGGTCTGGTAGACGCCGTCGATCGACAAAAGCTCCGCCTGCAGCTTGGTGCAGAAGATCCGCGCATGGGCGTTGCCGTTCAGGCCGGCAATGGCTCTTCCGCGTAACGTTCCGTAGACGTGCAGAGATCCGCCGGCCATCACTTCCGCGCCGGACGCGACCGAGCCGAGAACGGTCACGTCGCCGCGTTCGAAAACCACTGACTGGCCGGAGCGAACAGGTTCATTGATCACAAGCGTGTTGGCTTCCGCGGAGCCGTGCGCCGGCTCGGGGTGATGCGCCGCGGCGGGTCTTTCGTGATGCGGTTCCGGCGCCTCGATCGGGCGTCCGGGCTTTGCCGATACCGGCAACGGGCGCCCCCAGGCTTCGATGCCGGGCCACGAAGGATGCGCGCCCTCGGTGCCGATGATGCGGATGCCGCGCTGTTCGAGAAGTTGCAGGAATTCCGAGATGCCATGCTGTTCGCGCGGGACGCCGCCGAGGTCGACCACGACGGGGCGCGAATCGAAGAAATTCGGCGATCGTTCCATCTGCGCATCCAGCGCCGAGAGCCAGGCGTCCAGCGGCACTTCGGGCGCCAGAACCAGGGCCATGATGGAGCGGCCACGAAGCCGGATAAGGGGGCGGGTTTCGGATGTTGTCACAGTCCCGACGTACTGCCTGGCCAGCTTTGGGTCAACGGCAATCAAAGGGGGTGGCACAAAATAATGTGGATAACCCTTCAGACCGACCCCTAGGGGTTGTGGTAGACCCAAAAACCGCCCCCAGAACTTGTGATCGTTCCGAGCCCGCGCGGAACCCCGCCGGGGTTGCCCCCGGCGGTGCCCGGCAGGTCAGGTCAGGGCGTGTGCGAGCACGTCCGAGAACGTCGCGGTCGTTGCGCCGCCGATGGTCGCGACCGCGACTCCGATGCCCCCGGAAGCCGGTGCGACGGACAGCACCGCACCCGCCGCCGTGTCGGCAACCGTAAGGTAACCCGGCAGGGCCGAGGCCGCGCCGTTCCAGTTTGTGGCGGCAAGCGCCGGACGCAGATCGAGGCTGTCCCCGTTGGTCAGTATGTTCGCGGCAGCGCTGCCGGTGAACGTGTCGTAGCCGTTGCCGGCGGCCGGAAGGACGTAGGTGTTTGCGCTGCCGGTGTCGGTGATCGTGTCGGCGCCGCCGGTCAGGTTGACCGAATCGCCGGTGCCGCTGATGAACAGCATGTGGCTGCCGCCGGTGGCAGTGACCGACGCCTGGTTTTGGCTGATCGTGGCGCTGGCCTGACCGTCGGCGATGCTGACCGGAGCGGCCAGGGGACTTGCGGCTGCGTTCGTGGTTGCCGCGGCGGTGACGGGCGCGTCAGAAGGCGCCGGATCGAGCGGAACGATCGGGGTGCCTCCGCCATTCACGCTGTTCGGCCCCTGATTGGCCAGTATCTCGGTCGCTGCCATGATCTGCGCGCTGTACTGCTCCATCCCCAGGATCAACGGATCGTTCTGGCTGACAAGCTGATCGGCCTGAAAAACCGCGGTGTTGCCGGAACCGGCCGAGTCGCGGACCATCGCCCCGTGATCCTGCAACGCTTTCCACAACATGTCCGCACCGGCATTGGCGGCGACGGCGGCGGGTTCAACGGCCGAGGCGGGTATGCCGATGGTGACGCCGAACGGGATCGTGCCCGAATAGGCCGGGCCGCCATTGCCGTTGATGGCGAACCCGTCCTCCGCCGTTTGCGGCCATGCATATGGCGCGAGAGCGGTCGTGCTGGAATTACTGTACGACATCAGCATGTCGGTCGGCAGTTGTATCCGCAGCATGTGGTCGATCGTTCCGGCCTGGAGGTCGCTCTCCCGCAGCGTGCCGACGCCTTCGTCCCAGTTGCTGTCGGCCACGGCGATGCCGGAGCCGTAATCGGATTCGCCCGAGCCCTGGCTGACCGTCGCGGTATTGGCGCCGGTCCACTGGAAGCCGCCGAAACTATACCAGGTGTCTGTCGAGGTGTCGTCGACGGACAAGGTTTCGTCACCGCCGGGTGCGGGGACCGCTCCTGCCGGGATGTGGACCTGGAAGGTGCCGGGGGTTCCGCCGGCTCCCGCGGTGTTGGTGACGGTGACCAGCGGGTCGCTGGCGGCGCCGGTGTAGATATTTTCGTTATAGCCGCTGCCGTCCGCGGTGTTGATATAGGCGTTGGCGCCGGAGAGCTGGGCGTTGGCTTGCCATTGCGCGCCCGAGCCGAGCGGCAGGTTGAAGACGCTGGTGGAAGCGAACGGGGTCTGCGAGGGGTCGCGCAGGCCGGACGTCGCCGGAGGCGTCACGACAGGCGGCGGGGTGCCCGATGAGGCGGGCAGAGGACTGGTCGCGGTTCCGGCGGCCGGCGCCCAGGAGTCGTTCGGCTTGGTCTCGCCCCACCACAGATTGCTGGCATTCTCCTGCCAGATCGTGCCGCTGACGTAGGCCAGCTCGATCACGTTCGCCGTTGCCGCGTCGGTGGTGCCGTTGATCGCGACCTGGCCGCCGCTGGTGATCGTCCACAGATTGCCGCTGGCATCGGTGATCGCGGCGCTCGAACCTGCCAGCACGACCGTGTCGTTGGCGGATGGTGTTTTGGTCGCGGGAGGCGTCACGACCGGCGGCGTCACCGGCGTTGCGGGGAGCGGACTGGTGGCGGTTCCGGCGGCCGGCGCCCAGGAGTCGTTCGGCTTGGTCTCGCCCCACCACAGATTGCTGGCGTTCTCCTGCCAGATCGTGCCGCTGACGTAGGCCAGCTCGATCACGTTCGACGTTGCGGTGTCGGTGGTGCCGTTGATTGCGACCTGGCCGCCGGCGGTGATGGTCCAGAGGTTGCCGCTGGCGTCGGTGATCGCGGCGCTCGAACCTGCCAGCACCACCGTGTCGTTGGCGGAGGGCGTCTTGGTTGCAGGCGGCGT
>CAINOE010000173.1 GCA_903851415.1 uncultured Rhodopila sp. | reverse complement strand
CCGGGTTCCAGCACACGACCGCCGCTGAACCCCAGCCGCACCGCGGCCCGCCAGAGTCCAGAGATGATCGTTTCAGGTGTAAAGTGAGCATATTGGGTGGCACGCTGGAGGGCGGCGTATTCCTCCGGCGTGACGGCGGCTTCGAGCGCCGCGCCGGTCTCCTCCCAGCCGGCGCGGAATGCGTCCTCGCCGGGGCGGCGGAAGCAGTTCTGCGCCAGGTCGGAGGCGCCGAAGCCGATAAAGCGCAGCAACCGCGCCTGCTCGTCCGTGGTCGCGGCGCGGCCGGACTGCTCCAACTCCTTCGACAGGGTGATGGCGGCAATGTTGTCGCGGGCGCGTGCCGGCCAGCCCCGGGCGAGGGCGCGGTCGGTGTCCAGATGAAAGTTCGTGCCGCGCGGCTCGCCGATCGGCTCGGGCACGGGCTGCTCGCCGCTGGCGTCGGAATCCGCCGCCGGCAGCGGGACATCCCGGGCGAGGATGGAGCCGGCGAGATTTCCGTCGGCGCCGTCCAAAGCCAGGCCGGCGGCGGAATTGGCGTCGAACAGGCTGAGCGTGAATCGGCTCGCGTCGGGCATGGGGAAACTCCTGCTGCGGGCAGCCGCCGGCGCCCGTGCGCAGGACCTGCGCCGGCCGGGTGGCTGGAGGATTGGATTGGGGCCGGAACAGCCGGCCGGGGTTGCGCGGCCGGGGGGCGCCGGGCTTTCGGGTGGGGTGCCTGGAAGGGTCAGGCTGAGGGCGCCGGTCGGCTTCGCCTCATTCGGCGCGGGGCTTTGCTCGGAAGCGCCGGCCTGTAATCCGTCGTCAGGTCAGCGTGGTTGCGGTGGCACGTGCGGACCTGCGGCTACTTCACGCTGTTCGCCGGTCATTCGCCGGCCCGCTCCCGGTCCGAGCCTGACGGCTTGGGCCGGTAGGCGAGTTTGGCGTGTTCCTCGCAGTACGGCTTGCCGGCGAGCGCCCGGTCATCGCAGAACCGAAAGGTTCGCGTGCCGGGTTCGCCGATTGGCCAGCAGCACGAAGCGGTCCCGATGCTGAGCGGCCGGCACGGCTCCCAAGGCCGTTTCGCCGGCGCGGGCTGCCGCACTGCGGCTCTTGCCGCAGCGGGATTCGTTTCTTTCGGATGCGCCGCCGCCGGCCGCCCGGTCCCGGGCGCTTTCGCGGCCGGCCGCGGGAGTGGATCAGGCCGCTGCCGGATGCGGCCCCTGCGTCCGATCGGGTCCGGCCGGGCCGGCAGGTCGAGGCGGTGCGCCTTGCCGACGACGGCGTTCTTGGAGACCCGGAGCCGGCGGCCGATCTCGGCCGTCGCGTGTCCCTCGTCCCAGAGCCGCCGCAGCGCGCCAACCCTGTCCTCGTTCCACGGCGTTCGTTCCGGGTTGCTGCCCATCGGGGCCTCCTGCTTCGTTGTTCCGCTGCGTTCGCCTCCCCGCGGGCGGCCCGGTGACGCGCCGGGCAAGGGCGCCGCTTGCGCCCGGCCCGACCCTTGCGCGGCGCGTCGCCGGCCGGCACCGGTTCCCGGCATCAATGACTGTTTCTTGTACGTTCCGGAGTGATCCCCGCTCGGGCTGTCAGGGCGCGGCGTGCGGTTTCTCGTCTTCGCCATCTTCGGCCGTGTCCCCGTCGATCCAGGCGATGCCGTCGAACGCGGCGTCAACCCGGTCGGGATCGACGTCGGCGTCTTCCAGTCCGGCCCAAATCCCGTCCCCGAAGCCGGGAACGCCGGCGCGCGGATGCTCCGGATCATCGCTGTCGATGACCAGAACCTCCGCCGGGGCCCTTGCGAAGGCACCGTTGAACACGCCGCCCGTCATATCGACGATGATCCGGTTCGGCCGCTCCGGAGCGAGGCCGGCGAGCCATGCCCGGCCGGCCTCGATGGCGGCGTTGGTCTCATCCAGTTCCGCCCGGTAGGCGTCGTGCCTCTCACGAACGTCTTCGTCCGACGACTCTTTGCACAGTTCATGCAGGGTGTCGGCGTGCTTGTCGGCCGACTCGATCAGCGTGCCGATCAGGGTTCGCAGGTCCATCGCTCAGTCTCCTTTGTTGCTATATCAGAGCGCCACCTCGACGATGGCGCCGAACGGGATCGCCCGTCCACGCGACGGCGTGAGCCAGATGACCGGCACGCCGGGATCCTCCGGGGTTTCGCAGCAGACCAGGTCCGTGGCGTAGACGATGACGCCCGGCGCGAAACCGGATTCGGCAATCCAGTCGAAGGCCGGCTGGAACCGCGTGCCGCCGCGGCCGAGGACCTCGATGCGGTCGAACGTCTCGCCCGGATCGAGATAAGCGACGTGGCGCACCGCGGTGTCGCACTGGATCAGCGCGACCTGCTCGGGGCCGGTCTCCTCCAGAATGCCGAGCACGCCGGCGGTGTAGACCGCCAGTTCGCGGGCCGAGATCGAACCGGAGGTGTCCAGCACGAAGGCCACGCGTCCCGCCCCGCTGCGCCGCCAACCGGGCAGGTAAAGCCCGTGCTGAATGAAGCGCCGGTTCGGCCGCGCCCAGGTG
>CAINOE010000172.1 GCA_903851415.1 uncultured Rhodopila sp. | reverse complement strand
TACTCCGATCCCGGGGCGACATATTACGAAGACCGTTACCGCCAGCGCGTCCTGCACAACCTTCAGCGCCGGGCAAAGTCGTTAGGGTTCGGTCTCCAACCCCTCGAGCCCGATGCCGCCCAAGGTGGTGTTTCTTAGGAAGACGCAGAAAACGCCGCGCCGTGAAATCGAGACAGCCCTGCGGCGGGCAAAGGAGGTGGTATGACCCGTAAGTATATTCCGGTCGAAGAAGCTGCGCAGCGCTGGATGGCTGATCCGGAGTTCAAGGCGGCCTACGACGCGCTGGAAGATGAATTCGCGCTGGCCTCTGCCTTGATAAAGGCGCGGGGCGACGCCGGCATGACGCAGGAACAGGTTGCCGCTGCAATGGGAACGACGCAGGCGTTCGTCGCCCGGCTTGAGAGCGGCCGGGTGATGCCGTCCACGCGCACGCTGGAACGCTTTGCCAAAGCCACCCACACCCGCCTGCGCATCCGCTTCGAGCCGGAGACGCCCGGTCAGGAAGCGCCGTAAAGCGTAGGCCGCAGCTCCGGGCCATGACGAAGGAGGGCTAAGAATCGATCTTTCATCACCGCAGTGCGATACGCCCTCTGGTCAGGGTGTCATCTTATGTTTACACTGCGCCGTATGGATTTGTTGACACATCCCCCGGCTGTTCCCCCCACCAACTCATCCCGCCCGCCCGGACGACACGCGGTCGTTATCGGTGCCGGCTTCGGGGGCCTCGCCGGCGCCATCCGCCTCGGCGCGCGCGGCTACCGGGTCACGGTGCTGGAGAAGCTGGACGCCCCGGGGGGCCGGGCCTCGGTGTTTCGCCAGGACGGCTTCACCTTCGATGCCGGCCCGACGATTCTGACCGCGCCGTTCCTGCTGGAGGAACTCTGGACCCTGTGCGGCCGCAGGATGGCCGACGACCTGACCTTGAAGCCGATGGATCCATTCTACCGGATCCGCTTCAATGACGGCACGACGTTCGACACCAGCGGCGATCCCGCCCGCATGCGCGCCGAAGTCCAACGCCTGGCACCCGACGATGTGGCGGGCTACGAGGCGTTCATGCGCATCGGCCGGGAGATCTGCAGCCTCGGCTTCGAGCAGCTCGGCGACTCGCCGTTCAACTCGATCATGGACATGGTGAAGGTCGCGCCCGACATGCTCAGGCTCGGCAGCCTGCGCAGCACCTACGGCATCGTCAGCAAGTTCATCAAGGACGAGCGCCTGCGCATTGCCTTCAGCTTCCATCCCCTGTTCATCGGCGGCAACCCGTTCACCGCCAGCGCCATCTATGCGATGATCCCGTATCTCGAGCGGCGCTGGGGCGTGCATTTCGCCATGGGCGGCACCGGGCAGGCCGTCGCCGGTCTGGCCAAGCTGATCGCCGGGCAGGGCAACACCATCCGCTGCGGCGTCGAGGTCGAGCAGATCCTTGTCAGCAACGGCCGCGCCACCGGGGTCCGGCTGAAGGGCGGCGAGGCGATCGACGCCGACATCGTGGTGTCGAACGCCGATTCCGCCTTCACTTACCGCAAGCTGCTGCCGCCCGAGACGCGCAGGCGCTGGACCGACCGCAAGCTGGACCGGGCCCGCTACTCCATGAGCCTGTTCGTTTGGTATTTCGGCACCGACCGCCAGTACCCCGATGTGCCGCACCACACCATCGCGCTCGGCCCGCGCTACAAGGGCCTGCTGACCGACGTGTTCACGCGCAAAGTGCTGGCCAAGGACTTCTCGCTGTACCTGCACCGCCCGACGGCAACCGATCCGTCTTTGGCGCCAGCCGGCTGCGATACGTTCTACGCGCTGTCGCCGGTGCCGAACCTCGAGGGCAAGACCGATTGGCTGGTCGAGGCCGAACGCTACCGCCGGACCATTGAGGCGGAACTGTCCGCGACGCTGCTGCCGGAGCTCGGCAAGCACGTCGTTTCGTCCAAGCTGATGACGCCGCTGGATTTCCGCGACGGGCTTTGCTCGCTGCGCGGCGCGGCGTTCGGGCTGGAGCCGGTGCTGCTGCAAAGCGCCTGGTTCCGTCCGCATAACAAGAGCGAAGATGTCGCCGGCCTCTATCTGGTCGGCGCCGGCACACATCCGGGCGCAGGTGTGCCGGGCGTTCTCTCGTCCGCCAAAGTCCTTGATCGCGTGGTGCCTCATGCCGCAACTCTCTAATTCCGAAGCCGCCGACATGGCGGCCTGCCACGCTTTGATCCGTGGCGGGTCGCTGAGCTTTCATGCCGCGTCGCGACTGCTGCCGCGCACGGTGCGCGACCCGGCCATCGCGCTGTATGCGTTCTGCCGCGAGGCGGACGACGCCATCGACAACGACACCGGCAACAACGGCAGCCTGGCGTGGCTGCAGGAGCGGCTGTCGCTGATCTATGAAGGCCGCCCGCTGGACATCGCCGCGGACCGCGCCTTCGCCCGGGTCGCCGAGCGGTTCGCCATCCCGCGCGAACTGCCCGAGGCCCTGCTGGACGGGTTCGCCTGGGACGCCGAGGGGCGCCGCTACCAGACGTTTTCGGAGGTCCGCGCATACTCGGTGCGGGTGGCCGGCACCGTCGGGGCGATGATGGCGGTGCTGATGGGGGTGCGCGACGCCGAGCGCATGGCCTCCGCGGTCGATCTCGGCGTGGCGATGCAGCTTTCCAACATCTGCCGCGATGTGGGCGAGGATGCCCGCAACGGCCGGCTGTACCTGCCGCTGGACTGGATGATTGATGCCGGCATCGATCCGGAGGCGTTCCTCGCCGCCCCCGCCTATTCCGCGGCCGTCGGCAGCGTGGTGCACCGGCTGCTGTATGCGGCCGAGGGCTATTACCGCAGCGCCAGCGCCGGGATTGCGCGGCTGCCGCTGAAGTGCCGGTTCGGCATCGGCGCCGCCGGGCTGCTGTATTCCGAACTCGGCCGGGAAGTGGCACGGCGCGGGATGGATTCGATCTCCGGCCGGGCGGTGGTGTCGGGGCGGCGCAAGGCCTGGGTGCTGGCGGCGGGTCTGGGCGACATGGCGTTCTCGGTGCGGTCGCTGTCGCCGGAGCCGGTGCCGGAAGGTTTATTTCTTGTGGATGCGGTTGTGCAAAATACTCCCCGCACCATCATACAAAAGAAGGCTACGCCCTGGTGGGCGGTGGCCGATCGGCTGGTCTGGACGATCGACTTGTTTGCCAGTTTGGAAGAACGGGGGCGCGTAAGACCCTAAAAAAGGAGGCTGTCATGCATGGCTGGCTGGGAATGGCGATGATTCCGTTGGGGCTGGGGATGGCTTACGCGGCGGTCTTGAAGCGCCGCAGCCGGATGACAACCGTGACACCGGCCGGACAGATCAGGCCGGAGTTTGCCGCGATGGGCGAGATCATGCGGCCGATCGTGCTGTTTGTCGTGGGTATTTTCGCGCTCGAGATGGTGGCGGTGTATTTCGTCTTCGGCGGCTCGCAGTTCCTGACGGCGCTGGATTTCGGCGGCATCATGTTCGTGCTGGCGGCGTATACGGGGTATCTGCTGGCGTCGACGGCGAAGCAGGCCCCGGCGGCCGTGGTTGTGCCGGCCGAAGAGGCGGATGAGTCGAGCGTGCAGACCGCCGCATGAGTTTGCCAGCCGGCGGGCAATGGGAATCGGCCATTGCATTCCTGGTGCTGGGGTTCCTGGTATGGGAACTCCGCAACCTGCGGCGGACGCAGCGGGCGGATCGGGAGAGGGCGCGGGACGCTGAGGCGAAGCCGCCGGAGTGATTGGGCGGGGTGGCTGTTTCATGGCCAGAGTGGTGCCTCGGCGGCCGGGAGCTTGCTCCAGATTTCTTCGGCGCTCACAGGCAACTCGATTTCCATCTGCTGTTCGAGAACGTTGCGCAAATCTTCCGGCGACGTGAGGACCTGCTGCCTGGTGCCATCGGGAGCGTGGATGGAAAGCGTCGCGTTGAGAAGGTTCAGCCGCGACGCGCCGGCCACCCTGGCGGCGACCAGGTTGCGGACGAAGCGTGTTTTCGGGTGCGTCGCGGTGAACCAGTTCGCCATTTCGAAGTCGCCCTGCGGAGCCGGTGTCGGGGTGGCGCGATACATTCCCTCCCACCTGTCGGCGAGCCGCATCTGGATTTCGAGCGTGCCGTTGTCCTCGACGACCCGATACACGCCGTGCGGTGTGGTCTGCGGCGCATTCGTGTGGAGCTTGAGCGGCGCGGTGTAGGTTTGTCCCCCGAACCCGACGTCGGCGAGATAGTCGCCCTCGGGCAAATGGACCAAGGTCAGGCGATGCGCCGGAGGCGCCGATCGGCCGGGGGACATCCAGATG
>CAINOE010000171.1 GCA_903851415.1 uncultured Rhodopila sp. | reverse complement strand
CGCATCGATCGGTCAGCTAGCTGACCGATCGATGCGATCAGGCCACGGACCTATTTACACAGTAGATCGGACACTCCCACGAACGTCGCCCCGGAAACCCGCCACCACCCCTTGCGCAACGCCACACCCTGACCATGGTGCCAGCCGAAACCCGCAGTGCAACAGGCCACGCATGATCCTCAACACCATCCAGTCCGGAGAAGGTCCGCCCGTCGTGCTGCTGCACGGCCTGTTCGGTTCCGCGCGCAATTTCGGCGCCATCCAGCGCGCCTTGGCACCGCGCTTCCGCGTCATCGCGCTGGACATGCGCAACCATGGCGACAGCCCGCACGGCGCTGACATGCGCTACCCGGCCCAGGCAAGCGACGTGCGGGACACGCTGCACAGCATCGGGGTCGAACACGCCGCCGTCATCGGCCACTCCATGGGCGGCAAGGCGGCGATGGCGCTGGCCCTGACCACCCCCGGCCTGGTGAACCGGCTGCTGGTCTCCGACATCGCGCCCGTCCCCTATCAGCACCACAACACGGGCGTCGCCGAGGCCATGCTGGCGATCCCCCTGACCGCCTCCCTCACCCGCCAGCAGGCCGCCGCCGCCCTGGAAGCCGCCGTCCCGCGCCCCGACGTCCGCGCCTTCCTGCTGCAGAACCTGCGCTTCGGCGCCTCCCCCCGTTGGCGCATCGGACTGGAAGAAATCGCCGCCGCGATCGCCGATCTGGAAGGCTGGGCCGCCATCCCGGGCACGTATGAAGGCCCATCCCTGTTCCTCTCCGGCGCGAACTCCGACTACCTGCTCCCGGAGCACCGCCCCGCCATCAAGGCGCAATTCCCGGCGGCCCGCTTCGTTGCGGTGAAAAACGCCGGACACTGGGTTCATGCCGATAATCCCGCTGGCTTTTTGGCGGTGTTGGAGGCATTCCTGCGCAATTGGCGGTGACCGCCGCGCCAGCACTGAGATGACGGTTCTGCGAAGCATGGCAGAAACGCACGGTGTCCCTCGTTTTTCGCTCGTATCGCGCCGGCTTACCGCCTAAGTGTGCGACGCATCATACCCACAAAGCTAGGCTCCTATGCAAATTCGGAACGTCGCCATCATTGCCCATGTCGACCATGGCAAGACCACCCTCGTGGACAAGCTGCTCAGTCAGTCGGGCGCGTTTCGTGAGCATCAGGCCGTGACCGACCGCGCACTGGACCGTAACGACCTCGAAAAGGAGCGCGGGATCACCATCCTGGCCAAATGCGCCTCGGTGGTGTGGAAGGACACCCGCATCAACATCGTCGACACCCCTGGTCACGCCGATTTCGGCGGCGAGGTCGAGCGCATTCTGAACATGGTGGACGGCGCGCTGGTGCTGGTTGACGCCGCCGAAGGCGTGCTGCCGCAGACGAAATTCGTCGTCGGCAAAGCGCTGGCGCGCGGCATCCATCCGATCGTCATCGTCAACAAGGTGGACCGCCAGGACGCCCGCCCGGACGAGGTGCACACCGAGATCTTCGACCTGTTCGCCGCCCTGGGCGCCGACGACAGCCAGCTCGATTTCCCGATGCTCTATGCCTCGGGCCGCAACGGCTGGGCGGACCCGACGCTGGACGGGCCGCGCAAGGATCTGTCCGCGCTGTTCGACCTCGTGCTGTCGCATGTGCCGGAACCCACGGTGAAGCCCGACGCGCCCTTCGCCATGGTCGCCAGCATCCTGGAGTATGACAACTTCCTCGGCCGCGTGCTGACCGGGCGGGTCGAGCAGGGCACCGGCCGGATCAACATGCAGGTCAAGGTGCTGCGCCAGGACGGCAGCGTCGTCGAGACCGGCCGCCTGACCAAGCTGCTGTCGTTCCGCGGCCTGGACCGGGTGCCGGTGGAGGAGGTCGCGGCGGGCGACATCATCGCCGTGGCCGGACTGTCCGACAGCACCATTCCCGACACCATCGGCGCGCCGGAACTGACCGCTCCGCTGGAGGCCATCCCGGTCGACCCGCCGACACTGGCGATGACCTTCCGCATCAACGACAGCCCGCTGGCCGGGCGCGAGGGCAAGAAGGTCACCTCGCGGCAGATCCGCGAGCGGCTGTTCCGCGAGTCCGAAGGCAACGTGGCGATCAAGGTGACCGACTCGAACGAGACCGACGCGTTCGAGGTGGCCGGCCGCGGCGAACTCCAGTTGGGCGTGCTGATCGAGCAGATGCGGCGCGAGGGCTTCGAACTCACCATCGGCCGCCCGCGCGTGCTGACCCGGCGCAACGCCGAGACGAACGAGCGCGAAGAGCCGATGGAGGAGGTGCTGGTCGACGTGGACGAGCCCTACACCGGCATCGTCGTCGAGAAGCTGGCCCGCCGCAAAGGCGACATGCGCGACATGCGCCCGTCCGGCGGCGGCAAGGTCCGCATGACCTTCAACATCCCCAGCCGCGGGTTGATTGGCTATCACAACGAGTTCCTCACCGACACCCGCGGCACCGGCATCATGAACCGGCTGTTCGCCGGCTACGGCCCGTGGAAAGGGCCGATCGAGGGGCGCCGCGCCGGCTCGCTGATCTCGACGGAGGCCGGGGAGGCGGTGCAATACGCGCTCTGGTACATCCAGGAACGCGGCACGATGTTCGTCAGCCCCGGCGAGAAAGTCTACCAGGGCATGATCCTGGGCGAGCACTCACGGGAATCCGATCTGGAAGTGAACCCGATCAAGGAAAAGAAGCTCACCAACATCCGCGCCGCCGGCAAGGATGAGGCGATGCTGCTGATCCCACCGCGGAAAATGAGCCTCGAGCAGGCTATCGCCTACGTCGAGGACGACGAATTCGTCGAGGTGACGCCCTCAGCCATCCGGCTGCGCAAGCGCTATCTGGACCCGAACGAGCGCAAGCGGTACGAGCGCAAAGTCGACGCTGACGCGGCCGCCTGATCGTCTGTGACGCAACCATTCGTCATGCCGACGAAGGTCGGCATCCACGCCTTTTGCCGGGCCGCGCACTGCAAGCCGTGGATGGTGCGCCTTCGCGCACCATGACGAGACGGCGGGCGTCGCCAGGACCAACTACCCGTGCAGCTTCGCCGCCACCTCCGCGATCCGGCGGCCCTGGTAGTGCGCCCCGGCCAGTTCGCGCTCCGAAGGCTTGCGTGACCCGTCCGCGCCCGCGATCGTCGTGGCGCCATATGGCGACCCGCCGGCGACCTCATCCAACCCCATCTGCCCCTGGAAGCCATAGTCCAGACCCACCACGACCAGCCCGAAATGCAGCAGGTTGGTGATGATGGAGAACAGCGTCTGCTCCTGACCGCCATGCTGGGACCCTGTGGAGGTGAACGCCCCGCCGACTTTGCCATTCAGCGCGCCGGTGGCCCACAGACCGCCCGCCTGGTCGAGGAAGCTCGCCAACTGCGAGGAAATCCGCCCGAACCGCGTCGGCCCGCCGACAATGATCGCGTCGTAGTTCGGCAGATCGGCGATCACCGCGACCGGGGCCGCCTGGTCCAGCTTGAAATGGTGGGCCCTGGCGATCTCCTCCGGCACCGTTTCCGGCACCCGCCTGATATCGACGGTGGCGCCGGCCGAACGCGCCCCCTCGGCGATGGCGCCCGCCATCGTTTCGATGTGACCGTATGTCGAATAATAAAGCACCAGAACCTTGGCCATCATGTACTCCCACTGGACTCCACCGCACCGGGGCGGCTTGCGATGTATAGAATGTGGAGCCGCGGCTGCGGAAGAAACAGGGATTCTCGAAACACATTCTTTCCGAAACCGATGGCCGTGGGTTTGCGCAGCCCGGGACCTGGTGGTTCAGTGCGAGTCTGACCCGGGGACAGCGACATGAGCGACGCAGCGGACGAAGCGGAGCGCCACCGCGCCAAAATGGCCAGGCGCAAGCAACTGCAGGACACGGAAACCGCCGAGCGGACGCGGCAACAGGGATTGCTGATCGTTCATACCGGTCCCGGCAAGGGCAAGACGACGGCCGCTTTCGGCCTGGCGCTGCGCATGCTCGGCTATGGCCGCCGGGTGGGCGTGGTGCAGTTCATCAAGGGCGCCTGGAATACCGGCGAGCGCGCCGCCCTGGAAAGCTTTGGCCCGCTGGTCGAGTGGCACACGATGGGCGAGGGATTCACCTGGAACACGCAGGACAAGGCTCGCGACATCGCGGCCTGCGAGCGGGCCTGGCAGCAGTCGCTGGAACTCATGCGCCAACCCGATCTGGCGCTGCTCGTGCTCGATGAGCTGAATATCGCGCTGCGCTATGACTACCTGCCGCTGGACGCCGTGCTGGCCGCTCTGCGCGGGCGGCGCGCCGATTTGCATGTCGTTGTTACCGGCCGCAACGCCAAGCCGGCCCTGATCGAGGCGGCGGACCTGGTGACGGAGATGACGCTGGTCAAGCACCATGCGAAAGCCGGCGTGGCAGCCCAGCAGGGCATCGAGTTTTAGTGCTATTCGTCATGGCCCGGCCTGTGCGGGCCATGACGAAAGAACACGACCCGATGGGTCGAACTCACCTTTCGTTGGGATTACGCACCCGCCTCGCAAACCGGGGTCATCGGCAGGAACGCCTCCGCCGCCGGGATCGCGCCGATCGGCTGGAAATAGTCCCAGGGAGCATGACTCTCCGCCGGGTTCTTCACCCGGTACAGCGTCAGATCGTAGATCACCCGCCCGTCCGCCCGCACCGTGGTCGGGCGGCCGAAATTGGCGACGGGCAGCGAGCGCATCGCGCGGTTAACCACGATCGGATCGCGCGTCCCCGCATTCTGCATCGCCTTCAGGAAATGCAGGCACGACGCATACACCGACGCCTGGGTCTTCGTCGGCATCGCCCCGCGCCCGGCCATGAAGCGTTGCGCGAACGCGCGCGAATCATCGCTCTGGTCCCAGTAGAACCCGGACCCGAAGGTGATCCCCTGCGCGATGGCCAGCCCGACCGCATTGATATCGGTGATGAACACCAGGAAGGCTGCCAGCGTTTGCCGCCCGCCGGTGCCCGGGCCGAATTCGTTCGCCTGCTTGATCAGGTTGACCTGGTCGTTGCCGACGGCGGCCAACCCGATGACGCGGGCGCCGGAACTGCGGGCGGAGACGATCTGCGATGAAAAGTCGGTGGAGCCGAGCGGAAAATTGGCGGAGCCGATCACCCTGCCGCCGGCCGCCTCGATCACGCTGGTGGCCTCGGCCTGCAGCGCGTGGCCGAACGAATAGTCGACGGTGATGAAGAACCATGTCTCGCCGCTGCCGAACCCCGCCGCTTTCGCGGTCGCGCTGACCATCGAATGGGTGTCGTCCGCCCAATGGGTGCTGACCGGCGCGCAGGTCCTGTTGGTGAAATCGTTGACCACCGCCGCGTCGATCATGACCGAGCGGGTCTTCTCCCGCGCAATCTGTTGCACTGCCGCAGCGATCGGCGTCACCGGCAGGTCGACGATGACGTCCACGCCGGTATCGTACCACTCGCGGGCGATGGAGGCAGCGATATCGGGCTTGTTGCGGGTGTCGGCGCTGACGACCTCGATTGTCTTGCCGAGCACCGAGCCGCCGAAATCCTTCACCGCCATCCGCGCCGACAGGACGGACCCCGGGCCTCCGGAATCCGCATAAGGACCGGTCTGGTCGTTCAATACGCCGATGGTGATCGCGTCCGGCTGGGCAGCGCGTCCGCGCCGCGGCCAAGCGGCCGCCAGCACGCCGCCGGCCAACGCGCCGCGCCGACCGAGCATTTGACCCGTCATGATGTTTCCCTCCCGCTTTTTCGGTTTCGCTTCAGCGCCGCACCGGACCTCCTCCGCTGCCGCGCACCGGAATGACAGGCACCGCCGCCGCGCGGGTGAACGCCGCACGGGTGATCAGCAGCGCCTTCAGAACCCATCCCGCCAGGGCAGCCAGCGCGCCGCCAGCGGCCGCCAGCGGCAGCGAGACCGCCGGAAAGCCCGTGAGCGCCAGCGCCAGGGCGATAAGCACAAGCGCGGCGAGTTGCGCGTGCTGCGCGAGCCGCCCCGCTTGCGTGTCGAAGATGGCCCGGCTCCGCGCCGCCCCCGGCGTCCGGGCGAGGCCGGCGCGATACGCCAGCCACGCCGCCTCCCGCAGCAGCCCGGCAAACAGGGCCAGCGCGAGCCAGGGAAAGCTTCCCGCCCCGGCGAGCAGATAAAGCCCGCTGCCCTCGGCGAGGCCGGTCGCCAGGATGAAGGGCACGAGTTCCTTCTGCCGCCACGCCGGGATCCCCCGCGCCGCATGCAGGATGCGGGCCTGGCAGAACAGGAACCCGCAGGCCAGGGGCGTCGCGGCCACCGCGGCGATGGGGCTGGCCAGCGCGACGGCAACCAGGCCCGCGGGAATTAAAGCGCCCGCGACGATCGATTCGCGGGTCATCCAGGACGTGCGCGGATGGAAGAAGACGTTCAGCGCGCGCCATGGCTTGCCGATTTCCAGCCAGACCAGCGACAGGCCGATCATGACGGAGACCAGGCCGATGGCGAGCGCGAGGCGGAACGGCGCGCCGGAGACCGCGGCTGCCGCCGCGGTCATGATCAGCCCCGCCCCGGTGCCGCCGAAGACGAAATTGCCCGCCGCCCGCAGGTCCCAGTTGCGCTGATGAGGGGCTGCCAGGGAGCGGTTCATGCCGGCGCGGGCTGGCACGGCCCGTCCTCTCGTGTCACGGCCGGCCTTGTGCCGGCCATCCACGACTTTGCCCCCTCAGTCACCGCGAGTCGTGGATGGCCGGGCCGAGCCCGGCCATGACACAAACCCGGCGCGCCACGCGCCGGCAGCTGGAGACTTCCCCGTCCCGGCGTCACAGCGTCCCCTTGTCCCAGATATAGTAGAATCCCGGTTCCGTCCCCTCGCTTTCATGCATCCGGAACGACTTGTTTTCCGCCAGCAGGCTCGCCACCGGCCCGAACCCGTCTTCAATATCCCCGAAACTCAGCGCACCGGAGATGCAGTTGTTGACGCACAACGGCGTCGCTTCCGGATCCTGCCCCGGCACCAGCCCGCGCGCCGTGCCCGCATCGATGCGGGCGGCACAGAACGTGCACTTGGTGGCGACCCCGAGCGACTTGCCCTCGGCCCGCGCCGCCTCCGCCTCCGTCGGCTGTTCCCCGAAGGCGAAACCCGCGGTGGCGTCCACCAGGCTGCGCGCGTCGTAGGGGCAGGCCATGATGCAATAGCTGCAGCCGATGCACAGGTTGTAATCCACAGTAACGATCCCGTCCGGCCGCTGCCGCGTGGCGGTGGAAGGGCAAACCTCCAGGCACGGCGGGTGCGCGCAGTGCTGGCAGCCAACCGGCACGAACACCCGGTGGACGTCCGGATACGTCCCCGTCTCCAGATCGAGCACGCGCCGCCATTGCACCCCCGGCGGCGTGCCGTTGCCCTCCTTGCACGCCGCCGTGCAGGTCTGGCACCCGACGCAGCGCCTCAGATCGGCCACCATCACATAGCGGGTCATGGCGCGGCGACCTTGCGGACGGACACGCGGACCACGTCGGCACCGGACCCTGTCGCGTCGGTCAGCGCCAACGACATCGGTATGACCGTGTTCAAGGACGGATACGCCAAATCCTTGGCGTAGGGCGTCTTCCAGTGATCCCACTGCCCCGGGAGCACCACCGTATCCGGCCGGCACCCCTGCACCGGCTCCGCCCGCCCGGTGGTGACGCTGACAGGCGAGCGGACCTCCACCCGGTCGCCTGCCTTGATGCCGAGGCGGGCGGCGGTCGCCGCGTTCATGATCACCGCACCGTGCCCGCGCATGTTGCCCGCAACCTCGTTCATCAGCGGAATGCCCGCGTTGTTGCCGGTGGTGTATTGCATCGACTTGGTGGTGATGCCCCACAGCGGATAATCGTCCGGATCCCCGCCCTGGTCGCGCACCGATTGCGCCCAGCGCGCCGGCACGTCGTGCCATTGCGGGATTGCCACGTATTCGTCGAGCTGGCTGTCCCACCAACGGATGTCCTGTTCGTGCAGCCGCCGCCCGAGTTCCTCGCCGGTGCGCAGCAGCCGTTCCTGATACGGCAGCTCGAAACGCAGCCCGAGCCGCACCATCGTCGGATACAGATACCAGTCCTCGCGCTTGAACGGCACGACGTAATGGCCGTGCTGCTTGAACCAGTCGAGGTCGTGAACCTCCGCCCCGCCGCTGAGTTCCGCTGTCGCCGCCTTGCACACCGCGTTCCAGATCGTATCGACATCATGCACTTCGTCGGTGGAAAGGCTGAAATCGTAGGTTTCGCCCTTCAGCGGCGCCCCGGCCGCGCCCTTGTTCAGCGCGGCGTTGTAACGCTCCAGCAGCCCGGCGCGGCGGGCGAGTTCGGTGGATATCCAGGTGAAGTCCCGCGCCTCCCCGCGCGGCGGAATGGCCGGGGCGCGCAGCGCCACGCCGCAATGCGCCCAATGCTGCTCGACGAATTTCGTCCCGCCGATGCGGATCAACTGGGTGCTTTCCAGGTCGGTTGCGTCCGGCAGCAGAATGTCCGCCATGTGGTTCGTTTCGTCGTATGTATAGGCGAACGCGACGATGAACGGCATGCGCGCCATCGCCTTGGACAGCTCCGCCGTGTTCCAGAACGAAATCGCCGGGTTGGTGCGGAAGGCGAACCAGATCTCCGGCAGCGGCGGCTGCGGCCATTCCTTCGGCGCATCCTGCGAGAACATCCAGGCCAGATGCGTCGGCCCCAGCGCCTGCGCCCATGGCCCGTTACCGACGATCGGCACCAGCGTCCGATGCGCGTTCCGCCCGCCCGGCTTCGAGAGCCAACTGTTGCGCCCGGTCGGGTTGAAATTCGCGTTCATGAAGCCGTCCTCGCCCGGCTTGACGCTCATCAGGCGGTTTTCATGCGGCCGGTTGATCCGCACCGTGGTGCCCAGCGTGCCGCCGGGCACCTCCAGCGCACCCACCAGGGTGGCGAGCATGGTGCGCGCCCAGCAGCATTCATAGGCGCCCCAGCCGTTGTTGACCGTCTTGCCCAGGGTGACCGCCACCGGCCGGAACGGCAGGGTTTCGCCGTCGATCTCGATCGTCTCGCCGACGCAGGCGTTGTCCAGGTATTCGCCGGCGATGCGGCGGATGGTTTCCGCCGGGATATCGCAGATCTTCGCCGCCCACTCGGGGGTGTACCCACTGACGGCGTCCGCCATCGCAGTGAAGGCGGTGCGCGCCTCGACGTTGTGGAAGGTGCGGCGCTCCTCGTCGGGACCGCGGGTCACCGCTTCGGCGACAACGGCGCGGCCTTCCAGGATCGGATGCACGCCTTCCGTATCGAACGGCACGGGGCCGCCCGTGGCCTCATCCCACACCAGCGGCGCGCCGGAGTCCGCATCGCGCAGGTAATAACCATCCGGCCCGACCAGGTACGGCGACGCGGTCCGGTCGCGCAGGAACGGCAGGTCAAGCGCGCTGCGCGGATGTTCGAACAAGACCGTATGAACCAGCGACAGCAAAAAAGCCGGATCCGTCTTCGGCCGTATCGGCACCCATTCCGCCGAGCAGGCTGCCGTGGCCGAAAGATGCGGCTCCACCTGGACTCGTTTCACCCCGCGGATGCGCGCATCGGCATGGCGGCGGACGGCGCAGACTCCACCGGAAACCTCAGCGTTGAAGCCGCAGGAAATGATGTAACGGGTATGCACCGTGTCAGCGCAGACAGTAAAGCCGCGATGCCAGAATTCGCCATACAGATGTTCTGAATGCGTGCACTTCACCCCCTGCCCCGACCCGAAACTAAAGTCGATCGGCCCCCATGCGGAAAGAAACGCCGGAAACGATCCCATGTAGCTCTGCGGTGTGCCGCCATGGCCGAACGTTGCGGCGACGCGCGGCAATCCGGCGTCATCCAGCAGCCCGCGCTCGCGGATATCCCGCAGCCGCGCGGCGATGCTGTCGAGCGCCTCGTCCCATGAAATCGGCACGAACCCGGGGTCCTCGCCGCGCGCCTTGCGCGGGTTGGTTCGTTTCATCGGCGTCAGCACGCGGTGCGGGTTGTAGGTCTTCTGCACCAGGCCGAACGCCTTGACGCAGACTCGGCCGAGGCCCGGGTGGATGGTTTCGGCGGCGTGGCACGGGTCGATGCGGGTGGCGACACCGTTCTCCACCCGCACCGTCATCAGGTCCGGCCCGGCGACGCAGTTGTAGCAGAAGCTGGGAACCTCTTGGACGGTGGTGCTTGCCGCGGTCATAGCGGTGCCTCCCCGGGAAGCCTGCTTGGGCGACCAGGCGGGCTGGCTACCGCCCCCGCCCCCGTGTCATGGCCGGGCTCGGCCCGGCCATCCACGCCTTGCGGTGCGGATCGAGGCAAAGTCGTGGATGGCCGGGCCAAGCCCGGCCATGACACAAAGGACCCGGTCCGCCCCTTCGATCCCTCAAACATCCCCCGCCCCCTCACGCTTTCCGCCGCAGGTCGCGCACCCGGATCGCCTTCCCCAGAGACCGCGGCAGCGCCCCGAACTCCCGCACCAGCACCCCGGCGCTAATGCCGATCAACGACTTGATGCGGTGGGCGATTTCGGCCTCGAGGTCGGGGTAGACGGATGGATCGATCACCGGGTCCGCCTCCACCTCCACCGTCATCTTGTCCATCGTGCCCTGCGTTTCCAGCACCAGTTGGTAGTTCGGGCTGACCCCCGGCACATCGACCAGCGCCGCCTCCACCTGAGTCGGATAGACGTTCACCCCGCGCAGGATGATCATGTCGTCGCTGCGCCCGGTGATCCGCATGATTCGCACATGGCTGCGGCCGCAGGCGCAGGTCGCGCGCTCCAGGCGGGAGATGTCGCGCGTCCGGTAGCGGATCATCGGCAGCGCTTCCTTGGTCAGCGTGGTGATCACCAGTTCACCGGCCTCGCCGTCCGGCCGCCGCGTGCCGGTGTCCGGATCGACGGTCTCGAAGATGAAATGGTCCTCCCAGCCGTGCAGCCCGTTGGACGCCTCGCATTCCGCCGCCACGCCCGGCCCGAGCACCTCCGACAGGCCGTAGGTGTCGCGCGCGACGATCCCCAGGCGGCTCTGAAGCTCCGCGCGCATCCCGTCCGACCATGGTTCGGCGCCGAACATGCCCAGCCGCAGCGGGCCGCCGCGCAGATCGACGCCCTCGCGCTCCGCCACTTCGGCAATGTTCAGCGCGTAGGAAGGCGTGGCGCACAGCACGGTAGCGGCGAAATCGCGCAGCAGGACGATCTGCCGCTCGGTGCCGCCGCCCGAGGCGGGCACGACGGTCGCACCCAGCCGCGCAACCCCGTCGTGGAAGCCGAGGCCGCCGGTGAACAAGCCGTAGCCGTAGGCATTGTGGATCAGGTCGTCCGGCCGCGCCCCGCCGGTGGCGAGGCAGCGCGCCATCAGCTCGGCCCAGGTGTCGAGGTCGCCGCGCGTATAGCCGACAACGGTGGGCCGCCCGGTGGTGCCGGAGGAGGCGTGCAGGCGGAGGATCTGCGTGCGGGGCACCGCGAACAGCCCGAACGGGTAGGCATCGCGCAGGTCGGACTTCAGGCTGAACGGGAACGCGGCGAGGTCGTCGAGATTGCGCAGATCCTCCGGCCGCACCCCGGCCGCGTCGCATTTAGTGCGATACGGGGCGACCAGGTCGTAGGTGCGGCGGACGATCGCGCGCAGGCGGTCGAGTTGCAGCGCCGAGAGCGCGTCGCGCGACATGGTCTCGATGTCGGGCTGGAAGCGGTAGGGCTGGGCGATGATGGCGGGGGCGGGCATCGTTCCTCCATCGTCGTGGCTCAGCTGGTCCGAAGCCTCCCCGCCACCATCCGCGTCACCCGTGTCATGGCCGGGCTTGGCCCGGCCATCCACGACTTGCGGTGGTCGGGGCGTCAAAGTCGTGGATGGCCGGGCCAAGCCCGGCCATGACACAAGGG
>CAINOE010000170.1 GCA_903851415.1 uncultured Rhodopila sp. | reverse complement strand
CTCGTGGGGTCGCCGTGCGGGCAGAGAATCGAGGCGGCGCGCGGAAGGCAAGCAAATTCATTCCCGCGATGTGTGCATCCGGTAGGGACAAGCCGGGCCACCGCCGCAAGCACATGCGGCCACTGGTGGCCCGGACAACAAGCCGGGCCATGACGATGAGAGAAGCCCTCTACACCGCATACTCGAGCACATGCATCCCGGCGTTCCAGTCGCTGACGTAGACAATCCCGTCGGCCATCGCCAGCACATCGCAGGTCTGCGCCGCCAAAGCAACGTTCGGGCGGGGATCGATCAGCTTCTTCGGCGCCGGAGGCACCCAGAACGCGATCTCCTTCGGCGCGAACTGGTCCCGGATATCGAACACCCGCACCCCGGCGTTGTGATAGGTGGCAAAAATGACCGCTTCCGACTGGAACGTCCCGGGCCGGTTCTCATGCAGGTTATGCGGCCCGAAATTTCCTGACGCGCAATAATCCCGATCTGCCGGCGTCGGCAGCGTCGCGATCCGCACCGGATTGTCCGATTCCCGCACATCCACCAGCCGGGTGTGGAAAATGCCCTTCGCGCAATGGTCCGCGTTCGACTCATCCGCGACGACCGCCAATCCCCGTCCGGGCAGCGGCAGCGGTGTATGAGTGCCGCCCGGATCGGGCGGCGACCAGTTGATATGCGACAGCAGCCTCGGCGCCACCGGATCGCTGATGTCATGAATCGTGAAACCGCCGTCGCGCCACGCCGCATAGCCTCGGTTGCCGGCCGTGATCATGTGGTGCAGAGCATAGCGCTTGCCCTTCGGAGCAACCGGGATTTCGCCCGCCGCGCGGTGCATGCCCGGCAGCGCCCAGGTGGCGATAATCTCCGGGCGCGTAATGTTCGCCAGATCGACGATGCACAGCACGTGGTCGGTGTAGCCCTCCAGCGCTGCCGAAACATAAGCATAACGGCCGCCCACCCACCACAGCCGGTTGACCCCGACACCGGGCATCTCGAGGAACGCGATCTCGCGCAGTTCCGCCGGGCGCGAAATGTCGTGGATCGACAGGCCGGCGCGGAACGGGCGCCGGTTCGTCAGGCTGTCGGACGGACTGACCTCAAACGTGGAACGCAGGCTGTCGAACGACTGCATCGCAACGATGTTGGCACCGTTCGCCGCCAGCAGCAGGTCGCCGGAGACCTGGATGTGATGCGTCCGCGTCTGTCCGCCCGCAGTCCAGAAGCCAACCGGCTTCAGCGCGCGCGGGTCCGCCGCCTCCAGCACCGTGATGCCGTTGCTGAACATGTGGCCGACATAAAGGTGCCGGCGGTTGATCATGATCTGCACGCCGTCCGGGCGGCCGCCCTGGTCGGACCACGAAAGATGCCTGAACCCGGACCCGACGCCGTCCGGCGGTATCGGTTCGGCCGCCCGCGCCAGGCCGGGCGCGAAACCGGAGGCGAGCAGGCCCGCCAGATGAGACCGCCTTGTCAAGCCCCGCATACCGGTCCGCCCTCAGAAAGTTACGCATGCGCGCTATGAGCGGCCGGGCGGCGTTCGTCAACAGGGCAGCGCGGAGACGTTGCTGTCCAGCGCGATGAAGCGCTTCGGCCATGATGCGCCGCCGCTGCCCGCGCGGCGAAAGGCCGGGGTCTTGCGCCCGGGCTGCGCCGCCCGGCAAAAATGCCGCCCGGCATCCCGAAACGAGGTCTTTTCATGAAGCGTTTGCTGATCCGCGCCGCCGTGCTGTGCGGCTTACTGCTGCTGGCGGCGGCCGCCCCGGCCGACGTGCTGCACGTGGCCAGTTCCGGCGGCTTCGCCGCGGCCTACAAGGCGTTGGCACCGCTTTACGAGCAGCAGACCGGCGAGGCGCTGATCCTCGTCCGCGGCCCGAGCATGGGCGAAACCCCGCAAGCCATCCCGGCGCGCCTCGCCCGCGGCGAGCCGATCGATGCGGTGATCATGGTGGGCTATGCGCTGGACGAGCTGATCAGGCAGGGCAAGGTGATCCCGGGCAGCCGCGTCGATCTCGCCCGCTCCGGCATCGGCATCGTCGTCCGCGCAGGCGCGCCGCACCCGGATATCGGTTCGGTGGAGGCGTTGAAGCAGGCGCTGCTGGCGGCGAAGTCGATCGCCTATTCGGACAGTGCCAGCGGCGTCTATATCCGGGACGAGATGTTCAGGAAGCTGGGCATCGCGGATCAGGTCGCCGGCAAGGCGCGGATGATACCCGCCGAACCCGTCGGCGCGGTCGTCGCCCGCGGTGAGGCGGAGATCGGCTTTCAGCAGATCAGCGAACTGAAGCCGATCGGCGGGATCGACCTGGTCGGGCCGCTGCCGCGGGAGCTGCAGGTCTACACCGTGTTTACCGGCGGTGTCGTCAGTGCCTCGCGCAAGCAGGAGCAAGCCGCCGCGCTGCTGCGCTTCTTCGCCTCGGCGGAGGCTGCCAAGGCCGTGGTCGAGAGTGGCATGGAGCCGATGCCGTAGCCGCATATCGCCCGGGTCGCCGGCTCAGCACCTCTGGCCCGCCGGACATTCGCGGCTGCGCTGGTGCTCCTCATGCTCGGCTTGCGGGGCGGGGCGGCCCTGTGGCGGCGGCGCCCGGTTTGGTTGCGGCTGCCCCTGGGGCTGCCCGCGGTATGGTTCGGCTCCGGCCGCCGGAACCGGGTGCGGATAGTAGCCGGCGCCCGGAGGCCTCGGCGGCGGATAGCCGCCGCCGCCGGGGTGATACGCGGCGCCCCCCGGATACCGCTGCGCCAGATTGTGCGCCACCGGGTCGGGAGCATGGTGCCAGTAGTGGTGCGAGTCGTAGTATCCCCAGGCTCCGCCGACAACGATCAGCGGCACGACTGCGCCCTCGACGAACAGCGTCGGCGCGCCATCGTTGTAGCTGTAGCCCGGGTAGACGCCTGTATCGTATGCGGGGGGCGGATAACCGGGTTGCGCATAGTCCCGGGGCGGATATCCGGGCGGCGGGTAGCCGGGCGCGGCGTACCCGTAGTTCGGCGCCGGCTGCGGCGGCACGTAGCACCCGGCCAATGGCAGGAGCAGGGCCGCCAGTACGAAACCATGGCGCATGTTCAGGAATCCCGTTTGGTTCAGAGTAAACAGTCTGTCGATGGCGGGGTTTCAACCGCTGTGCCGGGCCACGCCTCGCGGACCGCCCGGACCGGATTCCGTACATAGGCAGGGATTGTGTCCACTAGACGGCATCCGCAGGGCGATTCGGGATGCCGGCAGGCGTGCTGAAGCGGCTACGCCAACTGCCCCTCGCGTTCCGCCCGAATCCGGACGGCGCTGCCGCTGTAGGCCAGGATCGTCGCAACCAGCCCGCACAGGCCCGCGAAGGCCATCCACATCCCCGGCGCGGCGCGATTGCCGGTGACCTCGATCAGCCAGGTGGACACCAGCGGCGTGAACCCGCCGAACAGGGCCGTCGCCAGCGCATAGGCCAATGAGAACCCGGCGGTGCGCACGTCGGCCGGCACGATCTCGGTCAGCGCCACCACCATGGCGCCGTTGTAGCTGCCATACAGGAAGGACAGCCACAGCAGCACCATCAGCATGTTCGGGAATGTCGGTGTGGCCACCAGCCAGGCCAGCGCCGGATACGCCGTCAGCAGCGTCAGGCCCGAGAACAGCAGCAGGATCGGCTTGCGCCCGACGCGGTCGGACAGCGCACCCATCACCGGCAGCCAGAAGAAGTTGGACAGGCCGACGCAGAACGTCACGATCAGGCTGTCGGTCGTCGTCAGCTTCAGCACGGTCTTGCCGAATGTCGGCGTGTAGACCGTGATGGCGTAGAACGACACGGTCGTCATGACAACCAGCATCATGCCGAGCAGGATAATCCGCCAGTTCTTTCCCATGGAGGCGAAGATCTCGGCGTTCGAGGGCCGGTGCTTGCGCGCCAGGAACACCTCGGTTTCTTCAAGCGAACGGCGGATGTAGAACAGGAACGGCACGATGGCGCAGCCGATGACGAACGGGATGCGCCAGCCCCAGTCGCCGATTTGCGGCGGGGTCAGCGCGGTGCTGAGCAGATAGCCGATGACCGCCGCCACCATGATCGCCACCTGCTGGCTGGCCGACTGCCAGGAGACGTAGAAGCCCTTGTTGCCGGGCGTGGCCATTTCCGACAGGTAGACCGAAACGCCGCCCAGTTCGACTCCGGCGGAGAAGCCTTGCAGCAGCCGACCGATCAGCACCAGAAGCGGCGCCGCCAGGCCGATGGTCTCGTAGCCGGGAACGAAGGCGATCAGGATGGTGCCGCTGGCCATGATCGTCAGCGTCAGGATCAGGCCCTTGCGGCGGCCGATCTGGTCGATATAGGCGCCGAGCAGGATGGCGCCGAGGGGGCGCATCAGAAACCCGGCGCCGAAGGTCATGAAGGTCAGCATCAGGCTGGCGAACTCGCTGCCCGTTGGGAAGAACGCCTTCGAGATGTAAGTGGCGTAGAAGCCGAACAGGAAGAAGTCGAACATCTCCAGGAAGTTGCCGCTGACGACGCGGAGCACGGTCATGACGCCGGAGCTTTTGGCGCGGGTTGGTGCCGTCGCAGACATGGTTGGCTTCTCCCTCAAGGCGGCGCTTTGGTCGCCGGAGGGGGAGCTTAGAGCAGGGCGCGGTCGTTGCACAGAGATGGGGCAGCGGCTGCCAACCGGGAAAAGTACGACGCTCGGGGCACCATATGGCGGAGAGTTCGAGGGAGTGTCCGATCTACTGTGTAAATAGGTCCGTGGCCTGATCGCATCGATCGGTCAGCTAGCTGACCGATCGATGCG
>CAINOE010000169.1 GCA_903851415.1 uncultured Rhodopila sp. | reverse complement strand
CGTCGCTCAGTGCCCGCCCTCCTCCGTGCAGGCCTGCATCGGACAATTCAACCGGAACGGCAAAATCCGGAGGGGAATTTGCGTCCGAGGCTCTTGAAAACGGACATGACAGCCGGGCCATGACGGCTTATGGGAAGAGTCGCTCTCAACACGGACTGGCATTACCGGCCGATCCATGCCACCCGGACGGGCGCCGATCGGTACATCTCGAGGGTCCGCCCTGGCGCCATCATTCCCGCGGCCCCGGGCGATTGCGGAATGATCCGCCCCGTCAGTTGCCGCGGACCGGAAGGAATAACCGGAGACGCGAACATCGCCCCCCGAAACGCAGGCATCGCCGCCGGAGCCACCAGGCCGGCCAGCCGCTGTTCCTCCGGCCAGGCCGCGTAAACCTTGCGCTGGTAATCCAGTCCGAGTTCCGGCGTGGCGGAATGATAAAGCTCCACGGCCTTCGGCCACGATCCGGTCTTCTCAAAAAGCTGCGCCAGATAGCGCGCGCCGTAATCGGCGTTCGCCGGCGGATCGAAGGCCTGCATCAGGCTGGCGAAGGCATCAGGATGAAAAACCAGGCTGATCTGCATGCAGCCGACGTCGATGGAGCGCGTCGCGCGTGGCCGCATCGCCGTGGCGGCGGCGACCGCCTGAGCCTTGCTGTCATAGAAGCTGCCTTGGCCGTCCATGTTGATGGTCCAGGGCCACGGGTTGAATGTGCCGGTCGCCTCGTCCCGCCGCCCGCTTTCCACCCGGGCGACCGCAGCGAGCAAATTGGCCGGGATGCCATGCGCGCGCTCCGCCGCCGCGATGGCCTGGCGGCATAGCTGATTCGGCGACGGGGGAAACATCACCCCGGGAAGGTCAGCCCGCGCCTGCGAATGGACCAGAACAGCCAGGACGGCCGGAAGGATGCGCCATTTCATGCCGCGGGATTTAGCCGAAAAAGATGAACAAATCGTTTACGGCCGAAACCGGGTTTCAGGCGTCGTCGCCATCCTGACCGCCGCCGTCAATGACCGCGAGCAGGCGGCGGGCGCCCAGGCGGTCCGGCGGGTCCAGCTCGGCCACTTTTGTCAGCGCCACCCGGCCTTCCTCGATTCGTCCCAGCCGGGCAAGCACATAGCCGTATGCCACGAGGGCAAACAGCACCATGCGCGGTTCGGTATCCAGCGAGGTGAACGCTGCGTCCTCGGGCCGCACGTCGCGCCAGTCCGCCGGAAGCTGGTTCCGCCGCAGGATCTGCGCGAGGCATGCCTGCGCGTACGGCAGAGCCTCGTCGAGCCGATGGCGGTAGAAATAGAATTTGTAAGCCGCGATCTGCACCGCGAGATGTCCCGGCGCGAGCTCGAGGGCTTCATAGATATGGCCCTCCGCAGTGGCTTCGTCCTCCCAGGCCAGCCCGACCGCGTGCAGGGCACGTTCGGCTGCGGCAGGAAGGTCTCCACCGTAGTAGCGGCGATCCAGCCAGGCATCATCAAGCACGTCGGGGTCCTTCTTTACTGACGAACGCCTTGCCGGGAACAAATCAATGCGAAACGCGGGAAACAACTTGCCTGACGCCGATTGTCCTGCGCCCCCGAAACGAGTATCGGGCTGGCGGAATCGGGATGATGCGGGCGCCCGGTCGTTACCGAAACAGTACCCCCGCAGCCGCCTGCGCCGCAGCTACGACCGGCGCCGGGAACAGGAAGAAGAAGGCGGTGAACAACCCGGTCCCGGCCACCACCAGGGTGAGCGAAACCGGGCGCGGATCGAACCGCTCGGCCGGGGCGTCGAAATACATCACCTTGATGATGCGGATATAATAGAACGCGCCCACCACGCTGGTCAGCACGCCGATGATCGCCAGCGTCCACAGCCCGCCCTGCACGGCCGCCAGGAAGATATAAAGCTTCGCGAAGAAGCCCGACATCAGCGGGATGCCGGCCAGGCTGAACATGAACACCGCCAGCGCCAGGGCCAGCGCCGGATCGTTGGTGCCCAGGCCGGCAAGGTCGGAGATCTGCTCCACCGCCCTGCCCTTCCGCCGCATCGCCAGGATGCAGCCGAAGGTGCCGGCGGTCATGAACACATAGATCACCATGTAGACCAGCGTGCCGCGCACCCCTGCGGCGTTGCCGACGGCCAAACCGATCAGCGCGTAGCCCATGTGGCCGATGGAGGAATACGCCATCAGCCGCTTGATGTTGGTCTGCCCGATCGCGGCGAACGCTCCCAGCACCATGGAGGCGATCGACACGATGATCACCAGCACCTGCCATGCGCCGACGAGCGAGGCGAACGACGTTCCCATCACCCGCAGCAGCAGCGACATCGCCGCCACCTTCGGGGCGGTGGCGAAGAACACCGTCACCGGCGTCGGCGCGCCTTCGTACACGTCCGGGGTCCACATGTGGAACGGCACGGCGGAGACCTTGAAGGCCAACCCCACCAGAACGAACACGATGCCGACGACCAGCCCGGCCGAGGCGTTGGACGGCTGCGCAAGCAGGTCGTGCAGCGCGGCCAGATCCATCGTGCCGGAGAAGCCGTAGATCAGGGAAATGCCATACAGCAGAAGGCCGGAGGCCAGGCCGCTGAGCACGAAATACTTCAGCGCCGCCTCGGAGGACCGCAGATCATCCCGGGCGAACCCCGCCAGCACGTACAGCGCCAGCGATTGCAGCTCCAGCCCCAGGTACAGCGTCATCAGGTTTCCCGCCGACGCCATGATCATCATGCCGACGGTAGAAAACAGCATCAGCACTGGAAACTCGAACCGCGAGATTCCTTCCGACTTGTTCCAGTCCAAAGCCAGGACCGTCGCCATCGCCGCGCCGGACAGGATCAGTATCTGGTTGAATGAGCTGAACGAGTCTTTCACGAACTGTCCGTGATAGCCGAATCCGTAGGTGCGGGTCAGCACCAGCAGCCCGGCGATCAGGAAGCCGCCGATGGTGAACATCGTGCAGGCCAGTGTGCTGTCCTGCTTGCGCAGCACACCGAAGACGAGGATGGCCAGCCCGATGACGGACAGGACGATCTCGGGAAGCGCCAGTGTCCAGTTCATCAGTGCACGATCCCGGCAAGCTTGGTGGTGGCTGCGAGTGCGGCAGTATGGTGCTGCACCATCGCCCCTACGGTTGCGTCGAAGTAGCTGGTGAAGCTGGACGGGTAGATGCCCATCCAGAGCACCAGGGCGATCAGCGGCGCGAACACCACCCACTCCCGCGTGCTGAGGTCGAGGATGCCTCGCAAGTCGGCGTGGACGATGCGGCCGAAGATGATCCGGCGATACAGGTACAGCATGTAGGCCGCGCCCAGGATCATCCCCATGCCGCCCAGCAGGGCGAGCCAGAAATTCACCTGCAGGGAACCGATGATGACCAGGAACTCGCCGATGAAGCCGGCGGTGCCCGGCAGGCCGACGGAGGCCATCATGAACAGCATGAACACCAGCGCGTAGCCCGGCATCCGGTCCCCGAGGCCGCCGTAGCGCGCGATCTCGCGGGTATGGATGCGGTCATAGACGACGCCGACGACAAGGAACAACGCGCTGGCGACGATGCCGTGCGACAGCATCTGGAACAGCGCGCCGGAGATGCCCTGCACGTTGAAGGTGAAGATGCCGATGGTCACCACGCCCATATGCGCGACCGAGGAATACGCGATCAGCTTCTTCATGTCCTCTTGCGCCAAGGCGACGAGAGAGGTGTAGATCACCGCGACCACGGAAATGGCGAAGATGAACGGTGCGAAGTAGGTGGACGCATCCGGCAGCATCGGGACGGAGAAGCGCAGGAACCCGTACGCCCCCATCTTCAGCAGCACGCCCGCCAGGATGACCGAACCGGCCGTCGGCGCCTCCACGTGCGCGTCCGGCAACCAGGTGTGCACCGGCCACATCGGCACCTTCACCGCGAAGGAGGCGAAGAACGCCAGGAACAGCCAGGTCTGCATATGCGGCGAGAACGCCGTCTGCGTCAGCGTGGCGATGTCGGTGGTGCCCGCCTGCACCCACATGGCGATCAGCGCCAGCAGCATCAGCACCGAGCCGGCCAGCGTGTAGAGGAAGAACTTCACCGCTGCGTAAACCCTGCGAGGGCCGCCCCAGATGCCGATGATCAGGTACATCGGGATCAGCACGCCCTCGAAGAACATGTAGAGCAGCACGAAGTCGGTGGCGCAGAACATGCCCACCATCATGGTTTCCAGGATCAGGAAGCTCAGCATGAACTCCCGCACATGGACCTTGATGGCGTCCCAGGCCGACAGGATGCATATCGGCGTCAGCAAGGTGGACAGCAGCACGAACAGGACCGAGATCCCGTCCACGCCCATTTTGTAGCCGACCTTGAATTCCGGCATCCAGATCACGCTCTCATTGAACTGGAAGCCGGGGTCGGACTGGTCGAAGCTGACCCACAAAACCAGCGACAGGACCAGGACGAGAAGGCTGGTCCACAGCGCCGTCCAGCGGGCGTTGGTGGCGACGGTTTCCTCATCCCCGCGCAGCATGGTCATGATGATCAGGGCGCCGGCGAGCGGCAGCCAGGTGATCAGCGAGAGGATCGGGAAACCGGCGATGTTGGTCAAAGCGGGCATGATCTCACCGGCTCAGCATGAAGATGGCGACCAGCACGACGACGCCAATCAGCATGGCGAAGGCGTAGACGGCCAGGGATCCGGTCTGGAGTTTGACGATCTGCTTTGATCCGTCGCTGGTCAGTTCGGCCAGCCCGTTCGGCACGCCGTCGATCAGCGTGGCATCGCCGACCTGCCAGAGCAGCCGGGCGAGGCGGATCGCGGGCTGGACGAGGATCCGGTCGTACAGCTCGTCCACATACCACTTGTTCAGGAACAGCCGGTATATCGGCCCGAACACCTGCGCCATGCGCACCGGCAGCAGCGGGTTGATGATATACATCACGAAGGCGATCAGGATCCCGGCGATGGCGAGCACCAGAGGCGCCTGCTCGACCCAGTCGGGGACGTTCTCCAGCGACAGGATTATGTTGTTGCCCTCGCCGTTATAGATGGAGCCGTTCCAGAAATGCTCGAAGTCGGCGCCGATGAACCACTGATCCAGAGCAAAGCCGGCACCGATGGCACCGACGGCCAGCACGACCAGCGGTCCGAGCATCACCCACGGGCTTTCATGCGCGTGCTCCAGCGCATGGTGATCGGCGCGCGACTTGCCGTGGAAGGTCAGGAACAGCAGCCGCCAGGAGTAGAAGGCGGTCAGGAACGCGGCCAGCAGGGTGCAGACGAAGGCGTAGTAGCCGATGGCGGTGCCGGAGGCGTAGGTCGCGGAGATGATCGCGTCCTTGGAGTACGACCCGGCGAACGGCGGTATCCCGGCCAGCGCGAGGTTGCCAATCCACATCACCAAACAGGTGACCGGGATGATCCGCGCGAGGCCGCCCATCTTGCGCATGTCCTGCTCGTCCGACAGCGCGTGGATAACCGAGCCGGCCGACAGGAACAGCAGCGCCTTAAAGAAGGCGTGGGTGATCAGGTGGAACATCGAGGCTTCGTAGGCGCCCACCCCGGCAGCGGCGAACATGTAGCCAAGCTGGGAGCACGTCGAATAGGCGATCACCCGCTTGATGTCGTTCTGCGCGCAGCCGATGGTCGCGGCGAACAGCGCGGTGGAGGCGCCGATGAAGGTGACAAACCCCAGCGCATAGGGCGCGTATTCCATCAGCGGCGACATCCGCGCCATCAGGAACACGCCGGCCGTCACCATCGTCGCGGCATGGATCAGCGCGGAGACCGGCGTCGGGCCCTCCATCGCATCCGGCAGCCAGACATGGAAGCCAAGCTGTGCCGACTTGCCCATGGCGCCGATGAACAGCAGGAAGGCGATGACCTCGATCGAGGAGAAAGTCGTGCCGAACAGCGCGTAGGTATCGCTGCCGTGCGCGGCAACCGCCGGGAAGATGGTCGAGAACTCCAGCGAGCCGAACTTGAAGAAGATCAGCGCCAGGCCGACGGCGAACGGGAGGTCCGCAATGCGGTTGACGACAAAGGCCTTGATCGCGGCGGCGCAGGCGCTCGGGCGGTCATACCAGTAGCCGATAAGAAGGTAGGAGCAGAGGCCGACGCCTTCCCAGCCGAAGAACAACTGCACCAGGTTGTCGGCCGTCACCAGCATCAGCATGGCGAAACTGAACAGCGACAGATAGGCGAAGAAGCGGTATTTCGGCCGGGTTTCGTGCCCCATGTAGCCGATGGAATAGACATGGATGAGCATCGACACGAACGTCACCATCGCCACCATGACGGCGGACAGCATGTCATAGCGAAGCGCCCAGTTGACGTGGAAGCGGCCGGACTCGATCCAGTTGCCGAGGTCGAGCACGCCCGGTTCGGCGCCTTGGGTCAGTTGCCAGAACGCCAGCGGCCCGCAGATCGCGGCCACGACCATGCCGAGGATGGACGCACCCATGGCGTTCTTGTCCCCGATAATCCGGCCGAGCAGGCCGGAGACCAGGGCGCCCGCCAGCGGCGCGAAAACAGCGAGAGCATAAATCATGACAGGATACCCTGCGCTGACGGCCACAACCTGACCGCTGACAACTGAAAACTGACCACTGCCTTCAGCCCTTCATCAGGTTGACGTCTTCAACCTCGATCGATCCGCGGTTGCGGAAGTAGATCACGACGATCGCCAGACCGATGGCCGCCTCGGCCGCCGCGACGGTGAGCACGAACATCGCCATGATCTGCCCTGCCATGTCGTTCAGCGCGGCGGAGAAGGCGACGAAGTTGAGGTTGACCGCGAGCAGGATGAGTTCGATCGACATCAGGATGACGATGACGTTCTTGCGGTTCAGGAAGATGCCAAAGATGCCCAGGACGAGCAGGATGGCGGACACGGCGAGGAAGTGTCCGAGACCGACGGCCATCATGGGCGGGATTCCTCATGCTGCGTCATTAAGAGGGCGCGGCTCTGTGTCATGGCCGTTGCCCTATGTGTCATGGCCGGATTTAGCCCGGCCATCCACGACTTTGATCTTTCCAAGCGCCGCAAGTCGTGGATGGCCGGCACAAGGCCGGCCATGACACAACCCACGGCGGCCACGACACAGGGGGCGTCGGCTGTGCCGCGCGGCAAACTAGTGCCCATGGCCGTGCCCCCCGGCATCCGCCTCTTCCGCAACCGGCTCCGGGTCCCCCACGATCGGCCGCAAAATCCCGCCAGATGCCGTCGTGCCAGCGCCAAGCTTCACCGACACCAGTTGCAGCGTCTCCGCCACGGTCCGTTCCGTCTGCCGGCGGATGTTCTGATGCCGCGACGTCTTCCGGTCGCGCAAGGTCAGGACGATCGCGCCGATCATGGCGACCAGAAGGATCAGGCCGGCGGTCTGGAACAGGAAAATGTAGTCGGTATAGAGAATCCGACCGATCGCCTCGGTATTCGACATCCCCGCCGGGGTCGGCGACATGCGCAACTGCAAGGCACCCGGCGCCAGCTCCCACCCTCCGAGCACGATGGCGAGCTCAAGCAGCAGCACCACCCCGACGGTCGCGCCGACGGGCAGATAGCGCTGGAACCCGCTTCGTAACTCCTCGAAGTCGACATCCAGCATCATCACCACGAACAGGAACAGCACCGCGACCGCGCCGACGTAGACGATGACCAGGATCATCGCCAGGAACTCCGCTCCGGCGATCAGGAACAGCGCCGCGGCGTTGAAGAACGCCAGGATCAGGAACAGCACAGCGTGCACCGGATTGCGCGAGCTGACGACCATCGCGGCCGATGCGAGCAATATGGCGGCAAAGATATAAAACAGGATTCCGGTGATCATCGGTAGGGCGCGTCCAGTTCCAGCCGCCGGGCCAGTTCCGGTTCCCACCGGTCGCCGTTCTCCAGCAGCTTGTCTTTGTTGTACAAAAGCTCTTCCCGGGTTTCGGTGGCGAACTCGAAATTCGGGCCCTCGACGATCGCATCCACCGGGCAGGCCTCCTCGCAGAGGCCGCAATAGATGCACTTGGTCATGTCGATATCATACCGCGTTGTCCGGCGCGAGCCGTCCTCCCGCGGTTCGGCCTCGATCGTGATCGCCTGCGCCGGGCAGATCGCCTCGCACAATTTGCAGGCGATGCAGCGTTCCTCGCCGTTCGGATAGCGCCGCAGCGCGTGCTCGCCCTTGAAGCGCGGGCTGATCGGACCCTTCTCATAAGGGTAGTTGATGGTCGCCTTGCGCCGGAAGAAGTAGCGCAGGGTCAGGCCAAGCCCGGAGACAAGCTCCCCGAGCAACAGGCTACGCGCGGTGCGGTCGATGAACGCCATGTCAGGACTCCGCCGCTGGGGTCAGGAATTCAGGCATTCGGAAGCCATCCGAAGGCCATCAGCACGCCGGCCGTCAGAACCAGCCAGGCCAGCGAGAAGGGCAGAAACACCTTCCAGCCCAGCCGCATGAGCTGATCGTACCGGTAGCGCGGGAAGGTGGCGCGAACCCACAGGAAGACGAACAGCAGGACGCAGATCTTGAGGATGAACCACAGCACGCCAAGCTGCGGCCACAGCCCGAACGGACCCAGCCAGCCGCCGAGGAACAGGATCGAGGTCATCCCGCTCATCAGGATCATGTTGGCATATTCGCCGAGGAAGAACAGCCCGAAGCTCATGGATGAATATTCGACGAAGAACCCGGCGACGATCTCCGATTCGCCTTCCGGCAGGTCGAACGGCGAGCGGTTGGTCTCCGCCAGCGCCGAGATGAAGAAGATGATAAACATCGGGAACAGCGGGATGCAGAACCACAGATGCGTCTGCGCCCGCACGATGTCCGACAGGTTCAGGCTGCCGACGCACAGCAGCACGGTGACCAGGACGAAGCCCATCGAGACCTCGTAGCTGACCATCTGCGCGGCGGAGCGCAGCGCCCCGAGGAAGGCGTATTTCGAATTTGACGCCCAGCCGGCGATGATGATCCCGTAGACGCCCAGCGAGGAGATCGCGAACAAATACAGGATGCCGACGTTGATGTCGGCGCTGACCCAGCCCTCGTTCACCGGCACCACCGCCCAGGCGAGCATCGCCAGCATGAAGGTCAGCATCGGCGCCATCAGGAACAGGGCGCGGTTGGCGCCGGACGGGATGATCGTCTCCTTGGTGACCATCTTGATCGCGTCGGCGAAGGGCTGGAACAGCCCGAACGGACCGACGACATTCGGTCCCTTGCGCAACTGCATCGCCGCCAGGACCTTGCGCTCGGCATAGGTCAGGTAGGCGACGCCAATCAGCAGCGGCACCAGCAAAGCCAGCGCCTCGACCACGGTCAGAATCACGATGCCGATGTTGGTGTTGTAGAAGAAGTCGTACATCGGTCTACTCCGCCGCCAGAGCGGGAGCGGCTTGCGCCGCCACGCAGGCTGCCATGGTCGGGCTGGCCCGGCTGATCGGGTCGGTTTGGTAGTAGTTCGCCACCGCCGAGACGAACGGCGCGGCGGACAGCACGGTCGGGTCGCCCGCCGGGCCGGTATGGTCGGAGCAGCCGAAGCGCGGCATGTAGCCGATGCGGCCGAACACCGGATTGAGCAGCTCCAGCCGCGCCCGCAGCGAGTCGATGGTGTCGTACGGCAGCGTCTTGCCGATAACGGCACTGAAGGCCCGCAGGATGGTCCAGTCCTCGCGCGCCTCGCCGGGCGGGTAGACCGCCTTGAAGCCACGCTGCGCCCGGCCCTCGGTGTTCACGTAGGTGCCGGCTTTTTCCGTGTAGGCGGCGCCCGGCAGGATCACGTCCGCCCGGTGCGCGCCGGCATCGCCGTGGCTGCCCTGGTAGACCACGAAGGTCCCTGCCCCGATGCGCGAGGCATCGAATTCATCCGCGCCAAGCAGCCAGAGCAATTCCACACCGCCGGCCAGCATCGCATCCACCGACTTGCCGTTCGGGCCCGGGACGAAGCCGAGATCGAGCGCGCCGACGCGGGAGGCCGCGGTGTGCAGGACGTTGAAGCCGTGCCACTCGGACGACAAGGCCCCGACATGCGCGGCCAGACGCCACGCCGCCGCCAGCACCGCGCTGCCGTCCGGCCGGGCCAAAGCGCCCTGCCCCAGGATGATCATCGGCTTCTTCGCCGCGGCGAGAACCTTGGCGAAGTCGTGCGAGTCGGACTGCAAATCCGTCAGCACCGACGGGGCGGCGCCGAGATGCGCCGCCGGATAGGTCAGGTCCGCGGCATCGCCAATCACGCCGATGATCGCGCCGCCGGTCGCCCAGCGCCTGCGGATTCGGGCGTTCAGCACCGGCGCTTCCCGGCGCGGGTTGGAGCCGACGATCAGGATCGCGTCCGCCTCGTCGATGCCGGAGATCGAGGTGTTGAAGCAGTAGAAGTCCCGCCGCGAGGCATCCAGCTTCGCACCGTCCTGCCGGCAATCGAGGTTCGTGGACCCGAGGCCGACGAACAGGTCTTTCAGCGCCAGGATACTCTCGGCGTCGCACAAGTCGCCGGCGATGGCGCCGATCTGCTCGCCCTTCAGCGGTTTCAGTTTGGCGGCGATGGCGTCGAAGGCTTCGGTCCAGGTGGCGGCGCGCAGCTTGCCGTTCTCCCGCACCCAGGGGCGGTCGAGGCGGCGGCGCTTCAACCCGTCGATGGCGAAGCGCGACTTGTCGCCGAGCCACTCCTCGTTCACGTCCTCATTGATGCGCGGCAGGATGCGCAGCACTTCCGGGCCGCGCGCATCGATGCGGATGTTGGTGCCGACGGCGTCCAGCACGTCCACGCTGTCCACCTTGGCCAGTTCCCACGGACGGGCGACGAACGCATAGGGCTTGGAGGTCAGCGCACCGACCGGGCAGAGGTCGATGATGTTGCCGGACAGTTCGGAACCCAGCGCCTTTTCGACGTACGTGCCGACTTCCATGTGCTCGCCGCGCGCGGTCGCGCCGAGGTCGGGGACGCCGGCCACTTCCGTGATGAAGCGGATGCACCGCGTGCAGTGGATGCAGCGGTTCATGGACGTCTTCACCAGCGGGCCGAGATTCTTGTCCGGCACCGCGCGCTTGTTCTCGGCATAGCGCGAGTGGTCCATGCCGTAGCCCATGGCCTGGTCCTGCAGGTCGCACTCGCCGCCCTGGTCGCAGATCGGGCAGTCCAGCGGGTGGTTGATCAGCAGGAATTCCATCACGCCGCGGCGGGCGTTGCGCACCATGGGGGTGTCGGTGTGCACCACCATGCCCTCGGCCACCGGATAGCCGCACGAGGCGATCGGCTTGGGCGGCGTTTTCTCCACTTCCACCAGGCACATGCGGCAGTTGCCGGCGATGGACAGGCGTTCGTGGTAGCAGAAGCGCGGGATTTCCACGCCGGCCTGCTCCGCGGCTTGCAGGATGGTCGAGCCGGCTGCGACTTCGACCGTGATGCCGTCGATGGTGACTTTGAGCATGGTCTAGTTCCGAACCTCCGCGCCTATTGTCGCTCCGGACCTCTCAAGGCGCGGCCACCTTCGGAAAGCCCATACCCATAATGTCACCAAACTAACCAGCGGAACGCCCAGCAAAACACCGGATGGTGGCGAGAAACCCGCTCGGGACGCAATCTTGACGCCGAACCAGGCAGGTATAAACACGGTCGGCAAAAGGACTACGAGCACGACGAGCCAATGCCATATCGAAAAGGAATCCATCGGCTTACCTCCCCAACCGGCTATCGTTAGGCCAGGGCGCAAAGGCGAGCACCCCGAGAACGATTGGAAAACCAATGATAGGCACCAAGACAGCGAGGGATAAAATCGGTGAAATGCCCACCTTGCCGCAAATGACCCATAACGGGATCAGAAGAAGCAAGGACGCGGAGAGGGCGAGTAAAAGTTCCATCTGACTACTCCGCCGCCAACGGAACAGGGCGGTTCGACCCGCGCTTATACGCCGCGATCCGCTCCTCCATCACCGGCCGGAAATGCCGGATCAGACCCTGCACCGGCCACGCCGCGGCATCGCCGAGCGCGCAGATCGTGTGGCCCTCCACCTGCCGCGTCACCTGGTCCAGCGTATCGATCTCGTCCGGCGTGGCGCGGCCCTCGACCATCCGTGTCATCACGCGCCACATCCACCCCGTGCCCTCCCGGCACGGGGTGCACTGGCCGCAGCTTTCATGCATGTAGAACTTTGACAGCCGGGCGATCGCCTTGATGATGTCGGTCGATTTATCCATCACGATCACCGCCGCGGTGCCCAGCCCGGTGCGCGCCGCGCGCAGGCTGTCGAAATCCATCAGCACATCGTCGCACACCGATTTCGGGATCAGCGGCACCGAGGCGCCGCCCGGGATCACCGCCAGCAGATTGTCCCAACCGCCGCGCACGCCGCCGGCATAGCGGTCGATCAGCTCCCGCAACGGGATGCCAAGCTCCTCCTCGACATTGCAGGGCTTGTTGACGTGCCCGGAGATGCAATAAACTTTCTGCCCCGTATTGTTCTGCCGACCGAGGCTGTTGAACCACGTCGCCCCGCGCCGCATAATCGTCGGCGCCACCGCGATCGATTCAACATTGTTGACCGTGGACGGACAGCCATACAGTCCGACGCCCGCCGGGAAAGGCGGCTTCATCCGCGGCATGCCCTTCTTGCCTTCGAGGCTTTCCAGCAACGCCGTCTCTTCACCGCAAATATACGCCCCCGCGCCGCGATGCAGGAACACATCGTAATTATAGCCCGTGCCGCAGGCGTTCTTGCCAATCAAACCGGCATCGTAGGCCTCATCGATCGCCCGTTGCAGCGCCAACGCTTCGTTGAAGAACTCGCCGCGGATGTAGATATACGCCGCGCAAGCCCCCATCGCGAAACCTGCGACGAGGCAGCCCTCGATCAGCTTATGCGGATCGTGCCGGATGATGTCGCGGTCCTTGCACGTCCCCGGCTCCGATTCATCCGCATTCACCACCAGATAACACGGCCGATCGGCCTGTTTGGGCATGAAGGACCACTTCAAACCGGTGGGGAAACCGGCGCCGCCGCGGCCGCGCAGGCCGGAATCCTTGATCTCCTGCACGATCGCATCGCGCCCGCGCGCCAGGATCGCCGCCGTGTTGTCCCAGTCGCCGCGCGACCGCGCACCCTTCAGGAACGGATCGTGCAAGCCGTACAAATTGGTAAAGATGCGGTCTTTATCGTCAAGCATCTCAACCCTCCGGAGCGAAGTGCAGCGTGGTCAACGTGTTCGGCCCGCCCTCGGGCGCCGAGGTCTGCCGCCCGGCCATGGAGCCGGGAAACGGCCGCTCGCCCCGCCGCAGCGCGGCCAGCAATTCCGTCACCTTCCCGGCATCCATATCTTCATAGAAATTATCGTCCACCTGCAGGATCGGCGCATTGACGCAGGCCCCGAGGCATTCCACCTCGGTCATGGTGAACAGCCCGTCGTCGCTGGTCTCGCCCCAGCCCTTGATGCCGGTCTCCTTGCGGCACGCCGCGGTGATCTCGTCGGAGCCGCGCAGCCAGCAGGGAGTCGTCGTGCAGATCTGCAAATGATACTTGCCGATCGGGCTTGTGTTGAACATGAAATAAAAGGTCGCGACCTCATAGACGCGGATCGGCGGCATGCCGAGGCGTGCAGCCACCGCATCCATCGCCTTGACCGGAATCCAGGCGCTGCCGGTATCCCGCTTCATCTGCCGCTGAGCGATATACATCGCCGGCAAAACCGCGCTGGCCTGCTTGCCGGGCGGATACCGCGTAATGACGTGCGCAATTTCCGCTTCGCTTTCAGCATCGAAAGCAAAGCTCGCCGGCTGCTCGAACGCCGAACCGTTTGGTGCTGACATAGCGTCTACCTGTCGACTTCGCCGAACACGACATCGAGCGATCCAATGATCGCGCACATGTCGGCCAGCATGTGGCGTCTGGACATCTCATCCGTCGCCTGCAGGAAGGCGAACCCCGTCGGCCGAATCTTGCAACGATACGGCCTGTTGGTGCCGTCCGCGACCAGATACACGCTGAACTCGCCCTTCGGGCTTTCCGTCGCCGTATAGGTGGCGCCGGCCGGAACGTGATAGCCTTCGGTATAGAGCTTGAAGTGATGGATCAAAGCCTCCATCGACCGCTTCATCTCCCCCCGCGTCGGCGGACTGAACTTTCTATCCTGCACCTTGATCGGCCCTGGCTTCATTTTCGCCAGGGCCTGCTTCATGATTTTCAGGCTCTCGCGCATTTCGTAGACGCGGACCAGATATCTGTCGTAACAATCTCCGTTACGGCTGCAACAGATCTCGAAATCCACCTCGGCATATTTGTCGTACGGCTGGGCACGCCGCAGATCCCACGGCACGCCGGAGGCGCGCAACGGCGGGCCGCTGAAACCCCAGGCCAGCGCCTGCTCGGCGGTAAATACACCAATATCGACAGTACGCTGCTTCCAGATCCGGTTGGTGGTCAGCAGCCCTTCCAGATCGTCGATAAATTTCGGGAACGCATCAGCCCATTCGGCGATCCGGTCCGTCAGCCCGGCCGGCAGATCCTTCGACACCCCGCCCGGCCGGAAGTAGTTCGAGTGCATCCGCGCGCCCGACGCAGCCTCGTAAAACTCCATCAGCTTTTCGCGTTCCTCGAACCCCCACAGGCTCGGCGACAATGCGCCGACGTCGAGCGCGTATGTCGTAATGTTGAGCAGATGGTTCAGGATGCGCGTGATCTCAGCGAACAGTACGCGGATCCACTGCGCCCGCTCCGGCGCGGTGATCCCCAGAAGCTTTTCCACCGCCAGAGCAAACGTATGCTCCTCGCACATCGGCGAAACGTAATCGAGGCGGTCGAAATACGGTACCGCCTGCATATACGTCTTGTATTCGATCAGCTTCTCGGTGCCCCGGTGCAGCAGCCCGATATGCGGATCAGCGCGTTCGACGATCTCGCCATCCAGCTCCAGGATCAGCCGCAACACGCCATGCGCGGAGGGATGCTGCGGGCCGAAGTTGATGGAGTGGCTGTCGATCTCGACGATCGCGGGCGTTGTGCCAGTCGTTTCGCTCATGCGGTCAGCCTTTCGCCTGTTCGGCGCGCTCGGTGAACACCTTTTCATCGCCGGGCAAGGTGGTCATCGCCTCCCAGGGAGACAGGAAATCAAAGCTGCGGAAATCCTGCGTCAATACCACCGGCTCATAGACGACCTGCTTGCGGTCCTCATCGAAGCGGACCTCGACATAGCCGGTCAACGGGAAATCCTTGCGCAACGGATGCCCCTCGAACCCGTAATCGGTCAGGATTCGGCGCAGATCCGGCTGGCCGTCGAAGACGATGCCGAACAGGTCCCATGCCTCGCGTTCCCACCACGTCGCCGCCGGCCAGACCGAGCATACCGACGGGACAGGCGTAGCGGCATCCGTGGTGACGATGATTCTGACGCGCTGGTTCAGCGACACCGACAGCAGGTTATAAACGACATCGAACCGTTCCGGCCGATCAGGCCAGTCGACGCCGCAGATGTCCATGACCTGCTCGAAGGCGAAGCGGGGGTCGTCGCGCAGCGCCGTCACCACCTCCCGCAGCGAATCGCGCGCCGCATGTGCAACCAGTTCGTTGCTCTCGATGCGAAAGCCGCTGACGCCGGGGATCGAGGCGACCGCCTGCCCCAGCAATTCCAGCGCGGACGGAGGCGGCGGCGGAGCGGCCTCCGCGGCGGGCGCTTCGTCAGCCACGAAGGATCGTCCCGGTGCGGCGGATTTTCTTCTGCAACTGCATGATTCCGTAAACCAGAGCCTCGGCCGAGGGCGGACAGCCGGGGACATAGATATCCACCGGAACGACCCGGTCGCACCCGCGCACCACCGAATAGGAGTAATGATAATAGCCGCCGCCGTTGGCGCAGCTTCCCATGCTGATGACCCAGCGCGGCTCCGGCATCTGGTCATAGACCCGGCGCAAAGCCGGCGCCATTTTGTTGGTCAAGGTGCCGGCGACGATCATCACGTCGCTTTGCCGCGGCGAGGCGCGCGGGATGATCCCCAGGCGGTCCAGGTCATACCGCGGCATATACGCGTGTATCATTTCGATCGCGCAGCATGCCAGACCGAAAGTCATCGGCCACAGGCTGCCGGTGCGCGCCCAGTTCACCACCTTGTCGATGTTCGCGACCAGGAAGCCCTTGTCGGCGATCTCACCGGTGATCCCCTTGATGACGGCGTCCTGTTCGGGGCCGGGCGGCAGGTGATCGCGGTTCCAGGCCAACAGGGCTGAGTCGTTCATGCTGCTACTCCCATTCCAGCGCGCCTTTGCACCACTCGTAGATAAAGCCGACGGTGAGAACGCCAAGGAAGGCGATCATCGACCAGAAGCCGAATGCGCCGATCCCCTTCAGGGCGACGGCCCAGGGAAACAGGAACGCGACCTCGAGGTCGAAGATGATGAACAAGATGGCGACAAGATAATAGCGTACGTCGAACCGGCGCCGTGCATCATCGAACGCCTCGAACCCGCATTCATAGGCCGACAGCTTTTCGGCATATGGCTTCTGGCGTGCGGCGATCAACGACCCTGCGACCATCGAGATGGCGATGCCCCCGGCAATGACCAGAAACACCAGGATCGGCAGATACCCGAAGAGAACAGGCTGCATATTGGTCCCGCGCTATGTCGTTTGACTCCCGCCACAGCCTCGGCCATGCCGCACGCCTGGGGCGAGGGCCTGTCCGGTTCCGCAGTGACGGTGGTATTAGACTGATCCCGCCGTCACCGCCATAGGGGTAAGGCCGGAAAATGCCGCCGCAGCAATGACGGCGATGGAAAGAGTTAGCCCGAAGGGCGCTTTCGCGCCAACTCCGGTGCCATCAGGCGCGTGATATTTGGAAGACGATGCTGGCGCGAGAGACGGGGCTCGAACCCGCGACCTCCGGCGTGACAGGCCGGCGCTCTAACCGACTGAGCTACTCCCGCATCGGCAGGCCGCAGCGTTTAGGCCGGGCGGTTCCGTGCGTCAAGGGCGTTTGGTTGAGATCGGCCTTGGAAAGCAGTATAATATGGAGATCAAGGAGACGGACGTCATGATCCTGCACGCGAAGAAGCGGAGCCTGCCGGCGACGATCGTCTGCAACCCCGAGATCATGGGCGGGGTGCCGACGATTCGCGGGACGCGGATACCGGTGGAGATGATTCTGATCCACCTGAAGGCGGGGTACAGCCGGCAGGAGATCTTCTGCGACTACCCGAGCCTGCCGCTGGACGGGATCGAGGCCGTCATTGCCTGGGCCGAGGAGAATATCGGCCCAAACTGGCGGGAAGTCCCCGTCGAAGCATGATCGACCCCATCCTGATCGACGAGTGCCTGTCGCCGAAACTGGCGTCGGTCGCGCAGGCTCGCGGCTTGGCTTGCATGCACGTCACGTGGCTGAATCTGGAAGGCACCAGCGATTGGCACGTGGCGGGCCTGGCGGCCGAGCGGAACTACGTGATCGTCACCAACAACCGGAAGGACTTCCTGAGGCTCTATGCTGAGCTTGAGGTGCACAACGGTCTGATTATCATCGTTCCCGCTGTGGTGCGCAGAGAGCAGATGCGCCTGTTCGACCTCGCTATCGACGTCGCCGAACGGCAGGACAGCCTGATCAACCTGCTGATCGAGGTGCACGCCGACGGGTCAGTCGAGGTGCAAAACTGGGCAAAGGATCGTTAGGCGGGCATTTAACTCTTACCGGCACGGCCCGGCTTGTCCGCATGGCGGCAACCCCGACGAATGGCGGCACGGACGTCGCCAATGTGTCGTGGCCGGACTTGGTCCGGCCATCCACGACTTTGCCTCAACCGGCACCGCAATTCGTGAGTAGCCGGAATAAATCCGGCCATGACACGGGGTGAGGTGGCCATGATGGGCATCTGCGCCGAAATATCAATCTGGTGGGCGGTGACGGATTCGAACCGCCGACCCTCTCGGTGTAAACGAGACGCTCTACCGCTGAGCTAACCGCCCCACCAACTCGGCCGCCCGAACAAAGGTGGCACCAAACACGGCGCCACCCTGTCCCGGCTCAGCCGACGGAATCTTTCAGGCCCTTGCCGGCCTTGAAGCGCACGGTGGTCGATTCAGGGATCTCCATCTCCTCGCCCGTACGCGGGTTGCGGCCCGTGCTGGCTTTGCGCGTGGCAGCGACGAAGGTGCCGAAACCGACCAGCCGGACCTCTTCCTTGTTCTTCAGCGCATCGGTGATAGCGCCGAAAACGCTATCGACGACTTCACCTGCCTTAGCGCGCGAGAGGTCGTTCCCATCGGCGACCGCTGCGATGAGGTCCATTTTGTTCACTGCGTTTCCCTCTCATGTCCACGACTCGAAAATCCGAACGAGCAGTCCGGAGAAGCGGGCGGACACTACTGGCGCGGTTTCCGGCGCGTCAATGCTTTGACCACGGATTCCCGGGGAAAACGGCCCGCAACCTAGGTTTGCGGGCCGTTCTTGATCAATGTGGCAGAGACGCCTGGGCAGCCGGTTGCGCCGCCGCCGCCGGCAGAGGCGCATCAGCCGGCTCCTCCCACTCGATTGCCACCGGACGCCGGGCCAGCGCCTGGGCGATCACTTCGTCCACGTCGGCCACCGGGATCAGCTTCAGGTGCTTCTTCACGTTATCAGGGATCTCCGCCAGGTCCTTCTCATTCTCTTTCGGAATGAAGACCGTGGTGATGCCCGCGCGCAGCGCCGCAAGCAGCTTCTCCTTCAGGCCGCCGATGGGCAGGATGCGGCCGCGCAGGGTGATCTCACCCGTCATGGCCACGTCGCGCCGCACCGGGATGCCGGTCAGGATCGACACGATGGAGGTCGCCATCGCGACGCCCGCCGACGGCCCGTCCTTCGGGGTCGCCCCTTCCGGCACGTGCACATGGATGTCCCGCTTCTCGAACAGCGTCGGCTTGATGCCGAACTTGGTCGAGCGGCTGCGGACATAACTCAGCGCCGCGGAGACGCTCTCCTGCATCACGTCGCCCAGCTTGCCGGTGTGCTTGACGTTGCCCTTGCCGGGCAGCAGCACCGACTCGATGGTCAGGATTTCGCCGCCGACTTCCGTCCAGGCCAGGCCGGTGACGACGCCGACCATGTCCTCGGCTTCCGTCTCGCCGAAGCGGAACTTCTTGACGCCGGCGAACTTCTCCAGGTTCTTGCGGGTGACCGACACCTTGGGAGTCTTCTTGGTGACGATCTCCTTGACCGACTTCCGCGCCAGGTTGGCGATTTCCCGCTCCAGGTTGCGGACGCCGGCTTCGCGCGAGTAGTACCGGATCAGGTCGCGCAAAGCGTCATCGGTGATGCTCCACTCTTCCTTCTTCAGCCCGTGCGCCTCGCCCTGCTTGTTGATCAAATGGCGCTTGGCGATCTCGACCTTCTCATCCTCGGTGTAGCCGGGGATGCGGATGATCTCCATGCGGTCGAGCAGCGGCTGCGGCATGCGCAGGCTGTTGGCCGTGGTGACGAACATCACGTCTGACAGATCGTAATCGACCTCCAGGTAGTGGTCCGCGAACGTCGAGTTCTGTTCGGGGTCCAGCACCTCCAGCAACGCCGACGACGGATCGCCGCGCCAGTCGGAGCCGAGCTTGTCCACTTCGTCCAGCAGGAACAACGGGTTGGAGGTCTTGGCCTTCTTCATGCCCTGGATGACCTTGCCCGGCATGGAGCCGATATAAGTCCGCCGGTGGCCCCTCACCTCGGCTTCATCCCGCACGCCGCCGAGCGACATGCGCACGAAGCTGCGCCCGGTCGCCTTGGCGATCGACTTGCCCAGCGACGTCTTCCCAACGCCCGGCGGTCCGACCAGGCACAGGATCGGCCCGCGCACCTTCGGGCTGCGCGCCTGCACCGCCAGGTACTCGATGATCCGCTCCTTGACCTTCTCCAGGCCGTAGTGATCGGCTTCCAGCACCTTCTCGGCTTCCACAACGTCGTTGCGGATCTTGCTGCGCTTCTTCCAGGGGATCGACAGCATCCAGTCGAGGTAGTTGCGCACCACCGTCGCTTCCGCGCTCATGGGGCTCATGGTGCGCAGCTTTTTCAGCTCCGCGATGGCCTTTTCGCGGGCTTCCTTGCTGAATTTGGTCTTCTTGATCTTGGCTTCGAGTTCGGCGTTCTCGTCCTTGCCGTCCTCGCCCTCGCCCAGTTCCTTCTGGATCGCCTTGAGTTGCTCGTTCAGATAGTACTCGCGCTGGGTCTTCTCCATCTGCCGCTTGACGCGGTTGCGGATGCGCTTTTCGACCTGGAGGACGCCGATCTCCGACTCCATGTGGCCGAAGACGCGCTCCAGCCGCTCGCTGATGCGGGCGATCTCCAGCAGGTCCTGCTTCTCGGGGATCTTCAGGTTCAGATGGCTGGCGACCGTGTCGGCGAGCTTCGAGGGCTCCTCGATCTGGTTCAGCGAAACCAGCACCTCCGGCGCGATCTTTTTGTTCAGTTTAATGTATTGCTCGAACTGGGACACGACCGTGCGGCCGAGCGCCTCAAGATCCTTCTTCTCCCCGAACACGTCGGGCATCGCCTCGGTCTGGGCTTCGAAGAAGGCTTCGGTTTCCTTGAAGCCGGTAATTTTGGCGCGGCGGCCGCCTTCGACCAGCACCTTGACGGTACCATCAGGCAGTTTCAAAAGCTGCAGGATCGTGGAGACGGTGCCGATTCGATAAATGTCCTCGATCGACGGGTCGTCCTGGGATGCGTTCTTCTGGGCGACCAGCAGGATCTGCTTGTCATCCTTCATCACCGCTTCCAGCGCGCGAACCGACTTTTCGCGGCCGACGAACAGCGGGACGATCATGTGGGGAAACACCACGATGTCGCGCAATGGCAGCACGGCCATCACATCGCTATGGGCATGAACCTTGCCGGCAGGCCGCTCCGGAGAGGGCCGATCTTGTTCCGTCATTCTGTGACCTCCTAAAGGACAGTCAGCGACTCCCGCCCGACAGCGGCACGGAAAGCGCTTTCTACGGGCTTGCTACACCCCATTCGCCGAATATGGCCGCCGAACGGGTTGCCGCAAGCCCTTGAAATCCACGATCACGTCCCCGCGAGCCGAAGGTTCGGGTGCGCCGGATAATCAGGCGGTATTTTCGGCCCGCTCCTTTCCGTACAGGTACAGCGGATTGGCGCGGGATTCAGCGACCTCCCGGTTGATAACGACCTCCTCGACGCCATCCAGGCCCGGCAGCTCGAACATGGTGGAAAGCAAGATCTGTTCCATGATCGACCGCAGGCCACGCGCCCCGGTCTTGCGGGAGATCGCCCGGGTGGCGACCGACTTCAGCGCTTCGTCGGTAAAGGACAGCTTGACGCCCTCCATCTCGAACAGCCGCCCGTACTGCTTCACCAGCGCGTTCTTCGGCTTGGTGAGGATTTCCATCAGCGCGCCTTCGTCGAGATCTTCCAGGGTCGCCACCACCGGCAGACGGCCGATGAACTCCGGGATCAGGCCGAACTTCAGCAGATCCTCCGGCTCGACCTCACGCAGGATGGCACCCATCCGGCGTTCATCCGGCGACCGCACCTCGGCGCCGTAGCCGATGCCCGATCCCTTGCCGCGGGCGCCTATGATCCGCTCAAGGCCGGAGAACGCGCCGCCGCAGATGAACAGGATGTTCGTCGTGTCGACCTGGAGGAATTCCTGCTGCGGATGCTTCCGCCCGCCCTGCGGCGGAACCGAGGCAACCGTGCCCTCCATGATCTTCAGCAGCGCCTGCTGCACGCCCTCGCCCGAGACATCGCGGGTGATCGACGGGTTGTCCGACTTGCGGGAAATCTTATCCACCTCGTCGATGTAGACGATGCCGCGTTGCGCCCGCTCCACGTTGTAGTCGGCCGATTGCAGCAGCTTGAGGATGATGTTTTCGACATCCTCGCCCACATAGCCGGCTTCCGTCAGTGTGGTGGCGTCGGCCATGGTGAACGGCACGTCGAGGATGCGCGCCAGGGTCTGCGCCAGCAGGGTCTTGCCCGAGCCGGTGGGGCCGACGAGCAGGATATTGGATTTCGCGATCTCGACGTCGTTGTTCTTCTGGCCGTGGGCCAGACGCTTGTAGTGGTTATGCACCGCCACCGACAGGACCCGCTTGGCGTGATCCTGGCCGATGACGTAGTCGTCCAGAACCTTGCAGATCTCCTTCGGGGTTGGCACCCCGTCACGGGACTTCACCAGGTGGGTCTTGTGCTCCTCACGGATTATGTCCATGCAGAGCTCGACGCACTCGTCGCAGATGAAGACCGTCGGACCGGCGATGAGCTTACGGACTTCGTGCTGGGACTTGCCACAGAACGAGCAGTAGAGGGTATTCTTCGAATCGCCGGACTTGCTCATGCGCACTCCTCCCCCGAACACAGGGGTCCAATGGGGAATCATAACTCCCTAGACGCGGCAGGGACAAGAACCGCGGAACGCCAATCCCCTGAACATGCCATTCATACGGCGAACCGTGCCGTATAAACCACAATGATTCGGCTGAAAAAGAAAAGTCCGAGACGGCGCGGTGCCGTCCCGGAGGTTTGAAATGCGTTGGCGGGACGATCAGCCTTTCGACGAGTCGGCTGACTCGACTTCCGGACGGCGATCGACGACCTCATCCACCAGGCCGAAATCGCGGCTTTCCTCGGCGGACATATACGTATCGCGCTCCAGCTTGCGTTCAATCGCCTCGATCGGCTGCCCGGTATGCCGGACATAGATCTCGTTCAAACGCTTGCGCAACGTCAGGATTTCGCGGGCCTGAATTTCGATGTCCGTGGCCTGGCCCTGGGCGCCGCCGGAGGGCTGGTGCACCATCACGCGGGCGTTCGGCAGGGCGTAGCGCTTGCCCTTGGCGCCGGCGGTGAGCAACAGGCTGCCCATGGACGCCGCCTGACCAATGCAGACAGTGCTGACGGGGCTGCGGATGTACTGCATGGTGTCATAGATCGCAAGCCCCGCCGACACCACGCCGCCCGGGCTGTTGATATAGAAGGAAATATCTTTTGATGGGTTTTCCGACTCCAGGAACAGCAACTGGGCGCAGATCAGGGCGCTGACCTGATCATACACCGCTCCGGTGAGGAAAATAATGCGCTCCTTGAGCAAGCGCGAATAGATGTCGAAGGCCCGCTCGCCCCGCGCGGTCTGCTCGACCACCATCGGAACCAGGGAGTTGCCATATACCTCGACAGGGTCACGGTCCCGCATGATCATCACCTAAAGGTTGCAAGGGTCGGAGAAAGAATCGAGTCATAAGTAAGTGCATGGCCGGGGAAGTCCAGCTACCCGGTCAAACAGCCGGACGATCAGGCGGCCAATGATCAGACAGCGGGCGCTTCAGCGGCGGCGTCGGGTTCCTTCAGGAGTTCCTCCGGCGTGACGATGGTATCGGTAACCTTGGCCAATTCCAGCACAAAGTCCACCACTTTGTCCTCCAGCAGCGGGCCGCGCACGCGATTGGTAAGCTGGGGGTATTTCCGGAAAAACTCATACATCTGCTGCTCCTGCCCCGGGTACTGCATCGCCTGCTGATAGACCGCGCGATCCAGTTCCTGCTCGGAGACGCTGATGTTGTTGACCCGGCCGATTTCCGCGAGCAGCAGCCCAAGGCGGACGCGCCGTTCGGCGATCGCCTGGTATTCCGTACGCAGGGTGTCCTCGTCCTTATTCTTATCGTCCTCATCCATCGTGCCGGCTTTGCGCGCCTGCTCAAGCTGCTGCCAGATCTGCTCAAACTCCTGCGTCAGAATCGATACCGGCACCGGGAACGACGATAGCGTGGTCAGCGCGTCCAGCAGATCCTTCTTCAGCCGCAAGCGGCTGGCGGAGTCATATTCATGTTGCTGGCGGGAGACGATGATTTCGCGCACCGCGTCCAGGCTGTCGGCACCGACCTTTTTGGCCAGTTCGTCGTCGATGGCGGGGATGACCTGGCTGCTGACCTGCTTGACCGTCACCTCGAACGTCGCCGGCTTGCCGGCCAGATCGGCCTTGCCGTAGGTCTCCGGAAAGGTGACGTTCAGGATCCTGGTGTCACCCGGACGCACGCCTTCCAACTGCTCGGCGAAGCCGGGGATGAAACCCTCGCCGCCGATTTCAACCGGTGTGTCGTTGGAGGCGCCGCCTTCGAACGGAACACCGTCGATCTTGCCCACGAAATCGATGGTGACGACCTCGCCGGTGACAGCGCCGTGTCCCCGCGCCTCCAGCGCTTCCGCCGAAATCGGCTCCAGCGCCCGGTTGAATTTGGCGATCTGCGCGAGCGACTTGTCCACTGCGTCGGGCTGGACCTCGGCCTTGATGCGAGTCAGTTCAATGCTGCCGAAGTCCGGCAGGACGATGTCCGGCATCAGCTCCATCTCGAGCTTGAATTCAAGGTCCGACGCCAGCGCCGTGGGATTCTCCGTCACCATGTCGATCTTGGGCTGCTGCACCGGGCGCAGGCCGCGCTCGGTAATCACCTTCTGCGCCGCCTGGTTGACCGAATCCTCCAGAATCTCAGCCGACACCGCCGTGCCGTAGCGCTGCCTGACGATCGGCATCGGCACCTTGCCGGGACGGAAACCGGGGATGCGGAGCGTCTTGCCCAGGGAGGTCAGACGCTCGGTCCGGCGCGACTCCAGGTCCGCGACGGGGAGAACCACGGTGTAGCCACGCTTCAAACCGTCGGAGAGCGTCTCGGTAACCTGCATTGCTTCAGCCAATCCTGACAAAATTCTGTTCAAACCAAACCGGGCCGCCGCAACAGCGGCGGCGCGTGGTGCGGGCGAAGGGACTTGAACCCCCACGGCTTGCGCCACCAGAACCTAAATCTGGCGTGTCTACCATTTCACCACGCCCGCCCGATGCCGCAGGCTGACCATGCCCGCCCGCGAGTGCGGGACAGCATCCGAACGGGGGGCTTTACCCCGGGCAGTGCGGAGCGGCAAGCAGCAAGGCGCGCCCGAGTCTCGTCGCGGGTCGTTATAATCTGCAAAGCGGCTTTTCCCTGATCCGGCTTAGACTTGTCTGCGGTCGTATGCATTATATTTCATCACGGCTGCCGGATTGCATGGCACCCATGCGCCTACGCCTTTGACTGAAACCAAGCAGGATGCAAATCTACTCCCAAGTAATTTTGGTGTTGGTTCGACCGTTTCTGCGTATCAAACGTTCGCGAGCGGTAAGCTTCACTCGACACAGGGAGAGGGTTCGGAACATGGGGACAGCCAAGGGCAGCAATGGGACCGGCAAATCAAAGGCAAAGGCACCACAGGCTGCGGCTGACCCGTTTCCCCCTTCGCCGCCTCCGGACTATAATATAGCAGCGGTCGATCGGACCCTCGATCTGCTGGAAGCGCTTTCGCGGCTGGGCCCCGCATCTCTGGCGGCCCTGGCGGAAAGCGCCGGATGCACGCGGACGGCGGCGTTCCGGCTGCTGCGCACGTTGAAATCGCGCGGTTTCACCATCCAGGATGAGGCGCGCGGCCTGTGGCGGCTGGGTGCGCGATGGAGCGCGCTGGGACGCGCCGCGGCGGACCAGGGGGCTCTGGCCGCCACGGCAATGCCGTTCATGACCGCTCTGGGCAAGGCGACCGGAGAGAACGTGTATCTGCGCGTCCGCGACGGGATGGAAAGCGAGACGGTGGCGATCTACCAAACCGATCCGACGATCCGCGTCTATACTCAGGTCGGCAACCGCGGCGCGCTGCATGCCGGCAGCAGCCGGGTTCTGCTGGCTTTCGCGCCGGAGGCGATCCAGACCCAGCTTCTGGCGCAGCGGCTGAACCGGTTCACCCCCGCAACGCGGGTCGATGCCACGTGGATTGCGGCCGATCTCCAGCGGATCAGGTCGCGGGGGTATCTGATCACCTCGGATGAGGTCGTGGCCGGCGCGGTGGGGATTGCGGCACCGGTGCGCGATGCCTCGGGCAGCGTGGTGGCGGTGATGCATATCAGTTCGCCGTCCATGCGGATGCGTCCGCCGCGGCCGCGCACGGTTCTGCCGCAGGTGATGGATGCTGCGGCCAAGCTGTCGATGGAACTGGGGGCTGTCGGGAAGCCGATCCAGGATGCGCTGCTGCGCGATGAAACGAGCGCGGCGAAGTGGGCGATGGGCGGCAGCGTGATCACGCACACGCGGCCGCATACGATCTTCCGGTAGGGGGCCTCCGGCGTCATGGCGGGCGAAGGCCCCGAGGGCGCTAAAATAGCGCGGCGAAGGTCGCGTTCGCCGTCATGCCGGCGAGGGTCGGCATCAAAAGGGCTGCTCATGCGTTTATTACTTCCGGCCCGTTTTGGTTTTCTTTAACTTGACCATTACCATGATATACAATGATATTTTCGGAGCGGGCGGCCGGGGTCTCAAGACGTTTTTCCGCACGCCATCGGCCCTGTTGTTGTTGTCGTCCGACCGTGGTGCGGCAGGGGCTTTCGAGTATGCCATGTTGGCCAGCTTCATGGGCGCGGTGGTTGCGGTCGGGGTCAGGCTGTTCGGGACCGCCATCAGCGATTTTTTGAGCAATGTCGGAATAGCGATCGCCGCTTTCGCCACCTGACAGGCCATCGTGCACGGTGGCGGAGGGCGTGACCCATCATCGGGAGAAACCGCCATTATCATTGTCCACCACCTCAACGATTCCCGCTCCCAGCGCATCCTTTGGCTGCTCGAGGAACTCGCGATTCCTTATGACATCCGGCATTATCAGAGGAACCCAACAACCCGGTTCGCTCCACCCGAGCTGAAAGCGGTCCACCCTCTCGGCAAGGCGCCGGTCATCACGGACGACGGACGCGTGATCAGCGAATCCGGCGCCATCATCGACTATATCATCCGCCGCCACGGCCACGGGCGGCTGCAACCCGATCCCGCCACCCCGGCCTATGACGAGTACATGCAATGGCTCCACTTCGCCGAGGGTTCGGCGATGCTGCCGTTGCTGCTCGCGCTGTATGTCTCGCGCCTCGGTTCGGCCGGAGAGCCGCTGAGCCCGCGGATCGAAAGCGAGATCGCCAACCACCTGGGGTATATCAACAGCGCGCTGCGCGGACGGGACTATCTGCTGGGGCCCGAACTGACGGGCGCCGACATCCAGTTGAGTTTCGTCGGCGAAGTCGCCGGCGCCCGAGCCGATCGGCTGGCGTATCCGGAGCTGGATGCGTGGGTGCGGCGGTTCCAAGCACGCCCGGCCTATCGGGCGGCGCTGGCGCGCGGCGGGCCGTACAGCTACGCGGCGTAGCTTGCGCGTCGGGGCCAACAACAATGGGCGCCCGAACTCGGGCGCCCATCGTCTTCAGCAACGGCGCGTAGCGGCCGTCAGGCCGCGGACGGCTCGTCCGACGGCGGTGACGGCGGGCGGTTGCGCCGTTCGGCCATGAACTGATCGAACTCAGCCTTGTCCTTGGCGAAGCGCAGGCGCTCAAGGAACGTGGCGAATTCCTTCTGCTCCTCCTCGAGACGGCGCAGCGTTTCCGTCTTGTACTCGTCAAAGGCGTGGTTGCCGGACGAAGCCGAGCGGCTGTTGCCATACGCCCAGGACTTCCAATCGCTGAACGGACCGGCGTCCTGCCAGTTCCGGTAACGCGCCTTGCGCGACCCTGCGCATCCCATGCGACCGCTCCCTATCATGTAAAACAGCAATGCCAATCCCACGGGCCACCAGAACATGAAGCCGAGAACGGTGGCGGCGATGGCGACCGGGCGGCTCATGCCCGCCGGATGCCAGAACGGCGGCGGCTCCGCGCTTTGGTAGCCGGAGGACGGTGCCGCCCACGGGTCCCGCCGGGGCGCTCCTCCCGGGGCCTGACCCCAACCGGAGTTGCCGTAGGCGTCTTGGTTTACAGCGCTCATCATCGAGTGCCTCATGTGAATGTAAGACACATTTACATTGGGGAAGCTGCGCCGTTTCGTCAAGCACCGATTTGCCGATTTCGGTTCAGGCCGCCTACCGCGCCTTCGCCACCCTGCGCCACAGCCCGTGCAGCAATCCGCCGACACCGCCCGGGATCAGGAACATCACCGCGATCAGGATCACACCGTAGACCGCCCCCGGCGCCGCCTTCGACACCTTGTCCGCGATGTTCGGAATGAACTGGATGAACGCCGCGCCAATCAGGGTGCCCCCGATGGACGAAACCCCGCCGACGACAAGGCCGACGAACAGGTAGATCGAGACGAACACCCCGAAGCTGTCGGGGGCCACGAACTGCACCGCGATGGCGCCGAGCGACCCGGCCAGCCCGGTATACATCGCGCTCAACGCGAACGTCCGGGTCTTCACCGTCGCCAGGTTGATGCCCATCGCCTCGGCCGCCATCGCATGGTCGCGGATCGCCATCATCGCCCGGCCCATGCGACCGCGCACGATGTTCCAGGCGATAACATACAGAACCACCGCCACCGCCATCGTGAACAGGTACAGCCACTGGTCGGGCGACAGCGGCAACCCGAACGGCGCGTCCGGCTTGTCGATCACCAGGCCCTGGACGCCGCCGGTCCAGTCCTCGAACAGCTTGTATTTCAGGATCTGCGGGATGGCGACGGCGAGCGCGAACGTCGTCAGCGCCAGGTAAAGCCCGCCCAGGCGCAGCGCGGGAAAACCCAGCAGCAACCCCACCACGGCGCAGACGATCGCCGAGACCGGCAAGGTCGCCCAATAGGGAACCTCCCACGCTGTCATCAGGATCGCGGTGGTGTACGCCCCGATCGCATAGAACGCACCGTGCCCCAGCGAAATCTGCCCGTTGAACCCGGTCAGCAGCGACAGCCCGAGGATGGCGATGGCATAGACGATCACCATGGTGAGCTGGAACAGATGGTAGTCGGTGAACCAGGCGACCGGAACGATCGCCGCCGCCGCCACCAGCAAAGGGATCACCCGGGACGCGCTCACCGCCTGCTACACCCTGCTGTACACTTTGCGCCCCATCAGCCCGGTCGGCCTGACGGTCAGCACCGCGACGATGATCACCAGCGCCAGGGTCAATTTCAGCTCGGTCCCCACCAGATAGGCACCTCCCAGGTTTTCGATCACCCCGACCGCGAAGCCGCCCAGCACGGCGCCGAGCGGATTGTCGATGCCGCCGAGCAGCGCCCCCGCGAACGCATACAGCAGGATGCCGGCCATCATGTTCGGGTCGAGGAACACCACCGGCGCCACCATGCACCCCGCCACTGCCCCAATGGCCGCGGCCAACCCCCAGCCGAGCGCCAGCATCCAGCCGACTCGCACGCCCACCAGCCGCGCCGAAGTCGGGTTGTAGGCCGCCGCCCGCATCGCGAGCCCCAGCCGCGTATGGCGGAAGAACAGGTAGACCAGGACCAGGACGATCAGCGTCACGGCGGTGGACCCGAGCTCATGCCCCGAGAGATAGCCGCCCAGCATCGGGCGGTCCGGGAACGGCGTCGGGAACTGCTTGATCGTGTAGTCGAAGAACCAGCCGCTGAGGCTGTTGATGATCAGCAGCAGGCCGACGAACACGCCGACGGACGCCAGCACCGGGGCGTTGGCGAGTGGGCGCATCAGCGTGCGCTCGATCGCCAGCCCGATGAAGAAGGAGATCACGACGGCGATCGCGAAAGCCGCCCAGTAGGGAAAGCCGATATTGATGAAGGTCAGCGCGATGTAGGTGGAGAAGGTTGCCATCTCCCCCTGCGCGAAGTTCACGTGGTGGGTCGCCTGGTAGATCATCACCAGCGCCAGCGCGACGCTGGCATAGATGCCGCCGGTGGCGATGCCGGACATGACCTGGTGGATTACGCCCTGCAGCATCGGGGTCTCCCGGATGCTGGCGTGGCGCCACGTCCGCCGTCATGGCCCAGAGGCGAGTCGTCATGGCCCCGCCTGTCCGGGCCACCTGTCGCGGCAGGTGCTGCAATAGGTGGCCCGGACGAGCCGGGCCATGACGCGGGGCGGTCGAAGGGCCATGACGGCGGGCTGCCGACAGGCAACAACGATGCCGGGAACGCAGGCGCAGTCCGTCGCTGCATCCGCTAATACCCCAGATACGATCGGCGGATGCCCTCGTCCTTGCTGATCTCCGCCGCGGAACCGGACATCACGATGCGTCCGGTCTCCAGCAGATACGCGTCCTCCGCGAACTCCAGCGCCAGGGCCGCATTCTGCTCGACCAGCAGCATGCCAACCCCGGCGTCCTCCCGGATGCGCTTGAGAATGCGGAAAATCTCCTGCACGATCAGGGGCGCGAGGCCGAATGAAGGCTCATCCAGCAGCAGCAGCCGCGGACGCTGCAGCAAAGCCCTGGCGATCGCCAGCATCTGCTGCTCGCCGCCCGACAGGGTGCCGGCCTGCTGCCGGAAGCGCTCCTTCAGCCGGGGGAAATACTCGAACATGGTCGCGAAATCCGCTGCCGCCTCACGCGACGGGCGCGTATAGGCACCGAGCTTCAGGTTTTCCTCCACCGTCAGCTCCATGAAGGTGCCGCGGCCTTCCGGAACATGGCCGACACCAAGACGGACGATGTCCTCGGTCGCCATCCCGTCGATCCGCCGCCCACCGAAGGTCAGTTCCCCCCGGGTGCGGACCATGCCGCAGATCGCCCGCAGGGTCGTGGTCTTGCCCGCCCCGTTGGCGCCCAGCAGAGCGGTCACGCCGCCCTGGCGCACCGCGAAATCGATGCCGTGCAGAACCTTGGTCTCGCCGTACGCGGCGTAGAGGCCCCTCGCCTCGAGCAGGTTGCTCACCCGGGGAACCCGCGCGTCTCACAATCGCAGCCGCAACCTGCCATCAACCCCCCGTCCCCTGGTTTTTTGCTGTTTTGTGAACCCAGCCGACCGTGGCGAAGCGGCCCGGCCAAGTCAACCGGGGGGAACCGTCACGAGTCCGCAGGCTCGCTACCCGCCGCGGCTCATGTCTCGCTCGTACAAAGCCGCCGCCGCCTCCGGCCCGGACAGAATCTCGATCAGCCGCAGCTTCCGCACCGGGGTCAAAGTCCCCGCCGCCGCCGCCTCCTCCACCGCCGCGGCTGCCTCCCGCAGCAGTCGGTCGTAATTCGCCGCACTGCCGACCTTGCGCGCTTCGATTTCCAGCTCGCGCAGCTCCCGGCCGCAGGATTCCATCAGCTTCTGGTTGTTTCCATCGACCGGCCCCGCGGCGTCCGCCAGCGGTGTCAGCAACCCGGTGTTCAAACCGTCGGAAAACCGCTCCCGGCAGACCTGATCGAGCTTCCTGCGGATCGCATGCAGCCTCGGCCGATCGATCGACGCGCCGGAGTCCTCCTCGATCTCGTGCAGGAAGGTGGTGATCCGCCGCACCATCGCGCCGGCATTCGCCAGCGGGCCGCGGTTGAGTTCCTCGCTCAGGCCGGCATCGCTCTCCATATCGCTCAGCATCTGCTCGGTGCCGTGATCGATTGCCCGGCGGACCATCGTCTTGGCCGCCTGATCCGCGCCCGAGGCGGTGAACCGCCGCAGCAGCGGCGCGGCATGCGGCGACTGCAGCAGGATCAGCCGGGCGATCAGGGCGCAGCCTTCCGGTGGTTCCTTGCCGATATCCTTGAGGATGTCGGCGACCGCCTGCTCGGCCGATTCGAAAACGCCGACCTCGCCGTCGCGCAGCAGCCAGCGCAGTTGCGGGCCGCGGCGCAAGACCGCGGCGACGGCCCGGGTCAACGGCTGGAAGACCTTGATCGATAAGCCGGCTTCGGTCCAATGATCCGGCGGCGCCGCGGCGGCGGCCAGAACTTCAGCGGCGCGCGGCCACAGCGCCTCGCCGGCCAGCGTGATCGCCTGCATTGCATCGGTCTTGCGGCCGGCGATCGTCTTGTCGATGAAGATCGCCTCGGCGCCCAGCCCATTGCGCACGATCCTGGCCAGGGGCGCCAGCGCGGTGCGCGGCACCGACGGCTCGTCCGGCTGCCAGTCGCGCGGCGCAACGATCACCGGGTCGAGCGGCAGGAACAGCAGCCGGGTAAAGCGCAGCGGACGCAGCAGATTGAGCGACGCCAGCCGCACCCGCAGCGGATCCAGCAGCGCCTGGTTCATCTTCGGGTCCGCCACCTCATCCAGCATGGCGATGACGCGCTTGATCTTCCGGTCGTCCGCCGCGCTCAGATCATGACGCAGGGCGCGGACAGCGGGCTGGGCGGCGTTCAACGAGGGCGGTGTCATCGGCGGCGTTGCTCCGGGAGGTTCACCGGGTTCAAACCGTGATCGCCCGGAAATGCTCGTTCCGGCGGATCAGATCGAACATCATGGCGCCGGTGAACCAATCTTCGTTGAGATTGATCACGCGGCGGAAGCGGACAATGCCGTCGATCTCGTTCGACATCGAGCACCAGTCGTTGACCTCCTTCGGCAGGATCGGCACCAATGTGGCGATCTCGGCCAGCGCTGCGCGGCGCGCGGCATCGTCCACTGCGTTGTTCCAGACCAGGCAGATCTGTTCCCAGCCGTCGAGCAGCCATTCCGGGCGGCCGACGAGTTCGATGACCGAATCGCGGTCCGCGGCCCAGGTTCGCAGCAGGTCGACCATGTTGTCCGGCAGCGCCTGGGCCTTGGCGACCGTGGTTTGCGCCAGCGACAAGGTCACGTCCGCCACCTTGCAGAACATTTTGGCATAGGACGCCTGGTCCTCTTCGCGCTGGGTGCCGCTCCAGTCGGCGACGCTCGCCCGCACGGCCCGCAGCATGTTGGTGAGGCGCGGAGTCCGGCCGGTCGCGCCGACGGAGCCCACGCCGATATTGGCCATGACGTCGGCCAGTTCCTCCAGCGCGTTGGCGGTCCACGTGGTGGTTTGGCCGAGCCGCGGCGAGATCCAGTCAACGGCCAGGCGCGCCCGCTCGGACGGATCCAGCGCGTGGCTGCCCGGCTCGGTCAGCGATGCGGGGGCGAAGCGGCGGACGACCTGTTCGACCAGGGTCATGAGCAAGCGGTAGTTGGTGACCACCCGGTCGCCCTTGTCGGCATCGGTCGCGACCCGGGCGGCCTCCATCGCTTCCTCGCCGGCCAGGCCCTCGGCCGCGATTTGCCGGGCAACGCGCCGGATCGTCGCCGGAGTGACATTGCTGATGGAGGCAATTCGCTGGCTGAAGACTTTGTCGTGCAAGGTCGGGCGGCAGAGCGCGGTCAGGCTGCTCCACGGCATGACATAGACGCCGCGGCCGCCGGAGAGGTTGGGCACGACCAGTTCGACGAGGTGCTTCTTGGCCGGCCGCGCCCGGGTGCCGCCGAGCCGGGGCGTGGTGAACGGCACCGCGACGCCGCGTTCCAAAAAGGTCGTCGGATGATACGGTCTTATGGGCGGGAGTTCGGCCTCAAGCAAAGGCGCGCCCCTCCTTTATGGGACGGCGCACCGCTCGGGCAGCGGCAGGGCCCGGCTCGGCAGGGCCAACTGCCGCGGCAATGGCGTGCCGCGAATGCCCGGACAATCCGGGCCGTGACGTGCGACAGGGCCTAAAGCCGGGCCTCGCGCGTCTGCCGCGCACAATAGTCTTCATTATCGGACACTCCGCCTGACGGCCGAGTGCCCTTATTGCGCCCAAATCCTTTACGAAGCGTTACCAAGACGCAAAAAACCGCCTCAGCCGGCAAAAATCGCGCACCGGCGGCGTCAGGCGCGGCGAAGCTGGGCTTCATCGACCACCCGCTCATGGCTGTCCAGGGCACTCTTCGCCCGATACTGGCAGCCCTGGCTGCTGGCTGGCATGCGCCGGATGATCGTGTAAATTCCGCTGCGCACATTGGCATTGGCGCTGTTCGTTACCAAGGCAACCTTGTCGCCGACGGCAAACTTGTGCTGCGTCATGGCCATCCTTCCGCAACAATGGGGCGGCGCGTCACGCGCCGCCCCGCATGTCAGCTCGCCTGAAGATTGACTGCGGAGGTCTTACCCTGCTGACCGCGTTCCAGTTCGTAGCTAACCTTCTGGTTCTCGTTCAGCGTTGTAAGTCCGGCGCGTTCAACGGCCGAGATGTGTACGAACACATCCTTGGAGCCGTCTTCCGGCTGGATGAAGCCGAAGCCCTTTTGAGGATTGAACCATTTAACAGTGCCTGAAGCCACGTGAAGTCTCCGCAACTGGCCGAATCCCGCGCATATGCGGGATATCCTACTTTTCAATTGGGGAGAGAAATGCAGCGCTTTGCGGGATTTATGACGCTAGGCGGCGCGAGATAGGCATCTTGCCCCGGCTGAAAAGTTCAGCCGTTCAACCTTCATACGCGCTATCCGGGAAATTGGACAGACTTTATTTCACCGCATTCATAAGCCGGGGCTTGCCACTAGACCGTGGACAGCCAGGCCAGGAACAGCAGAAAACCCGCCGAACCTGCCGCCGCATGCGCCGCGACGACGTAACCGGCTTTGCGATGCGACTTCCTCGCCGTCAGCGAACCGATGAAACCTGACGCCAACGTGATCACCAGAAACCCCGCCGCCTTGTAGCCGAAGACGCCGCCCCGGTCGCCCGATATGGCGATCACCAACTGCTCCAGCGCCCCCGCCCCCATCAGCAGATGCGCCGCCGTCAGGATCGGCTTGTTCGGGGTATGGCGGAGATAGTTCATCCCGAGATAGCCGCCGATACCGACGGCACCGAATATAAGGATGGTCAGGGGGACGGTCGTCATTGCGTCAACTCCGGTGCAGTGTCCGGACTCTCCCCGGCCATGTCGATCATAAAATCGTCTCGGGAGGCGTCAACCTGCCCGCGCCATGACGCAGCGGAAGGCGGCCTCGCGTACGCGAGAGGTTGCGCAAACCCGCCGAAAGCCGAATTGTCCCGCCCGGCGCAGCAAGGGCGGGTAAAGCATGGACGTTGAACACACTCCATCGGCATTGGTATGGGCGCCGCCGTTGCCGGATGCCGCGCCGCGCGGCCTGTGCACCGATTGCGGCCTGTCCCGCACCGCCGAGCCCAAGCGCTGCGGGCACGCGTGCCAGTTCATCCAGCCCGACTATCCGGGCATGGAAACCCGCGTGCACGGCCGCCCACGCGACCCGGAGCGGAAGGACGAACTGTTTTTCGGCCCGTTCCGCCGCATGGTGCGGGCCGCCTTGGTCAACCCGCTGCCCGGCGCGCAATGGACCGGCATCGCCACCCGCATCGCGCAGCGCCTCCTGGAAACCGGGGCTGTCGATGCCGTGCTGACCATGGCGGCGGACCCGAACGACCGCTGGCGGCCGGTGCCGGTGATTGTAACCGATCCGGCCGGCATGGCCGAGTGCCGAGGGATGCGGATGGGCTACGCGCCGCTGCTGGCGCTGCTGGAGCCAGCGCGGCAGAAGGGCTACAAGCGCCTCGCCGTCATCGGCATCCCGTGCCAGATCTATGCCCTGCGCTCGATCGAGCAGCAGCTCGGGCTGGAACGCCTGTATGTCATCGGCACGCCGTGCTCGGACAACACGACGACCGCGCGGTTCCACGAGTTCCTGGCGCTGCTGGCAGACGACCCGGAAAGCATCACCTACCTGGAGTTCCGCGCCGACTTCCATGTCGAACTGCGCTTCCGCGACGGGCGGACCAGGGAGATCCCGTTCCTGAAGCTGCCGATATCGAAGCTGCCGCCGGATTTCTTCCCGATGACCTGCCGGACCTGCGTGGACTACACGAACGTCCTGGCCGACATCACCGTGGGCTACATGGGCGGCCAGGGCGAGCAGTGGCTGCTGGTCCGCAACCAGCGCGGCGAGGAGCTTCTGGGACTGCTCGGCGGCGAAGTCCGCACCTCCGAACCCGGCAGCGGCGGCAAGCGGAAAGGTCCGGTGACCGGGTTCATGAAGAACACCGAGCGCGCCGCCGGCGGGTTGCCGCTGCGGGGGATGCCGAACTTCATGCGGGGGATTGTCGGCTGGCTGATGCCGCGCGTCGGGCCGAAGGGGTTGGAATTCGCCCGGGCGCGGCTGGAGATGAAGGCGGTGGAGACGGTGCTGCATCTCCGCCGCGCCTACCCGAAGCGGCTGAAGACCATGGTGCCCGAGCATGTCTGGGCGCTGGTCCGGCCGTACGGCCTGACGAAGGACGGATCGGATACCCCGCCTGGCGGCTAAAGGGTTGCGGCCTTGATCTTCCTGCTGGCTGCCGTCGGCCTCATCGGCGGCGGGATATGGCTCTACGCCCCCGACAAGCCCCGTGCCGAGTTGGAGGCGCATTACGCCCAGCCGCCCTCGGAGTTCCTCCAGGTCGCCGGCATCCGGCTGCATGTCCGCGATACCGGGCCGCGGGACGCGCCGCCGGTGATCCTGTTGCACGGCTTCGGGTCGAGCCTGCTGACCTGGGAGTCCTGGGCGCGGTCGCTGTCCTACACACACCGCGTCATCCGCTACGACCTGCCCGGCTTCGGCCTGACCGGAGCCGATCCGACCGGGGACTATCTGGATGAGCGCGGCGTCCAGGTGCTGCGCGCGCTCATGGACAGGCTGGGGATCGAACGCGCGTCGCTGGTGGGGAACTCGATGGGCGGCAAGCTGGCATGGCTGTTCGCCGCCGAATACCCGGACCGCGTTAATCGCCTGGTGCTCATCGCTCCGGACGGGTTCGCCAGCCCGCAGTTCCCGTACGGCAAGAAGCCCGATGTGCCGGCAGTGGCGGAGGTGCTGACCTACACACTTCCAACGGGCGTGCTGCGAATGGCGCTGGAGCCGGCCTACGGCGACCGGAAGCGCCTGACGCCGGAGATCGTGCAGCGCTACCGCGACATGATTCTGGCGCCGGGCGTGCGGCAGGCAGTGCTCGACCGTTCGGCCCAGGTCATGCCGCAGCCGCCCGAGCCGGTGCTGCGCCTTGTGCATGCGCCCACTTTGCTGGTCTGGGGGGAAAAGGACGGTGTGATCCCGTTCCGCAACGCGGGCGACTACCTGGCGGTCATGCCTAACGCACGCTTGCTGGTCTTCCCGGACCTCGGGCATGTGCCGATGGAGGAGGCGCCGGCGCGATCTCTGGCGCCGGTGGAGGCATTTCTGGACGGCTCGCTGTAGGCCGGGCGCTGTCATCAATCTGTCACCCAGGCAATCCGTTGGCCCGGGTAATCTGTTCCATCAAAAAGCCGAGGAAACAGCGATGCAGGATCAGGCGTCTTCCGACACCATCCTCCCGGAGGCCGAACCGCCCGAGCCCGCCCAAGCCGATCGGCTTGCAGCGTTGTATCAGGAGGTCACGGAGCTTGGGCGTGCCGTGCGCGCCGAGGCCGAAGACATCCTCGCCGGTTGGCCGGCTGTCCCGGACGAGCGCGGCTTCGCGCCGAGCGCGGCCAATCTCGCCCACTATCTTGCGCTGCGGCGGCGCGATCTGCGGCCGTTGCAGCGCCGGCTGATGACGTTCGGCCTGTCCTCCCTCGGCCGGCTGGAAAGCCGCGTGCTGCCGGGCCTCGATGCGGTGGCGGCGACCCTGGCGGTGCTGGCGGGACAGCCGGCCCCGCCCGTGCCAGCGGAGGAGGCGTTCTTCGTCGGCGAAGCGCGGCTGGCCGAACGCGCGAAGGAGGTGCTTGGCCCCCCGGTGGAGCAGCACGGCGTGGCCCTGCTGGTCACCTGTCCGTCGACGGCCGCGGACGATCCGGCGTTCATGCGCGGCCTGGCCGACGCCAACGTCGAGGCGGTGCGCATCAACTGCGCCCACGACGACGCGGAAACCTGGGGACGCATGATTGCCAATGCCCGCGCGGCGGCGGCCTTGACCGGGCGGCCGATGAAAGTCCTGATGGACCTGGGCGGTCCCAAAATTCGCACCGGCGCGGTGCGCTCACCAAAACGCGACAAGCTCCTGCGCCCCGGGGCGGCGTTCGCGCTGGTGCCGCCGGGCGGCCTCGATGCGTTACCGGAGAACGCACCGGCATTCGCCGCCGAATGCGAGCTGCCCGAGGCGCTGACGATGGCCCAGCCGGGACATCGCCTGTTTTTCGATGACGCCAAGGTCGCCGCGGTGATCGAGCAAGTCGTGCCCTGGGGCCTTGTTGCCCGGGTGGATCGGGCCAAGGCCGAGGGCGTGAAGCTGCGCTCGGAGAAGGGGCTGAGCTTTCCCGACACCGATCTGACGGTCACACCGCTGACGCCCAAGGATCTGGCCGATCTGGAGTTCGTCGCCCGCCAGGCCGATGGAATCAGCTACTCGTTCGTTCAGTCGGCCGGCGATGTGGCGCTGCTGCAGGACGAACTCGCCCGCCTGCGGCCCGCGGACTGGCAGAGCCTGTCGGTGGTGCTGAAGATCGAGACGCAGAAGGCGCTGCGGAATCTGCCGGCGATGCTGGTCCAGGCGGCGTCGCGCCAACCCACAGCCATCATGATCGCCCGCGGCGACCTCGCCGCCGAGATCGGCTTCGGACGCACCGCGGAAATTCAGGAGCAGATCCTGTGGCTCGGCGAGGCGGCCCAGGTGCCCGTCATCTGGGCCACCCAGGTGCTGGAGAGCCTGGTGAAGACCGGCACGCCGCTGCGGGGCGAGATGACCGATGCCGCCATGGCGGCACGCGCGGAATGCGTGATGCTGAACAAGGGTCCCTACGTCCTCGAGGCGATCGCCGAACTTGATCGCCTGTTCGCCCGAATGGGCGGACACCAGCACAAGAAGACGCCTCAGCTCCGGCGCCTGACGAGCTGGTAGGTGTAGCAGGCGGTGCCACGCTGCTTAGGCGACGCCCGGAAGCTATCGCTTCGCGGTTCGATATCCTCGAAACCGTCATGGTCCGGCTTGTCCGGGCCACCTATACAAGCTCGTGCCGCGACGGGTGGCCGGGACGAGCCGGGCCATGACGGGAACGGTGGCGCCATCCGATTCGATCGTTTGTGTCGTCGCCTTACGCAGTCCCGGGTTTTCCCTCCGCAATGCCGGTTCGCCCCGGCGCGGCGAAGCAGTGCCATCATAGTCGCCGCAAATCTGTCAGTAGGCTATACCTTCTGTCATGCCGCTGATTCTCGACAGCTTCCGCAACGCCATCGCCGCCTTGCGGGCGGTCCAGTCCAAGAGCGAAGACGCCGCTTTCATGGCGGCTCTGGACGAAGTGACGCGAGACGCCGTCCGTTCCGGAGTCATCCAGCATTTTGAGTTCACCTACGAACTTTCGTGGAAGTTCATCAAGCGCCGGCTGGAAGCGGATATCGGCCGAACCAGCGTCGATGGCATCAGCCGCCGCGACCTGTTCCGCGTCGCCGCCGAAAACGGGCTGATCGGCGATGTCGAAGCCTGGTTCCGGTATCACACTGCCCGCAACGAGACGTCCCATACCTATGATCCGAACGTCGCCGCCCGGGTCTATGCGAAGAGCCTGGACTTCACCGCCGATGCCGCCCGGCTGCTGACCGTGCTCGAGGCCCGCAATGCTTGACCTGACGCCCGGCGAGCTGGCGATCGTGCGGGACATCCTGCGCAAGCACGTTCCGGAGCTGGCGGTCCGGGCGTTCGGCTCGCGCGTCCAGGGCACCGCGCGGCGTTACTCGGATCTGGACCTTGCGGTCATTACCGCCACGCCGATGCCATTCGATCTCATCGGGCGATTGCGCGAGGATTTTTCCGAATCCGACCTGCCGTTCCGGGTGGACGTCCTCGACTGGGCAACGACAAGCGAGCCATTCCGCCGCGTCGTCGAGCAGAACAACGTCGTCATACAGCCGGCCACGGGCGCGCCCGGAGAGACGTGAATGGACCTCATCGTCGAAATGCGCTTCGGCTCGCACCTGTACGGCACCGCCACCGCGCAATCCGACCTCGACTACAAGGCGGTGTATCTGCCCGACGCCCGCGACATCCTGCTCCAGCGCGTCCAGCCCGCGCTGGCGCTGCCTCCGGCGAAGGACCCGGGCGACAAGAACGCCCCCGGCGACATCGACCGGGAGATCTTCAGCCTGCAACGCTACCTCGAATTGCTGGCCGAGGGCCAGACGATGGCGCTGGACATGCTGTTCGCGCCGGACTTCGCGATGACGATGGAACCGGCGCCGCTATGGCGGGACATCCAGGCCGCTGCGCCGCGCCTCGTCACCCGCCGCGCCTCCGCTTTCCTGCGCTACTGCCGGCAACAGGCGAACAAGTATGGCCTCAAGGGGTCGCGGGTCGCGGCGGCGCGGCAGGCGGCAGACATTCTCGCCGCCGCGGAAGCAACCTACGGTTCGGCGGCAAAGCTCTCGGTCGCGGAACGGGAGGTCACCGCGTTCGCCGCCGAGTCCGAACACACCGCTTTGGTGGACCTGCCGATGCCGAGCGGCCAGCTCGTCCGCCACCTGGAGGTGTGCGGCAAGAAAATGCCCTTCACCAGCTCGATCAAAAGCGCCCGCGAGATCATCAGGCGGATGGTCGACGAATACGGGGAACGCGCGTTGCAGGCCGAGCGCAACGAAGGCGTCGATTGGAAGTCCCTGTCCCACGCCGTCCGCGTCGGACGCGAGGCGGTGGAGGTGTTCACCACCGGACGGATCACCTTCCCGCTGCCCTGCGCCGCCGAGCTGCTGGCGATCAGGCGGGGCGAGGTTCCGTACGAAGCCGTGGCCGCAACCATCGAGCAGCTTCTGGCCGATGTCGAACACGCCGCGGAGTCATCGCCGCTGCCGGACGAGCCGGACGAGACGTTCATCGACGATCTGGTGGTCCGCGCCTACCGGGACCGCGTGCAGCGGCCGCTCTGACCTCTGCGGCCAAAAAGAGACATTTCCGCCAGTGTCATCATCGGACGCTTGGGCTAAGAGGGGCAAACCTCTGTTCAGGGCCACACAAATGCCAGACATTTCCCATCCCGCGACGGGCCAAACGATCTTCGGCGACGGCTCCCGGCCGTCCTTGATCACCGGCGCGGTCTGGGCCGGCCTCGTCAGCCTGATCCTGGTGCCGGGCTTTTTCGCCGCGCTGGACACGCAGACGGCGTTCAGCCCGGCCGCTTTGCAGGTGCATGAAACGCTGTTCGCCTATCTTGGCGCCGTCATCGCCGGATTTGTCCTGACCTCGATACCCGAATGGACGGGCCGGCCTCCGCTGCACGCGCGGGCGCTGACGGTCCTGATCGTGGCGTGGCTGGCGGGACGCGCCGCCGTCGCCGCCTCCGGCTTCGTCGGTCCGCTCGTGGCGGGCGGTGTCGACTGCCTGTTCCTGGCGCTCACCGCGATCACGGCCGCAACCGAGGCAGCCAAGGGCCGCGGCGGGAAGGCGCTGCCGCCGATTGGCCTGCTGATCGTATTCCTGGCCGGCAACGCGGTGTTCTATCTCGGCAGCTATGGCAGCGGGTCGGGCGAAGCCGGCAAGCGCATCGGCATCGCCGCGGCGGTCATCCTGGTGACGCTTATCGGCGGACGCACGGCCTTTGGGCGCAACGCGCCGGATGCGCAAACCGCGGAGCCGGCGCCATTCGGGGCGCTCGGCGTGGCTACGGTGGCGGTCTCCGGCCTCGCCTTGCTGGCCTGGATCATCTTGCCGGATTACAGGGCAAGCGCCGCGCTGATGCTGCTCGCCGGGATCGTGCAGGCGGTTCGGCTGGCCCGATGGGTTTTCGATCGGTCGCCGCAGACGACCCTGACGCTGGTCCAGCAACTCGCCTATGCCTTTATCCCGCTCGGATTTCTGGTCATCGGGGGCGGCGTGCTGTTCGGGCATGACCAGTCCGGCGGAGTTGACGTGCGGGCCTGGATGGTGAGTGCGACAGGCATCCTGACCCTGGCGATGATGGCCCGGATCAGTCCGGATGCAGCGGCGCGGTCGCCGTCGGCCCGCACGATGGCACGGGTCATCTATGCCGCCATCGCCGTGGTCGCCGTGACGCGCCTTTTCGGCGGTCTCACCTGGATTCTTCCGGTCATCGGCGGGGCGGCCCTGATGCTGTTGTTCGCGGTGTTCGTCATTGGCTATCTGCCGGTTCTCGCGCGTCCAGGGAAAAACCTGGCGGCAGTTTAACGCCAGCCTGACGGGAATGGACGCGGCACGACGTCGCGTCTCTAGCCCTCCAGCAGGTGCCCGAGCGCCCGCAGCGGACGCAGGTCGTCGCAGACGATCTTGGTGATCGCCAGCAGCGGCACCGCCAGGATCGCGCCGGCGACGCCCCACATCCAGTACCAGAAGATCAGCGCCAGCATCACCGCCACCGGATTGATGGTGAACCGCCGTGCCAGCAGCATCGGCGTCGCGATCTCGCCTTCAATTACGTGAATGCCAAGGTAAAGCCCGACGGGCAGAAGGGCGAACCAGGTGACTCCCAGCGCCAGCACGCTGGCCATCAGAAAGATCACGACCCCCACCATCGGGCCGAGGATCGGCACGAAATTCAGCGCGAATGCCACCGCGCCCCACAGCACGGGATTGGCCACGCCGCACAGCCACATGACGCAGCCGGTAGCGCCACCAACCAGAGCGTTGATGCAGGCCACCGTCAGCAGGTAGGCCGAGACGTTGCGCTCGATATCCGCCGACAGCTCCACGGCCTGCCGCTTGTCCTTGAAGCGCGGCAGGATCTCCACCAGCCGGCGCAGGAAGGTCTCGCCTGAGACCAACAGGTAGAACAGCATCAGCAGCGTCGTCAGCAGGCCGGCCGTCGCGGCGGCGGTGCCGCTGAACACCGCGCTCAGCAGGCTTGCGGACTTCACCGCCGGCGCCTGGGGTCCCGGGACAAAGCCGCCCGCCATCGAGTCGAACTGACGCAGCATCGCCTGGACCGTATCTATCGGCGCCTTCAGCACGCTGAAACTGTCGCGCAATTTCGGGATCGCCTGCGGCAGCTTGCCGGCCCAGTCGGTGGCCGGGCCGGCCAGCACGCTGATCGTTCCGGCGAACCCCAGCAGCACCAGCAGAACGGTCAGGATGCCGCCGATGGCGCGCGGAATGCGGAATCGCTCCAGCAGGCGAACCAGCGGCTGCAGCAGGATTTTCAGCACGACCGCCAACACCAGAGGCAGGATGATCTCCGAGGCGATATACAGCACCGCCAACGCCGCGAACGCGAACAGCCCGCCGAGGAAGATCGTCTGCGGATCGGTTGGCAGCGGCATGTCCTCATCGTCCTCGGCCGCCGCCTTGAACGTTTTTTTCTCGGTCACCGCGCCGGCCGTGTGGTCGCCCGCGGTGACGAATTCGCGGCGGGTCTCCGCCTCGACGATCTGATGCCCGGCGGGCGGGGATGGGGTTTCGGTCATGGCCGGGTGCGCCTTCGTCCGTGAATGGGACGCGGTTGTCGGACGCTGCGTCCTTCGACCAGCCGCAGGGCTACAATCGTTTTTAAGCCCGGCAGGTTACGGCGGGGGCGCGGAGGGGCCGATCACCTCTCGGGTAGCGGCTGGGCCGGGCGGTGCTCAGGCGGCGAACTCGCGCGGCGTTATCAGTTCCAGTTCCGCGGAGATCGCCCGGCGCTGGCGCAGCAGATCATGATCAGTCTGACGCCCGAGCCAGAATCCATCGGACAAGCCAAGCCCGATTCGACGACCCCGGGCGCCGCGCTAAACGATCGGCCCTGCGACCTCCCGCGTGAGCTTCTGCCGCATCGCCTCGGCAAAATCCTCATACGCCCGGCAGGTGACGGCGAACGACCCCGGGCCGCCGATGACCTCATCGGTGTAGGACGCCAGCAGGTCCGGCTCCTCGTGCAGGATGCACAGACCGTTGATCGTGATGCCGCCCGCGACCATACGATCCCTGATCGGCCCGGGAGCGATCCCGTCGTTCGAGCGGCCGTCCCCGATGACATTGACAATGTTCCGCTTGGCAACCGCCGGCACCTCCGCCAGCAGGGTCAGCGCAGCCAGCAGCGCCTCCCCGATCGCGGTCGCCCCTGCCCTGATCGTCCGCGGCATATTGTCCACGCCATCCGCGAATGCCGCCAGATCCGCCGCCGTCGTGATCCGGGTCCAGGGCGTGATGACGTCCTGCTGCCCGGTCCCGGACCACAACAGCAGTGACAGGGTGCTGGTCCCGGCCAGACCCTCGATCACCGCCGGGTCGCGCAGCGCCGCCGCCATGCCGCCGGCGATCAGGCCGAACTCCTCATAGGTGACGCTGGCGGAGCCATCGACCGCCAGCACCATGGCCAGATCGAGGCTTTCGGCGGTCAGCGTCCGCGCTCGATGTTCGGCAGCAGCGCGGTCAGCAGGCCGATCAGCGGCAGGAACGAGCAGACCTTGTAGACGGTATCGATGCCGGTGACGTCGGCGATCTGCCCCAGCGCCGCGGCGCCCAGGCCGCCCAGCCCGAAGGAGAACCCGAACATCATCCCCGCCACCAGGCCGATGCGCCCCGGCAGCAGTTCCTGCGCATAGACGACGATCGCGGAGAAGGCCGAGGCCAGGATCAGGCCGATGACCACGCTCAGGATGCCGGTCCACAGCAGCCCGGCATAGGGCAGCATCAGCGCGAAAGGCGACGTTCCAAGGATGGAGAACCAGATCACCGGCTTGCGGCCGAAGCGGTCGCCGATGGGGCCTCCGGCAAAGGTGCCAGCCGCGACCGCGCCGAGGAAGGCGAACAGCATGTATTGGGCATGCGGCACCGAGAGGCCGAATTTCTCGATAAGGTAGAAGGTGTAGTACGAACTCAGGCTCGACGTATAGACGTTCTTCGAGAACATCAGCACCAGGATGACGCCCAGCGCGCGGTAGATTTTCGCGCGCGGCAGCGGCGAGGCGGGGGCTGCCAGGGGCGCCCGCCGTCCGCGCCGGGCGATCATCGAGGGATGCCGGGCGTACCAGGCGCTCACATTGGTCAGGACAACCATTGCCACCAAAGCGGCGGCGGAGAACCACGCGATGCTGCCCTGCCCGCGCGGCACGACGATGAACGCCGCAAGCAACGGCCCCACCGCCGAACCGGCACTGCCTCCGAGCTGGAATAACGATTGCGCGAAGCCGTAGCGTCCGCCGGAGGCCATGCGCGCCACGCGGGACGACTCCGGGTGGAAGACTGAGGACCCGAGTCCCACCATCGCCGCCGCGACCAGGATCACCGGGTAGCTGTCGGCCACCCCCAGCAACAGCAGTCCGGCCAGGCTGAACCCCATCGCTATCGGCAGCGAGAACGGCTGCGGCCGCTTGTCGGTGATCATTCCGACGACGGGCTGGAGCAGCGAGGCGGTCATTTGAAACGCTAGGGTAATGAAGCCGATCTGGCCGAAATCCAGGTGATAGGAATCTTTCAGGATGGGGTAGATCGCCGGCACCAGCGACTGGTTCATGTCGTTAAGAAAATGGCAGAGGCTGAGCGACACCAGGATCGTCATCGCCGCAGAGGCCTGGCTCGGCACGGCGGACGCCGGGGAGAGCGCGGCGGCGCCTGGCATCGAGATGGCTTGGTTCTCGCTCACAGTCGGTTCCTTCGGTCCAAACGGAGTGCGGACAGATACCATGCTGGATACCGGCCTGGTCCACCCATGCAGCGGCCGTGGATCAGCTATCTCCAGTCTGGCGCAGAAAGAGGAAAACCAGCTACATAAATCGATATTAGGGGTAAACTCTGCGCGCCTGAACCGGCGCGCGGGGTGGTGGTTCGATAGCGTCGACTGGAGGATGGTGGTGTCGTTGTCCCGGAAACACCTGCGAAGCGGGAGGTCTTTTGCCGCGCCGCTGCTTGGCATCGTGTTCCTGCTTACCTGCTACCTTTTGCTGGCGCAGTGGGACGAACTGCCGTCTTTAATTAACGCGGGCCTCGCGGCAGTGCACTGGCCAGCGTGACAGATTGCGGCTGGCCGCCATCTTTCCGGTCACGAACCGGCTTGTCCGGGCCACCTGTCGCGGCACGTGCCGAAGGTGGCCCGGACAAGCCGGGCGATGACGAATGAGAGACTCATCAATGGCCGCGGTTCCGTAGATCCTCATTGAATGCGGGGTCGAACACGCGACCGAGGTCGGACCGGGTCAGGCCGATATCCATCAGTTCATAGTTTGACATCGCGGCAAGTTCGGCGGCGGCTTCGCTGTCCCGGCGCCAGGCGCGGAAGGCCGCGACCCTGCCGGCCAGCCACGCCGCGACCCCGGACTTGCGGGCACGATCCGGTGCGGCGGCGGGAGCCGTCAGGTTCGGCTCTTCCCATTTGGCGTCGATATAGCTCAAGCTGGGCAGCTTGAACGAATGAGAGTCGGCGGTGTGAGCGCTCATGACAACGATCCATACGACCCCGGAGACCAACGCCTCGCCGGATGACGAGGCATCCCCAGGTTATGATGCACTGCAACATAAGCCGGATCACCCTTGAATTAAGAGACAAAAATTCGCAAACAGTTATGCACATTACGCATGGATGACAAACGAGTTATGACATGAAATCGCCGCCATCCCGCAAGAGGCCGGACATGAGTGCGTCACCATTGGCAGCGCTGCGACGGGAACTGGCGCGCCGGAACCTGGACGGATTCATCGTGCCGCGGGCGGATGAACATCTGGCCGAGTATGTGCCGGCTTCGGCCGAACGCCTCGCCTGGCTGACCGGCTTCACCGGCAGCGCCGGTTTCGCCGCCGTGCTCGCCTCCGCCGCCGCGGTCTTCACCGACGGACGCTATGTCCTGCAGCTCGCCGAACAGACCGATGCGAGCCTGTGGCAGCGCCTGCACGTCACCGAGCAGCCGCCGCATGCATGGCTTGCCGAACACGCGCCGAAGGAAGGCCGCATCGGCTACGACCCGCTGCTGATCAGCGAGGAGGGGCTCGCGCGCTTCACAGGCGCCGGCCTCGACATGGTCCCCCTCGCCACCAACCCCATCGACGCGATCTGGGCCGATCGGCCTTCGCCTCCGGCGGAGGCGGCGGTGCCGCATGAGCTGAGGTATGCGGGCGTGACGTCGGAGGAGAAGCGGGCCGATGTCGCGCACCTGCTGCAGGAGGCGAAGCAGGACGCGGCGGTGCTGACCGATCCGGCGTCGATCGCGTGGCTGCTGAACATCCGCGGCAACGATGTGCCGTTCACGCCGTTCGCCCTGTCATTCGCCGTGATCCACGCCGGCGGCGCGACGGAGCTGTACATCGATCCCGCCAAAGTGCCCCCCGGAACCCGCGCCTGGCTCGGCAATTCGGTAACGATAGCCGATCGGCCGGCGCTGGAGGGGGCGTTGCGGGGATTGGCGGGAAAGACGGTGCGGGTCGATGCCGGCGGATCGCCGGTGTGGTTCGCGCAGCAGCTTCGCGCGGCGGGTGCGACGGTCGTCTCCGGCAGCGATCCGTGCCAGTTGCCCAAGGCTTGCAAGAACCGGACCGAGCGCAACGGCGCTCGGCAGGCGCATCTGCGCGACGCGGTCGCGGTGTGCCGTTTCCTGCACTGGCTCGCCACCGAGGCGCCGACAGGCGGCCAGACCGAGCTCTCTGCCGCCGAAACCTTGCTGTCGTTCCGCCGCGAGGTCGAGGGCTTCCGCGGCGAGAGCTTCCCGGCGATCTCCGGCGCCGGCGAGCATGGCGCGATCATCCACTACCGCGTGACCCCGGAAACCAACCGGCCGATCCGTCCGGACGAGGTGTATCTCATCGATTCGGGAGCACAATATCCGGACGGCACCACCGACATCACCCGCACGCTGTGGACCGGTCCCGGCCGGCCCCCGGCGGAGCTGCGGGACCGGGTGACGCGGGTGCTGCAGGGGCACATCGCCATCGCCACCGCGGTGTTCCCGCAGGGTGTCGCAGGGCCACATCTGGATGCGCTGGCGCGCCGGGCGCTGTGGCAGGCCGGGCTGGATTACGACCACGGCACCGGGCATGGCGTCGGCAGCTACCTGTCGGTGCATGAAGGGCCGGTCAGCATCTCGCGGCTGGCGCGGCCGGTGGCAATCGCCGCCGGGATGATCCTGTCGAACGAGCCGGGGTTCTATCTGCCGGACCAGTACGGCATCCGGCTGGAGAACCTGCTGCTGGTGCGGGACGCCGACATCCCGGCGGCCATCAGGCCGTTCCTGCGGTTCGAAACCCTGACCCTCGCACCGTTCGACCGCAGCTTGCTGGAGCCGGCGCTGATGACGGCGGAGGAGCGGCGCTGGCTGGACGGCTACCATGCCAGGGTATTGAGCAGCATCGGTCCGGCGCTGGACCCGGCGGCGCGATCCTGGCTGGCCGATGCGTGCGAGCCGCTGTAACCCGCGGCGCATGCGGCGGACTTCAAGCTCACCCCGTCATTCGGCGGCGAACCGGACTGCGTTGCGTCAACGCATCGGCTTTTCCTTCTACAGAAGGAACATTCCGGCACTTGCCGTGAACGGTTGTTGTGATTTCATATTGGAATGAACTTCGATCAATACTGTACCGTTTATTCAATATCAATTTTTTTTGATCCTTTTTCCGGTCCAAGACCATCCGCAGCAGCGACACGTGATTGGCGGCGCGGGCGCGCAGGCTTCACCTTGAACGCAGACCAGTCATTACGTCTGGCGATACGCGCAATGATCCCGCCGGGCGCGGGACGTTCGAAAGCACTGAGCTGCCCGGGGATCCGCCGAACCGATACGCAAACCACTCGCGGTGATCGATTGTTCAAAGTCCGCCTGCTGATCGATACGATTTCGTTGCGCCTGGCCCATACGGTCCACCGGCGCGCCGGCGTGCTCCCGCCCCCGCTTCGCCGCCACGCGCGCAGGGGACTGCGGGTCATCTGGTGGATGCTGACATTTCAACTCCTCGCCCGCCTGCGCGCCCGGCGGGCGGCGCCGGCGGGCGCCGTGCCGGAACAGCGCCTGCCGAATCTGACCGCGCTGCCGGTATTCGCCGCTCCGCACGCCGGGGGCCGCCGCCTGACCGTCGTCACCGACAGCATCAACGCCGGCAGCCTCTACGGCGGCGTGGGCACCGCGCTCATTCTCGCCGCGCTCGCCGCCCGCCGCATCGATGCCGACCTGCGAATCGTCACGAGAACGGAACTGCCGGATGTTGCGAAAGCCAACGAAGTTCTCGGCGCCAACCGGATTCCCTGGGACAGGAACATCGAGTTCGTCTTCGCCTCGCGCGACGGCGCGCTCGGCACGCGCGACGTTCCGGTGGCTGCCGGCGATCTGTTCCTGACGACATCCTGGTGGACGACCCGGGCGACCCTCCAGTCCGTGCCGCGGTCCCGCATCGCCTGCCTCGTGCAGGAGGATGAGCGCGCCTTCTATCCGTTCGGCGACGAGCATCTGCGCTGCATGGAAACGCTGGCCGAACCGGAGCTGCTTTACCTTGTCAACTCCGGGCTGCTGCTCGCTCATTTGCGCGATGAGGGGCTGGCCCCGGGAGCGACGGCGTTCGAGCCGGCTTTTCCGGCGCATCTGTATTATCCCGCGACACGGGACGAGCGTCCGGCGAACGTCAAGCGCGGCTTCTTTTTCTATGCGCGGCCGAATCATATCCGCAACCTTTACTGGCGCGGTCTGGAAGCGCTGTGCGCGGCCATAGAGGAAGGCATCCTCGACCCGGCGGAGTGGGATTTCCATTTCGCCGGCCAGGCGTCCGGCGACCTGCCGCTGCCGCGCGGGGCGCGCCCCGTCTTCTGCGGTCCGATGGCATGGCCGGACTATGCCGCCTTCATCCGGCGGATGGATGTCGGCCTGTCGCTAATGTACACGCCGCACCCGAGCTATCCGCCGCTCGACCTCGCCGCCAGCGGCGGCGTGGCGGTGACCAACCGCTTCGGCCGCAAGAGAAGCCTGGAACACTATTCGCGCAACATCGTGTGCGCGGATCTGGACGTGCCGTCGCTGGTTGACGCGATCCGGCAGGCCAGCGCGCTTGCGGCCGATACGCCGGCGCGGCAGGCGAACTTCGCGGCCAGCGGCCTGCAACGCGACTGGGCCACGTCCATGGAACCCGCGCTCCATCGGCTGGCCGCCCGGGCGGAGGCGTAGCCAGGGTGTACGCCGCCACGATTCCGGCGGTTCCCTACATTGCGCCCTGGGACATTCCCTTCGACGACCGGATGACCATGCTCCGGCGCGGTTCGCCTCGGGCCGCCTATTTCTATAGCGTCCCCGACACGAGCACGTTCCGCTATCGCGCCTACAACATTGCCCAATCGCTGGCGGCATCCGGCAGCCGCCGAGGACCTTCCGCCGCCTGGTTCGCCGAAGCCGATCTCGACCGGATCGGACGCGTGCTGGATGCCTGCGACGTGTTGGTGCTCTGCCGTAACTCACTCTATACGGATCGCATCGCCCGCCTCGCCGCGCAGGCGCGCGCGCGCAACCGCCGCATCCTGTTCGACGTGGACGATCTCGTCTTTAACCCTGACTACATTCACCTGCTGATGAACACGCTGGGCGTGAACATGCGGGACCAGGCGGTCTGGGATTACTGGTTCGCCTATGTCGGCCGCGTCGGCGCCACCTTCGCGCTATGCGACGCTGCGCTCGTCACCAACGACTATCTTGCCGAACATGCCCGCGCATGGTCGTCCAAGCCGGCTCGTGTTGTGCCGAATTACCTCAATCGCGAGCAGCAGGAGGTATCGGACCGCGTGTGGGAGGCGAAGGCCGCCGGCGGCTGGGCGCGGGACGGCCGCATTTGCCTGGGCTATTTCAGCGGTTCGCCGTCCCACAGCCAGGACTTCGCCCTGATCTCGCACACGCTTGGCCGCCTGATGGACGAGGACGGGTCGCTTTGGCTGCGCGTCGTCGGCTTCCTGGATGTCCCGCCGGAGCTTCAGCGCCATCGCGCCCGGATCGAATACCTCCCGCTGCAGGATTTCGTCAATCTTCAGCGGGAGATTGGCGCGGTCGAGCTCAACCTTGTGCCGTTGCAGGACAATCCCTTCACCAACTGCAAATCGGAGCTGAAATGGTTTGAGGCCGCCGTCGCGGGCGCCCTGACCGTCGCCTCCCCGACCCTGGCCTACCAGGGCATCATCGACCACGGCCGCAACGGCTGGCTGGCCCGGGCGCATACCTGGGAGGCCGTGCTGCGCGACGTGCTGGTTTCGGTGGATGACCACCGCGCTGCGGTTGCCCCGCGCGCGCGGCAGGAGGCGCGGGAACGCTTCGGCTGGGACCGTCAAACCGCGGCGATAACGGCGGCATTGTTCGCGGATTGATGTTGGGACGCCATAACAGTCAGGGGCGGGCTCGTCCGGGCCGACTGGTCCACCGCGTGCCGCTGAAGGTGGCCCGGACAGGCCGGGCCAGGACAGCAGAAGGGGACAGAGCTGGCCGCTTACCCAATCAGGATTGAAGCCTGCTCCGCCATTGCCCGCTTGGCGAGGGTCAGCCGATCCACCGGACATCCTGCGGCGGACGCCGCCAGCGTCATGTAGAACTCGTTGCCCACGCTGTCGCGGAAGAGCGCCTCCCGCAGCCCGATCGCGCCGATATCGTGCAGGTCCCGCATGATCAGCCGAAAGCTTGACGGCACGAAGCGCTGAACATGCACGTCCACATAGTCGGGCAGACGTTGCGCCGACTGATAAGCCGCCGCGGCCGCCTCCAGCGAAGCGAAGAACGCCAGCGGCGCACCATCCGCGGGCGCCCAGACGATGGCGCCGCCGCGCACGGCGTTATAGGCGATGTCGTCGAACACGGCGCCCGGCGACGGCCGCGTCCGTCCGTCGAGATGAGCCTGCAGGACCGCGCCAGTGCCAGTCAGCGGCTGCAGCACATCGAAGCAGTGCCGCTTGTCCGGCACGGCCAGCAGCAGCACGCCGCCCGGCGCCAGCAGTGTCTCGCAGGACAACAGGAACCCGAGCATGTCCGGCGCATGCTCGATGACGTGCGAGGCGACGATGTAGCCGAAAGTGCCCGGCCGTCCCACCGCCTCGGCGAGGCTCCGCCCGTTCTCCAGAACGTGGTCGACGTCCTCGATGCGGCCCGGGTCTACGTGCGGGTTGTCGCGATACTTCATGCGCAGCCCGGCGGCATCGGTATAATCTGCGGTTTCGACGTCGAAGCCCTCGGCTTTCGGCAGCAGCGGGTTGTAGCCGGGGCCGATCTCCAGGCCGTGCCCGGGCAGGGGCAGCATGGAGCGCAGCAATGCCGTCCGATCGGCAGCCGCGGCGGCCTCCGGCGTTGACCGCCGACGCGCCACCGGCGCGAGTCCCCACCGCCGCGCCACCGGCGCGAGTCCCCACCGCCGCGCCACCGGCGCGAGCCAATCCCGAACCGCCCTGACAGCGGCGGCGGCGGTCATCGCGCCTTCACCGCCGCCTCATACAGGGCCCGGTTCTCGGCGTTGGGGGGATACAGGCCGGGAAGCGAGGCCCCGTCGTTCACACGTCGCATGATCCAGTCCTCCAGGCGTTCCTGTTCGGCCGCGATGCCGGAGATTTCGGCGACAAGCTTCTGCGGGATCACCACGGCGCCGTCGTCATCGAGCATGATCACATCGTCCGGGAACACCGCGACTCCGCCGCAGCCGATGGGATCCTGCCAGTTGACGAAGGTCAGGCCGGCGACGGATGGCGGGGCGGCGGCGCCGCGGCACCAGACCGGCAGACCGGTGCCCAGGACCCCGGCGATGTCGCGTACGGCGCCGTCGGTGACCAGGCCCGCGACGCCCTTCTTCGCCATCCGCGCGCACAGGATGTCGCCGAAAATGCCGGCATCGGTGACACCCATGGCGTCCGCCACGGCGATGCAGCCCTCCGGCATCGCCTCGATCGCGGCACGGGTCGATATGGGCGACGACCAGGACTCCGGGGTCGCCAGATCCTCCCGCGCGGGGACGAACCGCAGCGTGAACGCCCGCCCGATCAGCCGCGGCTGGCCCGCCCGCAGGGGTTTGGCGCCGCGCATCCAGACGTTGCGGAGGCCCTTCTTCAGCAGCACGGTGGTGACCGTTGCGGTTGAAACGCCTGATAGCGCGGCAAGCGTGGCGGGGTCGATAGTCATGCGGCGCTCCGTGTTCCGGACTGTGGCCGGGTATTGAATCGCCATTGAGGAACGGGCGCAAGGTCCGGCCTGGCTTGCCGGCTCGGTTCGCATGGTGGATGCCCCGCGGTTATGCGTGGCCGGGCACAGCGCAAATATCCCCTTACGGGACCGGCTATCTTGCGTGACGGACGATGTCCGGGACGCCAGCCGGCGGCAGGCGCTATCCGGCCAGGCGATCGGACCCGCCGGTCAGCATCGCCTGGGTGTGATCCACAAGCTTGGCCAATGCTTTGTGCAATGCATTCCATTCGGTCCGGCTGAGGCCGGCGGCCAGGGCGGTTTCGACCTCCTCGGCCATCGGCTTGATCCCGGCATAGACGCCGGCCCCCTTGCGCGTCAGGCGCAGCAGGCGGCCGCGGCCGTCGTCCGGATCCTGCGACTGGCGCAGCAATCCGCGGGCGACGAGGCTTGCGGCGGCGCGGCTGACCTTGACCTTGTCCATCGACGTCCGCTCACCGGCGGCGGTTGGCGACAGGACGCTGAATCGTCCCACCGCGGCCAGCAACCGCCATTCCGGCATCCCGAGTCCCGATTGTCCAAGATATTGGCGGGCCAGAACCCGCGACACGCCTTCGGACGCCACCGCGAGCCGGAAAGGCAAGAACTCCTCGAGCCGGAATTCTTCTCCGCCTTCGCCGGCCTCTTGTTGTATTGGTTCTTTCACTTGAAACCACCTTGGATAGTGGTACCATTATGCATTAGAAATCGTGATTCAACAACCGGCCCGGGCCGCGAAATACACATTATTTCGGGGCGTTCCTGCCGGTGAAGCGACTCGGGGCCAGCGGACCGCCGGCGGCCGGAGCCCGTGCGGTTACGGATCGTTGCCGGCCGTCTGCGTGACGGCAGCGGCCGTGCCCGGAGCCGGTTCCAGACGAAACCGGGAACTTCGAACAATGCGATTGTGCGATCCGGGTGAAATGATAACAATGCCTGCCAAAAACAATGGACTGACCGCCCGTTTGGAGCCCCGGGCGGCGATCCGCCAGCAACGAATATTTTGTTGTTATAACAACAACCTTTCAGACACAGTATTCATTGTCGGGCGTGCATCGGACCGCGGCGACCGGCGGACTTTTGTCTTGCCGCGCAGGCGAATGCCCGATCCGGATACCATCCTGGCGATCGGAGGCTCCGGCCGGCTCGCGGCGCATCGGCCGCCGAAACCGCGCCGCATCGCGAGATGCAATCGGCTTGCGGACTGGCAGACGAGGCGTGCGCTGCTAAAGCAGCAGCGCCACCGCGAAACCGCCACCTGTCCTGGCCGGATGAGGAGATTGCACAGCATGAAGGACGATGATCCGATCCGCCCGGGCGAAGCCTCCGTATCGCTGCCCGGCCACGGCGATGAGATGGTCTATTTTATCGGATACATCCGCACGCCATGGCCCACACGCGAAAGCTGCCCGCGGACGGGCGACCCGTCAGGGCCGGAGTGCCGGATCGAGGTTGACCCGCGCTGGTCGGCCGCCCTGCAAGGCCTGTCGGAGCATGAAAGGTTGCAGATCCTCTATTGGATGCACCTATCGCGCCGCGACCTCGTGCTGCAGACCCCACGCCACTCCGGCCGGACGACCGGGACGTTCGCCCTGCGGTCTCCCGTCCGGCCAAACCCGGTCGCATCGTCCGTCGTCGATCTTGTCGCCGTTGCGGGAACCACGGTTACCGTCCGCGGCCTCGATTGCATGGACGGCACGCCGCTCATCGACATCAAGCCGGCGGCCGCCGGGTGAACCGGACCGCCGGATGACAACGGTACTTTTTTAGGGTCCCTTTCCATGGTCGCTTTCCATGGTCCCTTACTATGGTCCCTTGGGCCCCGGGTGCCGAACACGCTTGCCTGTCGGCGGCACCGCCGCTATACCCCCGCCCCTGTCAGCGAGACCGGGCCTGGAAGGGCATGCCCGGCCGCGACGGCTTGCCGTTCATCACCCGGCGCGGGTGGGCAGGCGCCATATGAAGGAGACCAAAATGCCCAAAATGAAGACCAAGTCGTCGGTCAAGAAGCGGTTCAAGATCACCGCGACCGGCAAGGTGCTCGCCGGACCCGGCAACAAGCGCCACGGCCTGATCAACCGCTCGCAGAAGATGAAGCGCACCAACCGCGGCAGCCAGACGCTGACCCATGCTGACGGCATTACCGTCAAGCAGTGGGCCCCCTACGGCATAGCGTAAGGGAGACACAGCATGGCACGCGTCAAGCGGGGCACCACCACCCACGCCCGCCACAAGAAGGTCCTCGAGCAGTCCAAGGGCTTTGTCGGCCGATCCTCGACGAACTACCGCATTGCGCGGGAGCGTCTGGAAAAGTCGCTGCAATATGCCTACCGCGACCGCCGCGTTAAGAAGCGCGAGTTCCGCGGCCTGTGGATCCAGCGGATCAACGCCGCGGTGCGCGAGCACGGCCTGACCTACTCGCAGTTCATCCACGGGCTGAACAAGGCCGGGATCGAGCTGGACCGCAAGGTCCTCGCCGCCATCGCCTATGATGATGCGGAGTCGTTTGCGGGCATCGTGCAGAAGGTTCAGGCCGCCCTGGCGTAGCTGGCTCAAAGGCCGAACGCCGTGCCGATAAACACGGCGGTCCTGGCGCTGGTCCTGATCTTTATCCCGGGTATCCTTTGCTATGGCGTGGCGGCAAGCCTCGCGAGCGAGCGGACCCGGGATAGCACAACGATTTTCCTGCAGATTTTTATGTATGGCGTCACCAGCCACGTGGTGCTGGCTGCAGCCAACGCTTTGCACCCGGGCATGACCGGCCGCCTCGGCGTCACCCTTGACGACATCGCGCTTCTCAACCCGTCGGCCACAGAGAAATCCGCTGTCAGGCCCGCGCCGATTGGCATCGCCAGCGCCATCGGCATCGTTCTGGGCCTGATGGTAACACTCAACAGCAATCACCGCCTGCTCATCCGGTTCTGCCGGCTGATCCGGATCACCCGGCGTTTCAGCGATGCGGACGTATGGAGTTTGCTTCTCAGTTCGTACGACACGGATAACTGGGTTACCGTCAGGCATAAGGAACGCGGGCATATCTACCAGCGATATGTCCGCAGCTTCTCGGCCGGCAAAAAGGACCGGGAAATGGTCCTGGAGCTTGTGCAGGTTTTCAGTCTAGATACAGCCGAAAAAGTCGGCGAGATTCCGATCCTCTGTCTGGCGTTCAAAAGGGACGACCTCGTGCTGGAGTTTGGCGTTAATCCGAGATCGGTCGGTTATTCCCGAGGGGATCGGTAGCTGCATCATGGCCAGAAAGCGATGTGCGCTGAGCGAGGGCTTTCCGAAGAAGGGGGGTGTCAATCCGCCTCCGACCGCCTATCGGCCGCCGCCGCCGCAGTCCCTCAATGCGCCACGCCGTGCGCGGCCTCCCGAACCGCCGCGCACCGCCGGCAAGGATGCAATCGTGGAAGTTCCACCCGAAGGAAGAACAGAGCGGCAATGAGGCGGCATGCTCCATCCGCTGAAGCCCTTTTCGCGGATCGCTGCATGTAGCTGCGCGAAAGCAAGACGCCGACAACGACCAATTCGGGCCGCCTGAACAGGGCGGCCCTTTCCGCACGCGGGACCGAATGATGAACGACGACCTCGAAGCCCTCAAGATTTCCACCGATGCCGCCCTGGCCGAGGCAGCCGATCTGCGCGCCTGGGATGCTGTGCGCATCGCCGTGCTCGGCCGCAACGGCAGCCTGACCGCGATGCTGCGCGACCTCGGCAAAGTCCCGGCCGAGCAGAAGAAGGAACGCGGCGCCGCGCTGAACCGGCTGAAGGACGCGCTGAACGCGGCGATCGACGGCCGCAAGCTGGAACTGGAGGAGGCCGCGCTCGATGCCCGCCTGCTCTCGGAGCGGATCGACCCGACCCTGCCGCCGCGCCCGCGCGAGCTCGGGCTGATCCACCCGATCTCCCGCACCATGGAGGAGGTCTCCGCCATTTTCGGCGCCATGGGCTGCACCGTGGTGGACGGCCCCGACGTGGAAAGCGACTGGTTCAACTTCGGCGCGCTGAACATCCCGGCGCATCACCCGGCACGCGCGGACCACGACACCTTCTATCTGCCGCCGCGCGACGGCAAGGCGCCGCCGGTGCTGCGCACGCACACCTCGCCCGGGCAAATCCGCACCATGCTGGCGCAGGAGCCGCCGATCCGCGTCATCGTCACCGGCCGCACCTACCGGGCGGACCACGACGCCACCCACTCGCCGATGTTCCACCAGTGCGAGGGGCTGGTGATCGACCGCGGCATGACGCTCGGCCACCTGAAGGGCGTGCTGATCGACTTCCTGCGCACCTTCTTCGCCATCTCCGACCTGCCGGTGCGTTTCCGCTCGTCGTATTTCCCATTCACCGAGCCTTCGATGGAGGTGGATATCGGCTGGGACCGCAAGACCGGCGAACTCGGCCGCGGCGGCGACTGGCTGGAGATCCTGGGCAGCGGCATGGTGCATCCGCGCGTGCTGGCCAATTGCGGCATCGACCCGCGCGAGTGGCAGGGCTTCGCCTGGGGCATGGGCATCGAGCGCATCACCATGCTGAAGCACGGGATGGCCGATCTGCGGCCGTTCTATGAATCGGACGTGCGCTGGCAGCGGCATTACGGCTTCAACCCGCTGGCTCCCTCCATGCTGCACGAGGGAGTCTGAGCCATGAAATTCACCCTGTCCTGGCTGAAGACGCATCTTCACACAGACGCCTCGCTGACCGAGATCACCGACACCCTGACCCGCATCGGCCTGGAGCTGGAAGGCGTCGGCAATCGCGGCGCCGCTTTGGCCCCCTTCCGCATCGCTCATGTCATCGAAGCCCTTCCCCACCCCAACGCCGATCGGCTGCGGGCTTGCAAGGTGGATGCGGGGGACGGGATCGTGTCGGTGGTGTGCGGCGCGCCGAATGCGCATAGCGGCATGAAGGCGGTGTTCGCCGCGCCCGGTACCTATATCCCCGGTTCGAACCTGACTCTGAAGGTGGGGGAAATCCGCGGCGTGGTCAGCGCCGGGATGCTGCTGTCGGCCAAGGAGATGGGCCTCGGCGAGGACCACTCCGGCATCATCGAACTGCCCGCCGACGCGCCGGTGGGGGTGTCCTACGCGCAATATGCCGGGCTGGACGATCCGGTCATCGACATCAGCGTGACGCCGAACCGCGGCGACTGCTTTTCCCTGCGCGGCGTGGCGCGGGACCTGGCCGCCGCCGGGCTGGGCACACTGAAGCCGTTCGCGCCGGCGATCGTCTCGCCGGTGTTCGATGGCGGGCCGCGCTGGGAGATCGCGTTTCCGGAGGCCTGTCCATGGATCATCGGCCGGACCATCCGCGGCGTGCGCAACT
>CAINOE010000168.1 GCA_903851415.1 uncultured Rhodopila sp. | reverse complement strand
TCCGGCCCCGGCGCCCCGCGCCCCGGCCCCCCAGGGGCTGGCTCCCGGCGCGTTGGCCCTGCCCGGCGAGGCCGGCGCCGAACCGGGCGCCTCACCTCAGCTTCAGGTCCAGCTTCCGCCGGCGCCCGAGATTCCACCGGTTCCCAAGGGCCCGGCGACACCGGCCGCGATCGTCGGAATCCTCTCCGTGCCCGATGTCCTGCGCGTGTCCACGGCCTATCAGGCAGCCTATAAGGAACTCAACGCACGCGCCCAGAAGCTCAACGAGGACGCCCAGAAGGAGCAGACCGCATTGCGGGAACTGGGCCAGACCTTCGGCAATGAGCGGGCCAAGATGACGCCGGAGCAAATCCGCAACAAGGAGCGCGAGATAACCGATCGCGCCACCGAGGCGCAGCGCAAGTTCGGCGAGCGCAACCGCATCATCCAGGAAGCCGGCCAATACGTCATGGCGCAGGTCAACCGCACGATGGAGCAGGTGGCCCAGCAGGTGGCGCTGTCGCGCGGCATCAACCTGGTGCTCAACCGCGCCCAGATCCTCGGCACGACAGCGGATTTCGACCTGACCCCGGCGGTCGCCGAGGTGCTGAACAAGGCGCTTCCCTCCGTGGTGGTGCCTCCCGACGGCATTTCGCCCCTGGCGATGGCGCCGCCCGCGGGTGCGCCTGCGGCCGAGGCGCCTGCCGCCACGGCGGCGGCTGCCAAGCCGCAGAAGAAGTAGCCCATGTTGCCCGGCGAGGAACGCTCGGCACTGGCGGGCGATCCCCGCTTCTTTTCGCGCGCCGGTCCGCATAGCCTGGCGGCGGTTGTCGACGCGGCCGGGGCCGAGGCCCCGCCGCGCCGGCTGATGCTGCACCGCATCGCGCCGCTGGCGTCCGCCACGGCGGAGGACGTCAGCTTCTGCCTGAACCACCGCAAATACCTGCCGGACCTTCGGGCGACCGGGGCCGCCGCGGTGATTGTCCACCCGGATCTGCGCGACGCCGTGCCGGAGACCGCCGTGGCGATCGTCGCGGACAATCCGCTGGTGGCATGGTCGAAGGTGGCGGCGCTGTTCCATCCGCTGCCTCCCCCCGTCGCCGGCGTCCATCCCTCCGCCGTGGTCGCCGCCACGGCGCATGTCGACCCGACGGCTGAAATCGGTCCCCTGGCGGTGATCGGGGAAAATGCGGTCATCGGCGCCCGCGGACGCATCGGTCCGCTCGCGGTCGTCGGCGACGGCGTCGTCATCGGCCGCGAGGTCCGCATCGGCGCGCACGCCTCCGTCTCCCACGCGCTGATCGGAGACCGCGTCTACATCTACCCCGGCGCCCGCATCGGGCAGGACGGATTCGGCTTCGCCATCACGCCCGAGGGCTTCCACACCGTCCCGCAGCTTGGCCGCGTGATCATCGGTAACGACGTCGAAGTCGGCGCCAACTCGACGATCGACCGCGGCACCCTGGACGACACGGTCATCGGCGCCGGCACCCGGATCGACAATCTGGTGCAGATCGGACACAATGTCCGTGTCGGCCGGGCCTGCGTGCTCTGCGGCCAGGTCGGCATTTCAGGTTCGGCTGTGTTGGGGGATCAGGTCGTTGTGGCTGGCCAGGCTGGCATTGCCGATCATATCCGTGTCGGCGCCGGATCGCGCATCGGCGCCAAGTCCGGCGTCATGGCGGATCTGCCGCCCCGGTCGGAGGTCGTCGGTGCGCCGGCCCAGCCGGTCAAGGAGTTTTTCAGGGAACTCGCGGCCATCCGGCGCTGGGTCCGGTCGGGCGGTCCGAAAGCCGGCGCCAAAAATCAACCAAACCCGGATGTGGATTGACCATCATGGACACGCCTGCAGAGCCAACCTCCGGATCCGCCCCGGCCACTGAGGCCGGGACAGTCGAGCTGCTCGATATCCAGCGGATCATGCATGATATCCCGCACCGCTATCCGTTCCTGATGCTGGATCGAGTCGTCGATGTCGTGCTGAACACCTCGGCCGTCGGGGTCAAGAACGTCTCGGTGAACGAGCCGTTCTTTGCCGGGCATTTCCCCAACCATCCGGTCATGCCGGGGGTGCTGATCATCGAGAGCATGGCGCAGACCGCCGGGGTGCTCGTGGTCGAGACGCTGGGCGGCGATGCCGCCGGCCGGGTGGTCTATTTCATGTCGATCGAGAACGCGAAGTTCCGCCGCCCCGTGGTGCCGGGCGACCAGTTGCGCGTCCATGTGGTCAAGGAGCGCAACCGCGGCAATGTCTGGAAGTTCCATGCGGAGGCGAAGGTCGATGGCGTTGTCGTCGCCGAAGCCACCTATGCCGCGATGATCATGGAGCGCGCCGCGCCGGTGTGAATGCCTCTCCCGTCATGGCCCGGCGTGTCCGGGCCATGACGTTTGGCGGAACCCGCGTGCCGGATCCGCTGCCGCCGCTGCCTTAGTAACGCCAAAATGCCAGATGAAACAGAGCGTTAAAGCCAGCGGTCGGATACATCGGGCAACAATGATTGAATTGGTGATGAAACCGAACGGTCCATACTCCCGTCTGGATTCGACTCTGGCCATCCGCGTCACGGGAATGGAGAACGCATGGATTCGATAGTTCAACGCAAACGCCGCACCGGCGATCGCGTCAGCATTCACCCGTCCTCGATCGTCGAGCATGGTGCCGAGCTCGCGCCAGGGGTCGAGATCGGCCCGTTCTGCACCGTCGGCCCGAACGTCGTCATCGAAGCCGGCGCCAAACTTGTCTCCCATGTCGTCGTCGAGGGCCATACCCGCATCGGCGAACAGGCCCAGCTCTTCCCGTTCTGCACCGTCGGCCTTGCGCCGCAGGACTTCAAATACAAAGGCGAACCGACGCGCTGCGAGATCGGCGCCCGCACCCTGGTGCGCGAGCACTGCACGATCCACCGCGGCACCGCCACCGGCGTCGGCATCACCCGAGTCGGCAGCGACTGCATGCTGATGGCCGTCGTGCACGTTGCGCATGACTGCCAGATCGGCAACCACGTCATCGTCGCCAACAATGCGGTGATGGGCGGCCATGTCAGCATAGCGGACCACGCGGTCATCGGCGGGGCGGCGGCGATCCACCAGTTCGTGCGAATCGGCCGCGCCGCCATGATCGGCGGAGTCTCCGGCGTCGAGGCGGACGTCATCCCGTTCGGCAGCGTCATCGGCAACCGCGCCAGGCTCGCCGGCCTGAACATCATCGGCCTGAAGCGGCGCGGCTTCGACAAGGCGGCGATCCACCGCCTGCACGTCGCGTTCCGCGCCCTTTACAGCAAGGAAGGCGTGTTTGCGCAGCGCCTGACCGATATGCGTGCCCGCTTCGGCGACGACGAACTGGTAGCGGAAGTGCTTGCGTTTATCGACGCGCCCAGCCACCGTGGGCTGATCCGCTCCGAATAATCGCACCCGTTCCCTCCCTGCGATTCCCTTTCTGAGAAATCTCGGGAGACCAGCATGACAGACTCGCTCGCCACCGCCTCGCGGATGGCGGACCCCGGCATTCGCGCGCTCTACCGGCTGGAGAATCGCTGGCAGGCATGGCTCGATGTGGAGGTCGCGCTGGCGCGGGCGCAGGCCGAGCTGGGGATCGTCCCGCACGCCGCCGCGGAAGCCATCGCCAAGGCCGCGAGGCTGGACAACCTGAACCGCGAGAACATCGACGAAGGCCTGGCCCGCACCGGCCACGTCCTCGTGCCGCTGGTCTGGGAACTCGCCCGCGTCGTCGGCGACCCGCATGGCGGCTGGGTGCATTGGGGTGCGACCACGCAGAACATCACCCAGACCGGCGACCTGCTGGTGCTGCGTCAGGCGCATCAGATCTTCCTGCGGCAAATCGGCGAGATCCTGCTGGCCATGGCGGATCTGGCGGAGCATGGGGCGGATATGCCGATGGCGGGACGCACGCATGGGCAGCATGCGCTGCCGGCGACGTTCGGCTACAAGGTCGCGGTCTGGATCGACGAACTGGTCCGCCATGTCGAGCGCTTCCGCCAGACCGCGCCCCGCCTGTTCGTGGCCATGGTGGGCGGCGGAGCCGGCACCTTCGCCTCGCTCGGCCGCAACGGCGCGCTCGTGCAGACCAGCGTCGGGCGGCTGCTGGGTTTCGGAACCATGGCGGTGCCGTCGCGCGCCATCGGCGACCACCTGGCGGAGAACGTCACCCTGCTCGGGCTGCTCGCCGCCACCTGCGGCAAAATCGGCCGCGAAATCTACACGCTGATGAAGACCGAGTTCGCCGAGCTCGAGGAACCGGTCCCGCCCGGCACCGTCGGCAGCTCCACCATGCCGCAGAAGCGCAATCCGAAGCTCTGCCAGGAGATCATCGCCGCCTCCGCCGACATCCGCTCCCAGGTGCCGCTGGCGCTGGAAGCGATGATGACCGAGCATGAGGGCGATCGCACCAACAGCCTGATGATGGACACCGCGGAATCCCGCGCCTGCATCGGCACCGGCGACATGCTGGGGCGGCTGCATGAGGTCGTGCGCGGCCTGCGGCTGGATCCGGGGCGGATGCGCGCCAATCTGGACCTCAGCGGCGGCCTGATCATGGCCGAAGCGGTGATGCTGGACCTGGGCGCGGTCATCGGGCGGCAGCACGCGCACGATGTGGTGTATGAAGCTGCGCAGGACGCCTTCACCCGCGGTGAATCGTTCAGCGACATGCTTGCAAGCCACCGGCGGGTTACGGCACATATGAGCCGCAAGCAGATCCGCGGGGCGCTCGACCCGGCCGCCTACACGGGTCTATGCGCGGAAATGGCGCGCGACGGGGTGAAACAGGCGCGTGCGCTCGCAAAGGAGCTGCTGTCATGACCGATCTGGATGTCGATCACCTGCGATCGTGGATCGGCCGGCACGAGACATTGCACGACCGGATCACGCGGTTTCCGGTGGCCGCGCTGGCGGCCGCTCTGGATCGCGACGATCCGCCGCCTCAGGCCGGCGATCCGCTGCCGCCGCTATGGCACTGGCTGTATTTTCTTACGGCCGCCCGCCAATCCGCGCTGGGGCCGGACGGGCATCCGGCGCGCGGCGGCTTCCTGCCTCCCGTCCCGCTGCCGCGCCGCATGTTTGCGGGTGCGCGGCTTACTTTCCATCAGCCGTTGCGGATCGATGAAGAGATCAACCGGGTGTCCACGATCCAGGACGTGACGGTCAAACACGGGCGCAGCGGCGCATTATGCTTCGTGCTGGTGCGCCACGAGGTATTCGGGGAGCGCGGACGCGCTTTGGTCGAGGAGCAGGATATCGTTTATCGCGACGCCGCCCGCGCGGGGGATGCGCCCGCGGCACCGCGCCGGGCCCGCACGGACGATGCATGGCGGCGGGACGTCGTTCCCGCGGAACCATTGCTGTTTCGTTTCTCCGCACTCACGTTCAACAGCCATCGCATTCACTACGATCGTCGTTATGTTACCGAAGTCGAGGGTTATCCGGGGCTTGTTGTCCAGGGCCCGCTGATCGCGACGCTGCTCACGGATCTGCTTCGCCGCAACAGCAAGCGTGAAATGGCCTCGTTTCGTTTCCGCGCCGTAAGCCCGTTGTTCGATACGGCGGCGTTCGCGGTGCGCGGGGCGATGGAGGGATCGGATGGTGTTGCGCTGTGGGCGCAGGACGCGGCCGGGAATCTTGCGATGGAGGCGGACGCGACCCTGGCCGCCGCGCCCGCGCATTAGGCGACCCGCCGCTTCACGGGGCAAGGTCCCCGAAACCGTCATGGCCCCGGCTTGTCCGGGCGACCTGTTGCGGCACGTGCTTGCACTGGTGGCCCGGACAAGTGTTCAGACCGGACCTACGCCGCCTGGCGTGACGAAGCACCGCCGAACAGCCTGACCATTTCGCGGCAGAAATCCTCAAGATCGTTCGGGTTGCGCGACGTCACCAGCGGTCCGTCAACCACGACGGACTTGTCTTCCCAGTCGGCGCCGGCATTTTTCAGATCAGTCTTCAACGACGGCCACGACGTGACACGGCGGCCGCGCACGCCGTCAGCTTCGATCAGTGTCCACGGACCGTGGCAGATCGCCGCAACCGGCTTTCCAGCTTCGACGAAGTGACGGACAAACGCCACCGCCTCCGGAATAGTCCTCAGCGTATCGGGGTTGGCGACACCGCCCGGCAACAGAAGCGCATCGAACTGGTCGGGAGAAACACTGGCCAGATCATGATCGACCGGCAGCTTATCGGCCTTTTGGTCGTGGTTCATGCCCTGGATTTCGCCGGCTTTCGGAGCGATCACCGCAACCTGCGCCGATTCCGCCTGCAGCGCCTTCACCGGTCCGGTCAGTTCCACCTGCTCCACGCCGTCCGTCGCCAGCACGGCGATCCTGCGGTCCGAAAGTCCTGCCATTTCCTGGTCTCCTGCGTTGTTGAGGATGGGCCTGGAACGGGGTTCGGGCGCCGCAGTTGCGTGACAAACGGGCCACTCAGGACGCCCGTTTGCGCGACCGTTTCTTTGGGGCGGATGCCGGCTTGTCGTCGCCCAGGCTTGCCTTCAGCGCCGCCATCAGGTCGATGACATTGCCGCGGTCGGGTTCTCCGGGCTGTTCGGGCGCTATCCCTTCGCCCTTCAGTTTCGCTTCGATCACTTCGCGCAACTTCGCCTCGTAGCGATCTTCCGTGTCGTCAGGCTGGAATTTCCCGTTCTGCCGATCGATAAGTTGTGTCGCAAGGGTAACCATCGACGGATCCGGCTTTGCATCTTCGATATCCTGCCAGATCGGACCCGCATCCCACAGATCGTTGGGATCATGCAGTGTATGGCACACCATCCCCTTGCCGGACGGCATGATCGCCACCGCCCGCTCCCGGCGGGCGATCACCACGCGCGACAGCGCCGCGGCTGAGGACTTCCGGATCGCGTCCCGCAGAACGACGAAGACATCCCGGCCGGCCTCACCGTCCGGGGCGACGTAATACGATGTGTCGAAGTAGATTGGATCGATCGATCCCGCCTCCACGAATTTGTTGATCATCAGGGTGCTGGAGCTTTCGATGCGGGCCTGCTCGAAATCGTCTTCATCCAGCAGGACATAGCGGTCTTTCTCGAACTCGTAACCTTTTACCAGATCCTGCCGCGACACTTCCTTGTCGGACTCCGCGTCCATCGAGACCATGCGGATGCGGTGCCCGGTTTCCGGGTTGATCAAGTGAAAGTGCAGGCCGCTGCTGCCGCGCATGACGCTGAACAGCGCAATAGGGCAGGAAACCAGCGCCAGCCGCAGATGTCCCCGCCAGATGGGTCGTGATGCCATGACGTCCCTGGAACGCCGCTCGACGCGTTGAGTGGCCGGATGACAGAAAAATGTTCGCGCCGACGCGACCGATGGACAAATATCGGCGTTCTGGCTGCCCCGGAGGATACGAATGATTGCCGTTGCCAACGAACTGCCCGCCCGCTACCAGTCCGTTCGACGGGATACCGAGACACTGGTTGGCAACCTCACGGAGGAAGACCAGAGCGTCCAGTCGATGCCGGACGCCAGCCCGGCCAAGTGGCACCGTGCGCACACGACCTGGTTTTTCGAACAGTTCGTGCTGGTGCCGCACATTTCCGGCTATCGCGTGTTCGATCCCGCCTTCAGCTTCCTCTTCAACTCCTATTACGACGCCGTCGGCGATCGTCATCCCAGGCCGTCGCGCGGCCTGCTGACCCGGCCGCCGGTGCGGCAGGTGACGGAGTACCGCCGGTACGTGGATGCCGCGATGCGGCGCGCGCTGCCCGGCCTGCCGGCTTCGGTGCTGCCGATCGTCGAACTCGGTCTGCAGCACGAACAGCAGCACCAGGAACTGCTGATGACCGATCTGCTGCATGCGTTTGCCGCCAACCCGCTGTGTCCCGCCGTGCTGCCGGACTGGCGGGAGCCGGAGGGCGACCCGGCCGAGACGGCGTTCATCCGCTTCCCGGCGGGATTGCACCGCATCGGTCACGACGGCCGGGGTTTCTGTTTTGATAACGAAACCCCGTCGCACCGGGTCTGGCTCGATGATTTCTCGATCGCTTCCCGCCTCGTGCGCAATCGCGACTGGCTGGCGTTCATCGAGGACGGCGGCTACCGCACCCCGCCGCTGTGGATGTCCGACGGCTGGGCCGCGGCGCAGGCGGGCGGCTGGGACTCGCCGCTGTATTGGCGCAAGCACGACGGCCGGTGGTTCCAGTTCGGCCCCGGCGGCCTGGTATCGTTGGCGATGAACGCGCCGGTTCGGCATGTGAGCTGGTATGAGGCGGACGCCTTCGCCCGCTGGAGCGGCGCGCGCCTGCCGACGGAAGCGGAATGGGAGATTGCCGGCAGCAACCCGGAGATGCGCGAGCAGTACGGGCATGTCTGGCAATGGACCGAAAGCGCTTACCGGCCGTATCCCGGGTATCGGCCGGAAAAAGGCGCCATCGGCGAGTATAACGGCAAGTTCATGATCAACCAGATGGTGCTGCGTGGCGGTGCTTCGGCAACGCCGCGCGGCCATGCCCGCCCGACCTACCGGAACTTCTTCCACCCGGACAAGCGGTGGCAATTCGCCGGCCTTCGACTGGCGAGGAACGTATAACAGGAGGCTGACGTGCCAAACGATTCGGGGTCCGTGCCGTGCGGGCTGCGCGCGGATGTAGCGGAGTCTGCGCTTGCGGGACTGACGGCGTCGCCGAAAACCTTGCCGGCCAAGTTGTTTTACGACGCCGAGGGGTGCCGGCTGTTCTATGCGATCACCAAACTGCCAGAATATTACCTGACAAGAACGGAGACGGCGCTGCTGCGCTCGCTGGGGCGGTCGCTGCTGCCCGACGGCTTGCGCGGCGCCGCGCTGGTCGAGTTCGGCGGCAGCGATGAAACCAAGGCCCGTTACCTGCTGGATTTGCGCGACGGGCGCGGCGAGCCGGTGTTCAACACCTACGTCCCGATCGATGTCGCCGAGGCGGCATTGACGGAGTTGCGGCGGCGCATGGCGGTTTCCCATCCGCATGTGACAACCGTGCCGCTTGCCGCGGATTTCATGACGCCGCTGCGTCTGCCCCCGCTCGGCCGCCACCGCCTGGGTTTCTTTCCCGGCTCGACCATCGGCAACCTCGATCCCGGCGCGGCGGTGGGGTTTCTCGCGGCGGCGCGGGATTCCTTAGGCCCGAACGCGTGGTTTTTGCTGGGTGCGGATTTGCGCAAGGCGCCGGAGGTTCTGTTGCCAGCCTATAACGACGCCGAGGGTGTGACGGCCGCCTTCAACCTCAATCTGCTGCGCCGCCTGAACCGTGAGGCCGGGGCGGACTTCGATCTGCGGCTTTTCGGGCACCGCGCGATCTGGAACGCCGATGCGGGGCGGATAGAGATGCACCTGATATCGACCAGGGATCAGACCGTGCGCGTGGCGGGACGGACGATCATGATTGCCAGGGACGAGTCCATTCACACGGAGAACAGCTACAAATTCACGCCGCGGATACTCAGGGACACCGCCTCCGCGGCCGGGTGGGAGGTGCAGCGCGCCTGGACGGATCCGGCAAACTACTTTGGCATATCCCTGCTGCGCCATGCTTGAAATAAAAGCGGCCCGGACGTGCCGGGCCGCTGCGTTTTCCGGGGACCGGTCTTCAGGCCGCCATCTTTTGCACGTCGCCCATCAGGAATGCCCGCAGTTGCAGCCGGGCGCGGTGCACGCGGCTTTTCAGGGTGCCGATGGCGCAGCCGGTTTCCACCGCAGCGTCCTCGTAGGACTTTTCCTGCAAGACGATCATGAACAAGGCTTCGCGTTGATCCGGCGGCAATTTCTCCAGCGCCCATCCCAGCTCGCGCAGCGCGGTGCGGTCTTCGTGCGCGGCCGCGACCGGGACCTCCGGGATATTTTCCATGTCGGTGAATTCGCGCTTGCTGCGCACGCTGCTGATGAAGTGGTTGATCATGATGCGATGCACCCAGGCGGAGAAATTCGTGCCGGGTATGAAGCAATTTTGCGCGACCAGTGCTTTTGTCGCAACATCCTGAGTAAGATCGTCGGCTGCGGCGCGATTTCTTGTTAAAGCCAGCGCCCAGACACGCATTTTCGGCATGAAGGAAATAAGTTGATCATTGAATTCCTGCGGCATTGACGAAGCCTCCTGTCCCGGCTGACGCTGCACACCTGTGCAGGAATCCGGTGGTCTGCAAGGCGGCTGACAGGACGGTGATGCATACCTCACGTTAGACTTGACGTATCGCCGAACTTTCGCGATTGAAGTGCCATCACGTCGCGATGACCACGATCACGTTGAGTGCATCGTGCTCAACCGAGACACTTCAGTGTGGCTTTCGGCGTCGTTAACGGGGGACTTTCGTGCGTTTTGCCTTATCAGCAGCGGCCGCGGCCTCCGGGCTGCTCCTGCTTGGCGTGGCGGTTTTCGGCCAGCCGGATGCCTATTTGCGCCTGGCGCGGGAGCGGTGGGACAGTCTCACCGATGTCGCCCCGGCCGAGCAGGATCAAACTCAGCAGACTCCGGCGATGGCCGCGAGCCTGGAACAGCTCCGGCAGCAGGTGTTGCAGCTTCGAGACGAAGTCGCCGCCAGGCGGGACGAAGCCGAGCAGGCCCGGCACGCGCTGGCGGCGGCGCAGGCTCAGCGGGAAGGGGCGGAGGACCAAGCCTGGCAGAACGCAGCGGAGCGGCAAACGGCACCGCTGGTCCCGGCCTCGCCGCCTGCTCCGGCTGCGGTCCCGGCAGTTGTTGTTGTCCCGGAACGGCAGGCCGCCGCGGCGGCGGAACGCCGTGAACCGCCCGCCCCGCCGGAGCGCCACGCGGCCCGGCCCGCGATCCAGGCGCCCGCAGCGGCGCCGCTGCGGGAGGCGGACAACGCGCAGTCCGTGCTGGCGCGTTTGCGGCAAGCGGGGCCTGCGGTCGTATCCGCACCGGATGCGCCGCCGCCGCCTGAGCGCAGCAACCACGGGCCTTCGCCGTCGCTGCGGCGTTTGATCGCCGCGCGTGCGGCTTTGGCGAGCGGCCAGATCGAGGACACGCGCCGGTTGTTGCAAGAAGCTCAGCTTCAGCTTGTTTTCCGTCCCCTCGGCGCGGCCGAGGACGATCCGGTGCCGGCTGGCCGCGCCGCCTCGGACGTCGCGCACGCGCTGGATGCGCTTAGTGGTAACGATCTTGCGCTCAGCCGCGGCTATATTGATCGGGCGGTAGACGACGCATCCGGACATGCAACAGATGCCGCCATCCGGGCGCAGGCGCCTGTAACGCCGGGATATGCACCGGCCTATCCTTTGCGCTGATGCAGTTATAGCACAGTTGACGCTACCATTACGTTAACCACGCTGTCTTGAACTGTTCGTCCAGCGCATTTGGCGTGATTCCGTTGCAAACTGGTGGGGTGGTTCGGTTTATCGCGTTGGCACGCCCCTTGCTCAGCATAGTTCGTGATGTTTCACCGGCCTCACGCCACGCGGCGTGATTTCCAGACTGCGTCCAGGAGAAGCTGCCTTCCACGGACCCCGACACCTCGCTGACCATCCCGCAAAGGTTTAAACACATGACTGAACGAGCCTTTTCCATGCTTCAACTTGCGAATGAACCGGGCTTGCCGGCGCCGCGCAGCCGGGCCGCGCTTCCTGCCGGGATCGCTCTGGCGTCGGCGGTGGCTCTCGCGGCCTGCTCGCCGGTGCCGGGCAATCTGCCTCCCGCCCCGCTGGAACCCGAGGCCCCGGCTGTCAGCGCCGCCGCCCTGCCGGCCTACCGCGTGCAGATCGGCGATGTGCTGGAAGTCCGGCTGATGCTGAACCCCGAGTTGAATGAAGAAGTCACGGTTCGCCCGGACGGCCATATTTCGACGACGGTTGTGCCCGATGCGGTCGCCTATGGCCGCACGCCCTCTGAACTGGCGGATTTCCTGCGCCATGCCTACAGCAAGGACCTGCAAAACCCGCGCCTCTCGGTGGTGGTGAAATCCTTCGCGCCCACGCGGGTCTATGTCGGCGGCGAGGTGAACACGCCGGGCGAGTTCATCACCGTCGGCCCGACCCTGACGCTGTCCCAGGCGATCGCCCGGGCGGGCGGGACCAAGCTCAGCAGCGACGATACGTCGGTGTTCATCATCCGGCGCGGCGCGGGCGACAAGCCTGAGCTGCTGTCCACCAAGTGGAGGGCCGTGCGCCAGGCCCGCGATGCGGATGCCGATGTCCGGCTGGCGCCCTACGATGTGGTGTATGTGCCGAAGCTCGGCATCGCCGAGGTGTACCAGTTCTACAACCAGTATATCGGTCAGTTCGCCAACCCCAACTTCGGGTTCTCGTATCTGCTGAATCCGACGGCGGCTGGCACCAACGTCATCAGTGGCGGGACGACGACGACCACGACGACGGGACGCTGATGCGATTCGCGGCGCCGGACGATCCGGCGCCGTAACTGCCTGCCTGCCGGCGCGTGCTGCCGATCCCGCAAGGATTGACCCATCCGGATGGTCGAGTCGCGCGTTGTGGCGGGCGCACGGCTTGCATCCGCGGCTCCGCCGCGGACCTTTTTTCAACCCCGAGTTTTAACCCCGACCGGGGCGAGGCCTTCCGGATGCTGCTGGCAGGGACATTCACCGGGTTGGATTCCGCGAGCCGCGCCAGTCTGACGGACTGGCTAGCCAGCGCGGCGGCCGGTGCCGGGGCGGGCGCGGGCTGCATCGACACCGTGCTGGACCTGTCGCACCGGCCATGGAGGGTCGCCGATGCCCGCACCATCATCGGCGTGTTCGAGCGCGGCAAGCCTTCGGCGTCATGGCTGATCGTCCGGCACCGGTCCCTGTGGACGCTGGTGCGGTGCGGCGATAGCGCCGTTTCCGAAACGCGTTCGACGCTCGGCGAAATACTGGGCCTGATCGACGACGCCCTGCGCGGCTGACTGCGGGCTACCCCGGAACAGCCGCTTCGCCGCGGCCGACGGGCGGGGCGGCCAGGCCGCGCTTCAGCACAATCCCATGGCGGCGCAGCATGCGATAAAGTGTTACTCTGGAAACGTTCAGCGCCCCCGCCGTCGCGGTGATGTTTTCATCCGTCCGTTCCAGCGCGCCGAGCAAGGCAGCCCGCTCCTGCTCGGATCCCGGTTTCGGCGCAACCGCCGGATCCGGCGGCGCGGCCGGATCGTCTTCCAGGCCGACGAGCGCGGATGTGCCGATAAGCGGGCCGTCGCCGACGACCACGGCGCGCCGGACGACCGACATCAGTTCGCGGACGTTGCCCGGCCAGCGATGGCGCAGCAGGGCCGCCATCGCCTCCGCGGTGAACCCCTCCTTCGGGCGGTTGAAATCCTCCGCCGCGATGCGCAGGAAGTGGAGCGCCAGTTGCGCAACGTCCTCCGTCCGGTCGCGCAATGGCGGCACCGGCAGGGTCAGCACGTTCAGACGATAGTACAAGTCCTCCCGGAAGCGGCCCTCCGCGATGGCCTGAGCCAGCCGCACATTGGTCGCGGAGACGATGCGGACATCCAGCGTGAGCGTGTCGCGCGCGCCCAGGCGGCGGATCTGCCCTTCCTGCAGGAACCGCAGCAGATGCCCCTGCAGGCCGATGGGCATGTCGCCGATTTCGTCGAGGAACAGGGTGCCGCCGTTGGCAAGCTCGATCTGGCCAGGGTTGCGCGCCGCCGCGCCGGTGAACGCGCCTTTCTCGTGGCCGAACAGCTCGGAGGCCACCAGCCCGGAGGGGATCGCGGCGCAATTGACGGCGACGAACGGCCGCTGCGCCCGGGCGGAGCCGTCATGGATGGCGCGCGCCAGCAATTCCTTCCCGGTGCCGCTTTCCCCGGTGATCAGCACGGGCTCATCGGTGCGGCCGAAGCGGGCGAGCAATGATGCGATCCGGCGCATGGCCGGGCCGTCGCCGACGATCGCCGGCGCGGCGGGCACGGGCGGCGCCGGGCGCGCCTCCACGGTTTCATACAGCCGGCCGAGCAGGGTCGGGTCCTCCGCCGCGCGTTCCAGCAGCAGGCGGGCGAGGCGCTGGGCGGGGAGACGCGCCAGATCGTCCACACTGACCCGGGTTACGGCTGCCATATGATCGCGTGATGGCATCAATGTCTCCCGCGACACAGTCTGGCCTTCGGGCATCCTGGTTCGGCTCCGTGCGTAAAGGCGACAGACGCCTGTTTCGTCACGTGACGTGTTATCGCAAAGCTCGCGCTGGCGGGATCACGAGCGCGTGGCGCGCCATCATCAGAAGCGGAGCGTGACAATCTCGTCCGCAGCAAAGCGGCACGGCCGGGCTGCACAGTTTTGTAATCAGACCCGACGCGAAACAGTAGCGGCCGGGTTGCTCATGACAATTTCATAACGGCAAGGCGCGGCAGATTCCTCTGGCATCCCGGCCGGCGTCCTGTGTAAACGCAACTGTATGCGAAAGACTCTTTGCCTGCTGCTTGTCATGCCCGTGTTTGCCCCCGGGTTCGCCATGGCCGGCCAGGACACCGCACCCCGGCCCGTGGCCGCCCGGACCGTGGCGCTGCTGCGGGTGGCGCCGCGGCCCATCGCCCGTCAGGCGCCCGTTGCGGCTGATCCGGCGGCGATGTGCGAAACCGCCGTCACGGCGGCGGAGTCCTCCGCCAGCCTGCCGCCGCGGCTGCTGCACGCGATCAGCCTGACCGAAAGCGGGCGCATCGACCCGAAGACCGGCGCGGTCCGGGCCTGGCCCTGGACGATCAATGCCGAAGGCGAGGGACAGTTCTTCGAAACGCGCGACGATGCCGTCGGCGCGGTCAAGGCGCTCCAGGCCCGCGGGGTGCAGTCGATCGATGTGGGATGCAACCAGGTGAACCTGATGTATCACCCGCGCGCGTTCGCCTCGCTGGAGGAGGCGTTCGATCCGCGCAGCAACTCCGCCTATGCCGCGCGGTTCCTGAATGCGCTATATGCCGAGAGCCGGGACTGGCAGCATGCCATCGCGGCCTACCACTCGGACACTCCGGCGCTGGGCGATGCCTATCGCGTGCTGGTGATGGCGCGCTGGCACGTCCCCGGGGTTGCGGAGACCATCCCGGTGCGCGCCACCGCCTATCAGGATTTCGGCCGCGACGGCCAGGCGTACGGGGCTTTCACCTCGGCCGGGCGGGTCTACGGCGCGTTCACGACGGGGACCGGGCGGTAGGCCGCGGGTCTGCCGGACGCTCAGGCCAGCGCCAGCACCACGACGCCGGCGCAGATCATCGCGATGGCGCCGATATGCATCGGGCCCATCGGTTCGGCGAAGCCATAATGGCCAATCAGCGCCGCGGCGATATACGACACCGCGGTGCAGGGCAGCGCGACGGACATCGGAATCCGGCGCAGCGCAATGATGTACAGCAGCGCCGCGCCGCCGTACAGGACCAGGCCGAACAGCGTGCGCAGGTCGAACAACTGGGCGACGAAGTCAGGCGCTCCCGCCCCGGCCTTCAGCAGCGTCTGGCCCGCCATGCTGGTGGTGATCGCGGCGGCCAGGACGATCCAGTAGACGCTCATGGCCGGTTTCCCGGGGTTGGCGCGTTGCGCCGGATGCAGCGCACCGTCCCCTGCGGCTTGCCGTTCGCCGACAGGAAGGTGCGGCCGACATACTCGCCCAGGACCCCGAGGATCATGGACTGCACGCCGGACACCAGCAGCAGCACCACCATGGTGGAGGCCCAGCCGGATGGGGTCTCATGCACGAAAAGCGCCTCCGATACCGTGGCGACCGCGCCCAGCGCGCCGAGGATCGACATCGCGATCCCGGCCCAGACCGCGAGGCGCAGCGGCGCCAGCGAGAAGCTGGTCGCCAGGTTCAGCCACAGCCGGACCAGCCGCGCCAGGGTGTAGTTCGAGCGGCCTTCGAGGCGCGGCAGGTGGCTCACTTCGATGCTGTCGATGTGCTGGGTCACCTGCATGATCAGCCCGTCCACATAGGGATACGGCCCGCTGTAGCGGGTCACCGCCTGCACGACCAGCGCCGACATGCAGCGGAACGACGACAGATACAGCCCCCTCGGCTTGTCCAGCAGCCGATCGGCGACGGCATTGGCGAAGCGGCTGCCGAGGTTGCGCCAGCCGGCGTGCTGCTTCACGGCATAGCGGGTGTACACCACGTCCCAGTCGCCGAGGCGGGCATGGTCATACAGCCTGACCACCTCTTCCGGCGGGTTCTGCAGATCGTCGTCCATGGTGATGACGAAGTCGCCGCGCGCCTCCCGCAGGCCGGTCATCACCGCGTTATGCTCGCCGTAATTGCGGGCGTGCTCGATGTAGACCAGGGGAACGCGGGCTGTCGCCAGAAGGTCCTGGCAGACGGCGCCGGAGTTGTCCGGACTGCCGTCGTTCACCAGCACGATTTCCAGACCATCGGCCGGGTGCAGGTCGGACAGCGCATCCACCAGCCGCCCGACGGTCGCGGCGCCGCGATAGACCGGGATGACAATGGACAGGCCGGGGCGTAGCGGGGACTCGACCGGTCCCCGGGGCGCGACATGGCTCAGTGAGTCGTTCATGGCTTCTCCGCGACCGCCAGCACGGACCCGCCGGCCGGCAGCGGGAGGGGAAGGCGGCGTTCAACCTCCGTGATGCCATGGAACATCGCATCAAGCCATGGCGGAAACGGGGCAACGTCGGACACCGCGGCGCTGGGCGCCAGGATTTTTCGCTGCACCAGCATCAGCGGCAGCAGCAGACCGTTCCAATAGCGCGCACGGACCCGCGCGAAGCCGGCCTGACGCAGCAGCGCGGCGGTGTCCGCGGCCGTCAGCCGCCGGACGTTCTGCACGTGGCGGTCATGCGCGGAGAGCAGCCACCGGTAGGCGGGCATGTTCACGACAAGGCGTCCGCCGGGCCGCAGCACCCGTTTCAGCTCCGGCAGCGCTGCCTGCGGATCCACCGCGGCGTGGCAGAGCACGTCGGCGGCCACGGCGGCATCGAAGCTGTTATCGGCGAAGGGCAGGGCGTTGACGCTGCCGCGCGCGATCGCGGCGCCGGATTTCTGCCGCGCCCGGGCGGCCGCGCCGGGGTTCCACTCCACCCCGAAGCGCATCAGGTCCGGGCGCCGGTGGCCGAGCGCCGCGAGGAAGCCCCCCGTGCCGCATCCGGCGTCGAGCACCCGGCCCGGGATGCCGATGAGGGCGTCGCACAGGCGGGCGTGCAGGGCGCGATACCACCACATGCCGGCCTCGGCCCGGTCCATCAGCGCGTATTCGTCTGGGTGCATGACAGGGTGGTTGCCTCGGCCGCGTGTGCGCTGCAGCGCGGCGACACCATATCCGAAATCTGCCGGACCGTAGCAAGCGCGGGCATTCCGCAGGCGGGAAGCTTTACCCCTGCGAAACGCCCGGCGGAAATCGTTGCAGCAGCTTACCGCGTCAGCATCTCGATAAATGCCCGCACGCGGGTGAGGATCTGGCCGCTTGCCGGGCCAACCTGAAACGATCCCTCCAGGAAGATGCTCGGAACGCCCTGGCGGTGGAAATACTCCGCCTGGATCTCGCGATGCACGCTGCCGAAGGAGCATCCGATGTAGCCGTAGAACAGGATGCCCTGCGCGCCGAATTCCGGCAGAAACTCCTCGATCCGCTGGCGCTGGCGCACCGGCGAGCCGAGTGTGCGGCCGGTAATGATGAAGTCCGCATAAGCCTCCAGCGGCGGCAGATCCTCGCGGTAGTCGCGCGTCCAGTCATCGGCGTTGTGCCAGGCGGTCACCGCGCCGCCGGCATCGTCGATGGTCTTGTAGACACCGAATTCCTGCCCGCGGCCGCCGACCCAGGCGAGGCGAACGAGCTTGCCGGTGGGGATCGGCGCGGAGGCGTTCGATTCGAATTCTTCGATCAGTTCGTCGAGGACGTCTTCGTAGGCCTCCGGCTTGCCGAAATAGGTGGACAGGCCCGCCAGGGTGTACATCGTCGCCAGGCTGCGGAGGTAAAGCGGGTTATGCAGCCTCAGCCGCAGGATTCGCCGAAGCTTGCCGATAATCCGGTTTGCCCGCTTAATTTCAGCCGCCAGACGATTTTCGTCGATCTGCCTGCCGGTCAGCCAGAGCGAAACACGCTTGATATCGTCGATGAAAAACGATTGCAGTTGAGCAACGCGCGGGGGGTCGTCGGCGACGTTCGGGCGGTTCACCGCTTCGATGCGGAAAACGTCGAAGCCCTGGTCTTTCAGCAGTTCCCAACCCAGGTTCAGCGGCTCGCACTGCGCGTTATAGACCACGAGGCGGGGCGGCGTGCGGCCCGAACGCAGATAGAATTCGCCAAGGATCGATGCCACCATGGAGCACGATTCCTTGGGGAGCTGGAACGTGTCCTCGGCCGCCGTCAGCGCATCCGCCGAACCGAGCCGCCCCAGCTCGCTGATCGGTATCGGAAGGACATCGTTGGCGTAAAACACCGGAAACAGCGGCGCGCTGGTCCAGATGACGTTTTTGCCCTCGCGCCAGGAAGCTTCGTGGTCGTAGACGTAGCTGAGCACGAGATCGAACAGACGATCGACCGCGCGGGAATAGCCGTGCGCCTTGCGGGTTTCCTCGATGTAGGAAAGCTGGCTGTCCAGCGCCTCACTGGTATGGATCGGCCCCTTGTGCGTCCGCACATGCGCCAGTTCGAGAAGATTCAGCCCCTGATCGGCGAAAGCTGCTTGCGATGTCATGTCAGACCCCTGCCTTTTCAGTCAGAACCTCGATGAATGCCTCGACCCGCGTCTTGATCTGTCCGACATCGCCTTGCGAGTAGTCGGTGCCGAGTTCAAGCACCGGGAAGCCGGCGGCCTGGAAAGCGTTGATGAACTTCCCCTTGGTCAGGCCATAGCAAGGGCAGAACTTGAGGTAGGTGAACAGCACGCCGTCCACCTTGTATTCGCGGGCCAGATCGACAGCAAACTGGACCCGTTTCTCCAGCGGCACCTGGCGCGCGCACGGCGCCCGATCGAGGTAGCCGTTGGCCAGCGCCCGCCACGGATCGCCCGTTGCGTCGGTGTCCTGGTAGAACGGGCTGAGGCCCGTGCAGTGATCCTCGGCGACGATCGCGGCGCCGATTTCGTCCTCGACCAGATCGAGCACGCGGCGGTCGCCGTCGGCGATGATGCCGCCGGACATCAGCAGACGCAGCCGGCGCGGCCCCTCGTCGGGAATGCGGGACAACCGGCCGTGCACTTCCTCCAGCAAGGGGATCAGTTCTTCCGCTTCCAGCGTCGCGGCGGCGCGGGTGATTTCCAGGAAGTCGCGCCCGTCCAGCGGCGGATTGTTCCGCTTGCGCAGGGCCGAGATGTCGCGCACCAGCTCGCGCACGCGGTTGAACAGGCGGATCTGGGCCTGCACATCCTCCTCATGGATTTCGTGACCGGTCAGCTTTTCCAGATCGCGGCGGAAGTTCAGGATCTCCGCGCGGAAGAAATCGCGCCCGTTGGATTCGTTGCCATTCCGCGGAACGATATAGCCGCGCGCCGGCTTATAGAAGTTGTCGATCGCCTGCGACGTCGCCCGCATCGCGTCACACGTGTAGAACGTAAAAACCTCATCGACAGCTTCGTTGATCGGCGCCTTGGTTTCGAACTGGCCAAGCACCGCCTTGGTGAAATCGCAGAACACCGCCTTGGTGATGCGCTCGCCGCGCGAAACATCCTCGGCGTCGCCGCATTTCAGCAGGCGAATGAACGCCGCGCCCGAGGCGCCGAGCAATTCAACCGGCACGTAATTGCAGAGATACGCAGCCTTCTTCGCGTCGGTCCGCGCAACGAAAAATGCCCCCGCCCGGGCGATCCGCGCGGTGACATCCGCCAGATCGGCCCGTTCAGTCCGCTCCGGCCGCAGCAGCGCGCGGCGGCGGTCTGCGAGGAACTGCTGGGCGTAGACAGCGGCGCCAAGCGCACCGGCGTAGATCGCATCGATGCGCGTCGGCTTGATTTCGAAGCCAATCAGGGATTCCAGGGCGTGCTTCATGCCGGCGTTGTTGGAAACGCCGCCGGTGAACACCAGATCCTCCTCCAACTTCACCTTGCTGACGAGGTTGCGCACCCGTTTCGCCGAGGCGAAATGGATGCCGGCGGCGATATCCTCGCGCGGCAGCCCGCGCGCCCGCAACGAGATGATTTCCGATTCCGCGAACACCGTGCACTGGCTGCTGATTGCCGGCAGCGATCCGGCCTTAAGGGAGGCCGGGCCAACCTGCTTGACCGTGTAGTCGAGCAAGGCGGCGGCTTTCTCCAGGAATCGTCCGGTTCCGGCGGCGCACTTGTCGTTCATGATGAACTTGGCGACCTTGCCGGTGTCCGGATCGATCTGGATCGCCTTCGAATCCTGGCCGCCGATATCGATGATCGTGCGGGTCGCCACGTTCAGGTAATGCGCCCCCATCGCGTGGCAGGAGATTTCCGTCACGATCTCGGTGGGAACGGTCTTGAACCGCAGCGAAATCCGGCCGTAGCCGGTGCCTACGGCATAGTCGATGTCGTCTTCCGTAATCGTGGCGCTTTCCAGCAGTTCTTCCAGCAATTCTTCTGCCGTGACCTGCATGTTCACGCCGGTCGGTATTTGCGCAAGGAAAACCTGGCCGTCATGCAGCAGCACGGCCTTGGCCGATCGCGAGCCGATGTCCACCCCGATAACCGTACCGGAACTAATACGGTCTACCAGAACAGGGTCAACGACGTCTTGAAATGTCAACATCTGTTTTCTCCTGTTCAGGCGTGACCGGCCTCATAATGGCGTTGCGCCAGCACCGCCGCGCCGACCGCCCCGGCGTAGACCATGTCGAGTTTGGGCGTGGTGAAGGGATGCCCGACGAGCGATTCCAGCGCCTGCTTCATGCCAAGGTTGTTGGAAACCCCGCCGCAGAACACGATCTCCGGGTCGAGTCCCAGGCGGTTGACGAGGTTGCGCACCCGCCGCGCGGAGGCAAGGTGAATCGCCGCGGCGATATCCTGCGGCTTTTCGCCCTTCGCCTTCAAGGAAATGACCTCGGACTCGGCGAACACCACGCACTGGCTGCTGATATCGATTTTCTTGTCCGACTCCAGCGATCGTTCGCCCAGTTCTTCGAGAGTGTAGCCAAGCAGCTCGGCGATTCGTTCAAGGAAACGGCCCGTGCCGGCGGCGCATTTGTCGTTCATGATGAACTCGATGACGCGGCCGTTTTCCGGATCGACGCGGATCGCCTTGGCGTCCTGGCCGCCGATGTCGATGATCGTTCTTGTGCCGCGATTCAACGCATGCGCCCCCATCGCGTGACAGGATATCTCGGTCACGATGGTTGTCGGCACGTCGTCGTAACTGAGGGCGATGCGGCCGTATCCGGTGCCGATGACGAACCCGAGATTGTTGCGCTCAATCCCGGCCTGCCGCAGCAGACGGTTGACCAGACGGTCGGCGGTTTCCTGCGAATCGACGCCGCTCGCGGTGATGGCGGTATGGACCGAGCCGCCGCCGATCAGGGCGGCTTTTGCCTGCCGCGACCCGATGTCGACGCCGATGGTGGTGACGGGGGGAAGGGTGGCGACAAGGTCGTCCCCGAAGACGTCGCTGGCTTTCATTTGGGAACCCCTTGGTGGGTAGAAGTAACAAAGATCCCGGCGGCGGAGGCGATCCCCCGCGCCGGGGGATCGCCATGTCCGCGGGCCGGCGATCTACGACAACATCTCGACGAAAGCCTTCACCCGCATGATCTGCTCTTCGGTCGGAGGCTCCCGGTGCACATCGGTTTCAAGCGCAATCAGTGGAATCCCGAGCTTCGAGAAATGATCGCGCTCCAGCTGCTGCATCAGGCTGGCGTACGGGCAGCCGATGATCGACGAAGAAATGATCCCGCGGGCACCGGTCTTGCGCACCTCTTCCTCGACCAGGATCCGCCGGTACGCGACCGATGCGCCGACCGCCTCGCCCAGGTCGCCGCGGGCCTGCGCATCGAGCACGAAATGGGCCAGGCTTTCGAGCGGCGGCAGGGATTCGTCGTACTTCTGGGTGCCGTGGTAGACCCAGCCGGCGATGCCGCCGCCCGATTCTTCGATCGCCTGGAACAGGCGCTGGTTGCCGACGCTTCCGGCGAGAACCAGCGGGATGTATTTGGCCGGTTCCGGGTGGCGATCCAGCTCCTCCAGTTCGGCGATCAACGTGTCCAGCACGGCGCCAAACCGTTCCGGATCACCGAACATGTGGTTCGCGCCCATGAAGATCTGCTTGGTCTGAATGCCGGGAATATACAGCGGATGGCGGGCGCGCAGATCCAGCACCGTCTCGACCTTCGCGAGCAGGCGGTTCTTCCGGCGGATTTCGTCGGCCACCCGATCTTCATCCACCTGGCGCCCGGTCAGCCAAAACGCGATCCGGCGCAGTTCAGAAACGAGGAAAGCGATTCCCGCGGCGCGCTTTTCCGCTGTGCGGAACGCGGTCACCGTGTCAAGCGTCTCCACATCGTAACCGTCGCGCTTGGCCAGTTCCAGCACCGAGGAAATCGGCTCGCATCCGGAACCAAAATGCAGGATGCGCTTGATGTTGTTGTCGCGATCGGTGTGCAGCCGGCCGATCATGGCCTTGATCATGGAGCAGAATTCGCCGGGAACCTGGAAATGATCCTCGGCGATGGCTTCCGATTTGCGGCTGTCGTCGAACCAAAGCTGGTCGTAGCCCAGCGGGATCGTGTCGCATGCGTAAATCAGCGGCGAATCCCAGCTCCAGCCGCCCCACAGCACGGACTTTCCGGCGGCGGCTTCGCGCTGGATGGAAGCATAGGAATACGACTCGGCCAGAGCCTGCAATGCGGTGAGGCCGGCCGTATCGGCGGCGGTGCGGGGACGGCGGCGCGCCGTTTTCCGGCGGCTTCGCTCGAGGACTTCACCCATGGACGTGCTCCTTGCTGGTCGTTTCGAGACGATCGTCCCGCTGGCCCTGCAGCACTTCGAGGAAGGCTTCGACACGGGTTTTTAGCTGGCCGATATCGCTCACTGAGTAATCGCTGGAAATTTCCAACACCGGGATGCCGCTGGCCTGCAGGCGGTCGATGAACTCCAGCTTGCTGACCCCGTAACAGGCGCAGAACTTGAGATAGACGTAGACCACGCCATCGACGCCGTATTCCTCCGCCAGTCCCGTGGAGAAATCGAGGCTGTCGTCCAGCGGCTTCATGCGGGCGCAGGGCGCCTGATCGAGATATCCGTCCGCCAGCGCAGCGAACGGATCGCCATCCTCCCGCAACGTATGCGCGAACGGCTTGAAACCGGTGCAGTGATCCTCAACCACGACGCGCGCGCCGATTTCCTGCTCGATCAGCTCGACAAGCCGGCGGTCGCCGTCCGCCATGATGCTGCCGGAGATCATCAGCCTAATCGGCCGCGCACCATCATCGTGCGTGCGGGCCAGCTTTTGATACAGCTTTTCATAGGTCGTCAGCAGCGTTTGCGGCGGCAGGTAGTAGAAGCCGCGCACGAGTTCCAGAAAATCCAGGCCCGTGAGTGGTGGATTTGGCCGTTTGCGCAGCTCGGAAAACTGGCGCAGCAGGCGCCGGACCTTGTTGTATTGCACAATTTGCGCGCTGACCTCGCTGTCGGTAACCGCGCGTCCGACGAGCTCCGCCACGTCGTCGCGGTAATGCAGGATCTCCGAACGGAAGAAATCGCGCGACGCGGCCTCATTGCGCAGCCGCGGCAGGTTCAGCAGCGTCGTCGGAACGAACTGCTCGATCACCTCGCTGGCCCGCTTCATCGATGCGCAGGTGTGGAAGGTGTAGAGCTTGTCGACCGCGTGGTAGAACGGATCGCCGCCCTCGCGGTCGAAGGCGCCGATGCAGCTTTTGCTGAAGTCGCAAAACACGCTTTGGGTATAGCGCTCGCCTTGAGAAACGATCTCCGGGGTGCCGGCTTTGAACAACCGCGCATGACGAAGTCCGGCGGCATTCAGGATTTCCGGCGGGGTGTAGGCGCAGAAATATCCGGCCCGCTTCCGTTCATCGCTTTCTTCGATGAACGCCTTCTGCTCCGCCTCGATCAATGCGTGAATCGGCAGGAGATCGGCCCCCAACAACGAGTTTGCCATCTTGTTCACCTCTTATGCAGTGTGGGCCAGCGCCGGTTTTCTGGCGCCCGCGGTGACGCGTTTGCGCGGCGCGGCCGTACCGGCCTGAACGGCGGCGGCGTGGTGGCGGCCGGCATGCACCGCCGCGCCCAAGGCCCCGGCATAGATCATGTCGATTGGCGCCGGAACGAACCTGGCGCCGATCAGCGTCTCCAGCGCGTGGCGCATGCCGGGATTGTTGGCAACGCCGCCGGTGAAAACCAGATCCGGTTCGGTACCAACGCGCCCGAGCAAAGATTTCACCCGCCGGGCCGACGCGAAATGAATGCCCGCGGCGATGTTGGCGTGGGCCGCGCCGTCCTTGTGCCGCTCACCGCGCGCGCGCAGGGAGATCATCTCGGACTCGGCGAACACCACGCACTGGCTGCTGATCACCGCCGGCTCATTGGCCTGCAGCGAGACGTCGCCCAATTTGTCGAGTTCCAGGCCCAGCAGCACGGCGGCCTTTTCCAGGAACCGGCCGGTTCCGGCGGCGCATTTGTCATTCATGACAAATTCAAGAACTCTGCCGGTGGCGGGATCGACCTTGATCGCCTTGGAGTCCTGGCCGCCGATGTCGATGATCGTGCGCGTGCGCGGATTGAGCGCGTGCGCCCCGCTGGCGTGGCAGGTGATTTCCGTGACGACCTGGTAGGGCAGGTCCTTATAGGCAAGGGAGATGCGGCCATAGCCCGTTCCGACGGCATAACTGATGTCGCGCCGCCGCAGTTTCGACTCCTTCAGCAGTCGCGCGAGCAGTTCGTCGGCCGTTTCCTGCATGTACAGCCCGGTCGGGATGAACGCCGTGTAGATGCTGTCAGGGGTCAGCAGCACGCCCTTCGAGCCGCGCGAGCCGATGTCGAATCCGACCACGGGCGCGGCGGGTGCCGGCTTCCAGGGATCCTGTCCAACGATGTCGCTGATTTTCATTCGATTATAGATCCGGATGTCTGTTGTGATTGTCTTGCGCGAAAAGGCGCATCCCGCGCGATGCAGGATCGGGTCGCATCATGGCAGCCGCCTTTTTCGGCCTCCCTGTGTCGCGATAGCCCACTGATTGATCTACCGCAAGAATTAATTTACGGCAGACACAGGTGGCCCGGTGGAAATCACCTTGGCGACATGTTATTGGCGGATCGGCCGGTGTCTTTGATCCAGATCAAAGACGCGGCGGGCCTTTGTAACAATCCTCGGCCGGAGGAAAACACGATATGCACGCGTGCGATGGGTTGAACAGATGACGGACATTCCGATACGCCTGGACCGTGCCTCGGTGATCGATGCCGTCGCCGACTACATCCTGCAGGCCAATTTCCGCGGCTACCGGCCCGATACCCGCAAGGTGCTCGCCGTCCGGCAAACCGATCGCACCGCCTGGCTGCGCGATGCGGGCACCCCGTCGCGGCGGGAAGCATTCTATTACATTGAGGGGGAGTTGTTTGCCGCATCCGGCGCCACGCGGCTTGCGGACGGCGAATCCCCGAACGCCCTCGCGGAACGCCTCGTGGCCGAAATCTGGGACGAATTATGGGTGTGGAACGACTACGACTTCACGCCCACCAGCGGCGGCCTTCTGGAGGCTGAAAGCGGCGCTCCGCCAACCGCCGCCGGATGGGGCGTGCGGCCATGAGCACCGCCGGCTACATCACAAGGCGCTTCGCCGGCACAGGCACGGACGCCGCTGCAATCTCGGCCTTCCTGACCGAACTCGTCGAAACCGACCCGCGCAACGTCCTGCCCGAGGGTGACAATCCCCCGATATGGGAGCCTCCGGTCGTTGGCATTGCCGCCGCTTCCGACCCGATGTTCGAAACGTTGAAGCAGCCCGGCGTTGTCGGGCCAATCCATGTGGATCCCGCGGACTGGCTGCCGGGCGCGCGCTCGGTGGTCAGCTTCTTCCTGCCATTTTCCCGGCAGGTCAAGAAAAGCTACGACAAGCACTCGCACCTGCCGTCGCTGGAATGGGTTTCCGGACGCCTGAACGGCGAGGTGTTCGTGAACGTCACGCGGCGTGCCCTGGCGCGTTATCTGCAGGCGCAGGGCGGACGCGCGGTCGTTCCTAATTTGGAACTGCGCTACAAAGCCGTGGACCTGATACCGATGTGGTCGGAACGGCACGTCGCGTTCATCGCCGGTGTCGGAACGTTCGGCCTGCATGCCGGACTGCTGACCGAAAAAGGCGCCGCCGGGCGAATCGGCAGCGTCGTGACCGACCTCGATCTGACGCCGACACAACGTCCTTACTCAGGCGTGTATGAGTATTGTCCGTGGGTGACCGACGGCACCTGCGGTGCCTGCATTGCCCGCTGCCCGGTGGGCGCCATCCACGAACACGGCAAAGACCACCGGATTTGCCTGACCAACGGGCGCGACAACATCCGGCCCGCTTATGCGGCCTGGGGTTATCATTCCTGCGGTCACTGCCAAAACAACCTGCCGTGCACCAACGGGATTCCACCCGGCAACGGCCGCACAGCGCGCCCATGGTCCAGGCGCAACGGCTGGCCGTCCGGCTCCGGCAGCAGATCCTCCGGCCCCGCGGGCATGCCGAGCGGCATCCCGCCCAGCGGCTTCCCCGGCGCGTAACCCTTCCCCGCCGGCTTCGGCCCGGGCGGAATCGGCTTCGGCAACGGCGGCTTGAAGCGGACGCCGCCGGGACAGTCGATTGTGCCGAGTAACATCTGTAACAAGTGGATGGCGCGGGTCGTGTCGAACCCGTTGCTGTGCGCCGATATGCCGCGCATCGCATGCATCGCCACCGGCCGGCCGAGCGTCTTTGCGTGATGGTGCCCGGACGTATCGGCCCGGGGAATGTCCAGCTCGATCGCCTGGTCGAATGCCACCGAGGCCAGTTCCGCCGCGATCCGCCGGATCGTTGCAGCCGGCACGCCTCCGCCGCCTCCGGCGCATAGGCGGCGTCCAGGTAACGTTCTGCCAGCAACGCGAAGACCGGCGTCGCGACCCGCCCGTCCGGCAGGGTGAAGCGCCCGACCACGGCGGGGGAAATGCCGGTGGCGCCGGCATCCCCGTTCGCCCGGCACAGCGGACGGTTTTCCGCATCGCGCGCGAACAGACCGTGCTCCGCGGTGCCGGGCGCCTGCACCGCCAGCCAATGGGCGTTGGTGAAGCGCACGAGGGAGTCGAGGTCGATACGGTCAGTGCGCAGCACCTCCTGCACCAGCGCCGGCGCACCGTGGGTTCCGGGACGAATGCCGATCCACTCGTCGGCGATGGCGGAGTAGCCGGTGCTTGAGCGGCTTGCGCAGCCGGGCGGCGGAGAAATGGTGCTGCAGCCGGCGGCGCCCTTGCCGCACAGCACGCCGTGGTTCTTCGGATGCGCGGGATTGGCCTCGATGCGGATTGGCACGCCATCGCGCAGATGCACGTTGATGCCGCAGCGGCAGGTGCACATGTAGCAGGTGGTCTGCCGCACGGCAGGCGCGCCGGGGTCAGGCGTCATGTCGATCCGTTCCGTCCATGCCTGTGCCGGGTCTATACGACCCTGCAACGGGGCAATGCAAACAGAGCGCGGTATCACACTCCGGGCGAATGTAGTATCTTGTGTTATCCGTCCCGGTCTGGTACTAAATGGCGACCTGCCGGTTCCCGGCCGGCTCGCCTGACCGGAGAATGAAGCCATGTCGCGTCTCAGCCTTGCCCTCGACAACACCGACCTTGCCGAACACTACGAACAGATCAGCGCCGATCGGCAGTTCAGGGTGGGAAAGCAACTCGTTGAGGCGCTGGGGATCGGCCCCGGCGAACGCGTGCTGGATGTCGGCAGCGGCACCGGCCTGCTGTCCGGGCATATTTTCGAAATCGTCGGCCCGCAAGGCTCGGTGACCGGGATCGACCCGCTGCCGCTGCGCATTGAAATCGCCAGGCAGCGGCGCAACCCCGCGATCCGGTTCGAGGTCGGGAATGCCTATGACCTGAGCCGCTTTCCCGACGCCGGCTTCGATGTCGTGGTGCTGAACGCGGTGTTTCACTGGCTGCCCGAAAAGCTTGAGCCGCTGCGCCAGTTCGCCGGCGTGCTGGCGCCCGGCGGGCGGCTCGGCATCGCCACCGGGTCGCGCGAGCATCGCAACGTGCTGCATGAGGTCAAGACCCGCGTGCTGGCGCGCGCGCCGTTCAATCAGTATCCGGAATCGCAGGATGGCGTGGCGCACCACATCTCGGCGGCGGAGCTTCGGGCGCTGCTGGAGCAGGCGGGCTTCGCAATCGAGACGCTCGATGTCGTGTCCAACCCGCATCATTTTCCCGACGGCGACGCGGCCGTGCGGTTCTGGGAGGCCAGTTCCTTCGGCAATTCAGTCGGACATCTGCCCGTGGCGGTCCGCGCCGACGCCCGCAAGGCGATCGCCGGGGAACTGGATGCGCTGCGCACGGAAGCCGGCATCGCGCTGGGCGGGGCGCGGATCGTTTCTATTTCCGTGAAGGCTGGCTGATCGTTCGGTGGCCGGCGGGCGTGGCTTGAGGCGATGCCCAAGTATGACCGCTCCAGCCGGGCGGTGTTGCGGACACTGCCCCGTGAAGCGGTGTTCCCGGGCGTCGCCCTGCGTCCGGACGCGAACCGTGTCACTCCGGCGCGTCGGCCGGCCCGGACCAGCGTTCCGACAGCGGATGATGCGCCTCGATCACCTGGCGCAGCCGCGCGGTCTGCACATGCGTGTAAATCTGCACGGTCGAGATGTCCGCATGCCCCAGAAGCACCTGCAAACTCCGCAGGTCCGCCCCGCGCGCCAGCATGTGCGACGCGAAGGAGTGCCGCAGCACGTGCGGCGACACCCGCGCCGGATCGAGCCCCGCCTCCAGCGCCAGCTGCTTCAGCAGCAGGAAGAACGCCTGCCGGGTCAGCGCCTGCTTCGGATCGCGGCCCGGGAACAGCCAGCGGCTTTGCGCCGCGGTGGCCGCCAGCAGCGCCGCCCCCGCGTCCCGCGCGGCAGCCGACAGCGGCACCATCCGCTCCTTGCCGCCCTTGCCCTTGATGATCATCGCCTCGGCCCTGGCGCCCAAACAAGCCCGCGGCAGCGACAGCAGTTCCGACACCCGCATGCCGGTCGCGTAGAGCAATTCCAGCGCCGCCCGCGCCAACGCCCCGGTCCGGCCGGGCTTCGCCGCCGCGGTGGCCATCAGCGCATCGACCTCGGCCTCGGAGAGGAATTTCGGCAGCGGCTGCGGCAGCCTCGGCGTGTCCAGCAGGCTGGTGGGGTCGTCCGTGCGCACCCCGTCGCGCAGCAGGAACAGATGGAACTGGCGCAACGCCGACAGCCGGCGCGCGGCGGTGCGGGCGGACAGGCCGCGCGCGTGCAGCGACGCCATATAGGACTGGCACGTCGCCGCATCGGCCGCCGCCGCCGCCTGCCCGCGGCCGAGCGCGAAATCGGCGAAATCCGCCAGGTCGATCGTGTAGGAGTCGATGGTGTTGCGCGCCGCGCCGCGCTCCACCGTCAGCATTTCCAGGAAGGCGTCGACCTTCGGATCCATTCAGTGCGCGGTGAACTTGTCGTTCGGCACGACCTTTTCCACCGCGTGCGGCTGCGGTGTCGGCGGGAACGTCCCCAGCATCACCACGCCGATGGCCATCAGCACAAGTCCGGCCGCGACGACGAACAGGAAAATACGAATCATCAAAGCTCCTGAGGGATAGCCGGCGCGGGCGAGCAAGGCGCGGCAAGGCGGTGCGACTCGCCGCGGGAATCAGATACCGATCCAAAATATTAGCTATCGGCTTCGAAGGAAAGCCGATACCGCAGTCTGCCAGACGCATCTGCCATGCGGGCCGTCGCCTGTTGCGCATGGTGTGCTAATGTGAGCGACCATGACACGAACCCCTGTCCTGCGGGAGACGATACCGGTCCCCGATACGATCGCCGGGCGCAGCATTGTGCTCGTCGGGCTGATGGGCGCCGGCAAGACCTCCATCGGCCGCCGGCTGGCCGCGCGCCTCGGTTTGCCGTTCCGCGACGCGGACCAGGAAATCGAGCTGGCCGCCGGCTGCAGCATCCCGGAACTGTTCGCCCGCTACGGCGAACCCGCCTTCCGCGACGGCGAGCGCCGGGTGATCCGCCGGCTGCTGGCCGGCGACCCGATGGTGGTGGCGTTCGGCGGCGGCGCCTTCATGGACCCGCAGACACGGGAGACGACGCGCGCCGAAGCGATCTCGGTATGGCTGCGCTGCACCCTGCCTACGCTGGTGCGCCGGGTGGCGGGGCGGGACAACCGGCCTTTGCTCAACGGGCGTGACCGGGAAGACACGCTGCGCCAGCTGATGCAGGTGCGCTACCCGGTCTACGCCGAAGCTGACGTGATCGTGGATTGCGGCGACGAGCCGCCCGACCACACGACCTTCAGCGTGATTCAGTCACTCCTGGATTGGAAGCCGGCGCGGCGGCTGCAGGTCGTCCTGTCCAACACCAGCTATGACGTCGTCATCGGCGACAATCTGCTCGCCCGCGCCGGCGCCTTGCTGGCGCCCCGGCTGCCGCAGAAGCGCGCGGTGGTGATAACCGACCGCAACGTGGCCGAACTGCACCTGCAGACGCTGATGGACGGGCTGGCGGAGACCGCGATCACCGCCAGCTCCATCGTCGTCGCGGGCGGCGAGATGTCCAAGACGCTGGAGAGCTACCAGGACGTGGTGAACCAGTTGCTGGAGGTGCCGGTCGAGCGGCGCACCGCGATCATCGCGCTGGGCGGCGGCGTCGTTGGCGACCTCGCCGGCTTCGCGGCGGCGACCACGTTGCGTGGGCTGCCCTTCGTGCAGATCCCGACCACCCTGCTGTCGCAGGTGGATTCCTCCGTCGGCGGCAAGACCGGGGTGAACACGCGGCGCGGCAAGAACCTTGTCGGCGCCTTCTACCAGCCGCGCATCGTGCTGGCCGATACCGGCACGCTGGCGACGCTGCCGCCGCGCGAACTCGGCGCCGGCTACGCGGAGATCGTCAAGTCCGGGCTTATCGGCGATGCCGCGTTCTTCGCCTGGTGCGAGCGCAACGGCAAGGCCGTGGTGTCCGGCGACCGCGAGGCTCAGGCCGAGGCGGTCAGGCGCACCTGCGCCTTCAAGGCGGCGGTGGTGGGCGACGACGAGCGGGAGGAGAAACCGAACGACGGCCGCGCTTTGCTGAACCTCGGCCATACCTTCGGCCATGCGCTGGAGGCGGAATACGGCTACGACGGCGGCATCCTGCACGGGGAGGGCGTGGCCGTCGGCCTCGGGCTGGCGTTCAAGCTGTCGGCACGCTTAGGCTTCTGCGCGGCGGCGGATGCCGAGCGGGTGATCGCGCATGTCTCGTCCGTCGGCCTGCCGGCGGATCTGTCGATGCTGAACCGGCGGTTCTCGGCGGAGGTGCTGGTGGGCCATATGCGGCGCGACAAGAAGATGCGCGACGGGGCGCTGCATTTCGTGCTGGCGCGCGGCATCGGCCAGGCCTTCACCAGCGCCAACGTGCCGCCCGAGGCGGTGCTGGAGCTGCTGCGCGACGAAGGGTGCACGGCTTAGGCGCAAGCGGCACCGGAGCGGGCCCGGGACCGCCATCCGACAGGCCGTCACCCGCCCAGCAACCGGCCCGCCGCCTGCCGCACCCGGCGTGCCACACCCTCGGGGCCGATCTCCCGGGTCTAGCGCTC
>CAINOE010000167.1 GCA_903851415.1 uncultured Rhodopila sp. | reverse complement strand
GGAGGCGATGGAATTCGACGTGGTCATTGTCGGCGGCGGGCCGTCCGGCCTGGCCGCGGGCAACGACGCCGATCTGGCGGCGGTGCGGTGTGGGTTGACCGGAGCGGTGCAGGTGTTCGAGGAGGCGACGCGCTGGATGCTGGAGCATGCGGACAACAGCCCGCGTGAAGCCGCGGCCGGGGCGGTCCCCTACCTGAAGCTCACCGGCACGGTTGCCGGCGGGTGGCAGATGGCACGCGCGGCGCGGATCGCTCATCGCCTGCTGTCGGCCGGCGCGGAGAACGCCGCTTTCCTGCGCGGCAAGATCGCCACGGCGCGGTTTTATGCCGAGCATGTGCTGCCGGAGGCGGGGGCGTTTCGCGACGAAATCACCTTGGGCGCCGGCTCGGTGTTGGCACTGGAAGAAGCGCTGTTTTAACCGGCAGGCGACAAGGATCGGAAGATGTCTGAGCAGAAACCGCCTCGGGAGGCGATGGAATTCGACGTGGTCATTGTCGGCGGCGGGCCGTCCGGCCTGGCCGCGGCGATCCGGCTGAAACAGTTAAACCCGGAGATCACGGTCTGCCTGGTGGAAAAAGGCGGCGAAATCGGCGCCCATATCCTGTCCGGTGCGGTGCTGGAGCCTCAGGCGCTGAACGAACTGGTTCCCGACTGGAAGGAAAAGGGCGCACCGTTGGATACGCCCGCCGGCGAGGACCGTTTTCTGTTCCTGACCTCGAAGCGTTCGATCCGGCTGCCGACGCCGCCGCAGATGCACAATCACGGTAACTACATCGTCTCGCTGGGCAATGTCGTGCGTTGGCTGGGCCAGCAGGCTGAGGCTTTGGGCGTCGAGATCTACCCCGGCTTCGCCGCCAGCGAACTGCTGGAGGAGGACGGCCGCATCGCCGGGATCGCCACCGGCGATATGGGCATCGGCAAGGATGGCGAACCCACGCCGAATTTTCAGCGCGGCATGGAACTGCGCGCACCCTATACCCTTTTCGCGGAAGGCTGCCGCGGGTCGCTGTCCAAGCAGTTGATGAGGCGCTTCAGCCTGTGCGACGCCAGCGATCCCCAGACCTACGGGATCGGCATCAAGGAGCTATGGGAAATTCCCGCCGCCGCCCACCAGCCGGGCCTGATCGAGCACAGCCTTGGCTGGCCGCTGGATCGTGCAACCTATGGCGGGTCATTCGTTTACCATTTCGGCAAGGCCCTGGTTTCGTTCGGGTTTGTTGTCGGCCTGGATTACACCAACCCTTGGATGTCGCCGTTTGAGGAGATGCAGCGGTTCAAGACCCATCCCGATATGCGCAAGCATTTCGAGGGTGGCCGCCGCGTGTCTTATGGCGCGCGAGCGCTGGTCGAGGGCGGCGTTCAGTCGTTGCCTAAGCTCAGCTTTCCGGGCGGACTGCTGATTGGCGATGCCGCAGGCTTCCTGAATGTGCCCAAGGTCAAGGGCACGCACACCGCGATGAAGTCCGGCATGCTGGCGGCCGAAGCGATTGCCGAGGCTATGGCCTCCGATCGCCCCGCCGAGGTGACAGGCTATCTGGATCGGCTGCAGTCAAGCTGGGTGTGGACTGAGCTGTTGAAGGTCCGCAACGTCCGGCCGGCCTTCGCCAGGCTCGGCATGTGGGGCGGACTGGCCTATAGTGCACTCGACACGTATCTGTTGCGCGGCCGGGCGCCTTGGACGTTGCACAATCCACACCGTGACAACGAAACGCTGGAGGATGCGGACGCGGCACCGCGCATCGCCTATCCGAGACCGGACGGGGTGCTGACTTTCGACAAGCTGTCGTCGGTGTTCATCAGCAACACCAACCATGAAGAAAATCAGCCGCCGCACCTGCATCTGGCCGATCCGGCGAAGGCGATCGATGTGAATTGGGATCGCTATCGCAGTCCGGAAGTTCGATATTGTCCGGCTGGAGTTTACGAAATCATCGGTGTCGAGGCAGGCTCGCCGAAGTTGCAGATCAACGCGCAGAACTGCGTGCACTGCAAGACCTGCGATATCAAGGACCCGACGCAGAACATCGACTGGGTACCCCCGGAAGGCGGTGGCGGGCCGAATTATCCGGGGGGAATGTAGCGAGCTTCAGGTATTCCGGCCTTCGCGTGACGTGATCATGACCAATGCGTCCCCGTCGATCACCACCTTTCCTCTCACCGTGCACACGGTGCTCAGGCGCGCGCGGCACTTTTCGGGGATCAGTTCCTTCACAGTAACCGTGGCGTGCACGGTATCGCCCGGGCGGACAGCCGCCATGAAGCGGAGGTTCTGGCCCATATAGATAGTGCCCGGACCCGGCAGCCGCCCGGCGATGGCGGCGGAGATCACGCTCGCCGACAGCATGCCATGCGCGATGCGGCCTTTGAATTGCGTGGACTCCGCGAATTCCTCGTTGATGTGCAAAGCGTTGTTGTCGCCCGATACGGCGGCGAACAGGACAATATCAGCCTCCGTGATGGTCTTGGCGAAGGTGGCGTGCATGCCGATGTGCAGGTCGCTGATGTCGTAGCCGCCGAGTTCGTTCACGTTATCACCATGGGTTGCGGGTCAAGGCTCTTTGCTCGTAACGAGTGCCCGGCGGCAATAAAAGCCTCGGAAACTACCCAGATCGGAACTACAGGCGCCGGATAATCGGTGTAGGTAGTTTCCGAGGCTGCCGCGGATGCACCAGGCTCCGTAAACTACAGTCCATGCGGAGCTCGAATGACACGCCGGTGTCGATTGACGGAGAAGGAAAAACAGATGCGTAGACGTGCAATTTTAGCGGCTGGCGCAGCGTTGCCGTTCATCCGCGCCGCCGCGGCAGCAAACGGAGCGATCGGCGGTGCCGTAACGGTGTTCTATGCCGGTTCGCTGGTGCACTTGATGGACAGCGGAATCGGGCCCGCGTTCGACACGGCCGATCGCGGCCAGTTCCGGGGATATTCCGGCGGCTCGTTCCGGCTTGTCCATGAAATCAAGGAGCGGCTCCGCACGGGAGACGTCTTCATCAGCGCCGATTCGCGGACGAATGAAGATCTTATGGGTCCGGTCAATGGAGATTGGGTCAATTGGTACGTGACATTCGCCCAGTCGCCGCTCGTTATTGGCTACAACCCGGCCAGTCGCTTCGCCGACGATCTGAAAGCCAAGCCGTGGTATGACGTGTTGCAGGAGCCGGGGATCAGAATCGGCCGAACCGATCCGAACCTCGATCCAAAGGGCCGGATGGCGGTTGATCTGCTCGACAAGGCGGAACGGGTCTACAAGTTGCCCGATCTTTCCTATAAAGTGCTAGGGGCGCCGGAAAGCCAGGAGCAACTGTTTCCCGAGGAAGACCTGGTAAGCAAGCTTCAATCTGGAGATCTCGATGCCGGCTTCTTCTACTCTACCGAAACAATAGATCACAATATCGCCGCGATCACGCTTCCAGCCGAAATCTCGCTCAGCGCGCACTACACCGCGACGGTGCTGCGCGAGGCTCCGAATCCGGCTGGTGCCGACCGCTTCATTACGTTCCTGCTGGGGGCGGAGGGGCGCACGATCATGCAACGGCACGGGCTCGACGTGGTCACACTATCGTTTAACGGAAACCCGAAGAAGGTTCCGGAGGCGCTTCGTTCGCTGGTGATCGCAGCGGATTGACGCGGCGAGTTTACGATCCCGGCGATAGCTGCTGAAACGACGGCCAGCCGGGGCCATGATCGCATTGCTTCTGCTTGCCGGGTGTTCGCTCGCGCCCGATCATGTGCGGCCGCCGATGCCCCGGATGCGATGTGCGGCCAGGACAGCCGCCACTCGTTCTCACAACGCCGGACGAGGAACAAACTCGGACCCGGCCCGTGTGCAGCCGTCAGGTCCGCTCGATCGCCGCCGAATATTCACCCTGGAGCGCGGCTTTATTGCAATGCGCCCGATGCGCGAGTGCATGCTGCGCCGCAGGGACGCGGTCTTGCTGCCCCCGCCAGATCTCCAGGGCGGACTGCTGGATTGCTCGGGCGAACGAAAACGCCAGCGGCCAGGGGAGCGGCGACGATGCCGATCTGGCAATGACGTTCATGGCGTTCAAACGGGCGGAGGCCAGTTCGCTGGCTTGGCCGCCCGACAGGAATGCGATTCCCGGAACGGAAGCCGGCACGACCCTGAGAAGAGATGCCACCGTGGCAGCCGCAACCTCATGCAGCGTCTCCTGTTTTGGACAGTTCAATCCCGGAAGCACCATGTTGGGCTTCAAAATCATGCCCTCCAGGATGACGCCCTGGTCGTAAAGCTGGTTGAAAACGCAGTGCAGCGTCTCCCGGGTGGCCTCCCGGCACCGCTCGAGGGTGTGTTCTCCGGCCATCAGCACTTCCGGTTCGACAATCGGAACGAGTCCGGCTTCCTGGCACAGAGCGGCGTACCGGGCCAACGCGTGTGCGTTGGCCTCGATGCAGCCCCGGCTTGGCAGGCCACCGGCCGGGGAGATGACTGCCCGCCATTTGGCAAAGCGGGCGCCCATTTGGACGTATTCCTCCAGGCGGGCACGCAATCCGTCCAGGCCTTCGGTGACCGTCTCTCCGGGACGGCCCGCCAAGGGCTTCGCGCCCATATCGACCTTGATGCCGGGAATGATGCCGGCAGCGCTGAGAACCCTGACGAATGACGTGCCGTCTTTCTTTTGCTGGCGGATCGTCTCGTCATAGAGAATTACACCGCTGATGCTGTCGGCAAGCTGCGGGGTGGTGACGATCAATTCCCGCCACGAGCGCCTTGCCTCCTCGGTCTCCGGTGCGCCCACCGCGGCAAACCGCTTGTTGCAGGTGGAATTGCTCTCGTCCATCGCGAGGATTCCCTTGCCACTGCCCACGAGTTCGTGTGCAGTGGCAGCGAGGTCTTGCATGGTCATTTCCCGGCGCCCCACTTCCAGTTCCGGATTTCCGGCAGATCCTGCCCGTGCTGGTCGATGTAAAGGTTGTGCTCAACAAGCTTGTTCTGAACCATCTGCTTCAGATACGCACCCTTGCTTCCCAGATGCGGCAAGCGGTCCACGACGTCCTGCACGAGATGGAAGCGGTCCAGGTCGTTTTGTACCCGCATGTCGAAAGCCGTGGTAATCGTGCCCTCTTCCTTGTAGCCGCGCACATGAAGGTTCCGGTTGGTCCGGCGATAGGTCAGCCGATGCACTAGCGAAGGATAGCCATGAAAGCCGAAGATGATGTGCTTGTCCTTCGTGAACAAGGAATCGTAGTCGGTCTCGTTCAGCCCATGCGGGTGCTCGCTTGCCGACTGTAGCTTCATCAGATCGACGACGTTGATCACCCGGATCTTCAGTTCGGGCAGATGCTCCCGCAGGATCGACACCGCGGCGAGGATCTCCAGCGTCGGCGTGTCGCCGCAACAGGCCATCACGACGTCGGGTTCGCCATCCTGGTCGTTGCTTGCCCATTGCCAGATGCCCAGACCCTGGGTGCAATGGACGATCGCCTCTTGCATGGTCAGCCATTGCGGGAGGGCATGTTTGCCGGCGACCACAACGTTCACATAATGCCGGCTGCGCAGGCAATGATCGAACGTGGAAAGCAGGCAGTTGGCATCGGGCGGCAGGTAGACGCGCACGATATCCGCCTTCTTGTTGATCACGTGGTCAAGGAACCCGGGATCCTGGTGCGTGAATCCATTGTGGTCCTGCTGCCACACGTGAGACGCAAGCAGATAGTTCAGCGACGCGATTTTCCGCCGCCACGGCAGTTCCAACGTCACCTTCAGCCATTTCGCGTGCTGGCTGAACATCGAATCCACGATGCGAATGAAAGCCTCGTAGCTGTTGAACACCCCGTGACGTCCGGTCAGCAGGTAGCCTTCCAGCCATCCCTCGCACTGGTGCTCGCTGAGCATCGAATCGAGCACCCGGCCCGCGGGTGCGAGGAACTCGTCATTCTCGACCTTCTCGGCATCCCATTGGCGGTTGGTGACCTCGAAGACAGAACCGAGAAGATTCGAGAGCGTCTCATCCGGACCGAAGATCCGGAAATTGTCCGGGTTCAGCTTGACGACATCCTTGAAAAACTCGCCCAGCACAAGAGTATCCTGGCCATCGACGGCACCTGGCGACGGCACGTGGACAGCATGATCCCGGAAATCGGGCATATTTAGGTCGTGCAAAAGGATTCCGCCGTTGGCGTGGGGATTGGATCCCATCCGACGATCGCCCTTTGGCGCCAACTTGGCCAATTCACCGATCAGCCGTCCGTTTTCATCGAACAATTCCTCGGCCTTATAGCTTTTCATCCAGCTTTCCAGCAGGGCGACGTGCTTCGGATGGTCCTGATCGACCAGCAAAGGCACCTGATGTGCCCGGAACGTTCCCTCGATCTGCAGGCCGTCGACGGTCTTCGGCCCGGTCCAGCCCTTGGGCGACCGCAGGACGATCATCGGCCAGCGCGGGCGGGATGGATTTTTGGTCGCCCGCGCGGTTGTCTGGAACTGCCGGATATCCTCGATAGCCCGCTCCAGCACGGTGGCCATGAGTTCGTGCATCGTTTCCGGATCGTCGCCCTCGACGAAGTAGGGCGTCCAACCGCAGCCGCGGAAAAACTGTTCAAGCTCTTCATGATCGATGCGGGCCAGAACCGTCGGGTTGCTGATCTTGTACCCGTTCAGATGCAGGATCGGCAGCACCGCCCCGTCCGCGATCGGATCGAGGAACTTGTTGGACTGCCATGCCGTCGCCAGCGGGCCGGTTTCGGATTCGCCGTCGCCGACGATGCAGGCAACGATCAGTTCCGGATTGTCGAATGCCGCACCGAAGGCGTGGCTGATGGAATAGCCCAACTCGCCGCCTTCGTGGATCGATCCCGGCGTCGTCGGCGCGACATGACTGGAAATGCCACCGGGAAACGAAAATTGCTTGAACAGCTTTTTCAGACCGGCTTCATCCCGGGTGATATTCGGATACACCTCGCTCCAGGTACCTTCGAGATAAACATTGCCGACAAGGGCGGGACCGCCGTGACCGGGGCCGGCGATGTAGATGACGTCCAGGTCATGCTTCTTGATGACCCGATTGAGGTGGACATAGATGAAGTTCTGACCCGGCGTGGTTCCCCAATGGCCGACAACCAGCGGCTTGACGTGGGCCAGCGTCAGCGGTTCACGCAGTAGTGGATTGTCGTACAGGTAGATTTGTCCCACGGACAAATAGTTGGCTGCGCGCCAGTATGCGTTGGTCTTGCGCAACTCCTCTGCGGTCAGGGTCGGTTCACCAGCCGGATCTTTGCGTTTCTGAAGTTCTCGCGCCGTAGTGGATGCGTCCATTTTTTGGCCCCTGTTGTCTCGATCATTGTTCGGAAAGGCGCTCTGCTGCCACACGATGGGGATCGCATGGCGTTGTGAAGGCGGATCAGAACCTCACGCGGCGCTGCCGGCGAACAGGCCTAATCGTGCCGTCATGGACAATAGCTGCCGAAAAACACGGCGGAACAGGGTCGGAAAATACTCATGCCGGGATGCATCCGTGTCGTCGGACACTGTGAACCGGCGGGTATCCGTACCAAGAGTCATGTAATCCCGCCAAATATGAGTAGTTTCCGAACCTGCCGCGCCGTCCAGATCATCTGCCAGGTTATTCGCCTTGGCGGGAGCAGGCGCTTGTCTGTCAGTTCCAGCTGGGCTGAAGTCTTTCATCACCATCGCCGCCGGCGTTCCGCCGGCGGGAGCGGGCACGGTTCATTCCGTCGGCGATGGCGTCGTCTTCGGAACGATGATGCCCTGGCTTGAATCGCCCTGGCACAGTCGGCGATCCAACCGGTCGTGCCGGCGGCATTGGGGTATGTCGGATCCGGCCCGAAGGTGCCGTGACGCTACTGGAAATAGGGTCGCCTCATCATCCGCTGAGGACGGCCTCGACATCGGCAAGTGCCGGCAGATCCGCGCCCTTACGCGAACAGGTGATTGACGACGCCACAACGGCGAAGTTCATGGCACGCGTGACGGCTTCCAGCGATAAACTCGCGATTTCGGCCGGTCGTAGAAGATCCTGCTCCTCAAGAGAAATCAGCAGCGCCGCATGAAAACTATCGCCGGCACCGACGGTGTCGATAACATCGACCTTGCGGACGGGAAGGTCGAACGTGGAGTTTCCAAAGAACACGCTCGCCCCGTCACCGCCGCGCGTTATGATGACCAACTTGGGTCCCGCGGTCAGCCAGTGCCTCGCCCAGGCCCGGGCATCCACCCCTGCCCCATACAGGAACGCCAGATCCTCCACGCTTGCCTTGACGATTGCGCATCGGGCGAGGAAGCGTTCAAAGCGCGGGCGCCATGCCTTCGCATCCCCGATGACATTGGGACGAATATTCGGATCAACAGAGACGACGCGCCGTCCGCTCTCCCGTTCGATCAAATGCTCGATGGCGGAGGCGGTCGGATCGATCGCGAGCGTATAGGACCCGATGGCGATAGCAGACACTTCATCCGGCAACGCCGCCGGGATTTCGCTTGGAAGCAACGAACGGTCGGCCGAGTCGTGACCATAAAACGCATATTGCGCCTCCCCACCGGGTCCGGTCACGGCCACGCTGATGGTGGTCTGTCGCGAGGTCGAAACCAGAAAGCGCTCATCGACGCCGGCCTCCACCAGGGTGCGGACCAGGTAACGGCCGAAAAAATCGTCGGATACCTTCGACAGAAATCCGGCCTTGCCCCCCAGGCGGGCAACGCCGATCGCCACGTTGAATGGAGAACCACCCGGGACGGCCTCACTCGCGAGGCCCGCGCCGGACGGCTTGCCAACCAACAGGTCGATAAGGGATTCTCCGCACGCGAGTATCATTTTTACCTCAAAAGTATGTCGCAGCGCCGCTGGGACCTATAGGCGACCGGTCCTTGCCCGGGCAGGCTCGGAAAGTACTCATGTCCCCGGTGCTATAGACCGACCGCCATTTCAGCGACTGCGCATGAGTATTTTCCGATACTACAGCTTTCGCCCCGGCGCGGGTTATGTTTGCCCGCAGCGGGAGAACTTTATTTGCCTGAAGCCGGCGATAACCACAAACCTCGGAAGTTGACAGCATGGACACCTTGACCCCCGGGGGCACCGGAAGCGTGCCATCCGTCTCGCCTGTCGGCACAAACCAATCGCCCTCTGCACCTCCGCCCCTGACCGGCCAGTCCATGACGCCATGGCTGGTGGTCGCAATGGCGGTTATTCTGTTCGCCGGAGCACTGTTCGGCTACGATCAGGGCGTGATCTCCGGTGCGCTGGACGGCATCAAGAAGTCGTTCGTGCTGACCCCGCTTCTGGTTGAAGTTGTGACAAGCTGGGTCACCCTGGGCGCCATGTTCGGCGCGCTGGCGGGGGGCGAGCTGGCGGACCGTTTCGGCCGCAGGAACGCGATTTTGTTTTCCGGCGTCCTGTTTACGCTGGGCGCCGCCGTGCAGGCCTTCGCACCGGTCACGGCTGTTCTGGTCTGCGGACGGTTGATTGTGGGTGCCGCTGTCGGCGTGATCGCCGTCGCCGCACCGCTGTACGGCGCGGAGCTCGCGCCACGGATGTTGCGTGGCCGGATCGTATCCGGGTACCAGTTCGCGATCACGATCGGCATCTTCCTCGCCTACCTGGTGAACGACTGGCTCTCGAACGCCGGCTCCTGGCGGGTTATGCTGGGTTCATCCGCAGTTCCGGGCGTGTTGCTGCTGCTGGTGGCGGTGGCTGCACCGGAATCGCCACGCTGGCTGATGAAAATGGGACGCCGCCCCGAGGCCAAGGTGCAGATGCAGAAGATCCGGCCGAAGGTCGACGCGCAGGACGCGTTGAACATGATCGACAAGGCCTTGCGGGAGGAGACTGAAAGCGCTGCCTGGAGCGAAATTTTTCACCGCCAGTGGCGGCGTCCGTTGATGATCGGGATCGGCCTTGCGGTATTCCAGCAGATCACTGGGATCAACGCAATAATCTACTATGCAAACCAGATTTTCGCCTCCGCCGGCTTCGCTCTCTCGTCCCAGGCGACTTTGACAACATGGGCCATCGGCGGCGTCAACGTGGCTGCCACGGTCATCGCGCTCGCTTTCGTAGATCGCTGGGGGCGGCGCAAATTGTTGCTGGGCGGACTGTTCGGGATGGGAGTTAGTCTGGCCGTTTTGGGAACCGCCTTCCGGTTCATCGTCCCCGCCGCACCGGGGGCCGCCACGACAGCACCAAGCGTTGCTGGCATCATTACGCTATGCGGTCTGGTCGCATTCATCATCTCCTTCGCCGCCTCGATCGGTCCCGTCACGTGGACCGTGATCACCGAGATCTTCCCGGGGCGGATCCGCGGCCGGGCGGTGTCCATCTGCACGGCTTTCAACTGGCTCTCGGCCTTCGTGGTCAGCCAGTGCTTCCTGTCGATGGTCGATGCCGCCGGCAGTTCGCTGACCTTCGGATTGTTCGCGCTGTTCTGCGTGATCGGGTGGATTTGGATCTTCTTCCGTGTGCCGGAGACCAAGGGCCGGTCGCTGGAGGAGATTCAACAGACCTGGAGGTCCGCGCATTAATGCTGGTTTCCTGCAACGCCCTTGATGAGATTAGCTTGATCAGTTCCAGTGCCGCCGCCAGCGCGCGAGTCCGAATGCCGGCACCCAATGCAAGGAAGCAATGATGACCCGAAATGAATTCAACGCCATTGCTGCCCGAGCAGAGTTGGATCGCTCCACCACGCTGGCCCGGCCGTCGTGGTGAACAATGCAATTCAGCGGGCATCCGAAAATCCTTCGGCATGGTCATTGGTGTTCGACGGCTTCGATCCGGCTAACGAAGGGATTCGTGAAGCCTTATGCACCCTCGGGAACGGCTATTTCGCAACGCGAGGGGCGGCGCCCGGGGCGGTGGCGGATGGCGTTCACTATCCGGGAACCTATCTCGCCGGCGGCTACAACCGGTTGAAGACCGAGATTGCCGGCCGAGTGGTCGAGAACGAGGATCTCGTCAACTTCCCCAACTGGCTCGCGTTGGACTTCCGGATCGCCGATGAGGACTGGTTCTCCGCGCGGACGGCGAAAATCTCGTCATACCACCAGGAGATCGATCTGCGGCGCGGCATGCTGTTGCGCACCATCCGCTTCGAGGACCGCAAAGGACGGTGCAGCCTCGTGCGGGAGCAGCGCCTCGTTTCGATGGCGGACATGCATCTGGGTGCGATGGAACTGGAACTCACCGCCGAGAACTGGTCGGGGCCCGTCACGGTTCGCTCGGCAATCGATGGACGCGTCGTCAACTCGGGTGCCAAACTCTATCAGAAATTCAATGGCAGGCACCTGGAGCCGCTGGCTGGCGATGCCGTTGGCG
>CAINOE010000166.1 GCA_903851415.1 uncultured Rhodopila sp. | reverse complement strand
TCCGCCTGGTCGCAAGGCTCTGCGGCATTGAAGACGACCTCGGGGAGAAGGGCAAATCGGGCGTTCTCCAGTCGATGGCGAGCCGCGAGGCGTTCCTGCGCGATGCCGATCACCGGATCACCTTCCACTTCACGCCCAAGCCGGACCTTCGCCTTCTCGATGGCTTTGCGCACCGGAACATGTCCGCCCTTGCCGTGGCTGGAAGGCAGTTGGCGCAGGGCGTCCTGGAACGCGAAGGCATGCTCCTCCGTGTAGCGCCGGGGCGCCATATCTCCGTTGACCTCGATCCACATGCGGATGGTTGTGCGGCTCTGCTGGTCGACATCGCCGCGATACTGCTTCGCGCGGAAAAACCGCTCGACAAAGCCGGACAGGCGATGCGGCTCCGCCTCCGTCCCGGCATCCGCCGCCCGGCTTTGCCTGCGCGCCTCGAGAGCGGCCGTGTCACCCCTGTCGCCCGCAGCAGATTCCGACCGAAGCCGCGGCACTCCGCCGGCTGCGGATGGCGGCGAGGCCGGCTTCGCGCACGGGATCACCGGCGCGGACGCAGGAGGCGCCGGCCGGGCCGCCGCCAGTTCAGTCAGTCTCGCGTTGACCTCGGCCTGCACCGCAGCCGCCATCTTTGATTGCCGAAGCGCCGCTTCGGCCTCGTCGGCCCGCTTCCGCTCGCGGCTGGCGATATGCCCGGCGAGATCGGCCCGTTCCGAAGCCACGGTCTGCCCCGGGCGCGCCACGCCGGCCTCCATCCGGTCGGTGATCCGCGCCAGATGCCCGGCGATCACCTGCCGCTGCTCATCCGGCAGTGAGAAGGCGAGGCCCGGGGCGGTTCCATTGAAGAGCAGGGAGGCCAGGTTTCCGTCGCCCTGAACGACCGAAGCAACCAGATCGTCGGCGGTCGGCGAAGCGAACAGTGGCTCTCCGGCGAGCTGATCGAGGATGAGTTTGGCCCCCTTTTCGGTCAACGATGGGTTGCTTGACATCACTGCGAATAAACTTTCGGTTGAAAGCGAGAGACGTTTAGCACGTGCCCGCGCGGTCATGAAAGAACGTGTTCGCAGGCTTCTGGAAATCTCCGCCAGCCCGAGCCGCGCGTGCAGCCCGTCCGGAACCCGGCGCCGGAACCACCAGACGCCGCCCCGGCGCCGCAAATTGCTGCCCATCCGCCACCCGTTGTGGTACAGTCCCCCACCGGCCCGGACTGAGGCAGCTAAACTATTGAAATCATTGGGTTGGATGGGGGACGTGGATTCGGTCAGGCAACTCTTGCCCAAAGCAGAAACAATGACTTCGCTACTCCGGTCGCCGCGGAGTGTGGGACAGTATTCCGGGGCGGTCAAGCGGGACATCATTGCTGCGAGTCGGCGCCAAGGCCGTGAGGAGGGAACCGAGTAACGTTCACCGCGATATACTCAACGGACCGACTTCGCCGCCGGCGTTCGCAGGCCGCCGTCAGGCGGCAATCGACGGCCCCGAGGGCTATGACAGTTGCCAGGGTGCCATCTGCTAGCCGCGTGCATCCACGGGCACAAACTCAACCGGAATGGAACCAGGAGAACCGCCACACTTGCGGCCGGTCGCCCTACCGGACAATGCCGGAGCGCACCCGGCGCTGGCATTTGGCCGAAGACCTTGCGGATGACGCCGACGTGCTCCCGGTTTCGGTTGCAGAAACTCATCAAGCGCATGTGCGGGCCGGTCGATATGCGAAAAGCCGCAAAGACATCGCCAGCGGCCCGCGCAGTACGCCGACCGTGGCCGTGTGCGCACCGATGCCGATCGCCAACATTGCCCGCCGGCTGGGGGACGGGGAGCTACGCGGCGAGGACATTAGCAGCTCTCGATGTTCGGGTTGAACGCCGCCGCTAACGGCCTGACGGATCGCCGCACCCGATCAGCCGTCGTGCCGCTGCCTGGCGCCGCCTCGGTAGCGCTTCGGGACAGCGCTCCGAAACGGTCTTGCCGCGGCCGTTTAAGGTCTCGATGTCGCGGCCGCCTGATCAAATCACGCAGTCAGCGCCCGCGGCGTTGGCCGGATAGTGCCGATCGGCTCTGGTCGCCGGTGCAACAGAGGGTCAACTCCAGCGGCGCCTGATGGAAGAGAGTCCAGCAGCGATCTGGTATAGGGCTGGCGGGGGCTGTCGAAGACGTCCATGACGGTCCCGTGTTCGATGATGCGCCCGCGGTGCATCACGCAGACGGTGTCGGCGAGCTGACGCACCAGGGCCAGGTCGTGGGAGACGAATACATAGGTCAGCCCCAGCTCGGTCTGCAGCGACAGCAGCACCTCGACGATACCGGCCTGGACGCTGACGTCGAGCGCGGAGGTGGGCTCGTCCAGCACGATCACGTCCGGCTTGAGGACCAGCGCCCGGGCGATGGCCACACGCTGGCGCTGGCCACCTGACAGAGCAACGGGCTTGCGGGAGAGCAGGTGCTCGCCGAGCCCGACATAGGCCAGCGCCTCACGGACCCGCTCGGCCCGCTCCCTGCGGGTTCCGATAACGGGTTCACTGTGTCGCCCAACCGGCTGCCGGAGGATCTGGAGCTATTCGTCGATCAGGTCGTCCCGCTGCTGCAGGACATGCCGTACTACGCTTCGAGCTACGAGGAACGCTGCGCCCGCCGGGCGGGTTTGCCTGAGGTGCAAAGGGTTGAGGGTCGGCTGTGTCCGTTTTAGTAGTTACGTCTGGAGAGAGTTTGTTATACATATTGACGTGATACAATGGTTGTATAACCTGGGCGGCAAGGAGGATCATCCGCATGCCCCTGGCGTCCAATTCTGCCGTGCTTTGCGGTCATGGCGGCGTCTGAATTCGATAAACCGCCGACATGAAAGGCACCCGACTTATGACCCAGATCGACGACGGCTGGGGCGCACCGGCCTCGGCACGCTACGAGGCGCTCGCCGCACCATTCCGCGCAGTCTTCCAGGACATCAGGGTGACCGCGGTGGCCAACGAGCAGTCCCGCACGCTGCCATGGGAACCCTTGCGCCGCCTGCGGGAACTCGGGTTCGCCCGGCTGCGGCTGCCGGTGGAATGGGGCGGGCTCGGCGCGTCGCTGCCGGAGCTGTTCAATCTGATCATTGAACTGTCCATTGCCGACACCTCCGTCACCAACGCGCTGCGTGCGCAGTGGGGCTTCACCGAAGACCTGCTGAACACGCCCGCTTCGCCGGAGCGTGAGCTTTGGGTGCGCCGCATCGCCGAGGGCGCCACCGTCGGCAGCGGCCACACCGAACTCGCCAGCGGTGTAGCGAACGCGATCAGCACCACGATTACGCCGGACGGCGACGGCTACCGGGTCAACGGCCGGAAGTTCTACACCTCCGGCTCGCTGTTCGCCGATTATATCAACCTCGCCGCGGTTGACGCGGACGGCAGGCCGATTGGCGCCCTGGTGCCGACAACAGCCGCGGGTGTCACGATACTCGACGACTGGGACGGCTTTGGCCAGGCTTTGTCCGGCAGCGGTACTGCGGTGTTCGAAAATGTTTCGATATCAGCCGATCTGCTGAGTCCGGTACCGGAACGGTGCCGTTATACGGTCGGGTTTTACCAGATGGTGCATGTCGCGTCGCTGGCCGGCATCGCGCGCGCGGTCGCGCTGGACACCGGGCGCCTGGTGGCGGGCCGCACCCGCTTCTACTTCCACGGCAACGCCGAATCGCCCGCCTCCGACCCGCAGGTGCTTCAGGTCGCTGGCCGGGTTCACGCCGCGGCTTATGCGGCCGGCGCCATCACCCTGAAGGCGGCGGAGGCGTTGCAGCGGGCGTACGAGGCGAAACTCTCCGGCGACCGGGATGCCGCGCACCTGGCCGGGCAGCGAGCCGATCTGGAGGTCAGCCAGGCGGTGACGGTGGTCAGCGACCTGGTGCTGCACGCCGTGACGGAAGCCTTCGATGCGCTGAGTGCGTCGGCCGCGAAGCGCGACGACGGTCTCGACCGCTACTGGCGCAATGCGCGAACCATCGCGTCGCATAACCCGCGAATCTATCACCACCGTAGTGTCGGCGATTTCGCCGTCAACGGCGCACTGCCGCCGTTCAGTTGGGGCCGCGGGACGACCGGCTGAACTGACGGGCAGGCCAGCGGCGGGACTGCGGCCCCGGTCGAGGCCGCAGTCCTGGAAGCGAAGCGGATGATGCAAGCCGGCCGTGTCCCGGCTCCAGTCCGCTGCCGCGCCCGGGACGCCGTCGGCGCGGTTCAGCCGGGTGCTGCAAAGCCGCCTTCAAAGGCGAACTCCGCCACCGGCTTGCGTGCGCTTGGAAACTCGCGCGCCTGATATGCCTCCGGCAGGCTTGATCGCTCTCCCGGCCGGCCGATGGCAATGGCCAGTTCGACCGTGTGGCTCGCCGGCACGTTCAGTTCCGTCGCGGCACGTTCGGCGTCGAAGCCGCCCATGCCATGCGCCCGCCAACCAGCCCGCGTGGCTTGCAGCGCCAGGCTTGCCCAGGCCGCGCCGGCATCGAGCGAATGGCTGCGCAACGTCACCGCTTTGTCGGCGCCGGGCGGCAGGAAGACCGGATCGGAGACCAGTACGATCAAAGCGGCCGCCCGGCTTGCCCAGACCTGATTGAACGGCACCAACAAACCGAGGAACTTCGCCCAATGCGGCGTGTCGCGGCGCGCGTACAGGAAGCGCCAGGGCTGGGCATTGTAGGCGGACGGTGCCCAGCGAGCGGCTTCGAACAACGCCAGCAGCTCGGCTTCGGCAATCGTTTCGTCGGTAAAAGCGCGGGGCGACCAGCGCTCCAGGAACAACGGATCGATCGGGTGCTCGGCGTGGCGAGGCTTTTCGGCGAGACGGGTATCCACGGCGGTCATGATGAAACTCCACAAAAGCGACGGCCCGGGAACGAAAAACGGTTGCCTGAGCGGCAGCTCGGCCGTGCCATATTCGTGCCCGGTCGCGGGTCGCGCCGCCCTGTGGCTTGGCCGCCGCGGGGAGGCGTGCCGGCACGCTATACAACGTTGCATAAACGTGCAACATGATATTCCAACTCCGGCGAAACGGGTTGGCGCGATCCGGGTCGTGTTTTGGCTCATTATACGTATTGACGGCGTGCTGACTTGGCGCCAGCCTGAGACCGCATTTTCATCACCGACAACCCTTGGAATGGAAATCCCAATGATGAACGGCATGCCATCCAAGCTGCCCATCGAGGCACCGACTATTTCCCGCATGCCGCGCGCCAGCGGTGTTCACCCTTTCCGCCTATCTCGGCTGCCGGCCGGCGGGGTCGCCTGAAATTGGCGGACGACCCGGTGTCCAGCATCATCAGGATCGAATTCCCGCCGGCGCGGCAAGCACCCGCGCGCGGCAGCGAGGGCGGCCTGATCGATCTCAGCCCGCACCTTGTTCCCGCGCCGGGACGGTCGCGCCTGAACGGATGGCTGCTGCGCGCCGCCGCCCCCGCGGTCATTCTGCTGGCGTGGCAGCTTGCCTCCTCGTTCGGGTTCGTCGCGACGGAGGTGTTGCCGTCGCCGGCGGACATCGTCGCCGCCTTTGCCGAACTCATTCGGCTTGGCGACTTGCAGGCGGCGTTGCCCGTCTCGCTCGGCAGGGCGGTGGCCGGCCTCGCCATCGGCGGCACAACCGGTCTGGCGCTCGGCCTGTTCGCCGGGCTGTGGCGCATCGGCGAGGGACTGTTCGATGCGCCGCTGCAGATGCTGCGGACCATTCCGTTCATCGCCCTGGTGCCGCTGTTCATCACCTGGTTCGGCATCGACGAACTGGCGAAGCTGATGGTGATCATCGCGGCGACGATCTTTCCGATGTACCTCAACACCTATGCCGGGGTCCGCGGGGTCGATCCGAAACTGATCGAGGCTGCCTCGATCTTCGGTCTCAGCCACCGCCAGACGGCATGGCATGTGATCCTGCCGACCGCCCTGCCCTCGATCCTTGTGGGTCTGCGGTATGCGTCGGGTGCGGCGCTGCTGGCGCTTGTCGTTGCGGAACAGATCAACGCCCGTTCCGGCATCGGCTACATCCTCAACAATGCCAACATGAACCAGCGATCCGATATCATCATCGCCGGTATCCTGGTTTACGCCGCGCTTGGCATCGCCATCGATCTGCTGATGCGCCTGCTGGAACACCTCGCGCTGCCATGGAGGCCGAAGCTTGCTCTCGCATGACCACGCGGTTGAACTGCACGGCGTCAGCCGGGTCTTTGCCGGGCGCGCCGTGCTCGACGGGTTTGCGCTGACGATCCGGCCCGCGGAATTCGTCGCGATCCTCGGCGCATCGGGCACCGGCAAGACGACGCTGCTGCGCCTGCTGTCGGGGCTTGACCGCGCGGATGGCGGCACGGTGCGGGTGCCGCGGCGGCGGTCCGTCGTGTTCCAGGAGCCTCGGTTGGTGCCGGCCAAGCGCGTCTGGCAGAATGTCGTGCTCGGCCGCCGCGGCGCCGCCGCACGCGCCCGCGCCGAATCGGCGCTCACCGAGGTCGGCCTGGTCAATCAGGTCAACGCCTGGCCGAAGACGTTGTCTGGCGGTGAGGCGCAGCGCGTGGCGCTGGCACGGGCGCTGGTGCAGCAACCCGATCTGCTGTTGCTCGATGAGCCATTCGCGGCCCTGGATGCGCTGACCCGCATCAGGATGCATGAACTCGTCGGCCAGCTTTGGCAGCGCTACCGCCCGGCCGTGGTGCTGGTGACGCATGACGTCGATGAGGCGATCCTTCTGGCGGACCGGGTGCTCGTGCTGTCCAGCGGCCGGATATCGCTGGACCTGCCAGTGGATTTTCCGCAGCCACGAATTCGTTCCGGCCGAGACTTTTCCGATCTGCGCATCCGCCTGTTAAGCGAACTTGGCGTTGCGGTGCACTGAAACAACGATGGAGCCTGCCGTGTCGCTTTCCCGCCGCCGCCTCGCTGCCCTGACTGCTGCCGCCACGCTGGCTCCGCCCTTCGCCAGGGCGCAGCAGTCCGCGGTCAGGCTGATTGTCGGCACGCAGGACATCGCGTTGCAGGAAACCGTCAACGCCTCGGGCGTGCTGGAGGGTGCACCGTTCGAGCTGCAATGGGCGACGCTGCCCGGTCCGGCAGCGCAACTTTCCGGGTTGTATTCGAAAGCGATCGACGTCGGGCTGATGGGCGACACATCGCTGATCATCGAGCAAGGCCGCGCCCGCACCGATTGGACCGAAGGCAACCAGCCGCTGCAGATCGTTGCCGGCTGGCGGAACCTGGACCCGGCCTACCCGCCGATTGTCACCGCGGTTCGCGCCGCGGCGCACATCGATACGCTGGGTGATTTGCGCGGCAGGAAATGGGCGTACAACTTCGGCGGGTTCAACTACCTGCAATATATCCTGACCCGGATCAAGGCCGGGCTGAAGACCAGCGATATCGAGCCGGTGCAGCTTGTCGACACCTACGCCGCGGCGGCTGCGTTCAACAGCGGCCGGGCGGACGTGTTCTCGGGCGGGCCGGGGCCGATCATTGAAAGCCTGAACAAGGGTTCGGCGCGTGTGCTGGTCATCAGCGACGATCTGGGGATTCCCTCGCTGACGGTGTTTGCCGCGCGCAGCGATGTGTTGCGCGACGAGGCCAAGAGCCTGGCGTTGGCGGATTTCCTCAATCGCGTCCGGCTGCACTGGACCTGGTATGGCGCCAACGTACCCGCAGTGGAGCGCATCCTGATCGAGAAGATGAAGCAGACGCCCGAAAAGGCGAAATACGTGGCGGCGTACAATGCGTCGGTGTTTCGTCCGCTCGACGACGACCTTGTGCGGCGCGAGCAGCATATTGCGGACGTGCTGTTTGAGTCCGGCGATATTGCCAGGAAGATCGATGTGAACATCGAGTTCAGCCGACGGTTCAACCCCGCCACCGTGCCGGGTGCCTGACCTCACCCGCGGAACAGTCCTGGATCGAACGGATACCGGCCATACCGGCGGGCAGCGCCGACCAGCGCATGGATATTCTCAGGCGGCGTTGCGATCGGCAGTCCGCATCCCATCGCAAGGACAAACCCTTTCGGGCTGTCCCACGCCTTGCGCAGGCATTCCCTGACGTTTTCCTCCACCACCGCCGGAGTCCCGAGAAACATCGTTTCGGTGGGACGGATATTCCCCGTGAGCGTGATCCGGTCGCCGACAGCCTCTTTCGCCTCGGCCAGGTCAACAACGTTATCCAGCGACAAAGCACCCGCGCCGGTATCCGCCATCAGGTGCCAGTTCCGCCTTGTGTTGCCGCAGACATGCAGCACCGGCGCGCGGCCGGACGCCTCGATGATCGCCGCGATCAGCCGCTGCTGATAGGGAAACGCGAAATCCCGATACACCGCGGGACCGATCAGGCTGCCCGAGGACACCGGATCGACGATCGTGAACCCCACCGGCAGCCGCGCGACCTCACGAACGAACGGAACGGTAATGGCGAGGGCGTACTCCAGCAACCTGTGGGCGAACTCCGGGTCGCGAGCGATATCGCGCATGAAACGTTCTGCGCCCCGCAAATTGCTCGCTGTGCTGACCGGTCCCCCAAGCGTCAGGCCGATCGGCACTTCGTCTCCGAGCGCCTCGACCAGCCCGGCGAGGGCGTCGAGGAACTGTGGAAACCGTCCGGCCGTCAGCGGATCGGGCATCCCCAGGCGATCCAGATCGGTTGTTTCCTTGACCACGTAATCGACGACATACGGGGTGTTGAACTCGGGAAATGCCACGATGCTGCCGGCTGCCTCGGCAATGCCGGTTGAACCGGGGCCGAGCCCGACCGCGTCATGGCCGTAGCGCCGGTACGCCTCGATTTGCCCCCGAATCATCAGGTCAGCCGACCGGGTATACTCCGCCACCGTAACGCCCAGCACGAGGGCGGCGTGGTCGGACAGGCTCGGGATGCACGGGATCCGGTCATAGGGATCGCCGGACACCAGCGCCTGCATCCGGGCCTTGGGCGTCATCCAGTCGCCGGTTTCGGTCATGCGCTGCACCTACGCCGCGAACAGCGCCGGGTCGTACGGATATTGCCCGTACTTCCTGGCCGCACGCACCAGCGCATGGACATTATCCGCCGGGGTGGTAATCGGCATCCCGCATCCGACGGACAGAATGAACCCCGCCGGGCTGTCCCACGCTTTGCGCAGGCACTCCCTGACGTTCTCCTCCACCGTCTCCGGCGTGCCGAGATACATCGTCTCCGTCGGCCGGACATTGCCGCTGATGATGATCCGATCGCCCACCGCCGCCTTCGCCTCGGCAAGGTCGATGACATTGTCGAGCGACAGCACGCCGGCCCCGGTTTCGGCCATAAGCTCCCAGTTGCGCCGCGTGTTGCCGCAGATATGCAGCACCGGCGGGCGTCCCGTCGCGGCGACGATCTCGGCGATCAACCGCCGCTGATACGGCAGCGCGAAGTCCCGGTACACCTTCGGGCTGATCAGGCTACCGGAGGCCACCGGATCGCCGACACCAATCGCCACCGGCAGTCTTACGGCCTCCCTGACAAAGGCGAGCGTGGCGGCGAGCGCGTATTCCAGCAACCGATGGGCGAACTCCGGGTCGCGCGCGATGTCGCGCATGAAGCTTTCCGCGCCGCGCAGATTGCTGGCGGTGCTGAACGCCCCCGCAACCTGGACGGAGACCGGCACCTCATCGCCCAGCTCCGCCGCCATGCGGGACGCGGCCTCCAGGATGATCGCGTATCGCCCCCCGGACGCCCCGTCGGGAACTTCAAGACGATCCAAATCGGCGCGATCCTTGACGACGTAGTCGGACACGTACGGAGTGGCATACTCCGGAAACGAGATCAGGCTGCCGGCCGCTTCGGCAACTCCGGCCAGGCCCGTCCCGACAACCACCCCGTCATGGCCATAGGTGCGGTACGCGGCGATTTGCCCGCGCGCCATCAGGTCGGCCGAGTGGTGATACTCGGCCACCGTAACGCCCGAGACGATTGCGGCGTGCTCGCTGAGCATGGCGCCGCAGGGAACGCGGTCATACGGCTCGCCGGCGACAAAGGCCGCGAGCCGGGCTTTCGGAGTCATCCGGTCAGGGATGGTCACGCTATTTCCTTCCGTTTCCCAATTGGCAGAGCAGCCCTGATCGCAGCCTCATCGAGGCCGACGGCGATGAACACGAGCCGCGACAAGTCATCCCCGGCATCCGGGACCGAAAGCCAAACCGGCGCCTGCGGGACGCCGCGCACAGCCTGCACGACCAACGGCCGATCGGCTCCGGCTAGCTGCATAAGGCCCTTCACCCGCAAGACGCCAGGCGTCCGCATCAGGCGCTCCAGCGCCGGGCCGAACACGCTCCAGTCCACCGGTTCCGTCAGGGTCAGGCAGATCGCGCGCGCGGCCGGGCCGTGCTGATGCGGACCGCTTTCCGGGGGGCGGTCCGGACGGAGTCCGAAGACCTGCTCCGGCGTGACGTCGCCACGGCTGGCAACCACCACCTCGGCCGAGGGATTGATCCCGCGCAGCCGCCGCAACAGCCCCGGCAGCGCCCCCGCCAGCGCAAGATCGCCCTTCGTCACCACCAGCCGATCGGCCAGGGCGATTTGGCGTTCGATGAGGTGATCGGAGAGTTCCGCTTCGCCGAGCAGGGCATCCACGGTGGCGATGACGGTGCCGGGAACATAGCGCCGCGCCAGATCGGGCGCCGCCGTCAAAGCCTGCAGGATTGGCAGCGGATCGGCCAGCCCGCTGGTCTCGATCACCACCCGCTCGAACGGCACCGCCGCGGCGCGGGCTTCCAGCGAACGAATGGCGGCAACGAAATCGCCCAGCGCGAGGCAACACACGCAGCCGCCGGCCAGCACGACCGTCTGGCTGTCGGCATGGCCGAGCAGCACCGCATCCAGCGCGATCTCGCCGTATTCGTTGACCACAACGCCGGTGCGCGCCATCGCCGGATGGCGCAGCAGCCCCGCCAGCAGCGTGGTCTTGCCGCTGCCGAGGCCGCCGGTCAGGACCGAAAATGGCAAGCGCTCGGGCATGGTGGTTTGGTTCAGCGGTAGAACGGCGATGCGATCGCGGCACTCGCGGCCGCGGTCACGTCGGCGTCGAACAGTTTGACGGACAGGCTGCCGCCGATTTGCTGCGCCGCGGCGGCGAGGTAGCCCGTTGCATAGGCGCGCGCGTTCTCCAGCGAATCGAACTCGTAGAACCCGCCGATGGTGTTGTTGTTGATGCCGCTGAGCCAGGTTTTGCTTTTGAGGCCGGGCTCCTGCTTCATCGCAACGTTGATCGACTCCCAGTCGATCTTTTCGAACGGGATCGACACCTGGATTTCGGCGTAGAGGAAGGTTCTCGTCGACATTGGTTCTTCTCCGGAAAAGGGTTACGGGCGCCCGAACAGCAGGATGAAATTGTTGGCCGGAAGGTCGAGGCGCTGCCGCAGCACCAAACCGTGCGGCCGGGCCGCGCTTTCGAGGTCGCGCACGTCCTTCAGGCCCCATTCCGGCACACCGGCCGCCAGGATTTCCTTGTCGAAGGACTCGTTCGACGGCGTGGTGTAAGCGCCGTCCACCTTGAACGGCCCGTAGATCGCAACAAAGCCGTTGTCCTTCAGCAACCGCGCCGCCAGGGCGGCGATGCCGTCGGCGATCGATACCGGCGCGACCTGGAAGATATTGATGACGAAGATCACGTCGTAACGCTGATGCTCCCGCGGCGGCCAGGTTGCCGAGTCCGTCAGGTCGATGCGGATTGGATCAGCGACATTGGTGTTCGCAGCGGCCGCGCGCTTCTGCTTGATGCTGTCGAACACGTCCGCATCGAAGTCGGAGGGCTGGAAACGGATCTGCGGGAAATACGGTGCGAAGTAATTGACGTGAAGGCCGGCGCCACTGGCCAGTTCCAGGGCATCGCCCGAACGCGGGAAGATGTCCTTGAACGCCGTCAGGATCGGGTCCTTGTTGCGGTTGCCGGCCCAGGCGACATAGGGGCTGAGCGGATACGGATCGATAGCGGGACGGTCATCGGACACGGCTGAATTCCTTTCATTCAATGGCTGGCGAGCAATTCTGTGAGGTGGACGTCGATCGTCCGGTTGTATCCGGGGTCGGTGCCGAACAGCGCCAGATGACCCCAGACGGACGACACGCGCTTCAACGCGCTTCGGGGAATCAGCGTCTGCTCGGCGGCAATGTCCGCGAGCGGGAAGAAGACATCTTCCTCGATGGCGATGACGGAGGTCCTGGCTTTGATTTTGCCGAGCGCGGCGGGCAGATCGTGGTGCGTCAGGCGGCTGACATCGGCGTCGCGCCATTTCTGCGCCAGTAGAATCAGATTGTTGGGGTCCTGCGGCAGGAAATGGTTTTCCACGAATCCGGTGACGAAATCATCAGTCGTGGTGAAGCCGAGGTCGCGCCAGCCCGGCTGGTTGAACAGCGTTTGAGTGAAGCCGGACACGGCGAACAGCCGCGCGTGGCGTCGCAGGCCGCGATGGACGGCGCCTTCTTTGTACCAGCCGCTGTCGAAAGCGGGGTCGCTGGTGATCGCATCGATGAACGTGTCGACCAGCAGCCGGTTATGCGGTGTGGTCCGGGCCGTGCCGCCGATCGGCGCCGCGCGCGCAACGGCGTCGGGGAAGCGGACGGCCCATTCGTAGGTTTGCTGTGCGCCCATTGAGCCGCCGAGCACCAGGGCCAGTTGCTCGATGCCGAATTTCTCGCTGATCAGGCGGTGCTGCGCGCGCACGTCGTCGCCAATGGTGATGCGCGGAAAGCGCGCGGCGTTGAACGGCGCCGATGCGTTGGAAGGCGACGACGACAGGCCGTTGCCGATCTGGTTGACGAGGATGATGAAGTATTTGTTGGGGTCAAGGGCGCGGTCCGACCCGATATAGGCCAGTTCGAGGATCTTCGACGTTCCGGAATACCAGCTCGGGAACAGGATCGCGTTCCGCCCGTCGGCCGCCAGAGTGCCGAAGGTCGCGTAGGCCAGGGACGCGCCGCGCAGCCTGTCGCCGCCTTCGAGATCGAAATCGCCGAGCGCGAAGGTTTCGAACGGGCCATGGTTCTGCTGCGAGTAATAGGGCACCGTCACGGCATGACACTCCGTCGCAATTGACGCGGCCGACGATGACTGCATTTATACGCTATGGCAGGAGTGTTTCGTGCAATCCACGTGAGAGTACGACGGGTTGCGCCGCGCCCGGAACAAAGGTTCCGGTATGCACTATATATGTATGTATGTTATTGCATAGCCCGCTTTTGGATGGTAATTAACGTCGATGCCGTCCCGCTTACCGGCGGGGACGAACGAACCAGGGGGCGCTAACGCTATGGGAACTGCACTCGCGAGCCGGGGCAAGGGGCCGAACCGCGAGGCGAGGCCGACCGAAATAGATGCGTCCTGCCTGGTGCGGGAGATGAAGCTGAGGTCCACCCGGGAGCCCGCCTTCCCGGCTTTGGAAGGCAAGCACCCCTGCTTCAGTTCGACGGTGGAAGGCCACGCCCAGAGCGCCCGCCTGCATCTTCCGGTCAGCCCGGGCTGCAACATCACCTGCGCCTTCTGCAAGCGCGACTTCAACGGCGTCGAGCACCGGCCGGGCGTTGCATCCCGCCTGCTGACGCCGGAGCAGGCTCTGGAGATCACGCATCGGGCGCTGAAGCTTTGCCCGACCATCAACGTGGTCGGCATCGCCGGCCCCGGCGACCCGCTGTTCACCGACCATGCCCTGCGCACCTTTGAACTGGTGCATGCCGCCTACCCGTCGCTGATCATGTGCCTGTCCACCAATGGCTTGATGCTGCCCGAACGGGCGCAGGAGGTCATCGCCGTCGGGGTGCGCACGGTCACCGTAACGGTCAACGCGGTCGATCCGGAAATCCAGGCGCAGATCAGCCCGGTGATCGCCTGGCAGCGCAAGCGGCTGAATGGCGTGGAAGCGGCCCGGAGGCTGATAGAGAACCAGCTTGGCGGCATCGCCGCGGTCAGCGCGCGGGGTGCGACGGTGAAGATCAATACGGTGCTGATCCCGGGCGTCAACGACGAGCACATCGAAACGGTGGCTCGTGTGGCTGCGGCGGCGGGCGCGCACATGATCAACATCATTCCGCTGATTCCGCAGCATGACTTTGCGCACCTTGTGGAATCGAGTGCCGGCGCCCTGCATCGCGCCCGCGCAGCGGCGAAGCAGTATCTGCAGGTTTTCACGCATTGTCAGCGCTGTCGCGCCGATGCCTGCGGCGTGCCGGGTGTCAGCGACTTTGCCCCCCAGCTTTACGGCGACAATCTGGCCGCCGAACCGACCTTCTCACACGGCTAAACGGAGATTCTTCATGTCTGGCAAGAAACCCAAGCAAATCGCGATCTATGGCAAGGGCGGCATCGGCAAGTCGACGACGACATCGAATATCAGCGCCGCATTGGCCGAGGCCGGCTACAAGGTGATGCAGTTCGGCTGCGATCCGAAGGCGGATTCGACCAATACGCTCCGCGGCGGCGAGTATATTCCGTCGGTGCTGGATCTGCTGGCAGGGAAACGCCGGGTCGATGCGCATGAGGCGATCTTCCTCGGGTTCAAGGGCATCTACTGCGTCGAGGCGGGCGGTCCGGCCCCGGGCGTGGGCTGCGCCGGGCGCGGCATCATCACGGCGGTGGAACTGCTGAAGCAGCAACAGATCTTCGAGGAACTGGACATCGACATCGTCATCTACGACGTGCTCGGCGACGTGGTGTGCGGCGGCTTTGCGGTGCCGATCCGCGAGGGGATCGCGGAGCATGTGTTTACGGTGTCGTCGGCGGATTTCATGGCGATCTTCGCGGCCAACAACCTGTTCCGGGGGATCGAGAAATATTCGAACTCCGGCGGGGCGTTGCTGGGCGGGATCATTGCCAATTCAATGAACACCGACTTCCACCGGCAGATCATCGATGACTTCGCCGAGCGCACCAAGACGCAGATCGTGCAGTATGTGCCGCGTTCGCTGACGGTTACTCAGGCCGAACTGTCGGGCCGCACCACGATCGAGGCGGCGCCGAATTCGGCGCAGGCGGAAGTGTATCGGGTTCTGGCGCGCCGCATCGCCGAACATACCGAATCGAAGGTGCCGGTGGCGCTGAACCCGGAACAGCTTCGCGAATGGTCCGGCGGATGGGCCAATCAGCTTGTGGAAATCGAGCGTGCCGCGGAGCGTGAGCGCGTGCCGGCCTGAACGGGGAGACAGTATCATGACGATCAACCTGCGGACGGCGGTTGTCGAAAATCGCGAGCAGCGGCTTGGCACCATCATCGCCTGGGATGAAGGCTCCGCCGCCGAACTCGCGGAACAGTCCGAGTTCTCCCGCGGCTGCGGCCCCGGATGCGGCAGCAAGGGCAGCAAGATCTGCGAGCTGCAAAGCCCGTTCACCCAGGGCGGCAGTTGCAGTGAACAGGTCGTGCAAAGCATCGGCGCCAGCATTCTCGATGCCATTCTGGTGCAGCATTCGCCGATCGGCTGCGCCGCGAATCATCCTTACAATAACATCAACTTTCGTAATGCCCTGGCGCGGCGCAACCTGCCCGTGCACAACAACACGGCGCTGTCCACGAATCTGACCGAGCGCGACATGGTCTACGGCGGCGTGGAAAAGCTGCAGGAAACCATCCGCGAGGCGTATCGGAGGCACGCGCCCAAGGCGATCATTATCGCAACGTCCTGCGCCACCGGCATCATCGGTGACGATGTCGAAACCGCCGCCCGCGAAGTCCAGGAGGAGATCGGCATTCCCGTCGTTCCGATCTTCTGCGAAGGCTTCAAGTCGAAACATTGGAGCACCGGATTCGATGCCATCCAGCATGGCATCCTGCGCCAGATCGTGCGCCGCAATCCGCCGCGGAAGCAGGAGGATCTCGTCAACATCATTATCCTGCCGGGAACCGACGTCTATACGCCGATGCTGGCGGAGTTGGGCCTGCGGACCAACCTCGTGGTCAACCAGGCAACGGTCGAGCAACTGGAACAGATGTCGGAGGCGGCCGCATCGGTCAGTTTCTGCTATACGCTCGCCAGCTATATCACCGCGGCGCTGGAGCAGGAATTCGGTGTGCCGGAGATCAAGGCGCCGCAGCCCTATGGTTTTGCCGGCACCGACGCCTGGCTGCGCGCTATCGGCCGCGCAACGAACCGCGAAGCGCCAACCGAGGCCTATATTGCCCGCGAACATGCGCGGGTAAAGCCGATCATTGCGGAATTGCGGGCGAAGTTGCAGGGGCTGAAGGGTTATGTCGCGATGGGCGCTTCGTTCGCCCACGGCATCGTCGTCGTGCTGCGTGAGCTTGGCGTCGAGGTGCCCGGGACGCTGGTATTCCACCACGACCCGACTTATGACAGCGGCGATCCGGAACGCGACACGCTGGGACATTTGGTGGACCAGACCGGCGATGTCGAGCTGTTCACCGTCGGTGTGCGGCAGCATTACCAGTTCTACAACCTGCTACAGCGTGTGAAGCCCGATTTTGTCGTGATCCGGCACGGCGGGCTGTCGCCGTTGGCATCCCGGTTCGGCCTGCCATCGTTGCAGATTGGCGACACGACCTTTCCGCTGGGCTACCAGGGCATCATCAACATGGGTGTCGAAATCCTGGCCGCACTGGGGCAAAGGAAGTTTCACGAGGATCTCGCGGCACATTCTTCATTGCCGTATCGCAAGTCCTGGCTGGAGGAAGCGGACCCGTTCGCCCTCGCCCGCGCAGCCAGCGCCTGAAGGAGACGGCGTCATGGTCGTAGCACTCAAGCAACGCAACACGGAACTGCCCGGCGACAACGAGCAGCTGTCGACGATCGAGCAACTTCGTTACGCGTGCTCCATCGGCGCCATGCAAACGGCGGCCGCCATTCCGCGGGTGATACCGATCACTCATTGTGGACCCGGCTGCGCCGACAAGCAGCATAACGCCCTTGTCGGCGCCAACGGCAACCAGGGCGGCGGATGGGGCGGCGGCGGCGTGGCGCCCAGCAGCAACGCGACCCAGCGGGAGGTGATCTTCGGCGGCACCGAGCGCCTGGAGGAGCTGATCGAAGCGACGCTGGCGATCCTGGAAGCGGACCTGTTCGTCGTCGTAACAGGCTGCATTCCCGATCTGGTGGGCGACGATGTCGGCTCGGTCGTGCGCGACTTCCAAAGCCGCGGCGCACCGGTGGTGTATGCCGAGACCGGAGGTTTCCGCGGCAACAACTTCACCGGCCACGAGGTGGTAACACGCGCCATCATCGATCAGTTCGTCGGTGCCTATGACGGACCGCGCGAGGAGGGTCTGATCAATCTGTGGTCGTTGCTGCCTTACCAGAACACGTTCTGGCGCGGCGACCTGGCTGAAATCAAGCGGCTGCTGGAGGGCATCGGGCTGCGCGTCAACCTGCTGTTCGGCCCGGATTCGGCGGGTATTTCGGAATGGCAGGCGATCCCCCGCGCGCAGTTCAACCTGGTGCTGTCCCCCTGGCTCGGGCTTGATACGGCGAAGCATCTTGAGGCGAAATACGGGCAACCGTTCTTGCATATCCCGCAGGTTCCGATCGGCGCCAAGGCCGCGGGCGAGGTGCTGCGCGAGATCGCGGCTTTCGCCGGGATCTCCGGGTCCGCCGAGCCGTTCATCGTGGAAGAGGAACGGAAATACTATACCTATATCGAAGCGTTCTCGGAATTCTATTCGCAGTACCGCTGGGGATTGCCGGCCAGGTTCGCGATCGCCGCGGATGCGGCCTATGCGCTTGCCCTGAGCAAATTCGCTTTGCGACAGCTCGGGCTGTTGCCGGCCAGCGTGGTCGTGACCGACAATCCGCCCGTGGAATACCGTGACGTCATCGTTGCGGAGTTCCAGGCGCTCGATCATGACACCGCCGTCGAGGTGGACTTCCTTGAAGACAGCTACCTGATCCACCAGCGAATCAGGGCCGCGGACTTCGGCCACAAGCCGCCGCTGATCCTGGGTTCGACCTGGGAGCGGGATCTGGCGAAGGAAATCAAGGGCATTTTGCTCGAAGTAGCGTTCCCGGCTTCCTATGAAGTTGTCCTGACACGTTCCAATGTCGGCTATCGCGGCGCCCTGACGTTGCTGGAACAAATTTACAGCACCACCGTCCGGCGCACCGCGTAACCAGGAGATTTCCATGTCAGGCAAGAAACCCAAGCAGATCGCGATTTACGGCAAGGGCGGCATCGGCAAGTCCACCACCACCTCCAACATCAGCGCCGCACTGGCCGAGGCCGGCTATAAGGTGATGCAGTTCGGCTGCGATCCAAAGGCGGATTCCACCAATACGCTGCGCGGCGGCGAGTATATCCCGTCGGTGCTGGATCTGCTGGCGGGAAAACGCCGGGTCGATGCACATGAAGCGATCTTCCTCGGCTTCAAGGGCATCTACTGCGTTGAGGCCGGCGGTCCGGCCCCGGGCGTGGGCTGCGCCGGGCGCGGCATCATCACGGCGGTGGAACTGCTGAAGCAGCAACAGATCTTCGAGGAACTGGACATCGACATCGTCATCTACGACGTGCTCGGCGACGTTGTGTGCGGCGGCTTTGCGGTGCCGATCCGCGAGGGGATCGCGGAGCATGTGTTTACCGTGTCGTCGGCGGATTTCATGGCGATCTTCGCGGCGAATAACCTGTTCCGGGGGATCGAGAAATATTCGAACTCCGGCGGGGCGTTGCTGGGCGGGATCATTGCCAATTCGATGAACACCGACTTCCACCGGCAGATCATCGACGATTTCGCTGAACGCACGAAGACGCAGATTGTGCAGTATGTGCCGCGGTCGTTGACGGTGACGCAGGCGGAACTGTCCGGCCGGACCACGATCGAGGCGGCACCGAATTCGCCACAGGCGGAGGTGTACCGGGTTCTGGCACGGCGCATCGCCGAGCATACCGAATCGAAGGTGCCGGTGGCGTTGAACCCGGAACAGCTTCGCGAATGGTCCGGCGGATGGGCCAATCAGCTTGTGGAAATCGAGCGTGCCGCGGAGCGTGAGCGCGTGACGGCCTGAACGGGGAGACAGTATCATGACGATCAACCTGCGGACGGCGGTTGTCGAAAATCGCGAGCAGCGGCTTGGCACCATCATCGGCTGGGACGGGAAGGCGACCGAGCTTGCGGCACATTCCGGATATTCGGGCAGCGATTGCGGATCCTCCTGCGGTTCAGGCAAGAACGGCAAGCTGTGCGAACTGCAGGGGCCGTTCACCCAGGGCGCCGGCTGTGCCGAGCAGGTCGTCGAATACCAGGCCAGCCATGTGCGCGATGCCGTGCTGATCTATCACTCGCCTGTCGGATGCAGTGCGGGACAGGCGGGAACGAACGTCTCCTATCGCACCTGTACCGTCCGCCGCGGCCAGATCCCCACCGACGCGATCGGCATTTCCACGAATCTTGGCGAGCGCGACATGGTTTACGGCGGCGTCGAGAAGTTGCGGGAGGCGATACAGATGGCGTGGGAGCGGCACCGCCCGAACGCCATCTTCATTGCAACGTCGTGCGCCACCGGCATTATCGGGGACGATGTGGAGAGCGTTACCCGGGAGTCCGAGGAGGAATTCGGCATCCCGATCGTTCCGGTGTTCTGTGAAGGTTTCAAATCCAAGCATTGGAGTTCCGGGTTCGATGCGATCCAGCACGCTATCCTGCGCCAGATCGTGCGCCGCAATCCGCCGCGGAAGCAGGAAGACCTGATCAATGTCTTCGTGTTGTCGGGAACGGATATCTATACCCCGATGCTGGCGAACCTCGGCCTGCGCGTGAACCTCGTCGTTAACGTCGCAACGGTCGAAAATCTGGCTCAGCTTTCCGAAGCCGCGGCGTCGACGAGTTTTTGCTATTCGCTCGCCAGTTATTTGGGCGCGTCGTTGGAGCAGGAGTTTGGCGTGCCGGAGATCAAATCTCCACCGCCGTATGGTTTCGCCGGCACGGATGCATGGCTGCGTGCCATCGCCAAGGTTACCCACCGCGAGGAACAGGCCGAGCGCTTCATCGCCAGCGAGCACGCCCGGGTCGGACCGAAGGTTGACGAGTTGCGCCGGCGACTGACCGGCGTGAAGGGCTATGTTGCGATGGGCGAGGGGTTTGCCCATGGCGTCATTGCGGCGCTGCGCGAACTTGGCGTGACGCTGGATGGATCGCTGATGTATCATCACGATCCGGTCTACGACAATCCCGACAAGCAGCGGGATACGTTGGGCCATCTGATCGATACGTACGGCGATATCGAGCATCTCAGCGTCGCCAACGGGCAGCCCTATCAGTTGTTCAATCTGCTGAAGCGGGTCAATCCGGATTTCATCGTTATCCGCCATGGCGGCCTGTCGCCGCTGGCGTCCCGCCTCGGCGTTGCGGCGCTGCCGCTGGAGGGGGATTCGAATCTTCCGGTTGGATACCAGGGTCTTATCGATTTGGGCGAGGAGATCCTATCGGTTCTGGCCCAAAGAAAGTTCCACGAGGACCTCGCCGCCCATACGACGCTGCCATACAAGAAGTCGTGGCTGGAGCAGCAGGACCCCTTCGCGCTTGCGCGTGAGGTGGTCTGATCATGGGCGCCGTCCCATTACAGGCCCGCAGCAAACAGCCGCACGAGCAACCGGATCATTCCGGGCCGATCGAGCAGGCGCGCTATGCGTGCGCGCTGGGGGCGATGCAGTCGGCGGCGGCGATCAAGCGGGTCGTCCCGATTACCCATTGCGGGCCCGGATGCGCAACCAAGCAGTATCGCAGCCTGACGTTCACCAATGGCCATCAGGGCGGTGCTTATGTCGCGCCCAGCACCAACGCCTCTCAGCGCGAGGTCATCTTCGGCGGCGCCGATCGGCTGGCGGAACTGATCGAATCGACGCTGGGGGTGCTGGATGCGGATCTGTTTGTTGTCGTGACAGGCTGCATCCCCGACCTGGTGGGCGACGACGTCGGCTCGGTGGTGCGTGACTTCCAGAAGCGGGATGTGCCAATCGTCTATGCGGAAACCGGCGGGTTTCGCGGCAACAACTTCAACGGCCATGAGGTGGTGACGCAGGCGATCATCGATCAATTCGTTGGCGAGGCGTCTCGTGTCCGCGAGCCGCGGCTGGTGAACCTATGGTCGCTGTTGCCTTACCAGAACACGTTCTGGCGGGGCGACCTGACTGAAATCAAGCGCCTGCTGGAGGGCATCGGACTACGGGTGAACACGCTGTTCGGTCCGTCATCCAGCGGCATCGCGGAGTGGAAATCGATTCCGCAGGCGCAATTTAACCTGGTATTGTCGCCATGGCTTGGCCTGGCGACCGCGCGGCATCTGGAACAAAGATACGGACAACCGTTCCTGCATGTTCCGGCCATCCCCATTGGTTCCAAACAGACCGGAGAGTTCCTGCGGCAGGTTGGCGCGTTCGCGGAACTGCCTGCCGCCGGCGTCGAGGCCTTCATCGCCGCGGAAGAGGAAACCTATTACGATTACATCCAGGGTTTCGCGGACTTCTATGCGCAGAGCCGGCAGGCTCTGCCGTCCAGGTTCGCGGTCGTTGGCGATGCCGCCTATGTTCTCGCCATCACCAAGTTCCTGGTGCGGCAGTTGGGGCTGATCCCGGCCCGCCAGATCATTACGGACGATCCACCTGCGGAATACCGCGAGGCGATCCGGGCGGAGTTTCGCGCGATCGATCATGACGTTTCGGCGGACGTTTCAATTACCGAAGACGGATACCTCGTTCAGGAACTGCTTCGCGAAACGGATTTCGGCAACAAGCGGCCGCTGCTGCTGGCAACGGGATGGGAGCGCGGAACCGCGAACCAACTGAAGGGATTCCTCGTCGAAATCGGTTCTCCCGCAACCAGCGAGGTCGTGCTATCACGCGCAAATGTCGGATATCGCGGCGCCCTGACGTTGATCGAGCGAATCTACAGCACGGTTCTTCTCGGGTGAGTGGCGCGAGCATAAACTTTAGGACTATTTCATGACGGCCGAACGGGACTATTGGGATGAGGCTCTGGAAACGCAAAGCCGGGCGGAGTGGGATCGTCTCAAACTAGGGCTTCTGCAGCGTCATCTGCGGCACGCATATGATAACTCACCGTATTATCGGGCTTCCTTCGACACCGCGGGCGTGCATCCGGATCAGGTGAAAAGCCTCGATGACATCCGCCGTTTTCCGTTTATCACCAAGCATGTCCTGCGTGAGCGCCAGCTTGCCGTGCCGCCATTCGGCGACCTTGTGGCGGTGCCGGAACGCGATATCGTCTACATCTCGGCATCGTCCGGATCGACCGGCGTGCCGACGGCTTCTCCCTTCACGGCACGCGATTTCGATGAATGGATCGATTACGAATCCCGGCAGTTCTGGTCGTCCGGGATGCGGCCGCTCGACCGTTATTGCCACTCACTGAATTTCTCGCTGTTTATCGGCGGCCCCTGCGTGCTCGGGGCGCAGAAGCTCGGCGCACTCAGCATCCATGCCGGCACCGTGCCATCCGAGCGGCTTTTGCAGATCCTGCGCCAGTTTCAGGCAACGATCATCTGGACCACGCCGTCCTACGCCTGGTACCTGGGGGAAACGGCGGTCAGGGACGGCATCGACCTGCAACGGGAACTCGCCGTGCGGCGGATTTTCGTTGCTGGCGAACCGGGCGGTTCCATCCCCGAAACCCGCAGCCGGATCGAGGCATTGTGGGGCGCCCGGGTGTACGATTATTACGGCCTGTCCGACATTTTCGGGTCCTGTGCCGGCATGTGCGAGGCGCGAAACGGTCTGCATTGGGCAGAGGACCATATCCTTGTCGAAGCGCTCGACCAGGACACGCAGCTTCCTGTCAAACCGGGTGACCGCGGCGAGCTCGTGCTGACCACGCTGAAGAAATCCGCGCGGCCGATGATCCGCTTCCGCACCGGCGACATCGTCAGCTTCACCGAAGAACCGTGCAGTTGCGGCCGCACATCGATCCGGATGGAGGGCGTGCACGGCCGCCTCGACGACATGCTGATCATCAAGGGGGTCAATATTTTTCCCAGCGACGTGGAAGCGATCGCCCGCAAGGACAACAACCTGACCGGCGAATATCGTCTGGTGGTGGAGCGTATCGATCATCTCGACGTGCTGACCGTGGAGGTTGAACGCGCCCACGGCTACAATGGCACCGATGAAGATCTCACCCACAGCTTTGCGCGTCAGCTCAAATCTGTTACGGGAGTGACAGCGCGCGTCACCGTCCTCCCCGACAATACTCTTCCCCGCGCCACCCACAAAGCCAAGCGCGTCGACGATCGGCGCGCCGGTGTCTGGTCCTGACAGCGTTACGCCAACGTGCTGGCCCGCACCACCGTCGTATAGGTGCGTTCGATCAGGGCCAGCGCGCCCCGGTAACCGACATAAGTGCGGGACAGCACAACTTCGTCCGTGCAGGGATATCCGATTTCGACAAGCGGGGCCCGGAGTTCCCCTGCCACCTCACCCTCCCATGTCGAACCAAAAACGATCGGCAACCAGCCGGCGAAATCGGTTTCGCGGACTGCTTTGTGGATCAGATGGCCATCCACCTCGAACGCGACCTCGCCGCCGAGTTTGCGGTATTCGGCATTGATCGCCTCGCGGAAAGCCTCCGGCGGATTCTCGGTGATCACCTGGCAGCCCGGCTCCAAACCAAGCTGGTCGAACATGAATTTTGTTACAGCAAGATTATAGGCACTCTCCCCGACAACCACGAGATGCGACGGAAGCTGATACTGGCTGGCGCAACCGGCGTAAAAGGTCGCAAAGTCCCGGAGATACAGATAGTACTCCTTCTCCTCCGCCGCAATGAACGCTTCGACCCGTTGCGTATCGAGATCGGCGAATGCCGCCACCCGACGCAAAAACGCACTGGTCAGCTTCGCGCCGATCGGGATGGCCGGCACGTGCAGGAATGGCTGCCCATAGGTCCGTTGCAGATGCTCCGCCGTCGCCACACCCAGCCACGGCGACAGCACGAGATTGAACTGCGCCGCGGGAATCGCCCGCCATTCCGCCAGACCCGCGCTCGACGGTCCGAACAGGATGTTCACCCGCAAGCCAATCCCCTCAAGGATACGCCGGAGCTCGCCGAGATCGCCGCGCCAGAACGGATTTTGGTACGGCAGCAACGACCAGACATTCACCAGCCCCGGCTCGCGCGGACCATCATAGGCCCCGATAAACTGGTCGATGATCGCCCGGATGATCGTTTCGTGGCCCGTGAAATTGTTTCCCCGATACCCACTCGTTTCAGCAAAAACGATCGGCACGCCTTTGCGGCGGTATTTCCCGACGACGCTGCCGACGTCATCTCCGACCAGACCGGGGATGCAGCCGGACTGCACCACAAACAGATCCGCCTGCATCACCTTCAACGTTGCGCCGATCAGCTCATCCAGCCGATCGGCGCCGCCGAAAATGACCTCGCGGTTGCCGATGTTGGTGCTGGGAACGTGGAATTCGCCGCCCTGATAAGCATTCAGGCCGGACAGCGCATGGAATTGCTTGGTCGCGCAGCCCGGGCCGCAATGGGTGATCGGTATCGCGCCCGGAATGGCGATCACGCTCGCCAGCGCACCAAGGCTGCAGCCATAGCGAACCTGTTCAATCGGACCGGGCGAACTACAGAAATCGCCGCTTGTTTCGGACATAACCATCCCGCTCAGGCCAGGTCGCTTACCAGGGCGAACGGATCGGTTTGCTGCAGCCACCACGGTTGGTATGGAAAATCCGAGTGCACTGCGACATCCTGGCAGAAGCGGGCTCGCGGAAGGATACGCAGGATGGCACGGCCGATCGTCAGCAGACCTTCATAGCCCAGGCCATCGTTGGAATAGAAAATCGGCAGCACCGGTATCCCGATGCGGGCCGACAGCACGGCCATGCTGTCGCTGTGCCGGCAAATAACGAAATCCGGCCGGGACCGCTGAAGCGCCGCGTGCGCCTGGAAATGTTGGTCGGGACTGACTGTGAAGTTGGGAATGTCGCCCCAGGTTTCCACCAGATGGCTCAACGTGTCCTGCCTCGGGTCGCCGCTGTCGGTGCTGGGATCGTGATGAAACGAATAGGCCCCATCCACCTGCACACCCAGCTCGCGAAGAACCGCCAGCAGCCCATGCGCAAAAGCCGCGCCGGCCGCAACGAAGCCTTTCTTGCCTGCTAGCGCCTTGCGCAGCCGCGAAAGCTCGGGTTCGACGCGGGCGCGCTCGCTGGCGATCAATGCCTCGACGCGATCTTCGCGGCGGGTGACACGCGCGATTTCCCGCAGCCACGTATCGGTGTCGCCAAGCCCGTAGGGCAGCGGTGCCTTGATTTCCGGCACGCCGTATTCCTGCTCCAAGCCTGTCGCCAGGTACGACAGCACAAAGCACATCGTCACGGATGCCGACGCCTCCGACATTTCCGCAAGGCGTTCGAGGGTATTGCCGCCCATCACCAGATTGGCGCGCAGCCCCAACGGGCGCAGCAGCGGCGTAAAGACGTCGGAACCGCCGAGATGAATGACGTTGATCAGATCTTCCTGTTTGCGCCCGGGGTCACGGCCGACGAGGCGGCGCAGGATGCCGTGCTCGATCACGTCCCAGCCGCTGCTCCAGTGCTTCGATTTGAACCCCTCGCAATGCAGCGGAACGACCGGAACGCCGATTTCCGCTTCCAGCCGCGCCGCTGCGGCGTCAACGTCATCGCCGATGATGCCCGTAGCGCAGGAGGTCGCAACGAAGATCACCCGCGGATGGTGGCGCTGCCACGCTTCCCGGATCGCGTCTTCCAACTTGGGGCCGCCGCCGAACACCATGTCCTGCTCAGCCAAATTGGTGCACATCGATTGCGGATCTTCAAGCTCCCAACCGCGTCGGGCGGCAAGGTCGCGGTAGTATCGGCATGTAAACGACTGGCTGACCGCGCAACCAATCGGCGAATGCTGGATCACGACCGAGTCCTGGATGATCGTAGCGTTGGTAACGGCAATATTCTCGGCACACATCGAAGCCTGGGCGAACGGTGCGTTCTGCTCGCACAAACGCCGGCCACCGTTATCGCACCCCTTTTCGCAGCCATGCGTAAAAGCGGAATCGCGCGCAAGCTGATCCGCGCTGCCTTCCCAGTGAGTGATGGTGCCGAGCCGCTGTTCGCGCGTCTCCGCCTGCGTCGTCTTGAGATTGATTGCCATGCTACGCCTGCTCCAGGGCCTGCGCGATATCGGCAATGATATCGTCGATATTTTCAACCCCGACCGACAGGCGAACATAGCCGGCGGTTACGCCGGTGGCGAGTTGTTCCTCAGGCGAAAGTTGCGCATGAGTGGTAGAGGCCGGGTGGATTGCCAGACTATGCACATCGCCGATGTTGGCAACGTGGAAGAACAGCTTCAGCGAATCGATAAAGCGGCGCCCGGCGGCAGCCCCGCCGTTGACTTCGAACCCGACAAGACCGCTATAGCCGCCCTTCAGCACCGCATCGGCCCGGCGGCGCGCCTCGCCGGTTTGCAGCCCCGGGAAGATGACGGTCTCGACCTTCGGGTGCCCGGACAAATACGCCGCCACCCGGGCCGCGTTCTCGCTGTGACGCTGGATACGCAGCGGCAATGTTTCCAGGCCCTGGATCAACTGGAACGCGTTCTGCGGCGCAATGGCGGGCCCGAGATCGCGCAGCAGCCCGGCGCGCGCAGCGAAAATGTAAGCGACGGGGCCGAACTTGCGTGCGATGTCGACCCAGCTTCTGCCATTATAGGACGGATCGGGACCGGTCAGGAGCCGGTGGCGCTCCGCGAACTCCTCCCATGGGAACTGGCCGCTGTCGATGATGGCGCCGCCGATCGTGGTGCCGTGGCCGCCGATATACTTCGTCGCGGAATAAATCACGATCGCCGCCCCATGGTCGATAGGGCGCGCGAGCAGCGGAGACGTCGTGTTGTCGATGATAAGCGGGATGCCAAGGCCGCGGCCGATTGCGGCAACGTCTCGGATCGGGAACACTTGTAGCTTCGGGTTCGGCAATGTTTCGCCGAAATACAGCCGGGTTCGCGCGTCCGTGGCGCGCGCGAACGCCGACGGATCTGCCGGATCGACGAAGCGCGCCTCGATACCGAACTGGCGAAGGCGGTTGGCGAAGAAATTCCAACTTCCGCCGTAAAGATCGGTGCCGGTGACGATGTTGTCGCCTGCGGACACCAGCGTCAGTACGGAAAGCGCGGTCGCCGCCTGGCCGGAGGCAAGTGCCAGAGCCGCCGCACCGCCCTCCATCGCGGCAAGACGTTCTTCCAGGGCATCCTGCGTCGGATTGCCCAGGCGCGTATATACAAAGCCGATCTCATCGAAATTCACCAGCCGATCGGCATGTTCGGTAGTGCCGAGATTGAACGATGTGCTCTGGTAGATCGGCACCGCCGTCGCCCCTGTGGCCGGGTCGGTGCGATAGGCGCCTCCGTGTAATACCAGAGTGTCGATGTTTCTTGATGCTGACGCCATCGGAATCTCCTCGCGGACCGGTCAGTGGCAACCTACCCGCGGTTACGTCAGCACGTTGGCGTAGATACGGTTGGCAAACCTGGCAGGATCGGTGCTCGGCTTCAGGACGCCTATCAGCTTCATGTCGGAGATGTAGACGGCAAGCTCGTCCTTCAGGTCGGGGGTTGACGGATGGTGATGGTGCGTGTGTGTCCGCAGCATATCCGCCAAATCTTCCGGCGGAACAGTCGAGTATTTGCCGAAAACAACACCGGCGTCGGCCGGATCGTTGGCGACATGCTCCGCAGCGTCCAGGATCGCCTGAGTCAGCGCCGCGGCAGCATCGCGATCCTCCTGGATCAGGTTGTTACGAATGCCCAGAACGCAGCACGAGAGGTTCTTGTAAGGACCATCCAGGTTGGTATCGATCGTCACCAGATCCCCCTTGCTGCGCTTCTCCAGCAAAGCCACATTCGGATCGGCGTCAGCAATCGCCTGGATCTCGCCCTTTTGCAAAGCCAGACCCAGTAGGTCCCCGGGATAGGCGCGCCATTGCACTTCGGAATTGGGATCGATGCCCAGCTTCGTAAGCTGGATGGAATAAAAGTTCTTCGACGCACTGACCATGCTGGTCGTGCCGATCGTCTTGCCGCGCAAATGCGCCACCTGCGTGATGCCGGATTTGCTTCCGGCCAGCAGGCGGATGCATCCGCCATGCACCCCGGTGGTGAAACTCACCTTCAGTCCTTCCTCCAGCGGCTTCAGCCACTGCAGAGCGAAACTGACGCCCGCGTCGGTCTTTCCGGTGGCGATCGATTCCAGGATCTGATCCTGGGCCCCGCTGAAGTTCACGATTTCGACGTCAAGGCCGTGCTTGTCGAAATAGCCCCGATGGACGGCCACCGGCACGGCGCTGGTGCAAACCCCCGTGCCGCTCCATGCGAAACGGATTGGCCGCCGCGGCGAAAGTACGATCGGCGCCGCAACATGACAGATCGGTGCATCGATAACAGGTGCGCTCGCGACCCGCGAAGCCCCGAACGTGCGAGCGCCGATGAACCCCAACGGGGCCGCCGCGCCGATGCCAAGCGCTGCGCGAAAAAGCCGTCGCCGCGTCACGGTCATTGCAATCTTCCTCTGACAGGGAATTGCGCCCGGGGAACAACCCCGGGCGCGCTTCGGCTCAGTAATCCAGTTCACCGCCACCCGGCGGTGCGGGCGGCGTCTTTTTCTCCGGCGCATCGACCACCAGGGCTTCGGTCGTTACCAGCAGGCCCGCGACCGAGGCGGCATCCTGCAAAGCAGCCCGCACAACCTTGGTCGGATCGATGATGCCCGCCTTGACCAGGTCTTTGAACTCGCCGGTCTGGGCATCGAAGCCGTAATTGTAGTCGTCCTTTTCCAGCGTCTTTCCGGCGATCACCGCCCCGTCCTCACCGGCGTTAGCCGCGATCTGACGTAACGGCGCCTGGATCGCCTTGCGAACGATCTCCAGCCCGAAGCGCTGATCGTCGTTGTCGGCCTTCAGTTTCGCCAGGATCAACGAGGCCCGCGCCAGGGCAACGCCGCCACCCGGAACGATGCCCTCTTCCACTGCCGCGCGAGTCGCATTCAGCGCGTCATCGACACGATCCTTGCGCTCCTTCACCTCGACCTCGGTCGAGCCGCCGACGCGAATGACCGCCACTCCGCCGGCCAGTTTAGCCAGCCGCTCCTGCAACTTTTCGCGGTCGTAGTCGGACGTGGTTTCCTCAATCTGCGCGCGGATCTGCAACACGCGGCCCTGGATGTCCGACTTCTTGCCGGCGCCCTCCACAACCGTGGTGTTTTCCTTTTCGATCAGGATACGCTTGGCCTTGCCGAGATCCGTCAGCTTCACCGACTCCAGCTTGATGCCAAGATCTTCGCTGATCACCGTGCCGCCCGTCAGGATGGCAATATCCTCCAGGATGGCCTTGCGGCGATCGCCGAAGCCCGGAGCCTTCACCGCGGCAATCTTCAGGCCGCCACGCAGCTTGTTCACCACCAGCGTGGCGAGCGCCTCGCCTTCGACATCTTCCGCAATGACCACCAGCGGCCGGCCGGATTGGACAACCGCCTCCAGCAGCGGCAGCAACGGCTGTAGCGTGGACAGTTTCTTCTCGTGAATCAGAATGTACGGCTGATCCAGTTCCGCGCGCAGCTTGTCGGTATTGGTAACGAAATAAGGCGAGATATAGCCACGATCAAACTGCAAGCCTTCCACCACGTCCAGTTCGGTCGTGACGCCCTTGGCTTCCTCGACCGTAATGACCCCGTCGCCGCCGACGCGCTGCACGGCTTCGGAAATGATCTTGCCAATGTCCGCTTCGCCGTTGGCGGATATCGTGGCGACCTGGGCGGTCTCTTCCGGCGTCGTTATCTTCTTGCTGCGCTTCTTCAGCTCGTCCAGGATCGCCGCCACCGCCTTGTCGATGCCGCGCTTCAGGTCCAGCGGGTTGAGGCCTGCTGCCACGGCCTTGGCGCCTTCCCGGACGATCGCCTGCGCCAGCACGGTGGCCGTCGTGGTCCCGTCGCCGGCATTGTCGTTCGTCTTGCTGGCGACCTCGCGCAGCAACTGCGCGCCGAGGTTCTCGAACTTGTCGGCCAGTTCGATTTCCTTCGCGACCGTCACACCGTCCTTGGTGATACGCGGCGCGCCGAAACTTTTGTCCAGCACAACGTTCCGGCCCTTCGGACCGAGCGTGACCTTGACCGCATCGGCCAGGATATCAACACCGCGCAACAATCTCTGGCGCGCTTCGCCACCGAAGCGTACGTCTTTCACCGCCATGGTAAGGCTTTCCTCTGTCTATGGAATTCAGGCTGCTTTGCGGGCCTTCGCGGCCGTGCCGTCGATGATGCCGAGGATGTCCGATTCCTTGACGATCAGAAGTTCCTCGCCGCCGAGCTTGACCTCGGTGCCCGACCACTTGCCGAACAGCACCGTGTCGCCGGCCTTGACTTCAAGCGGGACGACCTGCCCCTGCTCATTTCGCGCGCCCGGCCCGACCGCGACGACCTCCGCTTCGGTCGGCTTTTCCTGAGCGGTGCCAGGGATGATGATGCCGCCCGCGGTCTTCTCCTCGGCAGTGAGCCGGCGGAGCACGACGCGGTCGTGCAGTGGACGGAAATTCGACATGACTTCGCTCCGGTTTGGTCGTGTGTGACCCGTGCCTGCTTCGGCGGGTCCCGCGGTGCCAGTATGCGCATATCACACATTCATGGCAAGTGGTTTGTTCCATACACCTGCCGATGCCGAGTATATTGAACAGGGGAACGCACGCGCCATCTACGTGGGATTGACTCCGGCCACGAACCCGGCCCGGGATCAGGCTGATACAACCCCAGCGAAGGAGATCCGCCGTGCCGCTCGATGTTTCGATCGCCCCCAGGCATCTGACGGCGACGCTGTTTTATCAGCAGCGCACCAGCCGCAAGCCGGAGCGCTATGTCGGCGAGCCGCCGCCCGGTGTGGTGCCGTTCACCGGTATCGAGGACCCCAGGGAGGTGCGGATCGAGGATGCCCGCGGCCGCGAGTCGGAGTTCACGCTCGATCGCAACGGCTTCGCGCTGGTGCGGGCGCCGAGCCGGGTGCAGGATTTCTACAATCCGGACGAGGTCAAAAGCGTCTACTACCCGGAGGTCGAGCGGCTTTTGCTCGATACGCTGGGTGCCTCTCGTGTCGTGGTGTTCGATCATGGCGTCCGGAACGCCGGGCTGCCGGATGGGCGGGTGCCGTCGCGCCAGGTGCATAACGACCACACGGTGAACTCCGCCCCGCGCCGGGTGCGCGATCACCTCGGCGTGGAGGCGGAGGCGTTGCTAAAACAGCGTTTTGGGGTGGTGAATGTGTGGCGGCCGATCCGCGGGCCGGTGCTGGATTCGCCGCTGGCGCTGTGCGATGCGCGGACATTTACAGAAGCCGATCTAATCGCAAGCGATCTGGTTTGCCCGCATGTGCGGGGCGAAACGTCGCGGGTGGAGTTCAAGCCGGAGCACCGTTGGTACTATTTCTCGGAACAGCAGCGGGATGAGGTGTTGCTGATCCGGGTGCACGACAGCGCCGACGATGGCCGGGCGCGGCTGTCGTTCCACACCTCGTTCGAAAATCCGCTGGCCCCGGGCGCGCCGCCGCGGGAGAGCATCGAGGTGCGAACCCTGGTTTTCTACTGATCCGTTACAGCTTCCAGCCGGCGGAGATGCCGATAGCCCACTCGCTCAGGTGGATGTTGGCCTCGCCGCCGCCGAAGCCGGCCGGTGGATAGCCGGCCGGAATCGATCCGCTCCCGTTGACCGTGGTTTCGGGCGCGTAGAGTGCGAAAACGCTGATCTCCGGTCCGTTCGGCAGCGTATAGGACGCAGCGGCGGTCAGATGCCGCTGGTTAGCCGTCATACGTGCCGGATTGTCAATAAGTGCCCGCGCGATTCGGGCCCGCTGTCGCCGCGCTGCCGGATACCGCCGGAGCCCCCAGCAGCCGCAACCGCTGCACCTTGCCCGACGGTCCCTTCGGCAGCTCGGTCAAAATACGCACCGTCCGCGGGGTCTTGAACCGGCCAAGCTGCTGCTCGCAGAAGGCAAGCAACTCCGCCTCCGAAACAGTCATGCCCGGCTTGACCACCACGCCGGCCTCGATATCCTGACCGTACAGCGGATCGGGGGCGCCGACGGCGGCGGCCTCCAGCAAGGCAGGATGCCTCAGCAAGGCCTCGTCGATCTCCCGCGGCGCGATGTTCTCGCCGCCCTTGATGATCAGTTCCTTCAGCCGTCCGGTGACAAAAAAGAATCCGTCCGCGTCGCAATAGCCGAGGTCGCCGGTGCGCAGCCACCTGTCGGCGGTCAATGCCCTCGCGGTTTCGCCCGGGTCCTTGTGGTAGCCCTGCATGACGCTCGGACCGCGGATCTGGATTTCTCCGACCTCGCCGGCCGCCGCTTTAACCACCCGGGCCTTGTTGCCGAAGGGCCGACCCACGCTGCCGATCCTGCGTCCGCCCGGATGCAGCGCGTTGCTGAACACCGGACCGGCCGCCTCGGTCAGGCCCATCGTTTCGATGATGGGAATGCCGGAACGATCCTCGAACGCAATCTGGTGCTCCGGCGGCAACGGAGCCGATGCCGATCGGCAGAAGCGAATGGCTGAAGGGTCGCGAGCGGGGGGCGTCGCGTTCAGCAGAAAGGCGATCATCGTCGGGACCACGTTCAGCCAGGTGCAGCGGTGGTCCGACGCCTGCGCCCAGAACCGGCTGGTGCTGAAGCGGTCCGGCATCACCAGGCTGCCGCCATGGAACAGCGGCGCCATAACCGTAACGATCTGGGCGTTGATATGATACAGCGGCAGCACCGCCAGCACCCGGTCGTCCCGACCCAGCCGGTGCGCCTTGCTGACCAATGCGGCTCCGGTCAGGACATTGGAGTGCGTCAGCCTGACGCCCTTGGGCAGCCCGGTGGTGCCGGAGGTATACATCAGCAAACAGACCGCATCGGCTTCCCGCGGCGGCAACGGCCAGACAGCGCGCGCGTCCGCCGGGGCGTCGCCGCCCGAGGTCACGTCAAGCACGCCGATCGGCCGGGCTATCAGCGACAATGCCTGCTGCAGGATGGACTTCTGCCCGGGTGCAACAAAGACCAGCCGGCAATCGGAATGATCGAGCACATAGGCCAACCGCTCCGGGGTCAGCAGCAGGTTCAGCGGGGTGACCACATAGCCCGCGGCCATGATGCCGGTGAACAGCACCACGGCCTCAAGACTGTTGGGCGCAAGCAACGCAACCGAGTCACCCGGCGCCAGGCCGTGATCGCGCAAAATCCACGCCACCGACAGCGCCCGTTGCCGCAGGCCGTAAAACGTCAGTTCCCGTCCCGTGTCAGGGGAAACGAAATACGTTGCGTGCGGCGATGCGGTGGCGCGCCAGTCGATCAGGCTGCGCACGGATTGCGTGCTACCGACCATAACGCTGCCAGTAATCGCCGAATATTTCGCTCTCAACCGGCTTTACCGGAGGAATCGTTCGCACGATCCGGGTGATATTGAGAAAATGCCGGTAGTTCAGGTTGTCGGAAAACCCGTTGCCGCCCCAAGTGCCGCACCCCATCGACAGGGAAAACGGCAGACCGTTGTAGAACGCGCCGCCGGTGGCAACGCAATGGGCCTGATCGACGATCACGCGGCAGACCGGCAGTTCCAGCGCCAGGCGCAGAACCTGGTCCCGGGTGGCGCCGTGCACGCCGACGGAGTGGCCCCTGCCCTGGTGGTCATAGATCGCCCGCACCTGAGCAATCGCGGCGTCAAAATCCACGACGCGGTAAAGCGTCAGGACCGGAGACAGCTTTTCGCCGGAGAAAGGTTGGCCCGGGCCGGCATGGCCGGGTTCCTCCCGCACCATGATGAAGCGGCACGATGCAAAGGCGGCCCGATCCAGCCCGGCCAGAAAAGCCACGCGCGGGGCGGATTGGGCAATGAAATCCGGGGACAGCCGGCCGGACGGAAACATCGCCGCTTCAAGCCGGAGCTGCTCGTCCGCCTCCGCCAGCACGCCGCCCTGCCCGGCCAGCGCAGCCAGCAGGGGCACCCAGACCTCAGCCAGCACCACAAGGCTGTTCTCCGACGAGCAACTGGTGGCGTGGTCGAACGTCTTGGACGCCGCGATGCGGGCCGCCGCAGCCGGCAAATCGGCTGCCGAGGCGACGATGGCCGCGACATTGCCGACACCGACTCCCAGCGCCGGGGTGCCGCTGGAATAGGCGGCCCTCACATTGTCCCGCGAACCGGTGGCCACCACCAGATCGGCCTGTCGCATCAGCTCCATCGTCAGGCCCTTGGACCCCGGCGGCGGCAGCATCTGCACCAGATCGGCCTCGACGCCGACCTTCGCCAGTTCCCGATGCACATGCGCCAGCAAGGCGGCACAGACCCCTGCCCCCTTGGGTGAAGGCGAAAGCACGACGGCATTGCGGGTTTTGAGCGCGTTGATGATGACGTTGGCCGGAGTTGCTACCGGATTGGTCGACGGCGTGATGGCCGCCACGACGCCGGCGGGGCGGGCGATCTCGGTGATGCCGGTCGCCGGATCGTCGGTCAGCACACCCACCGAACGGGCGCCTTTAAGGTCTCTCAGCAGGCCCAGCGTCTTGCGGTGGTTCTTGGCGATCTTGTCGGCAACGTTGCCAAAGCCGGTGTCGCGCACCGCCTGCTCGGCGAGGGCGCGGTTGCGTTCCGGTTCCAGCACCGCCCAGCCGGCCGCCGCGACAGCGATGTCGACAGTCTCCTGATCGGCCCGGTCAAAGCCTTCCTGCGCCAGCCGGGCGCGGGCCAGCAGAGACCGAACGACCTCCTTCTCGCCACCAGGCATCGTAATCCGCTTCAACCTCCGGCATACAATCGTTCAAACTGGCCCGGGCATCGACCAGCCCAAAGCAATACCAGCGGGTAATATAATACGACCAACGAGCAGATTTGGCTATTTGGTTTGTTGCCGGCGCCGCCTATCGGAATGCCGAAAGCCTACAGGGCCTTTTAGGGAATTGACCGCCGGCAGTTTAATGTGAAATGTATCCGGACGAGAGACAATTCACTCATGCGACCCGTGATCAGGCGGAACCCGCGGTTCCAACCGGGCCGCGCCGGCGCTTTGAAGGACGGACCAGGCGTGCCCTATCAGACCACCGGACTGCGCGAACATGGCAAACCACGCTTGCCCCGGGTGCCGCCGGCGGAAGCCTGCGCCGGCTGCCCGACCGTCTGCGCCGAGGCCTGCTTCAACGACGCGATCACCCGGACCGGAGCCTCCATCAGCATCGATGCGGCACGCTGCGCGGGATGCGGCGGCTGCGTCGGCGCCTGCCGTCATGAGCGCATCATCCTTGCCCGGGGCGTCGCCCGCCTGCGGCCCTGATCATGAACCACGAACGACGGAGCCATCCATGCCTGAGACCCCGGAAGACCTGCACGAAGCCCTGGCAACCGCCGTGCTCGAACTTGACGAAGTGCTGACCGCCGACTTGTGCAACAAAGCCGTGGCGCTCGGCTACGACGCCTGGACGACGATCGAGCAGGGCCTCATCGCCGGCATGAACCGGGCCGGCAAATTGTTCGATGAGGAAGAGTATTTTGTCCCCGAACTGCTGATCGCCTCCGACGCGATGTATGCCGGCCTGGGCATCCTGCGCCCGCATATCAGCCAGGCAAACACCATCCATGGCCGCCGCGTCGTCATCGGCGTGGTGCAGGGCGACACCCACGACATCGGCAAGAACCTCGTCCGCATCATGCTCGAAGTCGCCGGGTTCGAGGTGTTCGACCTCGGCCGCGACGTCCCCGCACAGGCATTCGTCGATCGCGCCGTGGAGGTGAACGCCGACGTCATCGCGCTGTCCACGCTGATGACCACCACCATGACGCAGATGTCCAAGGTCGTCAGCATCCTGGAAGAGGGCAACATCCGCCACCGCTTCAAGGTGATCGTCGGCGGCGCCCCGCTGTCGCAGCAATTCTCCGACCGCATCGGCGCCGACGGCTACGCCCCCAAGGCAGCCCAGGCGGTGCAGCTCGCCAGGCAGCTCACCGGCCTTTTGAACGCAGCGGCATGAGCACCAACGGCCGCCGCGACGAACTGACCTCGCTGGAGCGGGTCGGGCTGGCGTTGCAATACAAGAAGCCCGACCGGGTGCCGGCTGCGCCGCTGGTGTGCGGCGCCTCCTGCCGCGTGCTCGGCATCTCCTATGACCGCTGGTCGCAGGACCCGAAGGCCGCCACCGCCAGCCTGCTCGCGGCCCAGTCGCTGATTGGCTTCGACGGCTTCCTGACCCTGGTCGACCTGTCGGTGGAGGCCGAGGATTTCGGCCAGGAAGTGATCTTCCCCGAATGGAGCACGGCCTACCCCAACTTCGACAATCCCTGCATTGCCACCGCCGAAGACTACGGCAAGGTCGAGCGCATCGACCCGCGCAAGACCCGCCGCAGCAGCGCGGTGATCGAGATCGTCCGCGGCCTGGCCGAAGCGCGCGGCAAGGACGTTGCGGTGATGGGCTTCGTCTACGGCCCGCTGGGGGTGCTGTCGCAGATCCGCGGCCATGCCGAACTGTTCAAGGACCTCATTCGCCACCCCGACCGCGTGCTGGAGGCCGTGGACACGATCACCGGCTCGCTGGTCGAGTACGCCATCGCCCAGGTCGAGGCCGGCGCCCATGCCATCGTGCTGGACCCGCTCTATTCCTCGTCCACGATCCTGCGCAAGCAGACTTGGGAACGGTTTGAGGGCGTGTTCATGCGGCCGATAGCCGACGCCGTGCGGGCGGCCGGCGTCCCGGTGGTGGTGCATAATTGCGGCAACGGCGTCTACTTCGACGCGGTGATCGAGCACATCAAGCCGATCGCCATTTCGCACGCCTACCCGGCGCATGGGTCGCCGGATCTGAAGCATCACGCGGAGGCCTGGGGCAAGAAGGTCGTCACCATCGGTGTCATCGATCCTGCCAAGGCCGGCCACGAGTGGAGCCAGGACGAATTGCTGGAAGAGTGCCGCCAGCAGATCGAAACCTTCCGCATCGCCGATGGAGGATTCATACTGTCCAGCGGTTGCGAGTTTCCGCCGAACGGAAACCTGCAAAGCGCCGCCACCATGGTCAAGGCCGCGCAGCTCCATGGCTGGTACTGAGATGCCAACCGGCCGCCGCGCCCGCCTGCTGCGCGCCCTCGCCCGCGAGCCGAATGATCGCCCGCCGGTCATCTGCACCGGCGGCAGCATGAGCGGCGTGCCGGAGGAGGTCGTGGCCCGTTCCGGCTACAGCCTGCCCGGGGCGCATCTGGATGCCGCCGCCATGGCCGGCCTCGCCCTCGCCGCCGCCCGGCTGACCGGTTTCGAGTCCGTCGGCGTGCCGCTCTGCACCACCGTCGAGGCGGAGGTCTTCGACGTCAGCATCAACCTCGGCGACGCGGCGACCGAGGCGCGCATCGTGCAGGAGCCGTACGAACGCAGCGCCGACGTGCCGCGCCTGCCGCCCGGGCAGCGGCTGCAGCGCGGCCGCGTCGGGATCACGGTCGAAGCGGTGCGCCTGCTCGCCGCCACCGCGGGCGACCTGCCAATCATCGGCAACCTCATTGGCCCGGTCAGCGTCGCCGCGTCGGCGGTTAGGCCCGAGGCGTTCTTCCGCGAAATGCGCACCCGTCCGGCGGAGGCGCATGCGCTGATCGAACATGTCGTGGAGTTCGAAGCCGCATTCGCCCGGGCGCTGGTCGCGGCCGGCGCGGATGTCATCGTCATCCATGAGGACACCGCGACCCCGGCCCTGGTCGGACCGAAGCTGTTCGAACAGGCCGTGCTGCCGCATCTGCACCGCCTGATCGAGGCGATCAAGCAGACCGGCGCGCGCGTGCTGCTGCATATGTGCGGCAGCATCGAGCGGGTCGAACAGCAGCTCGATACCCTGCGCTGCGACGGCTTCATCCCCGACGCGGCGGTCTCGGTGCATGCTTTCGGCTGTTCGCATCCGCAATTGGCGGTGGTGGGCAATATCAGCACCTTCCTGCTGCACCAGGGCCAGCCGGGGCAGATCGCCAGCCTCGGCACAAGGCTGGCGGCCGACGGCGTGCATGTCGTCTCCCCGGCCTGCGGGCTGGCGAGCGCCACGCCGCTGGCCAACATCGTCGCGCTGACCCATGCCATTGCCGGAGAGTCCGTCCCATGAGTGACCTCGCGCCGCGTGACCGTCTCGGCCGCGTGCTGTCCAAACAAGGCGTCGACCGCCCGCCGGTGATCTGCACCGGCGGCATGATGAACGCGGCCGTCCTCGGGGTGATGGAGGAGGAAGCGGCGCCGAAGCTGCCGGCGGCGCATTTCTCCTCCGAGGGCATGGCGGCGCTGGCTGAGGCCGTGCATCACGCGACCGGCTTCGAGAATATCGGCGTGCCGTTCTGCATGACCGTCGAGCCGGAAGTGCTGGGCAGCCGTATCGATCCGGGCACGCTCGCCTGCGAGCCGAAGATCGCCGCGGAAGCCTATGCCTCCTCCGCCGCGGTGGAGATCCACGACGTCCGCACTCTGTTGAAGAGCGGGCGCATCGGCACGGTCGTCCAGGCCGCCTATTACCTCAAGCGGCGCAATCCGGAGGTGCCGATCATCGCGAGTTTGTCGGGACCGGTCAGCACGGGCGCCTCGGTGGTGGACCCGCTGAGCTTCCTGAAGGAACTGCGGACGAAGCCGCAGGACGCGCACCGCGTGCTCGACTACGTCACCCGGCTGCTGATCGCCTATGCCGAGGAAGTTGCCCGCAACGGCGCCGATGTCATCGCCATCGGCGATCCCACCGCGACGGGCGAGATCCTCGGGCCGAAGATCTTCCGCGACTATGCGGTGCGCTACATCAACCAGCTTTGCGACGCGGTGCATGCCGCGGGCAAGCCGGTGATCGTGCATATCTGCGGCGACATGAGCCGCAGCCGCGAATATCTCGCGGATTTGCATGCCGATGCCATCAGCACCGACGCCAAGGTCAACCTCGTGCGGCTGAAGGAGGATTACCCGCAGCTCAACACCATGGGCAATGTCAGCACCACGCTGCTGGAATTCGGCGATGCCGAGAAGGTTTCGCGCACGACCGAGCGGCTGGTGCGCGACGGCATCGACATCATTTCCCCGGCCTGCGGGCTGAGCACTTCGACGGGCCTGGACAACATCCGCGCCCTCACCGGCGCCGTGAAGACGACGCGGCTGAACTGACCCATGCCCATCGTCACCTTCTCGCCGTCGGGCGCCAGCGCGGAGATCCCCGCCGGTGGCACCCTGCTGGATGCCGCGCGGCTGGCGCGTGTTCGCCTGGAAGCGCCGTGCAACGGCGTCGGCACCTGCGGCAAATGCCGGGTCCGGTTGGACGAGGCGTCGCGGACGCGGGCCCGCATCGTCGCCACCCGCAACCTCTCGGCCGAGCAGGTCGCGGACGGGTTCGTGCTGTTGTGCTCCACCCTCGCCGATGGCGACCTTGAAGTCACCGTGCCCGGGTCCGGCGAGCGCGGGCTGCGCATCCTGGAGGACGGGGTACGCCTCGACCTGCCGCTGAACCCGACCTTGCGCAAACGCTTCGATGCGGAGCGCCGCTGCACCGTGGTCAGCGCGGGCGAGCGGGTGCTGGCGGAGGAAGGCGGCGATACCACCACCCGGCTGTACGGCGTGGCGGTGGACATCGGAACGACCACCCTGGTGGCCTCGCTGCTCGATCTCGGCACCGGCGCGCGGGTCGGCTCGGCCTCCGCTTTGAACCCGCAGGTCACGCATGCCCAGGACGTGCTGTCGCGGGTGCAGATTGCCTCGGAACCCGAGGGCCTCGCCCTGCTCCACAGCGAACTCATGGCCGAAATCGACCGCAGTATCGGCTTGCTCGCCGCCGAGGCCCGCATTCCGCGGCGCCGCATCTATGAGGTCGTGATCGCCGGCAACACCTGCATGATGCACCTCGCCGCCGCCATCAGCCCCGAGCCGCTGGGACGCTTCCCCTACACCCCTGCCCTGTCCGGCCACGAGCATCGCCCCGCCGCCGCGCTGGGTTTGCACATCGCCGCCTGCGGGGAGGTCTATTTCCCGCCGATAATCTCGGGCTTCGTCGGCTCGGACATCACGGTGGGCGTGCTGGCGACCGATCTGGCCGCCACGCCAGGGGTCACGCTGTTCGTCGATATCGGCACGAACGGCGAGATGGTATTGGCGCGCGACGGCAAGCTTCAGGCGACCTCGACCGCCGCCGGCCCGGCTTTCGAGGGCATGAACATCGCCTGCGGCATGCGTGCCGCCCGCGGTGCGATCGAACGCGTCGCCATCGAGGGCGACGACATCCGCACCACCACCATCGACGAAGCCGAGGCCGTCGGCATCTGCGGCAGCGGCCTGTTCGATGCCGTCGCGGCAATGGCGGTGCTGGGGATCATCGACAGTTCCGGCCGGTTCACCCGCAAGGCCGAGACGTTGCCGGCGCCCTTGCGGGCCCGGCTGCGTCCGCTCGACGGGAAAACGGTGTTCTACCTGGACGGCGAGATCTACCTCAGCCAGCGCGATATCCGCCAGGTGCAGTTGGCCAAGGCCGCGGTGCGGGCCGGCATCGATACCATGCTGCTGCGCAACGGCCTGACGCCGGCGCAGCTCGACCGGGCGCTGGTCGCCGGATCGTTCGGCTATCACCTGACCACGCGCAGCCTGATCGATATCGGGCTGTTCCCGGCGGACCTCGACGGCAAGGTCAGCTTCGTCGGCAACACCGCGCGCACCGGCGCCGAAGCCCTGCTGACCAATCACGAGGCGCGCGAGACGCTGCGCCTGGTGACCAGCCGGGTCGAAGCGGTCGAGCTTGCAACCGATCCGGACTTCACCAAGGTTTTCGTGGCCGCGATGGCGTTTCCGGCGCCTGTCAGGCCTGCGCTCTCCGACGCGGCATGAGCGGCCGGGTTCCGTTCTCGATCGTTACGGGCGGCCTGGGCAGCGGCAAAACCACCTTGCTGGCGCGGCTGCTGCGGCATCCCGGCATGGCGCGCACCGGCGTCGTGGTCAACGAATTCGGCGAGATCGGCCTCGACGCGGCGCTGCTCGGGCATGCCGAGGACCACACCGTCGTGCTGGCCGGAGGCTGCGTCTGTTGCGCCGCAACGGCGGATTTCGTGTCGGCGGCGCGGACCTTGGAGGCGCGCGCCGGTTCGCTGGCGCGCGTGGTGATCGAAACCAGCGGACTCGCCGATCCGGTGCCGATCTTGCACGCGCTGGCGGTGGACCCGCACTTGGCCGCGGGCTACGTGCCCGGCAGCGTCATCGCAACGGTCGACGCGCTTCAGGGTGAGCGCGAACTGGGCCGGAATAAGCTCGCCGTGCGGCAGGTGGCGGTGGCGGACCGGGTCATCCTGACCAAGAGCGACATCGCCGCACCGAGAGCGGTGCTGAGGCTGCGGCTGCGGCTGGAGGCGATCAACCCGACCGCCGAAGTCCTGGTGGTGAACCACGGCGAGGCCACGCCGGAGCAGGTGTTCGGCCTTCTGCCGGACCATCCGCATACGCCCCCTGCCGAGGCTCACGCCCATCATCACGGTCCGGGTCCGCGCGCCTTCTGCCTCACCCGGGAGGACGCCGTAGACTGGCAGTCGTTCGGTCCGGCGCTGGAGCAGTTGGTGACTGCGCTCGGCGACAGGTTGCTGCGGGTGAAGGGGCTGCTGCACGTTGCCGGCAGTGATCAGCCGCTGGTCTTGCAGGGCATACGCGGTTTTCTGCATCCGCCCGTCCCGCTTGCCGCATGGCCCTCGGCCGATCGGCTTTCAAGGATTGTGTTTATTACAGAGGACGGGGAGGGGGCCGCGATTCGCGCCGCTGGACGCGCGTTGGGCGGGACGCTGGAGTAGGGCTGCACCCAGGCAGCATCGCATGCTCCGGTCGGTTCGGCCTTGTCAGGCGTGACCCGATAGCCGCGTCCCTCAATGCACCCCGAGCCAGCCGAGCAGCCTTGAACGCAGGGCCGTGAAGCCGGGTTGGCCGACATCGCGGGGACGCGGCAGGTTCACCGGCAGTTCGTGCGCGATGCGCCCGTGGTCCATCATCAGCACGCGGTCCGCCAGCAGCAGCGCCTCCTGCACATCGTGCGTTACCAGCAGCACGGCGCAGCGGTGAAGCTGCCAGAGTTCGGCCACCAGCGCCTGCGCCTTCAGCCGGGTCAGCGCATCCAGCGCGCCGAACGGTTCGTCCAGCAGCAGCAGGTCCGGCTCGCGAACCAGCGCGCGCGCCAGAGCGGCCCGCTGCGCCTCGCCGCCCGACAGCACCTTCGGCCATACGTCCGCGCGGTGCGACAGGCCGACCTCGGCGAGGGCCGCCTCGGCGCGGCGGCGGTCACGCCCGCCGCCGTTGGGCAGGCCGAGCACGACGTTGCGCCAGACCCGCTTCCACGGCATCAGGCGCGGCGCCTGGAACGCGACGGCGCGGCGTTCCGTGACGCTCACCTCGCCGGCGATCTCCGGGTCCAGGCCCGCCAGGATCCGCAACAGCGTGGATTTGCCGCAGCCGGATGCGCCGATCAGCGCGACGAACTCGCCAGGTGCAACGTCGATGTCCAGGGCATCGATCACCGGACGCTCGCCGAAATGGCGGCTTAGCCCGCGGACGCAGACCGCGGGCCGCAGTGTCATTCCGCCGCCTCGCGCGCCCGCGCCAGCGGCGGGAATCTGCGGAACCGAGCCGTGCCGTCGCGTTCGACCTGCTCGACAAGGCCGATCTCCCAGGCAAGGTACTCGCGGAACGCAGCGTGCGGGTCGGGTTGGTGATAGGGCGAGCGCCAGACATCCTCCGCCGGGTGCAGGCGGTCCACCGGTTCGGCGGTAACCGGCAGTCCGGCCGCGCGCCACGCCGCGTTGCCGCCCGCCAGAGCGAACACCTGGCGGGGTCCGGTGGGCGCCAGGTCCGCAGCGGCAAACGCCGCCAGCGCGCCGTCTTCCGACGTCAGGACGATCGCGCCGTCGCCCGGCACTTGCGCCTGCGACTGCAACCAGGCGCGAATGGCGAAACGCGCGCCCTCGATATGCCCCTTGTCGTACCCCGGGCTCGGCTGGAGATCGAGCAGCGTAGCCTCGGCCCCCGCCAGCAAGCCGGCCAGCGCCCCGGGGGCGATGGTGGCCACGTCCGGCAGCGGCGCCGCAAGCCGCGCGGACTGAACGCCGATGACCGGATCCAGGCTGAGCGCGTTGTCCAGGATGAGGACCTCGCCCCAGTTGATCTGCGCCAGCCAGGAGGCGGTGATGGCCGCGCGCACGCCGTTGGCGTCGTCCACCAGCACGATGCGGCCGTTCTGCGTGCCGATCCAGTCTCCGGTTTGTTGCACCAGCTGGCCGCCCGGCGCGGGGATCGCGCCATCCGGGTGTCCGGCGGCGTGTTCCTCGGGCGTGCGGACGTCGATCAGGTGCAGGGTGCGGTCCGCTTCGGCGCGGAACCGCTCCAAGGTCGCGTGGTCGATGACCTGCAGGCCGAAGCGCTGCCTGAGCCGGGCCGCCGCCCGGGTGGCGGCTTCCAGCGCCTCGCCTTGCGGCGGCGGCACCGTGGCTTCGCGCCCATGCTCCAAGGTCCATCCCGCCAGCAGCCAGTCCATCGTGCCGTTGGCGAGCGAGAGGACGCGGTTGGGCACTCCGGCGTTGATCAGCGCCTGCGCGCCGATGATGCTGCGGGTGCGTCCGGCGCAGTTGACCACCACCAGCGTGTCGGGGTCGGGGACCGCCTGGTGGAACCGGTGCACGAGTTCCGCCCCCGGCAGGTCCAGCGCGCCGGGGAGGGAAAAATTGCGGAATTCGGGCACCGGCCGGCTGTCCAGCACGACCAGGTTCTCGCCCGCGTCCAGTCTGGCCTTCAGCTCCTGAACCGTCACATGCGGCGTGCCATCCTGGTGTTCGACAACCTCGCCGAACGCCTTGCCGAGCACGTTGACGCCGGTGAACAGCTCGTACCCGGCGTCCTTCCAGGCCCGGGTGCCGCCGGCGAGGATGCGGGTATTGTGGTAGCCCAGCTCCGCCAGGCGGATCGCGGCGCGGCGTGCCAGCGTCTCGGACCCCTCATCATAGATGACGATTTCGGTGCTCAGGCGCGGGATCAACGTGGCCACCCGCACTTCCAGCCGGCTGAGCGGCAGGCTGACCGAGCGCAGGATGTGCCCGTCACGCGAATGGACGCCGGTCTCGCGGACGTCGATGACAGCGTATTCCGCGTCGGTGGCCAGCAGGGCGCGCAGCGACGGGGCGGTGATGGCAATCGGGCTGGTCATGGCGGGATCTCCTTTCGCGTTGCGTTACTGGCCGGCGGCGATGTCCGCGTTCAGCCTGGTGTCGTATTGCAGCGAGACATCGACGCGGCGCGGAATCCCGGCAGCCTCGAACAGCGCGTCGGCGATGCGCTGTTCGGTGGCGAGGAACGCGGCATCGACCTGCACCGGATCGTTGATGTC
>CAINOE010000165.1 GCA_903851415.1 uncultured Rhodopila sp. | reverse complement strand
GTCCGGGCCACCTATACCAGCACCCTGCCGCGATAGGTGGCCCGGACAAGCCGGGCCATGACGAATAGGGTCATCGCCACGATTCCAGTCAGCCTGAAAATGCTCTAGACATAAGGGCCTCGAGCGGCTTTTTGTTCTTGGCGACGCGAGCGGTGTTAATCCGCAACTCGCGTCCAAACTGCGCCGTATGTTGATTTTGTTGGACCGCGGCAAAGACCCGTCTGCTCTGAACATGCCAGGGTATCGGTTGCACCCGCTCAAAGGTGAGCGAAGCGGCCAGTGGGCAGCATCGATTTCCGGAAATTGGCGACTGATCTTTGAATTCGACGGAGCGGATGCCGTGAGCGTTGATTTGGTTGACTACCACTGAAGGAGGGTAAGGCCATGGAGATGTATAATCCACCGCACCCCGGCGAAATCATTCGGGAAGATTGCCTCGCGCCGCTCAAGCTCACGGTGACGGCCGCGGCGGAGTGGCTTGGCGTGTCGCGCCAGTCGCTGTCCGAACTGCTCAACGGCCGCAACGGCGTCTCAGCCGAGATGGCGATCCGGTTGGAAAAGGCCTGATGGAGCAACGCGGAAACGTGGCTCGGTGCACAGCTTGCCTATGATCTATGGCAGGCAAAGCAGCGCGCCGGCACGATCGCCGTGCAGCCGTATCCGGCGCCGGAGCTTCCGGCGCCGACATGATCGGAAGCCCTTTGTGCAACGCCCGGCGCTGGCGTCGATAGACGGCGAGTCCGCTCTGCGAAAAGCGCCTACGTTTCCCCCACGACCGGGTTCCGCAGCACGCCGATGCCGCTGATCTCCACCTCGATCGTATCCCCGGGCTTCATCCACAGCGGCGGAGTCTGATACGCTCCAACCCCGCCCGTCGTCCCGGTGGCGATCACATCGCCCGCCTCCAATTGCGTGAACGTCGAGCAGTATTCGATCAGCGCCGGAATCCCGAAGCACAGATCATCGATGGTGGCGCGCTGCTGCTCGACCCCGTTCAGCCGGGTGATCAGATGCGCCTTGGCGATGTCGCCGGCTTCTTCCGGCGTGACGATCCACGGCCCGAATGCGCCGGACCGGAAAAAATTCTTCCCCGGCGTGAACTGCGACGCGTGCCGCTGCCATTCCCGGATCGAGCCGTCGTTGTAGCAGGAATACCCCGCCACCACGCTCTCCCAGTCCGCCGCCTTCACGTGGCGGCAGCGGCGGCCGATGATCACCGCCAGTTCGCCCTCATAATCGAACGTCGCGGAGGCCGCCGGCCGCACCATCGCCTGTCCATGCCCGACCTGCGCATTCGCAAACCGCGTGAAAATGATCGGCTTTGCCGGCGGCTCGCGCCCGCCTTCCCTGATGTGGGAGAGGTAGTTCAGCCCGACGCACAGGATCTTGTCGGGGTCGGGTATCGGCGGCAGGAAGCTGATGTCCTCAAGCCTGAAATCGGCGTGGCGGGCGGCTTCCTCGGCCAGCGAGGTGGTCGCCCACAGCGCGTGCTTCAGGGCAGGGACCCTGGCGCCGAGATCGATCACGCCCTCGGTCTTGGCGATGCCCCAGCTCGCGACGCCGTCGGGACGGCGGAAGGTCAGCAATTTCATTGTGGCAGTCTCCGGTTCCCGTTTCAGGGATACGGCGGAGTCCGGCATCCGGCAAGCAGGCGGTGCCTGGCGCAAGAGATCATCCGTCAGCGGACCGCTCGGCCGCGTTCCGGGAGCAACCGTGGCACGACGCCGCAGCCACGCCGATACTTTACGCCGCTGGCTGTGCGGCGTGCTCGATGGAACTTCCCGTAGCCGCGGCGCGCACGGTGCGGTTCCGCCCGGCCGCCTTCGCTGCGTACAGGGCGGCGTCGGCACTGTCGATCAGCGAGGCCGGCGTCGTCTCCAACGTCGGGTACGTTGTCGTCACGACCGCGGCCACGCCTATGCTGATCGTAACGACTCCGGCTGGCCCGTGCGGATGGGGCAGCGCCAGACTTGCGACAGCGGTGCGGATCGTCTCGGCAACCTGCACGGCACCGTCGCCATGCGTATTCGGCAGGATAACGGCAAACTCTTCGCCGCCATAACGGGCGGCGGTATCGCCGGGCCGGCGGACCGCCGCCTGCATGCAGGCGGCGATCGTGCGGAGCACCGTATCGCCCATCGGGTGCCCGTAATCGTCGTTGTAGTATTTGAAGCAGTCGACATCGAGCATTAGCAGCGCAAGCGGCCGCCCTTCGCGGTTGGCCCTTCGCCACTCCCGCTCCAGCGTCTCATCGAAGCACCGGCGGTTGGCAAGACCGGTCAGCGAGTCCGTGGCCGCCTGCCGCGTCAGATCCTCGACAGCGGCGGCCAGCGCCGCTTCGGCCTGCTTGCGGGCGGTGATGTCGCGCAAGACCGTGACAACCTCCTCGGCGATGCCGGTCGCGGGGTGGCAGACGGGCGTGCTCAGTCCTTCGATCCAGATCGCCGCTCCGTCCTTGCGCAGCAACCTGAATGTGTACTCAAAGGAAGCGGCGCCGTGCAGCAAGCCGGCGAATGCGTCCTGCGCGATCGGGAGGTCGTCCGGATGAATATTGAACATCCACGGCCGGCCGACCAGTTCCTCGGGCCGGTAACCGGTCAGGCGGAATGTCGAGGGCGACATGTAGCGGTGAATGCCATCGACGCCGGTGCGGATGATGGCGTCGCTGGAATGCTCGGCCAGAATACGGAATTGCGCTTCGCTCGCCCGGGCGGCGCGCCCGGCCTCGGCCAGGCCGTCATTGACGCGCTGAAGCTCGGCCGCGTGGGCCTCGGCGGCATCGCGGCGGGCGGCCTCGGCGGCGCGGGACCGCTCGATTTCGGCGGCAAAGTAGCGGGCGGCCTGCTCGCGCCCGGCACGGTGCAGCGCGACCAGGGCAAACCCCAACAGGATGGCCGCGCTGACGAAGGCGACCGCGCCATTGATGACAAGGTCGCGCCGCCAGACTTGCAACGCTGTTTCAACACCGACGCCATGCACGATATAGGCGTCGTAGTGGCCAAGCTTGCGGAAGCTGTAGAGCCGCTCGATCCCGTCAAGCACCGCGGTATCGCGGAATGAGCCCCGGTCGTGGCCCTGGGCGTGCCGAGCAAACACGGAGTCGCCGGGCAGACGGGCCGCATCCGGATCGACGGCGGGGATGCGCATCATGATCATCCGGTCGCCCCGATCGAGCCCGGTCACCATGAATGGCTGCGGCGCGACCGATGCCCAGAAGTCGCTGAAATACTGGGGATAGACCGTGGTGACGACGGCGCCGTTGAAGCTGCCGCCGGGCCGCTGCAGGCGGCGGCCGAAGTTGAAGTTGGCCTCGCCGCTTACAGCGCCCCGCACCATGCCGCCGAGCGAAAACTCTGCCGCGCCGGATTGCAGGACACGGAAATAGTCGCGGCCGGCAAGGTTGACCGGCCTTGCCGGCAGGGCATCGGCAGCCAGGCGGACCAGTCCGGCGGCGTCGACAAGCCAGATACCCTGAACCTGGGGATATTGCGCGCGGATGGCCTGCAATGTTGCTCGGAGGGATGCAGAACCGGCTATCTCGTCCCAATCCCGCCCAGCCAGCAGATCCGCGATGCGATCGGCGGCGAGTTGGTGCGTTTCGAAGACGTTCAGGGCGTGCTGGTAGAAGATGTCGGTGCGGTCCCGCACATCGTCCGCGAGTTCATCCAGCAAACGGGCGCGGTCGTAGGCGGCAAGGCAGCCGAACCAGAGCGCCGGGGTCAGCACGGCCGCTATTGCCAGCAACCGGAAGCCCCGCAGGGACTGGCCGCGCCGGGTGAGGCTTCGCCATTTCGTTGGGATGCCCGACACAAACGATATCCTCAACCTGCTGGCGGTGCTGCCGGCGGCCAACCCCGCGGCGATCGGCCAGTCAAGGTCACTGACTCTTGCGGTGCCGTATCATCACGCGCATTGCGCTTTGTCAACGACACCTGGAGCTTCCGCAGATCAGCAATGCATCCCGTGCAGCATCGGGTTCTCTTACCGGAACCGCGCTGCCGCATACGGGGTCAGATCGAACGCCGCCGGGCGTCCCGCCACCAGATCCGCCACGACGGTCCCCGTCGTCACCGCGGCCGTCAGCCCGACATGCCCATGCCCGAAGGCGTGCACCACGTCGGCGCAGCCCGACGCGAGACCCAGGCATGGCAGTCCGTCCGGCGTCGATGGCCTGTGACCCATCCACACCTTCACCGCCCTCAACGGCGTATCGGCCGGCAATCCCGGAAAGACTTTCCGGGCAAACTTCAACAACACCCCGGCCCGCTGCCAGTTCGGCGCCGCGTCCAGCCCGGCCAGCTCCACCTGTCCGGCCAGCCGAAGGCCCGCCGGAGTCATGACGCACGCCATCTTCCCGTCGCTCGGCACCACCGGATAGCGCGGCTCGATCCCGGGGTTCTCGATCACGACGTGGTAGCCGCGCTCGGTTTCCAGCGGCACATAGTCGCCGGCCTTGCGGGCCAGCGCCTTCGACCAGGCGCCCGCGGCGATGACCGCCTTGTCGCAGGCGATATCGCCGTCCCGGGTTTTCACGGCGCGCAGCCGGGCTGCCTCGATCCGGAACCCCGTCGCGCCGGTTTGCACGATCGTCCCCCCGAGCTCGGCCGCATAACGCGCCAGGGCGGCAACATAGGCGCCGGGGTCGCGGCACTGGCCGTTCTCCTCGACCAGAATCCCAAAGGTGTAGCGGCGGTCCAGTGCCGGTTCGCGCTGGCGCAGTTCATCCGCGTCCAGTTCCAGCCAGCGCGTGCCGTTGTTGCGGCGCACGCGCCAGGATAGCGCCTCGGCCTCGAACGCGGCCCGGCTGGGGAAGGCGAACAGCACGCCCTGCCGGGCGATCAGGTCGCCGGCACCTGCTGCCTCGGCGAGCGCGCGGTGCAACGCCGGGGCATCCGCCAGCAACGGCCGCAATGCCCGGCCGATCGCTTCGACCTTCGCCGCGGTGGCGCCGGCGGCGATGAAACGGCGCAGCCAGGGCAGCAGGCGCGGCAGGTAGGACCAGCGGATCGTCAGCGGCCCCAGCGGGTCCATCAGATAGCCGGGCACCTTCTTCCACAGCCCGGGCGACGACATCGGGACGACGGAACTGGGATTGAGCAGCGTGCCGTTGCCGTAGCTGGCGGATTGCTCGCCGCCCGGCGCGCCCGGTTCCACGATGGTGACGGCGTGACCGTCCCGCAGCAGAGCGATTGCCGAGGCCAGCCCGACCACGCCGCCGCCGATGACAACAACCCGGGTCATAGATCCTTCTTCATGGCACAAACCAGCGCAACACCGTCGCCCGTTCTACCGGCAGGCGAGGTCGGGCCGCAAACCGGCGTCAATCCGGGATGTGCGCCCGCCGTTGCAGCGCTTCGGCGATCAGCGGCGCGGCGGCCTCCGACATGCGCCGGCCGTCATGGCCGACTCCGGGCACGTCGATCACCTGCCACGCCAGGTCGATGCCAAGCGAGGCGGCCGCCTGCCGCCCGGCGCGGAGGTAGCTGTGCGCCCTGGCGTGCCGCGTCGGCCCCTGCCGGAGCGACTTCGGCCCGCCGGGAAAATACCGTCCGGTCGTCCTGGTGTCCTCGGTGCCGGCCATAATGATAAGCGGGAATCGCAGCAGCGCCGGCAGATCCTCAGGCGTCAGGTCCGTGGCACCGAGGCCCCAGGGCCAGTCGATCGACAGGTCGGGCATCGCGTACGTGCCCGCGTTCGCGCCCACGGCCACCGCGACCTGATCGCGATAGCCGAACGACAGCATCCGGTGCACGAATTGCCCGCCGGCGGAGTGGCCGAACAGGCCGTAGCGCCGCGTCGTCGTCAGGCCCTGTTCGCGCATGGCCGCGAACAGCCGGGCGCCGATGCCGAAGGTCCAGTCCCGCCGCGGATTGGCCGAGCCATCGGCGGCGCGGAGGTTGCCGAAGTTGTACCAAAGATGCTCAGGAAAGGAGGCGTGCGGAAACTCGATGGCGATCGCCAGGAAGCCGCCGCGGTCTACATGCGGCATCCAGTAGTCCCGGTAGTCCCGGCCGTTGCGGGTAACCCCGTGGTGGACGAACAGGACGGGCATGCCGGGATGCCAGGAAGCGGGGCAGGCCGCGTGCAGGTTCAGAGGCCGATGCGGAAACGCAGGGTCGCAATAGGTCAGCGATGCCGGCCCGGCGGTTGCGGCCAGCGGCGTCAAATCGGTCATTGCCGCCCGCCCGGGGAACTGCCGCCAGTTGTTGCGGCGCCAATCGAAGCAACCGAACGTTTCATCGTATTTCGGAAAGCTGGTGATCTTGTCTTCATCGAATCCTTGATCCGGTCAACAAATGCTTGGTGACGCGGCTGGAGTGCGTTAGCAGTCTCGCGAACATGTGTTGAGGAGGGTAGCATTATCATCGAATCGGGCCGGGTCTTCGTCGCCCTGCGAAAGGACGGTCGTGCGAAAGCTGCCGGCCGATCGGCGATGTATCACGCGGTGACGCCGGGCTGCCGGATGGCGCTATGCGCAACCGAACCCGGCGCCGGGTCCGGCTGGGCCGAGCCGCCTTCGGAAACGGTCACGTGCCGCATCTGCCTGGGCAAACTGAAGCGTTTGAGGAGCCGCGGCTTCGGCGGGGGTACGCCTTAGTATCGGCTTCGGGGTGAGGATGGCTAATCGTTTGCGTCAGCGTTCTGATAGTCCGGTGACGGCTCATCGCCGCTGTCCAGCCGCCTGTCATTCGCGATCCAAGCCTCGGCTTCCGCCTCCGTATTGAACCCCAGCAAGGTCTGCCGCGCGCCGTTGGCGCCTGAAACCGCGATGTTGAAACCAGAACCATCCCCGTTCGGGACAACGATATATTGGGTCATTGGAGAGATATGGTTCTCGCGGGTCAGGATTGCATCAGCGTCAGACCTGGCTAACTGAGAGTTTTTACGGGATCAGGGACCCGCTGCGATCATGTCGATTCAGGCATGATACGTCCGCCGCCGCGGGCGTACAGGTCGTACCTTGAGCCAAGGCGCCGGGAAGGCTGACGAAATCGTCCGCCGCTGGATCATTCGGCGGATATTGCCTTGCGGTGATCCGCCCCGGACAACGACATGCCGCGGCAACCACCCCCACCGAAACGTTCACGCGGCCTTCGCGACCGCGCGTTTTGACACGACCCCGATCAGATGCGCCCGGTATTCCGGGCTCGCGTGGATATCCCCGTTCAGCCCGTCCGCCGGGGTTGCAATCCCGGCGATCGCCTCGGGGGCAAAATTCGCCGACAACGCCTTCTCGAATTCGGTATGGCGGAACACGCCGCCCTGGCCTGCGCCGGTAACGGCTAGACGCACGCCGGAGGGAAATTTCGCCACGAAGACGCCCACAATGGCATAGCGCGACGCCGGATTGCGGAACTTCTCGTAGGCCGATTTCTGCGGAACCGGCAGTTCGACCGACGTAATGATCTCGCCCGGCTCCAGCGCCGTGGCGAACATGCCCTGGAAGAATTCGTCCGCCGCGACCGACCGCCGATCGGTTTTGATCGTTCCGCCGAGGGCGAGGACGGCGGAGGGGTAGCAGGCCGCCGGATCGTTGTTGGCCAGCGAACCGCCGATAGTGCCGCGATGCCGCACCGCCTCATCGCCGATCAAAGCCGCCTGGTGTTGCAGGCCGGGGATCTTCGCCCTGATCTCGGCACTGCGCGCGATCGTTGCATGAGTGGTCATTGCGCCGATAGTCACCGTGTCGCCGGACACGCTGATTCCGGCCAGGCCGAGCTTCGCGAGGTCTACGACGGTGGACGGCCGGTTCAGCCGCTGCTTCAGCACCGGTATGAACGTCTGGCCGCCGGCCAGCGCCTTGGCGTCGGGATCGGCCGACAGCAGCCTGACGGCATCGGCCAGGCTGGCGGGTTTCTCATAGGCGAAATCGTACATCTTGATGTTCCCTTCTGCCTTCGTTACCTGGCCGCCATGAGCGGCTGCGCGCCCCGGATGATCGGCCGGGTTTTTCCCGCGGTTGCCGGCGTCTCCGGATGCCGCACGACGGAGTCCGCAGGCGCGCCCACCGGCGTCCGGGCGATGCCGGCCTGCACCGGGCGCTCGACGATCGCCGGGTTGACGACCCGGCGTGCGGGGGCCACCGCGGTGCCGTTCGCCATCCCCAGCCGGCCGGAGCGGTTGGTGTCGCCGATCCGGTCGCCCTGGCCGCCGGGCGGTCGGACGTCGACATTCCGGCGTGCGGATGCACCGAAGCCCATGGTCGTACTCCTTGTGGGCCTGCGGCTTATTCCGCCGCTTGGGCGTGCATCAACGGATGCGCGGCGGCGATCGCCTTGACGATGTTGTGGTAGCCGGTGCAGCGGCAGAGATTGCCTTCCAGGCCTTCGCGGATGTCCTTCTCCGTCAGCCCGTCCGGATTTGATTGCACGAGGTCCACGGCCGTCATCACCATCCCGGGGGTACAGAAGCCGCATTGCAGCGCGTGGTGCTCGCGGAACATCTCCTGCATCGGATGCAGCGTGCCGTCGGCCGCGGCGAGGCCCTCGATCGTGGTGATGCTGGTGCCATCGGCCTGAAGGGCGAGCTGGGTGCAGGATTTGACGGAAAGGCCGTCGATATGGACGACGCAGGCGCCGCACTGGCTGGTGTCGCAACCGACATGGGTGCCGGTCAGGCCGAGCTTTTCGCGCAGCAGCTCCACCAGCAGGGTGCGGCCTTCGACTTCGACCGTATGCTGCCTGCCGTTAACCGTCAGGGTGACCTGAGGCATGCGTTCTCCCTTTCGTCGTGTCGCGTTTTCTGAACCCTCGGGACGGCGGGTGCTTTTGGCCCGTCTGGTCCCGTTGGCCGGGAGTGTGGCTGTCATGGCCGGGTTTGGTCAAGCCAGCGACAGCGGGGGACGGTGGCGTGCGACCGTGGATGCGGCGGACAGCGCGGCTTTCGCCGCGCGCCAGTCTGACTTTAAGTCTCTAGCGAGATGGATTAGAGCGTGCCCGGCCACGAAATCTCGGCAATGAGAGAAGTTCTTCCTCCGACATGGCAGTTCGGGGCGGCCGGGCACGCGACGTCGGCGGCCGGTTCCCGCCGGTTGCGTTGTCGATGCGTATCGCGGTTGTTCCGGGCTCGACGAGCCGGATGGTATTGGCATGCGAGTCGGGCGGTCCTGGCGAGACGGTGTTGTCTGCCTGGTCAACACTGCTTGCGCGGATGGTTCGGAGGCTTCGTGGTACTTGACGGGCAGGTCTTATCTGGTCTCCGGCCTTAGCTCCCTGTTGAAGTTATGGTATGATACAACAACCGTGATATTATCGAATATAAACTGTGAAGATTGGCCGGGCGCCTTGATCCCGGGGGGGGCAATTATACCTGCAGAAGAATTCGAGGGTATCGTTGGCCAAAACAAAAATCGGATATGTTACAATAACTTTACCGGCTTGGTTCAGGCTTGTTCATCTGCCAGGGTAACTGTCTGATACAGTCCAGAAATCTGATCACAAGTCCTTGAGCGCGGACGATTCATCAAGCATCGTGAGGCGCGGTTGATCTAAAGCTGTTTCAGCTTTAAACATGTTGCAGATGATAAAATTATCGCCTCACGCTGCTGTAATTTCGTCTCTAAACAGAGTGTATTCCCTCGAAACCCTCAGTCTTGGACCTGTTTTCAACCGACACGTGTTTGCCTCAATACTTTCACAAGTAAAGATTGCCGAGCCGGCCAGGTTTTACGGCGATTGTGCCGCTCGCCCACGGAACAGGAGACAAGCATGAACGTCTCAGACCTTCGAGAGCGCTTCGACACCCCGCAAGCCGATCGGCTGGGCGTCCCGCCGGCCTCGCCTTATGCCATGCATGCCGCCGCTCTGATGCCGGTGCCTTCCGGCGCGGCCCTTGGAGCCTTTTCGCACGCCGGACCTGCCACCGGTCGCAGACGCATCCTGCTGGTCGATGATAACGATGCGGTGCGTGAAACCCTGGCCGATTTGCTGGAGTCCGAAGGTTTTCAGACGGTTCAGGCGATCGATGCGGCGCAGGCGATGATGCTGATGCGCAGCCAGCCCGGCTTCGATGTCCTGGTAACCGACCTGTCCATGCCGGGTGCGGACGGCATCACGCTGATCAATCAGGCGCGTCAAATTCAGCGCTTCCTCCCGGCGATCCTGCTGACCGGTTATGCCGAACAGGTGACCTCCGTCGCCGTGGTCGCCGGGGGCAGTTTCCCCGTCCTGCGCAAGCCGGTCGAGGGCGAGCGTCTCGTCGAGCAGATCACCGTCCTGCTGCAGCGCACGGGGCAGGACTGAATGCGGGTCGCCTCCCGTTGAGGCATCGCTTCGGCCGAACCCTGAATCTGGTTGCCCATCATGCCGTCGGTGAGGCTCGGCAGCCGCCCGAACGATTCCGGTGATGCCGGGCGATACGCGAGCCTTGGTCATGGCCCGGTGCGGTTGCCGTCCACGAATGTGATCTCGTACAGCCGCAGCTGGCATGTATCCACGTCTCGCACCGGGCTTCCCCACTGCCAGCGTTGCAACAGCACCCGGCGTCCTGCCAGCCTTTCATCTTGCAGTTCAGCGCACTTGAACGGACGGCAAGCAATGAATTGCCGTTTATCATCGAGCAGATCGCGGAATGCGGTTAGCGGCAGCGCTCCAGCCGCCGTCCGGTAATGACTGATGTATTGCGCAAGAGCGGGTTCAATCGTCATCACGGGCTGCGCGCCCACGATCCCATCGATCCCAGCCGCAATGTCACGCCATGGAGCCTCCAAATCATGAGGCATATGACGCTCCAGGGCCACACCGGTCCATACAACGGTCAACGAGGCCAATACGTATCGCATCGTTTTCGGCAATCGCTGGAGCCCGGTTCCTATAAGGACCACGAATGCAAGGGCGGCTCCGATTAGTTGACGCGGTACGAAAATCGGCTTGGGACCAAAAAAGGCCAGCGCGAAAACAAGCAGCGGGATCGCGAAGGCGATCGTCAGCAGCAGCCTTTCTTCGACGGGAAAGCGGCGCGAGCCGATCGTTGTTATCTCGTATCATGCCGATATCGGGCCAAGGAGCAGCACAAGCGTCATCGCCGGCAGCCGGACGACGTCGCCGAATATGCCTACGTAATACCAGGCAAAGTCAATGTATGCCGGAGCTCCGATCCAATCGATTTCGTGCAACATCCAGCCATCGTCTTGTCTGGCAGCCAAAAACCAGGGCGCAACGGACATCACGGACAGCGCGCCGACGGCCGGAAAGCGCCGATAATAGCCTGGCAGCGCAACGACCAGAAAAATAACCTCTGCAACGACTATCAGTCCGGCCAAATACTGAGAATACAGAAGCAACACGCAACTCGCGGCCCAACCGGCAAGCCGACCGACACGGTCCGGATGCTCGAAGATCCTGAAAACGCAGACCAGATTAAGCGCGGCAAGGGGCGCGATCAGCGCGTAGGGACGAGCCTCCTGGTTCAAGAACGCAAAAAAGGGGGATCAGACTGAGGACAGTCAGCATGGCGAGCACGACGAAGCCGCTCATGAACCTCCGGAGCAATATGTATGATAGCAATAAGAACGCAACTGAGAGCGATATGCCGAGCGCGCGAACTGTTGTTTCCCCGGCTCCGAACCCGTGTATCCAAATGTATAATAAAGTATTATAGAGCGGAGGATGAGACTGGTCCATCAGCGATCCGGCAATCATGCCGGAAAATCCGCGGCTCGCCAGCTCTATACTGAATATCTCGTCCCCGTTGAGACCGGATCCCGCGTCGAATGACCGTGCCGCGATTCCGGCGGCGATCGGAGGCAGCCAGACCCAGAATTCCGAAAACATTCCGGTTTTAAGAGAAAGTTCCCTGGCTCGCACGTGTTGGCCCCTGATCGAATTTCGCGGCCTTGTATGGGCGAAACAACAACATTGCAAGGCCATTATTATGCGGCCCTCGCCGCATCGCGCCGCGCCCGGGTCGGAAGCGATCACAGGCAGGACGGCGGTTAAACGGCAAGCCCCCGGAGTGAGCGGTCGGACCCGCGGGAGCGGCCCGGCGGGCCACGGAGAGGCGTCCCAGCTCCCGCAAACCGGCGGTGCGGCACAACATCAATGTGGGTCCTGATCGACGGCTGTGCGTTAGCCCCGGCCTCACCGCGGCAGCGTGCTCGTCCCCATCAGGAACAGGTCCACCGCCCGGGCGCATTGCCGCCCCTCGCGGATCGCCCAGACCACCAGCGACTGCCCGCGCCGCATGTCGCCGGCGGCGAACAGCTTGTCGCGGGACGTCCTGTACTGGACCGTATCCGCCAGCACATTGCCGCGCGGGTCCAACGTCACCCCCGACTGCTCCAGGAGCGCGCCCCGCCGCGGCCCCAGAAACCCCATCGCCAGCAGCACCAGATCGGCTTTGAGCTGGAACGCGCTGCCGGGGACTTCCTTCATCGCCATGCGGCCGTCCGGCGTTTTCTCCCACTCGACCCGCACGCAATCCAGCGCGGTGACCCGCCCGTTGGCGCCCGCCGCGTTCTTCGTCAGCACCGACCACTCGCGCTCGCAGCCTTCTTCATGCGCGTGCGAGGAGCGCAGCTTCGTCGGCCAATCCGGCCAGACCATCGCCTTGTTTTCCTTCACCGGCGGCTTCGGCAGGATCTCGATCTGGGTGATCGAGGCCGCCCCCTGGCGCGCCGAGGTGCCGATGCAGTCCGACCCGGTATCGCCGCCGCCGATGACCACGACATGCTTGCCCTTGGCGGAGATGGTGCCGAACGGCGCCGCGGTCGCCTCGTCATCCCCGGCGTCGCGCCGGTTCTGCTGCGTCAGGAAATCCATCGCGTAGTGGATGCCGTCGAGTTCCCGCCCGTTCACATCCAGGTTGCGCGGCCATTCCGCGCCGCCGGCCAGCACCACCGCGTCGAACTCCGCCAGCAAGTCGTCGACCGACACGTCCGTGCCGACATCCGTGTTGGTGCGGAAGGTCACGCCCTCGGCCGCCATCTGCTCGACGCGGCGGTCGACGTGGTGCTTTTCCATCTTGAAATCGGGGATGCCGTAGCGCAGCAGGCCACCGATGCGGTCCTGCTTCTCGATCAAGGTCACCGCGTGGCCGACGCGAGCCAATTGCTGCGCGCAGGCCATACCGGCCGGCCCGGACCCCACCACAGCCACGGTCTTCCCGGTCTCATGCGACGGCGGAATCGGCTTGATCCAGCCTTCCGCCCACCCGCGATCGACGATGGCGCATTCGATCGTCTTGATGGTGACCGGGTTGTCGTCGATGTTCAGCGTGCACGCCGCCTCGCACGGGGCAGGGCAGACACGCCCGGTGAACTCCGGGAAATTGTTGGTGGAGTGCAGGTTGATGACCGCCTGCTCCCACTGTTCCTTATAGACAAGATTGTTCCAATCCGGGATCTGATTGTTGACCGGACAGCCGTTGTGGCAGAACGGGATCCCGCAATCCATGCAGCGCGCCGCCTGGCCGTTCAGTTCCTCGGCGGCCAACGGCACGATAAACTCATCGTAGGACTTCAGCCGCACTTCGGGCTTTTCGTAAGTGCGGTCGTGGCGGCTGATCTCAAGGAAGCCGGTAACCTTACCCATCGTCGTCTCCCAATCGCCGGCAGCCGGCCGGGCCGGTTCCGCGCGGGAACCGGGGCCTGCCTCGGCGGGTCAGTGTCTATTCGGCAGCGGCGGCAGCGGCACTGGCCTCAGCGCGCAGTTCGAGCAGCGCCCGCTTGTATTCGAGCGGCACGACCTTCACGAACCGGGACAGGGCACTGTCCCAGTCTTCCAGCAGAAACCGGGCGCGAGTGCTGCCGGTGTACAGCAGATGACGCTCCACCAGGATGCGCAGACGTTCGGCGTCGAAGCGCAGCGGGTCGCCCATGCCGTTGTCATCGACACCGGTGCCGCGCTGGCGCGGCCGTCCGGGCTCATCCGCCAGGCCGAGTTCCGCCACGCCGACGGGTTCCAGTTGCACACCGGACATGTTGCACAGCTTCCGGAACTGGTCGTGCTCGTCGTAGACATAGGCGATGCCGCCCGACATGCCCGCGGCGAAGTTGCGACCGGTCTCGCCCAGCACCACCACCACGCCGCCGGTCATGTATTCGGCGCCATGGTCGCCGCAGCCTTCCACCACCGCCACGGCGCCGGAGTTGCGCACCGCGAAGCGCTCGCCGGCCACGCCTTCGAAGTACGCCTCGCCAGCGATGGCGCCGTACAGCACCGTGTTGCCGACGATGATGTTGGCGGATGGATTGCGCTTCGCCACCGCCGGCTGGCGCACCACGACGCGGCCGCCCGACAGCCCCTTGCCGACATAGTCGTTGCCGTCGCCGCTGAGGTACAGCGAGACGCCGCGCGCGAGAAACGCCGCGAAGCTCTGCCCGGCGGTGCCGGTCAGCGAGATCGAGATCGTGTCGTCCGGCAGCCCGGCATGGCCGTAGCGGCGGGCAACCTCGCCCGACAGCATGGCGCCGACGGTGCGGTTGATGTTGCGCACCGGATGCTCGATCCGCACCGGGGTTTGGTTCTCCAGCGCCTCCTTGGCTTCCTTGATCAGAACCTGGTCCAGCGCTTTATCCAGGTGATGATCCTGCAGCTCGCTGTGGTAGATGCCCTCGCCGGGCTTCAGTTCCGGCTGGAACAGGATGCGGCTGAGGTCGACGCCATGCGCCTTCCAGTGCTCGACCGCCTTGCGGAAGTCGAGCTTGCCGACCTGCCCGACCATCTCGTTGAAGGTCCGGAAGCCGAGCCTGGACATGAGGTGGCGGACTTCTTCGGCGATGAAGAAGAAGTAGTTGATGACGTGCTCCGGCGTGCCGGTGAAGCGCTTGCGCAGCACCGGGTCCTGCGTCGCCACCCCGACGGGGCAGGTGTTCAGGTGGCATTTGCGCATCATGATGCAGCCGGCGGCGATCAGCGGCGCGGTGGCGAAGCCGAACTCGTCCGCGCCGAGCAGCGCGCCGACGACGACGTCGCGGCCGGTGCGCAAGCCGCCATCGACCTGCACCGCGACGCGGCTGCGCAGGCTGTTCAGCACCAGGGTCTGCTGGGTCTCGGCGAGGCCGATTTCCCAGGGCGAGCCGGCATGGGTCAGCGAGGTCAGCGGGCTGGCCCCGGTGCCGCCTTCGTAGCCGGAGATGGTGATATGGTCCGCGCGCGCCTTGGCCACGCCCGCCGCCACGGTGCCGACACCGACCTCCGACACCAGTTTCACCGAAATCCGCGCCCTGGTGTTGGCGTTCTTCAGGTCGTGGATAAGCTGCGCCAGGTCCTCGATCGAGTAGATGTCGTGATGCGGCGGCGGCGAGATCAGGCCGACGCCCGGGGTGGAATAGCGCACCCTGGCGATGTTCTTATCGACCTTGTGGCCGGGCAATTGTCCGCCTTCGCCCGGCTTCGCGCCCTGCGCCATCTTGATCTGGATGTCGTCGGCGTTGACCAGATATTCCGTCGTCACGCCGAAGCGGCCGGAGGCGACCTGCTTGATCGCGGACCGTTCGGAATCCCCGTTCGGCTTGGGCAGAAAGCGATCCGCTTCCTCGCCGCCCTCGCCGGTGTTCGATCGGCCGCCGATGCGGTTCATCGCGATCGCGAGCGTGGTGTGCGCCTCGCGCGAGATCGAACCGAAGCTCATCGCGCCGGTGGCGAAGCGCTTGACGATCTCCGAGGCGGGTTCGACTTCGTCCAGCGGCACCGGGGTCGGGACGAACTTGAACTCCATCAGGCCGCGGATGGTCAGCAGCCGCTCGCTCTGGTCGTCCAGCGTCCGGGTGAACGCGTGAAATTCCTCCGGCAGGTTGCCGCGGACGGCGTGCTGCAGCTTGGCGACGGATTCCGGCGTCCAGGCATGCGCCTCGCCGCGCAGGCGGAAGGCGTAGTCGCCGCCGACATCCAGCATGCCCTGGTAGATCGGGTTCTCGCCATACGCCGCGCGGTGACGGGCGACCGCTTCCTGGGCGATTTCCGGGAAGCCCACACCCTCGATCGTCGTCGCGGTGCCGGTGAAGCACTTGTTGACGAAGCCCGAGGACAGCCCGACGGCATCGAAGATCTGCGCGCCGCAATAAGACTGGTAGGTGGAGATGCCCATCTTGGACATCACCTTCATGATGCCCTTGCCGACAGCCTTGAGGTAGTTCTTCTTCACCTCCGCCGCGGTCTTGTTCAGCCTGGTCTGGACGCGGATCTGCTCCAGCGTCTCGAACGCCAGGTACGGGTTGATCGCCTCGGCGCCGTAGCCGGCGAGGACGCAGAAATGGTGCACCTCCCGCGCTTCGCCGGTTTCCACCACGATGCCGGTGCTCATGCGCAGGCCCTGGCGGATCAGGTGGTTGTGCACCGCGGCCGTCGCGAGCAGGGATGGGACGGGGATGCGGCCGGAGCCAACCTCCCGGTCCGACAGGATGAGGATGTTGTAGTCAGCCAGCACCGCCTCGGTGGCTTCCTGGCAGATGCGGGCGACCGCGGCTTCCATCCCGGCCGCGCCCTCATCCGCGGGCCAGGTTGTGTCGATCGTCTGGGTGCGGAAAGCGCCGCCGGCCAGGTTGTCGATGTCGCGGATCTTCTCCAGGTCCGTGTTGGTCAGGATCGGCTGCGTCACTTCCAGCCGGTAGTGGTTGCCGGCGTGGTGCCCGAGCAGATTCGGCCGTGGCCCGATGATCGAGACCAGCGACATCACCAGCTCTTCCCGGATCGGATCGATCGGCGGGTTGGTGACCTGGGCGAAGTTCTGCTTGAAATAGTTGAACAGCAGCTTCGGCTTGTCGGACAGCACCGCCAGCGGCGTGTCGGTGCCCATGGACCCGATCGGATCGTCGCCGAGGCGGGCCATCGGCTCGAGGAAGAACTGGATGTCCTCCTGCGTGTAGCCGAACGCCTGCTGGGTGTGCAGCAGCGCCTCGAGGTCGTTGCGGCGGGGCAGGGCGCGGCGTTCCTCGCTTTCGGCGAGGTCCTCCAGCTTGAACTGCGTCTGCTTCAGCCAGTCGGCATAGGGATGCTCGCGCGCCAGCTTCTGCTTGATCTCCGCATCGTCGATGATGCGGCCCTCTTCCAGGTCGATCAGCAGCATCTTGCCGGGCTGGAGGCGCCACTTGCGGACGATCTTCTCCTCCGGCACCGGCAGCACGCCGGATTCCGAGGCCATGATCACATAGTCGTCGTCGGTGATCAGGTACCGCGCGGGACGCAGGCCGTTGCGGTCCAAGGTGGCGCCGATCTGGCGGCCATCGGTGAAGGCGATGGCGGCGGGGCCGTCCCATGGCTCCATCAGCGCGGCGTAGTATTCGTAGAACGCCTTGCGCTCCGGGTCCATCATCGGGTCGTGCGCCCAGGCTTCCGGGATCAGCATCATCATGCCGTGCGCCAGCGAGTAGCCGCCGGCCACCAGCAGCTCCAGCGCATTGTCAAGACACGCCGTATCCGACTGATTATGCGGGATAATCGGCCACATCTTGTTGAGGTCCGGCCCGAGCAGGTCGGATTCCATCGAGCGGCGGCGCGCATACATCCAGTTGACGTTGCCGCGGACGGTGTTGATCTCGCCGTTATGCGCCAGCAGGCGATACGGATGCGCCAGCTTCCAGGACGGGAAGGTGTTGGTGGAGAAGCGCTGATGCACCAGCGCCAGAGCCGAGGTGGTCAGCAGCGAGCGCAGGTCGTGGTAGAACGTGCCGACCTGGGTGGCCAGCAGCAGGCCCTTGTAGACCACCGTCCTTGTGGAGAACGAGGCCATGTAGAACTCGGTCAGCCCCGGGATGTTCCGCTTGACCGCCATGGCCGGCAGGTTGTTCAGGATCTGCTTGCGGATCGCCAGGATCTTTCGCTCGAACGCGGCCTGGTCGCGGATCGACAGGCTGGAGGCGACGATCGCCTGGCGGATGACCGGCATGGTCTCGATGACGGTCTTGCCGAGACCGGTCAGGTCCGTCGGCACGTCGCGCCAGCCGACCATGGACTGGCCTTCCTTGGCGACGACCTGCTCGAAGAAGCGGACGGCTTCTTCGCGGGCGCCGGGGTCGCGCGGCAGGAAGCACATTGCGACGGCGTAGCGGCCGACGGCGGGCAGGGACTTGCCCTTGGCGCGTGCCCAGTCGTTGAGCAGCGCGTCCGGGATCTGGATCAGGATGCCGGCGCCGTCGCCGACGAGCGGGTCCGCCCCGACCGCGCCGCGGTGATCGAGGTTTTCCAGGATTTTCAGGCCCTGGGCGATGATATCATGAGATTTTCGGCCCTTGATATTCACCACGAAGCCGACGCCGCACGAATCGTGCTCGTTCCGCGGATCGTACAGGCCCTGTCCCATAACCTCATGCATCGGCATTAACTTCCTTGGCGATATGCAACTGCCTTGTGGGCGCGCCGGGGGTCCTTTTGCCCTCCCGGGGGCTGAATGGCAATGATCCTGCCGCAAAGCAGCGTATGCCATGTGAGCAGGGCCGGGCAAGGGAGCAAAATCGGCTCTTGGCGGCGGTTGGGGATGCTGCCGGCTCATGGTGCGCAGAGAGACGGCCCGCCCGCCAACCGTCAAAACGACCCGCATTCGGGATCCACCGTCATCCCGACAAGCTGCTGCCGGAACCGGATCTGATAGGCCGAGCGAACCCGATCGACAGCCTCAAGGCTTGCCGGCGCATCGGGCAGCGCGGTCAGCAGCACTTTCGCCGCCTCGCGAGTCGTCCTGCGAGTGACCGGATCCATCCATCCGCCGGCGGCATCGAAAACCGTGAACCCGTTCGGCAGATTCACGGCGATCGTGTCGTCAAGGAATTGTAGCCATTCCCGCTCGGTCAGATCCCCGCGCCCCGGAATCGCTTTTCCGAAGAAAAGGTCGAACACCAGTACGGGCTGCCCATAGCCGGGGGCGCAGGATCGGGTCCCTGCTCCGGCGCAGCCAAACAGCGACGCGATCACGCCGCCGATGCAAACCGCTTTGAGCATTCCCTGCTGTGCTACCCGATCACCCGAAAACCCGTTTGCCCCGCTTCCAGGTCCCGAGCACGACGCCCTCCAGCGCCCGGCCGTCGAACGGGGTGTTCTGCGCCTTGCCCGGCAGCTTGCCGGCATCCACCTTCCAGATGCGGTCGGCTTCGAACAGGCACAAATCGGCCGGCGCGCCGCGGGCGATGCGTCCCGCCTCGATGCCCAGCAGCGCCGCCGGCTTCGCCGTCAGCAGATCGATCGCCGCGGATAGCGCCAGCGATCCGTTATGCACCTGAACCAATGTCACCGCCAGCAGTGTCGCCAGGCCGGACCCACCGGCCGAGGCTAGCGCGAAAGGCAGCCGCTTGTCGTCCACATCGCGCGGCTGATGGTCCGACGCCACCGCGTCCACCGTCCCATCCACCAGCCCCTCCACCACCGCCCGCCGATCGGCTTCCTTGCGCAGGGGAGGGGAGAGCTTGGCGTAGCTGCGGAAGTCGCCGATGGAGGTCTCGTTGAGGTCGAAATAGGGCGGCGCGGTATCGCAGGTGACGCGCAGGCCCGCCGCTTTGGCCTGGCGGATCAGCCCCAGCGCCTCGCCCGTCGAGACATGGGCGAAATGCACCGCCCCGCCGGCCAGCTCCGCCAGCCGGATGTCGCGCGCGACCATCAGCGCCTCCGCCGCGGCCGGGATGCCGGGCAGGCCGAGCCGGGTCGCCATTTCGCTTTCCGTCGCCGCGCCCCCGGCGGCGAGCGACGGGTCTTCGGGATGCTGCACGATCCGGGCGTTGAAGCCGCGCGCGTAGGACAGCGCCAGCCGCATCAGCCGGGCTGATGCGACCGGCTTGAGGCCGTCGGTGAAGGCGACCGCGCCGGCCTCGCAGAGCAGGCCGAATTCGGCCAGTTCCTCGCCGCGGCAACCTTTGGTCACGGCGCCGTAGGGCAGGATCGTCAGGCTGCCGGTCGCTTCGCCCTTGCTGCGCAGCCATTGCACCAGCGCCGGATCGTCGATCGCCGGCTGGGTATCGGGCAGGGCGGCCAGGGTGGTGATCCCGCCCGCCGCCGCCGCGGTGGCGGCCGAGGCGATCGTCTCGCGGTATTCCGCGCCCGGTTCGCCGAGCGCTGCGCGCATGTCGACCAGGCCGGGGCAGAGGATGGCGGTATCCGCCCCGATCAGGGTGGCGCCGTCCGGGCGGCCGAGCGAGGCGCCGAAATCGGCGATCAGCCCGTCGCGCACCAGCAGGTCGCCGACAAGATCGACCCCGGAGCCGACGATGCGGACCCCGGAGAACAGCGTGTCAGGGTTCATTCCGCCCGTGCCCCTGCGACAGGATGTCCAGCACCGCCATGCGGACGGCGACCCCCATCTCCACCTGCTCCTTGATGACGCTGTGCAGCGCGTCGTCGGCCACCGCGCTGTCGATCTCGACGCCGCGGTTCATCGGCCCTGGATGCATGACGATGGCGTCGGGCCTGGCCTGCGCCAGCTTGGCCTGGTCGAGGCCGTAGAAGCGGAAATACTCGCGCGCGCTGGGCACCAGGCCGCGCGACATCCTCTCCCGCTGCAGCCGCAGCATCATGACGACATCGACCCCGGCGAGGCCGGCCGCCATGTCGTGGAACACCGTCACGCCCAAATCGGCGATCTCCGCCGGGATCAGGGTGGGCGGGCCGACGACGCGGACCCGGGCGCCCATGGTGGTCAGCAAATGGATGTTGGATCGGGCGACCCTGGAATGCGCGATGTCGCCGCAGATCGCGACGGTCAGGCCGGCGATGCGCCCCTTGCGGCGCTTGATGGTCAACGCATCGAGCAGCGCCTGGGTGGGATGCTCGCGGGTGCCGTCGCCGGCGTTGATCACCGCGGCATCGACGATCTGCGCCAGCAGGTTGGGTGCGCCGGACTGGTCGTGCCGCACCACCAGAAGGTCACAATGCATGGCGTTCAGGGTGGCGGCTGTATCGATCAGGGTCTCGCCCTTGTTCACCGAGGAGGACGACACCGCCATGTTGATCACGTCCGCGCCGAGCCGCTTGCCGGCGAGTTCGAAGCTGGTGCGGGTGCGGGTGCTGTCTTCGAAGAACAGGTTGATCAGCGTGCGTCCGCGCAGCAGGTCGCGCTGGGTTTTGCCGGAGCGGTTGAGCAGGACGTAGCTCTCGGCAAGATCGAGCAATTGGCTGATCGCGGGCGGTTCCAGCCCTTCGATCGCCAGGAGATGTTTATGCCGGTAGAACACGCCGCTTCGTTGCAGCAACAGGGGCGGGGCGTCAATGGTTCAGTAACTGCCCGAGGATGGACGCGTCAGCTCAGGCGAGAGCGCGCAGCTTCGCCCTGGCCGCATCGGTCAGAAAGCGCGATCTGTTGGTCGTGCTGCGATCGATCGCCTCGACCAGGTCCGCCGGCAGCATGACGTTGACGCGGACCGATCTCGCCGGCCTGGCGGCGGTGTCCACCAGGAACGCGACGGCATCGCGGTTGCCGGCATCGGCCATGACGGCATCAAGCGACGACGGCTCGGGGATCGGCTCGCCGTCCTCGATCATGCCGTGGATGTGCAGATCCAGCGCATCGCCGGCCATCCGGCGGGCCTCATCCAGTGTGCGGCCAGCGGTGACGCAGCCCGGGAAATCGGGAAAGTCGACCCCGAAATCGCTGCCGGGATCTTTGCGAATGAGCGCGATGTAGGCCGTCATCTCAGCTTGATCCCCGCCTGCTTCTCGATGCTCCGCAACGTGCCGATCGGCAGGTCCCGCTTGGGATGCGGCACCGTCACCCGTCCGGGGCGGGCCGGGTGCTTGAACTGCCAGTGGTCCCCGCTGGTTTGCACGTGCTCCCAGCCGGCCGCCTTGAGCGCGCGGATAATCTGCCGACTGTTCACGCCTGCTCTATAGAGGCTACCTGTCGGTGTGTAAAGCGTGTGTAACCCCGGCCGATTGGCTTGGCCCCGGTGCCCGTCCGCCACCTTGGTGAACACGGCAGCCGCATCGTGCTTCACCCTTGGCGTCTTAGCTCCAACGGCGGCGTCATTGTTTTGTCATTCGCCCGGGCTGTTCCCGCTGAAACTGCTGCTCGGCGGCATCATCTGGACAATTGCGGCCGGATTGCTGCACCTTTGTGCTCAGGCCATTCTCGGGAGGCTTCGCCATGACTGAGTTCGATTGGCTGTATCTGGTCATCATGCCGGTGTTCGTCGTCTGCGTCGGCGGAGTGGCGGTTTGGGCGTCGCGGCTTATTCGGTGAGCGTCGGAACGTACTGGCAATCGCCCCCGAAGATCATGCTCAGCCCGTCCGCCGCCGGAGAGGCGGATTCTTCGATCATATACAATCGCAAGCCGTCATCGCCAAGGTCGTCGGGGCAACCTGTGCCGACACGTGCGGCGATAGGTGACCTGTGCGAGCCCTGGAGTACTCACACATCTCCTGACATCCCCCATCGGGACGCGCTCTTAGAAGATAGGGTCTGCGGCCTCCAGCGTGCCCTGGCTCTCCCGGGTATCGATAGACCAATGCTTTTATGAAGGGCAGGCTTCGCAAATGACCATCCCGGTCCCTTCACATGTCGGGCAGGTGGCGCCACCCTCATCCTGTCCTTCCCCATCGCACTCAGGACAAACGACCTCGCCTGATCCGCCGCACTTTTGACAAACATCCTCCGGCAATTCGCGGTTCCCAAGGCAAATAGGGCATTCAAGAAAGCCGTGTCCGTCGCACTTGGGACAATCCTCGATCTCGAGTTCCCCGTCACCCTTACAGCGGTCGCAATCCTCGGTCCCCCCCTCCCCGTTGCCATGATATCCCAGTCCATCGCAGTCGGGACATTCAGGATGTTGACTGCCACCGCTACAGGTTGGACAGGCGATCTTGCCCCTGCCACCGCATCTCTGACAGGTCACCATTTTATCGTCCATTTAACTGGTTCCTCAGCATGATATTGTATCAGCATCGAATTAGGAACCAAGCAAATGTCTGCTCCGGAGGGTCCAAAAGGAGCCGCTTGTCGATAAAGTCCCGAACGCGTAGCGGCCAACTCTCGGATGCAACCAAGGGACAGCGGCCGCCGAGAGGCAAGAAAGAAATGGCGGCCCGAAGGCCGCCATTTCCTGCATTCAGCCCGGCTGAGGCGCCGGAGCCACCCCGCCCGGGGGCGGAGCCGCCGGCCGCCCGGCCGTCGGCACGGATGCCCGGCGCGACTCAGGTGCCGGTTCGTCCACCACCTTCCGGATCACCGGCTCGCCCCGCAGCACCGTCCGGATCTCGTCCCCGGACAGCGTCTCATGCTCCAGCAATCCGCGCGCCAATCGATGTAATTCCTCGACGTTCTCGGTCAGCAGCCGCCGCGCCTTGGCGTAGGCCCGGTCGATGATGCCCTTGATCTCGCCGTCGATCTCCCGCGCCGTGGCTTCCGACACGTTCTTGTTCTGCGTGACGGAGTGCCCCAGGAACACCTCCTGGCTGTTGTCGCCGTAGGCGATCATGCCGAGCTTGTCCGACATGCCCCACTCGGTGATCATCCGCCGCGCCTGGTCCGTCGCCATCTTGATGTCGCCGGACGCACCGTTCGACACCTTGTCCGGCCCGAAGATGATTTCCTCCGCCGCCCGGCCGCCCATCGCCATGGTCAGTTCGGACAGCAGCTTCGACTTCGACTTGGAGTAGCGGTCGCCCTCTGGCAGGCTCATGACCAGGCCCAGCGCACGGCCGCGCGGGATGATCGTCGCCTTGTGCACCGGATCGCATTCCGGCTCATGCATCGCACACAGCGCGTGCCCGGCCTCGTGATAGGCCGTCATCCGCTTCTCGGCTTCGGACATGACCAGCGACCGGCGCTCGGTGCCCATCATCACCTTGTCCTTGGCGGCCTCGAACTCCGCCATCGCGACGACCCGCTTGCCCAGCCGAGCCGCCAGCAGCGCGCCCTCATTGACGAGGTTCGCCAAATCCGCGCCGGAGAACCCCGGCGTGCCGCGCGCGATCACCTTCGGATCGACGTCCGAGGCCAGCGGCACCTTGCGCATATGCACGCGCAGGATCTTCTCCCGCCCGTTCACGTCCGGGTTCGGCACCACGACCTGGCGGTCGAAGCGGCCGGGACGCAGCAGGGCCGGGTCCAGCACGTCCGGGCGGTTGGTCGCCGCGATCAGGATGACGCCTTCGTTCGACTCGAAGCCGTCCATCTCGACCAGCATCTGGTTCAAGGTCTGCTCGCGCTCATCGTTGCCGCCGCCGAGGCCGGCGCCGCGATGGCGTCCAACCGCGTCGATTTCGTCGATGAAGATGATGCAGGGCGCGTTCTTCTTGCCCTGCTCGAACATGTCGCGGACCCGCGACGCGCCGACGCCGACGAACATTTCGACGAAGTCGGAACCCGAGATCGTGAAGAACGGCACGTTCGCCTCACCCGCGATGGCGCGGGCCAGCAAGGTCTTGCCGGTGCCGGGAGGCCCGACCAGCAGCACGCCCTTCGGAATCTTGCCGCCGAGACGCTGGAACTTCTGCGGGTCCTTCAGGAATTCGACGATTTCCTGCAGTTCGCCCTTCGCCTCGTCGATGCCGGCGACATCCTCGAACGTCACGCGGCCCTGCTTTTCAGTCAGCATCCGCGCACGGGACTTGCCGAAGCCCATCGCGCGGCCGCCGCCCGACTGCATCTGGCGCATGAAGAACACCCAGACGCCAATCAGCAGCAGCATCGGGAACCAGGAGAGCAGGTAATGCAGCAGCGGGTTGACATCGCTGTCTTCCGGCTTGGCGATCACCCGCACGTTCTTGTCGGTCAGCGTCTTCACCAGCGCCGGGTCTTCCGGGGTATAGGTCTGGAAGGTCCGCCCATCGTTCAACTGGCCGGACACGGTGCGTCCCTGGATCACCACGTCGCGCACGCGCCCGGAGTTCACCTCGGTGATGAAGTCCGAATAGGCGATTTGCGTCGAGTTGGTGTGGGTCACCCCGGGCTGGAACAGGTTGAATAGCACCACGAGCAGCAGGGCGATGATGACCCACAGCGCGAGGTTCCGGCCGAAATTGCTCATATGTTTTTGCTCACGTTCTCAGTCCGTCAGGGGTTCCGGCCAATCATCGAGACATGATTGCCCGGCTGTGCAGCCATACATAGTGTGCGGAACCGAACCTACATCCCCGCCCGGACAGGATGGTCCACCAAGCCGGCGGGAATAACAACCCCGTAGCCGCCTTGCCGGCCGTCCGGTGGCCAAACTCAGGCTCCCGGCACAAAGCACGGATCGGAATGCCCGGAAGCAAACATTATGGTCATTTGTACGTCATCCTCTGGTAACGCATAGCCCAAATGCGGCACCGCCGCCACAAATTTACCGAATCTGATCGCCGGGAGCGTCCGCAGCACCGCCGACGGCAGTTCAGTCAGGCTTCTGAACCGCGCCGCATCGTCTCCCAGCTTGCCGATGGTGGCCCCGTCGAGCGAACCCCGCCGGATGGCCAGGCGAAACCGATTGTCCCAAACCGCGCCGGGCGCAGCCGGGACCGGTTCGGCGATGGCGGCTTCCTCGCGCAGCACCAGCCAACCGCGGGCGAGGCGCCCGGCGGCCATGATCCGCACCCCCGCCACCGTCGCGGCCCGCAAATCCGCCGCCAGATCGGCGATCCGCGGCAGCGCGGGCGGATACGGAACGCCGCCGATGGTCTGCAACAGGCGGGACAAGGCTGCCTCGCTGATGCGGCCGGGGGACACCAGAGCGTACCCTTCCGGCCGGACCGCCGCCCGGGCGGCGAGTTCGGCGGCGGTCTCGGCTTCCTCGCCGAACCGCAGCCGCCCGATAGCGGCGATTGCGTCCAGCAGCGCTGGGACCGCGGCGGGGGACACTTCCTCAGCCAGACGGTGCCGCAACCGGGGCCGCAGCGCCCGGAGGTCGCGGTTGGACGGGTCCTCGACCCAGGCGATGCCGCGTTCGATCAGATACCGGCGCAGCAATGCCGGCGCGATCCCCAGCAACGGGCGCAGCAGCCTGATGCCAAGCATTTTCCGCATGGCAGACATGCCGGAAAGGCCGTGCGTGTGGCTGCCGCGCAAGACCCGCATCGCAACCGTTTCGATCTGATCGCCGGCGTGATGGCCGAGCAACAGGTCAACGCATCCGGACTCCCGGCAAGCATCGCACAGCACCTGGTAGCGCATGATGCGGGCGCGCTCCGCCAGCGCCGGGCCCCGTTCCAGGGTCGTCAGCGGCAGCAGGCGGGCCGGCACGCCGAGACGGCTGAGCCGGTCGATAGTGACCGCGGCCTCGTCGGCGGATTCCGGGCGCAGGCCATGATCGACGACCAGCCCGGCCACGGTCCCGCCGCGTTCCCCGGTCCAGTCCCTGGCCAGGACCGCCAGCGCCATGCTGTCCGCGCCACCCGAGACCGCGACGGCGAGGTGCGGTAACGTCTCCCTCCTGGTCATGGCCCGGCCCCCATCGTCATGGCCCGGCTTGTCCGGGCCATCCCCGCAAGCACGTGCGGCGAGAGCTGGCCCGGACAAGCCGGG
>CAINOE010000164.1 GCA_903851415.1 uncultured Rhodopila sp. | reverse complement strand
TGTAGGCTGCTCCATGACCCGTCTCCTGTGCCTGAGGCTCCACACCGGCCGATCCGGTGCGACCCTCGATCATCGACACAAGATGAGGCGGGTCACCAACTCAGGCGGGCTACGGACATGAGGTCTTGTCCGGGCCACCTACGCCAACACCCTGCCGCGATAGGTGGCCCGGACAAGCCGGGCCATGACGGCTTGCTGGAAGAGTCGCTCTCATCGCGGGCCGGTATTAATCGGTGAAAATCCTTGCCACAGCTTGCTTCTCTCCAACCATCGGCTGCCGCGCAGCGAACCCCGGGGTGCCCGATCAGATCGATAGCCACCGGCTGAAATCGTCCGCCTGCACATACAAGCCGGGGCCGATCCCACCCTGACGATCCGTTCAGCGCTTAAAAGACCGACTGGACATAAGGATATGTTTATGTCATTCAGTGCGGCCTATGGAGCACCTCCTCGCCAGCCTGCGCGCCGCCGCGGAGCCGACACGCTTGCGTCTGCTGGCGCTGGCGGCGCGGGGGTCGTTCTGCGTCATGGAGTTCACCGAAATCCTCGGCCAGTCGCAGCCGCGCCTGTCGCGCCACCTCAAGCTGCTCTGCGATTGCGGGCTGCTGGATCGGGTGCGGGAAGGCGCCAATGTCTGGTTCGCCCTGCCGCCCGGCGGCAACGGCGCCCTGGCGCGCGACCTCGTCGCCCGCCTTCCCCCCGGCGATCCCATCCTCGAAGCCGATCGGCGGCAGGCGGCGCGGGTGCTGGCGGAACGGGCGCGGGTGGCGTCGGAGAGTTTCCGTCACAAAGGCGCCGACTGGGATGAGATGCGGGCGCTCGATCTGCCCGCCCGGGCGGTCGAGGACGCATTGCTCGCCCTGATCCCGGCGGAGCCGTCGGGCCGCTTATTGGATATCGGCACCGGCACCGGCCGGGTGCTGGAACTGCTCGCGCCGCGGGTTCGCCAGGGGCTGGGGGTCGATGCGTCGAAGGCGATGCTGGCTCTGGCGCGGGCGCGCCTGTCCGGCCCCGGTCTCGGGCATTGCGCCGTGCGGCTGGCTGACATGTACCGGCTGCCTCTGGCGGATGGCTCCTTCGATACCGTGGTGCTGCAAATGGTCCTGCACCATGCCGAGGATCCCGCCGGCGTTGTCACCGAGGCCGCCCGCGTGCTGGCGCCGGGCGGGCGCCTGCTGGTGATCGACCTCGCCGAACACCGGCGCGCCGATTTGACGGCCAAGCTGGCGCATCGCTGGCCCGGTTTTCCCGACATCAGCATCGAACGGATGTTCGCCGCCGCCGGGCTGCAACAGGCCGAGCCGGTGGCCATTGCCGGCACCCTGCCGGTGCGCATCTGGCCCGCCATCCGCATGGCCGAGACGGCCGCCACTCCGACTCGCGAACTCGCTTTCTGAAGGTTCCCTGACATGACCCGTCCTCATCTGCTCGATGCCCTGCGCGATCGCGTTCTGCTGTGCGATGGCGGCATGGGCAGCCGCGTCCAGGCGCTGACCCTGGATGTCGAGAAGGATTACTGGGGACGGGAGAACTGCACCGACGTGCTGGTGCTGTCGCGTCCGGACCTGGTGCGGGAGATCCATCGCGGCTACTTCCTGGCCGGCGCCGACATGGTGGAGACCAACACGTTCGGCGCCTCGCCGGTCACGCTGGGCGAGTTCGACCTGGCGGAGCGGGCGTTCGAGATCAACAGGAACGCGGCCGAACTGGCGCGCGAGGCGGCGGAAACCTTCGCCGATGGCCGCGACCGCTGGGTCATCGGCAGCGTCGGGCCGGGGACGAAACTGCCGAGCCTGGGCAATATCGCCTACGACCCGCTGGAAGCCGCCTTGGCGGAACAATGCCGCGGGCTGATCGCCGGCGGCGTGGACGCCATCCTGATCGAGACCTGCCAGGACACGTTGCAGATCAAAGCCGCGGTGAACGGCGCCAGGATCGCCCGCCGCGCCGCGGGCACGGATACGCCGATTTTTGTGCAGGTCACGGTGGAAACCACCGGCACGCTGCTCGTCGGCCCCGACATCGCCGCAGCCGCCGCCGTCATCGGCGCGCTGGACGTGCCGCTGCTGGGGCTGAACTGCGCCACCGGGCCGCAGGAGATGGCCGAGCATGTCGGCTGGCTCGCCGCCAACTGGCCCGGGCTGATCTCGGTGCAGCCGAATGCGGGGCTGCCGGAGCTGGTTGACGGGCATACGCGCTATCCGCTCGGGGGCGCCGAACTGGCGTCCTGGGTGGAACGCTTCGTGGTGCAGGACGGGGTGAACCTTGTCGGCGGCTGCTGCGGAACGTCGATCCCGCACATTGAGGCGCTGGACGCGATGCTGCGCAAGCAAGGCGGGTTCCGGCCGGTGCCGGTGGCGCGCTCGCCGGTGTGGGTGCCGGGCGTCGCCAGCCTGTACCAGGCGGTGCCGCTGCGGCAGGAGAATGCGATCTTCGCGATTGGCGAACGCTGCAACGCCAACGGCTCGAAGAAGTGGCGCGAATTGCAGGAGACGTATGACTGGGACGGCTGCGTCGCCATGGGCCGCGAGCAGGTGGCCGAAGGCTCGCACGCGCTGGACGTCTGCACCGCCTTTGTCGGGCGGGACGAAACGGCCGAGATGAACGAGGTGATCCGCCGCTTCACCGCCTCGGTGAACAGCCCGCTGGTGATCGACAGCACGGAAACCCCGGTGATCGAGGCGGCCCTGAAGCTGCATGGCGGCAAGCCGATCATCAACTCCATCAACTTCGAAGACGGCGAGAAAGCCGCCGCCGATCGGCTGGTCCTGGCGAAGCGGTTCGGGGCGGCGGTGATCGCGCTGACGATCGATGAAGTCGGCATGGCGAAGACGGTGGAGGACAAGCTGCGCGTCGCCCGGCGGCTGGTGGATTTCGCATGCAATCAGCACGGGTTGCCGCAGTCGGACCTGCTGATCGACCCGCTGACGTTTACCGTCGCCACCGGCAATGAAGATGACCGCAAGCTGGCGCAATGGACTTTGGAGGGGATCGCGGCGATCCGGGCGGAGTTTCCGGAGATTCAGATCATTCTGGGACTCTCGAATGTCAGCTTCGGGCTGAACCCGGCGGCGCGCGCGGTGCTGAACTCGGTGTTCCTGGAGCATGCGCGGCAGGCGGGCATGAGCGGCGCGATCATCCACATCTCGAAAATCCGCCCGATGCACCTGATCCCGGAGGAGGAGCGGCAGGTCGCCGAAGACCTGATCTTCGACCGCCGCCGCGAGGGCTACGATCCGCTGCAACGCCTGCTGGAACTGTTCGCCGGCCGCAAAGCCGCCGATGCGGTGAAGAAGGAGCGCGCCGCGACCGCGGCCGGGCGGCTGAAGGACCGCATCGTCGATGGCGACCGCAAGGGCCTGACGGAGGATCTGGACGAGGCGCTGCTGACCTTGGCGCCGCTGCACATCATCAACACCGTGCTGCTGGACGGGATGAAGGTCGTCGGCGAGCTGTTCGGCGCCGGCAAGATGCAGTTGCCGTTCGTGCTGCAAAGTGCCGAGACGATGAAGGCCGCGGTCGCCTATCTGGAGCCGAAGATGGAGCGGGTGGAGGGCCAGGAGAAAGGCACCATCGTGCTGGCGACGGTGAAGGGCGACGTGCACGACATCGGCAAGAACCTGGTTGATATCATCCTGACCAATAACGGCTACCGGGTGATCAACCTGGGCATCAAGGTGCCTCTGGCCGACATGCTGGCAGCGGTGCGGGAGAACAAGGCGCAGGCCATCGGCATGTCCGGCCTGCTGGTCAAGTCCACCGTGGTGATGCGGGAAAATCTGGAGGAGATGGCACGGCAGGGGCTGGATGTTCCGGTTTTCCTCGGCGGCGCGGCTTTGACGCGGAACTATGTCGAGGGCGATTGCGTGCAGGCCTATGCCGGCGGGCGGGTGGCCTATGCGCGGGATGCGTTCGACGGGCTGCATTTGATGGACCATGTCGCCACCGACGGGTTCGACGACTATCTGGCGGCGGTGCAGTCCAAGCGCGCCGGCAAGTCGCGGAATACAGCTCGGACGCTGGGTCAGGCGGATGCGAAGGCGTTCCAGGCCGTCGATGTCGCGGTTGTGCAGGCGCGGCGGCGGGGATTGACTCGCGACGTGCCCATGATCGAGCCGCCGTTCTGGGGGGCGCGTGTGGTGGAAGCCGCGCCGAAGGCGATCGTGCCGTTTCTGAATGAGCGCAGCCTGTACCAGTTCCAGTGGGGGTTCCGCAAGCAGGGGCGGAGCTTCGAGGATTTCCTCGGCTGGGCGAAGCAGGAGCTGCGGCCGGTGATGCGCCGGATGCTGGCGCTGTGCGACGAGCAGGACATCCTGAAGCCTCAGGCTGCCTACGGGTACTGGAAGGCGGCGGGGCAGGGGAACGAGCTGATCGTGTTCGAACAGGACGGCAGCACGGAAGTGACGCGCTTCAACATGCCTCGGCAGCCGAAGGCGGATGGCGAGTGCATCGCCGATTTCTTCCGTGATGTGGACGATGCGGAACGGGATGTCATCGGCTTGCAGGTGGTGACGGTCGGGCAGAAGGCGTCTGACACCGCGCGGGTCTGGTTCGAGGGCAATCGCTATCAGGATTACCTGTATCTGCACGGGCTGTCGGTGGAGATGGCGGAGGCGATGGCGGAATACGTGCACAAGCGGATCCGTGCGGAACTCGGGTTCGCGGCGGAGGATGACCGGGACATGGAGAAGATGCTGGGGCAGGGGTATCGCGGCAGCCGGTATTCGTTCGGCTACCCGGCCTGCCCTCGGCTGGAGGATCAGGTGCCGATCCTGGGGCTGCTGGGGGCGGAGCGGATCGGAATATCGATCTCGGATGAGTTCCAGTTGCATCCGGAACAGTCCACCAGCGCGATCGTGGTGCTGAACCCGCGGGCGAAGTATTTTTCGGTTTGAGGGGCAGGGCGGCGGTGGTCCGTCAGAATGCGCGCCTGCGGGTGCAATCCAGGGCGCTTGGGGCACGAGATGGCGCCGTGGTAAGGATGGGCTTCAATGCGTTGGGCAGGGAGGCTTTGGGTGGCGGCGTCCGGCACATTCATCGACGACCCGGTGCTTTCGCGCTTTCGTAAGACACTGGATGAGATCTACGGCAGCCGAATCGACCGGGTGGTTCTGTTTGGGTCCCGCGCGCGGGGCGACGCAGGACCGGACTCCGATTACGATGTCGCGGTATTCCTGCACGACATGACCGACCGGTTCGCCGAACTGAAAAGGCTCGCAGACATCGGCACAGAGATTTGCAATGAAACCGGCGAATTCGTGCATTCTATGCCTTATCGGGCGGGTTCCTACTCTGAGCGCACGCCTTTGATGTTGGGGATCCGGACCGACGGCATCGACTTGTGAAGCCCGAGACCGCCGCCTTTCTCCACAAGGCACGAGCCTGCCTTGCCAAAGCGGATGGTATGCTTGATTCGTGGCCGGATGAGGCGGGGCGCGCAGCGTATCTTGCCGGATTGCACGCCGCGCAGGCACTCATCGTTGAAATCATCGGCAAGTCCATCAGGTCGCACAGAGGCGTGCAGCGCGAACTTGGTCGGCTTACAAAAGACGATGCGAGCTTTGATCCAGATCTGCGAGCGTTTCTTGGCCGTACTTAGAATTTGAAGGCGATCGCGGACTACGAGACCGGTCCCGATTCTGAGGTATCCCGTGAAAGCGCGTTGGAGGCTATTGATGAAAGCAAGCGTTTCGTGGCGCGAATCGCGGAAATGGTTGATGCTATCAAACCTTGAATACGACCCGAAGTGTAGCCGGGGGTAGCGCCAGAATCCGGAATCCGAGCCGGGACTGGGTGGTCCGTTGCCCGGTCAGCGCGCTCGGCAAAGTCATGGATGCCTCGCGCGGCAGGCCTCTTACGAACCGCCGCCCCGATATCGCTCCATCATCGCCCGCCCGATCTCCCCTGACGATGGCCAGTGCCCCTGCAACTGCCCGCCATGTTCGACATACGAGTCAAGCGCCCTGGGATCAGGCTGCACCGGGTCTCCGTCGCGCAGAAACAGTAAGCCTTCCTTCCCGGCGGGCATCGCTCGCACGAAATCATCCGCCTCATCCAGCGCCTCCCGCAACGCCCGGGCCGTCGCCGCGGCATCAATTGGCCGCTCGCTCATCACCCGGTCATAATCGGCCTGCAGGTATCGGCCGTTGCGCCTGATTTCCGCGATGATCCCCTCCGGCGACAGCCCGGGGTCTTTGGCGGACGCGGCCCACACCATGGCGCCCAGCGGCAAATAGCGCTGATGGATGTCCAGCAGATCGACGATATCCCGAGGCTCCCGCCGCCCGGCCGCCGCCAGCGCCTTGTTGGTGGCGATATCGGCGGGGTGCAGCACGTAGCCGAACAGATCATCCGGCACGGCCGGGAAAAACCGGTAAGCGCTATCGACGAGCCATTCCAGTAACGTACCCTCGCCGCCGTCCCGAATGACCGCGGTGCAGATCGTCGGGAACCGGCGGGTCCACTCGATACGCAGCCCGGCCCCGGCCAGTGCCGCAGCGTCCGCCTCCACCGCCTGCTGCATCGCCAGTTCGCGGTCATGAAACAGATCGATGTCGTGCGAGAAACGTGTCCCGCCGCGCGCCAACGGAGCCGCTCCAGCCACAAAGCTTTCCGGCGACCGATGCGCCGCCAACAGCCGCAGCACCCGGGACTGGAAATCAGAGAGCGGCACGGCACGCGCTGATGATCTGCTCCGCCAACCGCCGCCCGGCGACCCCGCCTTCCACGCGCAGGCTCTCGGTAATCGCCAACGCATCCGCAATCGTCGGCTCATCGGCCGCCCGGCTGCTCCAGAGCGCGCGCAGGCCGTAGTCGTTGAAGGCATCCCGATACAGCGCGCGCACATTATCAGGGGCCGGCGCCCCGGACCCGAGCCGCTTCAAGTCATCGACTATCGAACGATTGGTCATTGCACCGCGCCCTTATCCGCCAGCGCCGTCGCCGCCAGCCGGTCCTGGCAAACACAACGCCTCACCGCTCAGAACGGCTTCAACACCGCATCCAGCGCATCCTGTATCCGCCGTTTAGCCTCATCATCCGCGGCAAAAGACGCAACGGCCTCGCCAAGGCGGCCAACCCCGATCGTGGCGACATCCAACGGGTTCAGCGTGTAGGCACGCCCCTGAACAACTAGCACCGGGGCGATAAGCGGGGGCTCTCCCCCCAGCTTCGCCATGACGTTCGGTACCACCAGAGGCGCCACCACGCGCGTCGGCATCCGGTGGAAATCATTGGACTGCAGGACGATGACGAACGGTCTGGCAGCGCTATGCGACGGGCTACGATGGACGCCGAACTGGGCTGCCTCAATCACAGAGACTGCATCTCCTCTGACAGGCTGCCATGCTCATGATAAAGCGCGGCAAACGCGTCAATCGCGAGTTCCGTACGAATCTTTTCAGCATCCGCCGCGGCTTGCCGCTGCGCCAGGTCGGCCGCCAGCAACGCCTCCACATGCGCCGAGAAGTTGCTGACCTCCGACCGGCACTGTTCGACAAGGTCGGCGTTCAGATTCAAATTGACAGCACGCTTTGGCGCCGACCGATCGTAACCCATGGCTAACTCCCTTGCGCAAGCCTGCGCAAGTTAGCCAAAAGCCGCCCGGGGTTGCAAGGGCTTCCCGTCCCGCTACCCGAAAACCACCAACGCCGCCACCTACCCAATTTCCGGCATGGAACACCCCGCCAACCCATGCCGAAACAGTCATAACTGCTATAGACACCTCCCCCCTGGCCTTCCCCCCGCCGCTTCGGCAGGATCACGCCAATCCAGGGAGACGACCACCAAGATGCAGACCGCCATCCCCTGCCTGTTCATGCGTGGAGGCACCTCCCGCGGCCCCTTCTTCAAGGCGGCCGATCTCCCGGCCGACATCGCCGCCCGCGACAAAGTCCTCCTCGCCGTCATGGGATCCCCCGATCGGCGGCAGATCGACGGCCTCGGCGGAGCCCACCCGCTGACCAGCAAGGTCGGCATCGTGTCCAAGGGTAGCCAGCCCGGCGTGGACCTCGATTTCCTGTTCGCGCAGTTGCAGCCCGAGAAGGACACCGTCGATACCACCCCGAACTGCGGCAACATGCTCGCCGCCGTGGTGCCCTTCGCGCTGGAGACCGGGCTGGCCAACCCGCAGGGAGCAACCACCACCCTGCGCGTCCTGACCCTGAATACCGGCATGCAGTGCGACATCACCGTGCAGACGCCGGGCGGCCATGTCAGCTACGACGGCGATGCCCGCATCGACGGCGTGCCCGGGACCTCCTCGCCGATAAAGATCGCCTTCCTCGATACGGCCGGCTCGGTCGCGCCCGGGCTGCTGCCGACCGGCCATGTCCGCGACACGATCGACGGCATCGACGTCACCTGCATCGACAACGGCATGCCGCTGGTGATCTTCAAGGCGAGCGACCTGGGCCGCACCGGCTACGAAAGCGTGGCGGAACTCAACGCCGACACCGAGCTAAAAGCGCGCATCGAACGCCTCCGCATCGCCTGCGGCCACGCCATGAAGCTCGGTGACGTAACGGCAAAAAACTACCCGAAGATGACGCTGATCGCCGCCCCGCGCGGCCCCGCCAGCATCTGCACCCGCAGTTTCATCCCCCATGTCTGCCACGACGCCATCGGCGTGCTTGCCGCGGTGACGGTGGCGACCGCCTGCGTGCTGGACGGTTCGGTCACGCAAGGCATCGCCGTCGTACCCGCCGGCAACGTCAAGACAGTATCGGTCGAACACCCGACCGGCGAGTTCAGCGTCGAACTCGAACTGGACCCGGACAATCCACAGTCCGTCACCCGCGCCGCGTTACTGCGGACCGCGCGCCTGCTGATGCGCGGCGAGGCGATGGTGCCGGCCTCGGTTTTGTCGTATAACAAATAAACGGAGGAAAAACGTCATGTCACATGCAACTACTGTCGATATCCAGGACTTTCTCGACCGATACCCGTTCTCGCCCTTCCAGTGGATGGTCTTCGGCCTGTGCCTCGTCATCGTTCTGCTGGACGGTTTCGACACCGCCGCCATCGGCTTTATCGCCCCGTCGCTGGTCGGCGAATGGGGCGTCAGCAAGCCGGCGCTTGCCCCGGTGCTCAGCGCGGCGCTGTTCGGCCTGGCGGCCGGGGCGCTGGCCTCCGGGCCGGTCGCCGATTTGTGGGGCCGCAAGAAGGTGCTGATCGCATCGGTGCTGGTGTTCGGCGTGGCCTGCATGGCCTCGGCCTGGTCCGCCAATCTTCAGCAACTCACCATCCTGCGCTTCGTCACCGGTGTCGGGCTGGGTGCTGCGATGCCCAACGCCGTGACGCTCATGAGCGAGTTCTGCCCGACGCGCCGCCGCGCCATGATGACCAACATGATGTTCTGCGGCTTTCCTCTTGGCGCCGCCTTCGGCGGCTTCCTGGCGGCGTGGATGATCCCGAACTGGGGCTGGCGCAGCGTGCTGGTGCTGGGCGGGGCGACCCCGCTGGTGCTGTGCGTCCTGTTGCTGCTGCTGCTCCCGGAATCCGTCCGCTACATGGTGCATCACGGCCACCAGATCGGCCGCATCCGTAACGTTCTGCGCCGCATTTCCCCCGCCGCCGACAGGGCAGGCGACTTCGTGCTGAGCGAGCCGGTGAAGATCGACCGGGCGCCGAGCGGCATCCACGTGATCCTTTCTGCGCCGTTGCGAGTTGGCTCGGTGATGCTGTGGCTGACGTATTTCATGGGCCTGGTGATCTTCTATGCTCTGATCAACTGGATGCCGATCCTGTTCCGGGATGCGGGGCTTGATCCGAAGACGTCCACACTGATTGCGTCGCTGTTCCCGCTGGGCGGCGTCGGGGCGATCGCGTTCGGCTGGCTGATGGATCGTTTCAACGCCAACCGCATCATCGCAGCCGGCTATGCCCTGACCGCCGTTTTGATCTTCGCCATCGGCCAGGTCGCCGGCAATGTCGGCTTGCTGATGCTGACAGTCTTTGCCGGCGGCGCGCTGCTGAACACCGCTCAGTCTTCCATGCCGGCGCTGGCCGCGGCATTTTATCCGACGCAGGGCCGGGCGACCGGAGTGGCCTGGATGCTGGGCATCGGCCGGTTCGGCGGCATTGCCGGGTCGTTCCTGGTGGCGGAGCTGACGGCACGGCAACTGACCTTCAACCAGATCTTCATGGTGTTGGCAGTCCCGGGCGCAATCGCGGCTTTGGCGCTGTTGGTCAAGCAGGCCGTCCGGCCGGAAGACGCGGCGGCGAAGGCGGCCGGCCGGGCCCCGGTCGCGGCGCACTGAGAAGGATCCGGACATGATCATCGATGTTCATGGCCACTACACCACCGCGCCGAAAGCGCTGGAGGCGTGGCGCAACCGGCAGATCGCCGGGATCAGGGACCCCTCCGCCCGCCCCGCGGTCAGCGAGCTGAAAATCAGCGACGACGAACTGCGAGAGAGCATCGTCACCAACCAGTTGGCGAAGATGCGGGAACGCGGCAGCGACCTGACGATTTTCAGTCCGCGGGCCAGTTTCATGGCGCACCACATCGGCGATTTCCAGGTCTCGTCCACCTGGGCGGCGGTCTGCAACGAGCTGTGCTTCCGGGTCAGTCAGTTGTTCCCGGATCATTTCATCGGCGCCGCGATGCTGCCTCAGTCGCCGGGGGTGGACCCGAAGACCTGCATTCCGGAACTGGAGAAATGCGTCCGGGACTACGGGTTCGTCGGCATCAACCTGAACCCGGATCCGTCGGGCGGTCACTGGACGTCTCCGCCGCTGTCGGACCGGTCGTGGTATCCGATCTATGAGAAGATGATCGAATACGACATCCCGGCGATGGTGCATGTCAGCACGAGCTGCAACGACTGCTTCCACACGACGGGCGCGCATTACCTGAACGCCGACACCACGGCGTTCATGCAGTGCCTGACCTCGGATCTGTTCAAGGATTTTCCGACGCTGAAATTCCTGATCCCGCATGGCGGCGGCGCGGTGCCGTATCATTGGGGACGCTTCCGCGGGCTGGCGCAGGAGATGAAGAAGCCGCTGCTGACCGAGCTTCTGCTGAACAACATCTTTTTCGATACCTGCGTTTACCATCAGCCGGGAATCGATCTGCTGACCAGGGTCATCCCGGTGAAGAACATCCTGTTTGCCAGCGAGATGATTGGCGCGGTCCGCGGCATCGATCCGGAAACGGGATTCTACTACGACGATACGAAACGCTATATCGAAGCTTCGGCGCTGAGCCCGGCCGACAGGCACGCGGTGTACGAGGGCAATGCGCGGCACGTGTTCCCCCGCCTGGATGCGGCCCTGAAAGCGAAAGGACGATGAGGATGAACGATCTTGGCGTTGTCAGGCGCTCGGTCGCGCGCGCCGATGGCGCGGCCGTGGACAAACTGTCGGGTTTCGGCGTGGCGACGATCCACGAGGCGATGGGGCGCGTCGGGTTGCTGCAACCGTATATACGGCCGATTTATCCGGACGCGCGGGTTTGCGGGACGGCGGTGACGGTGCTGCTGCAGCCGGGCGACAACTGGATGATGCATGTGGTGGCGGAGCAGATCCAGCCCGGCGATGTGGTCGTTGCGGCGTGCACCGCGGCCTGCTCGGATGGTTTCTTCGGCGATCTGCTGGCGACCAGTTTCCGGGCGCGCGGCGCGGCCGGACTGGTCATCGACGGCGGCGTGCGCGACGTGAAGGACCTGACCGAGATGCGGTTTCCGGTGTTCTCCAGGGCGGTCAGCGCCAAGGGAACGGTGAAGGCGACGTTGGGGTCCGTCAACATTCCGGTGGTCTGCGCCGGTGCCCTGGTCAATCCTGGTGACGTGGTCATCGGCGATGCCGACGGCGTAGTGATCGTTCCGGCGGCGGTGGCGCACCTTGCGGCCGATGCGGCGGAGAAACGCGAGGCGAACGAGGTCGATAAGCGCGCCAAACTGGCGGCGGGCGTTTTGGGACTGGATTTGTACAAGATGCGCGAGCCGCTTGAGAAAGCCGGTCTGCGCTACATCGATTGAGGATCATATGCCCTTCGAAAAAACCCCCGGCTGGCTGGACTGGTATGCCGGGCCGTCGAAGCCTCGGTTCACGGTGCCGGAGGGCGCGGTGGACGCGCACTGCCATGTCTTCGGCCCCGGCGCGGAATTTCCGTTCGCGCCGGAGCGGAAATACACCCCGTGCGACGCTTCGAAGCAGCAACTATATGCCCTGCGCGATCGGCTGGGGTTCGCCCGGAACGTCATTGTGCAGGCGACCTGTCATGGCGCGGACAACCGGGCGATGGTCGATGCGCTGGCGCATTCCGGCGGCCGGGCGCGGGGGATCGCGACGGTGCGGCGAGATGTCGCCGACGTGGAGCTCCGCGCGATGCACGAAGCGGGCGTGCGCGGCGTTCGTTTCAACTTCGTCAAGCGGCTGGTGGATTTCACCCCGAAGGATGAATTGCTGGAAATCGCCGATCGGATTGAGGGTTTTGGTTGGCACGTGGTGATTTATTTCGAGTCGGTGGACCTGCCGGAACTGTGGGATTTCTTCACCGCTCTGCCGACAACCATTGTCGTTGACCACATGGGTCGGCCTGATGTCAGCAAGCCGCTCGATGGTCCGGAGTTCGCGTTGTTCGTGCGGTTCATGCAAGAACATCCGAATGTCTGGTCGAAGGTCACCTGTCCGGAACGGCTTTCCATCTCCGGCCCTCCGGCGCTGAACGGCGAACAGAACGCCTACCGCGACGTGGTGCCGTTCGCCCGGCATATCGTCGAGACTTTCCCCGACCGCGTGCTGTGGGGCACCGACTGGCCGCATCCGAACCTGAAGAGCCACATGCCGGACGACGGGCTGCTGGTCGATTTCATTCCGCACATCGCACCCACGAAGGAACTGCAGCGGAAGCTGCTGGTGGACAATCCGATGCGCCTCTATTGGCCTGAACTGACCCGGGAGAAACAACAATGACCATCAGGGTAGCCCTCGCCGGAGCCGGCGCGTTCGGCATCAAGCATCTCGACGGCATCAGGAACATCGACGGCGTCGAGGTCGTTTCGCTGGTCAGCCGCGAACTCGACGCCACGCGGGAAATCGCGGCGAAATACGGCATTCCGCATGTCACCACCGAGCTTGAGGACAGCCTGGCGATCAGGGAAGTGGACGCGGTCATCCTGTGCACGCCGACTCAGTTGCACGCCTCGCAGACCATCGCCGCGTTGAAGGCCGGCAAGCATGTGCAGGTGGAGATCCCGCTGGCGGATTCGTGGCGCGATGCGCAGGCCGTCGCCGAACTGGCGGCGGGCAGCGGGTTGGTGGCGATGTGCGGACATACGCGGCGCTTCAACCCGAGCCACCAATGGGTGCACCGCAAGCTGGAGGCGGGCGAGTTCAACATCCAGCAGATGGATGTGCAGACCTATTTCTTCCGCCGCACGAACATGAACGCGCTGGGCCAGCCGCGGAGCTGGACGGATCATCTGCTGTGGCACCACGCGGCGCACACGGTCGATCTGTTCGCGTATCAGGCGCGCTCACCCATTGTCAAAGCGAACGCGATCCAGGGGCCGATCCACCCGGTTCTGGGGATCGCGATGGATATGTCGATCCAGTTGAAGGCGGCGAACGGGGCCATCTGCACGCTGAGTCTGTCGTTCAACAATGACGGGCCGCTGGGGACGTTCTTCCGTTACATCGGCGATACCGGGACTTACATCGCGCGCTACGACGACCTGTTCACCGGCAGGGACGAACAGATCGACGTTTCGAAGGTGGATGTGTCCATGAACGGGATCGAGCTTCAGGACCGAGAGTTCTTCGCCGCGATCCGCGAGGGGCGGGAGCCGAACTCGAGCGTTGCGCAGGTTCTGCCATGCTACCGGGTGCTGGACGCGCTGGAGCAACAGTTGAGCGGCGATTGAGGGTTCCAGACATCGCGTTTCAGACCTTGATGGCCGGGCGTGTCCCGGCCATGACGATGAGGGCGGAGGCCGGCTGGCAATCTCCTTATCCACGCTTGGACTCAACGGGGGCAGCGCGCCGTTGACAGCGAAATCGCCGACACTGCGATGGTGATAGATTTGCGGGTTATGGGACGCAATGGTCCGCGCATTGCGCCAGTAGCGGTCAAGACCGTAATCCCGCTTCGCCGCAGACGCACTCTGTGCGTCGAACGCCTCCGTAACGGCATGCAGCACCAGATCGCTGACCACCGTCGCCGCCGCCTCTAGTTAGTGACCCCCGCTGTTGTCAACAGTGACGGCGTATTCGATAGGCTCTCTGTCCGAGCCCCGCCACCAGGTATGGGCTTTTACCTGATCGCCGCCGCCGGCGAAGACGTACTGCTTTCCACCCGTGAGCGCGAAACTGCACTCTCCCGGGTTCATCTTGTACGATACGGGCAAGTAGTCCTTGCCGTTCCGGCCCGGAAAAACCTGTTCGTGTATCATTGTGTACGCCGTCATCTACACGAATGTGTGGTCTGCTCCTGGCGCCTTGGGGTCGTGCAGCCGCAGAGTCTTTCCACCCGGGAACGCCTCGAACTCCGGCGGACAGGCATTCGCCTATATCAAATACCCCACACAGAGACACTCCGTCGAATCCTGATAGGTATGGGGGCACGCCGGCCATGACGGTAAGGGCGCGGGCGGGCGGCCATGACACAGGGGACGGCGCGCGTGCCGGGCCAGGATGATGGGACTGCCTTGAACGCAGTGCCGTGATGTGCCGTTCGGACACATCACACTCCACGAAGGCCCCCTCGAACCGGCAAGCCGCTCGCCTATGTGGCACCGTGCCTGCCCCCGCATGCCCGAGGAGAATAACCGTCCATGTCTCAGAGTTCGGCGCTACCCACCTACAGCGCCATCTACGCCTTCGGCGACAGCCTGTCCGATGCCGGCAACCTGTCGATAACCAGCAAGACCGCTGGCTTGCCCACGCCAGTCTCGCCGCCCTACTTCACCCAGCAATACGGGGCGAGCACCGGCACCGTCTTCAGCAACGGCCCGACCTGGGCGCAGGATCTGTCGATTGCCCTCGGCCTTGGCACGCTGGCACCCAGCCTGGCGGGAGGAACCGACTTCGCCTATGGCGGCGCCGAGACCGGGTCGACCCCACAGAATGCAAGCGCCCCCGAGATCCAGGCGGTTTCCCTCCCGGCGCAGCTTACCCAGTTCCAGGCCCGGGTGCCGAAGCCGTCGGCCAACGCGCTGTATACGCTGTCGATCGGGGCGAACGACCTGAACGACATCCTCAGCACGCCCGGGCTGACCGCGCAGCAGCAGACCGCCGATGTGAACGCTTCGGTCGCCAACGAAATCAGCTTTGTGAAGTCGCTCATCGCTGATGGTGCGAAGAACCTGCTTGTGCTGGACATCCCCGACCTCGGCAAGACGCCGAACGTCATGGAAGGGCGGGTCAATGGCAGCAACGCGCCATCGGCCGCCCTTGATGCCGAAGCGTCGCAGCTTGCCAGTTCATACAATTCGGCGCTTACAAGCCAACTCGCCGCTCTGGCCAGCGCGAGTGCGGTCAACGTTAACGTGGTGGACGCCTATGCGCTGATCGACAACGCAGTCGCCAACCCCGCGTCCTTCGGGCTGACCAACGTGACCTCACCCGTGTGGAGCGGCAACTACACAAGCTCCACCAGCGGCACGCTCGCGGCAACGACCCCGGCTGCGCAGGACCAGTACCTGTTCTGGGACAGCCTGCACCCGACGGAGACGGGACATCAGGCTATCGCCGATGCCGCCGAACAGGAGCTTTCGGGGACTTCCACGATCTCGGTGCAGAATGTCGCAACCAAACAGGCGGTGGCGGTCACGTCGCAGCCTTACACCGGTCCGGTCGCCGGCGTGCAGCAGGAGTATATTGCGATCACCACCGAGAATCTGAACATCAGCGCCAGCACGCCGAACTGGTTCATCGCCAGCACCAGCCCGGAAAGCGCCATCGCGGCCAGCAGCGGCACCAATGTTCTGGATGGCACCGGTTCGGATTTCTTTATCGGCGGCAGCGGGACGGACCAATTTTTCGTGGACGACCGCACGGCGACAGCGACGATCTGGAGCACGATCGCCAACTTCCATGCGGGCGACAGCGCGACGATCTGGGGCCTCACTCCGGGCGATTTCGCGCTGACGTGGCAGAATGGACAAGGCGCCGCCGGCTACACCGGATTGACGCTGCAGGCCACCCGCCCGAATGGGCAGGACGTTTTGCTGACCTTCGCGGGCCTGACCAGCGCGGGCCTCAGCGATGGGCAGCTCGCCGTCGGTTCCGGCACGTCGGGGGGCATTCCGTACCTGCAGATCCGCGACAACACCTGACCGCTACGCCCGCGCGCCCGCCGCCAGCACCGCGGCGGCGCAGGATGCCAGACGTGTCCGCACGCTGTCGGCCCGGCTGGTGAGAATGATCGGCACCGCGGCGCCAAGCACGATACCGGCGGCGTCGGCTCCGCCGGAGAAGCTCATTTGCTTGGCCAGGATGTTTCCCGCCTCCAGGTTCGGAACGACGAGAATGTCGGGATGACCCGCCACGGCCGAGGCAATGCCCTTGGTCAGCGCCGCGGCGGCATCGATCGCATTATCGAACGCCAACGGTCCGTCGAGCACCCCGCCCCTGATCTGTCCCCGATCCGCCATCTTGCACAAAGCCGCGGCATCGAGCGTGGACGGCATCGCGGGCGTCACGGTCTCCACCGCCGACAGCACCGCCACCTTGGGCACCGCGACACCGAGCGCGATCGCCAAATCGATCGCGTTCTGCACGATATCGACCTTCTCCTCGAGGCCCGGAGCGATGTTGATCGCGCAGTCGGACAGGATCAGCGGCTTGCCGGACGACGCCAGCAGCATGACATAGGCATGGCTGATCCGGCGGGCCGTGCGCAGCCGGTTTTCCCGCCGCATCACCTCGTGCATCAGTTCATCGGTATGCAGGCTGCCTTTCATCAACGCCTTGACCTTGCCGTCCCGTGCAAGCGCCACTCCGACCTCGGCGGCTTCATGGGAATGGCTGGTGTTGATGATCTGCTGGCCGGAAAGATCGAGATCGGCTTCCTTCGCCACCGCGCGGATCTTGCTCTCCGGACCCACCAGGACCGGCTTGATGAACCCCAACGCCGCGGCTTCGAGCGCGCCTTGCAGGCTGTCACGGTCGCAGGGATGGACGATCGCCGTGGGCAAGGGCGGCTGGCCGCCGGCATGGCTGAGCAGATCCGCGTAGGCCTTGTGATGGATGACGGACACCTCGGGCAGCGCCGCGCGCTCCCGCCGCACTTTGCCGGCGGGCGCGATGACCTCGGCCCTGCCCGAGATGACCTCATTGCCATTCTGGTTGGTGCAGCGGCAATCGAGCACGACCCTCTTGCTATCGGCGTGCCTCTCCCGCACCACGACTTTCGCCGTCAGCGTGTCGCCCGGTCTCACCCGGCCGCCGAAGCGCAGATCCTGGCCGAGATAGATCGTTCCCGGCCCCGGCAGCAGCGTCCCGAGCACGGTGGAGAACATCGACTCGCCGAGCATGCCGTGGGCGATCACGCCGTCGAAACCGGTTTGCCCGGCGTCGTTCGGATCGAGGCGGGTCGGGTTCACCTCGCCGGACACGCTGGCGAAGCGTTCGACGTCTTCGTTGCTGAAGCTGCGGACGATCTGCGCCGCATCGCCGATGGCGAGTTCATCGAACGTGCGGTTCTCGATGATGCCGGACGGGGGAAGGCCGCAAGCGGCGAGCCCGCCACCGATGGGCGCCAGGCTGCGCAGGATCGTATCGTATGAAGTACGTTCCAATGTGTCCATTATCAGGCGCCTGGCTCAGGTTGGCGGGCTAAAAGCACTCTGGATTGGTTCCGAATTGCGAAAGCCTGGTTGACGCTGCACTATTAGATCAAATGGACGCCATTCGGCAATATAAAAATGAAGCATAGTGAAAAGGTTTATTATTGGTTAACGCGGGCTCTACCAAGTATACGCCGGTATGTCTTGCGATCTCGCCATGCCAAGGTCAGCACGGCTCAAGACCCGCCAGTTCTCCCGCCTTCGCCAGCGAGCGCAGATCGGCGTCTTCGGTCAGGATCACATAGCGGCCGGTCTCCGATGTCATCAGATAGCTCGTCACCGGCAGCGGCCCCGGCGGCAGCGGTGCCACGCGGCAAAATTCCTTCGTCGCGATGCCGAACCCCAGCGACACCTTCCGGCCCTCCGCATGCCTCCGCACGACGGCTCGGCGGAGCGCATCGAAGCGCGCGAGGTCGCCGCCGGAGAGCCGATAGGCGTAGGTCGCGAAACCCGGCAGCCCATCCGGCGGCAATCCCGCCACATCCGCCGGGTCGCGCGTCTCGACAAGCAGAAACGTTGTCGTCCGGTCCGCCGCGCCGCTTTCCTGCGCGACAGCGTCCATCGTCACGCCGCCGGGACGCGGCTTCACCGCATCGGGCAAACGCACGGCGACGCGCAGCACCGCCGGATCGGTTGTCGCGATGTCAATGCGGCTCAGCGCCGGAAGCGACGCCAGCGGAATCGTCCCGCACCCCCCGGGCGCGAGGGCGCCCGACAGGGCCATGATGCGGCAAAAGCGCCGGATCATGGCCCCTGAACGCCCGCTAGGACGGGATGTCGCCGAGGCAGATCCCCAACCCGCGGGCGGTGCTGACCAGCGCGTCGTCGACGCGGATGGCCTGCGTAGGCTCGAATGCGGCAACCAGCGGCACATCCACCACGCGGCGGTTTTGCCAGGCCACAAGGCGGTCGAACTTGCCCTGCGCGATCAGGTCCACGGCATAGACGCCAAACGCCGAACCGGTCAGACGGTCATCCCATGTCGGCTGACCGCCGCGCTGGACGTGGCCGAGAACGGTGACGCGCGTCTCCGCTCCGGTCCGGCGGGTGATCGCCTCGCCCAGCACGTGGCCGATGCCGCCATAGGTGGCGCCGCCCAGCGCGTGGCTGAGCTGCACCCGCTCGCCCGACTTGTCGCGCACCGCCTCGGCGACCACGACGATGGCGAAGTTGTGCCCGTGATTCCGTATCTTCTTGATGTGCGCGGCGACGATGTCGAGGTCGTAGGGCAGTTCCGGGATCAGGATCACATCCGCGCCGCCGGCGATGCCGGCCGCCAATGCGATATGGCCGCAGTCTCGCCCCATCACTTCCAGGATCATCACCCGGTCATGGCTGGCGGCCGTCGGCTGCAGGCGGTCGATTGCTTCGGTCGCGACCATGACAGCGGTGTGGTAGCCGACGGAGTTCTCGGTGGCGCCGACGTCGTTGTCGATCGTCTTGGGCACGCCAACCAGCGGAATGTTCCCCTGCTGGGCAAGGTGCCGGAGGATCGCCATGCTGCCGTCGCCGCCAATCGCGATGAGGCCCTCCAGCCCGAGCAAGCGGTAGCCTTCGATGACCTCTTCGGAACGGTCTTTCTTGGTGCCGTCCGGCATCGGGAAGGCGAACGGGTCGCCGCGATTGGTGGTGCCGAGGATGGTTCCGGCACTGCGCGCCATGGAGGTGCTCGCGACCTGCAGGTCGAGTTCGGTGAACTCGACCGGCCGCTTCAGCAGCCCCTGGGTGCCCTGGTGGATGCCAAACACCCGCCAGCCGTACCCTAGGATGGCACGCGTGACGACAGCGCGGATCGTGGCGTTGAGCCCGGCGCAATCGCCACCGCTGGTCAGGACGCCGATGGTCTTCGTTGAACTCATGATCACCTCTGGGAACCGCAGTGAATAGGTTTTGCGATCTTTGCATGCCAATCGGCCCATGGCACCATTAATTTCATGGGTCAGAGCGCAGATAATCGGCGCCGCCTGCGCCGCGGGGGCGGCCTTCGTGCCGGATCGCAGCCGCCGGGCCGCGGCTCGGCCGGAAAACCGCCGGGCATCCGGCTGTTTCCGTCGGCGCTGAAGAACTTTCGAGGAGTTGACCGCGGCCTGCGCAACCGGCCGCCGAGTGCGAAGGTCTCGTATACGGAAAAGGATTCAGAGGCAACCGCCCGCTAGATTTGCCTGTCCGGAAGGGCCACCACCAGGCCTTCCAAGGCCGCGGTGGCCTTGATCTGGCAGGACAGCCTGCTGTTCGGGCGTCGTTCGGCAGCCACGGTGTCCAGCATGGCGAGCTCGGCGTCGGTTGGCTCCGGCAGGTCGGGCAGGCGGGCTGCCTCGACGTAGCAGTGGCAGGTGCCGCAGGCGCAGGAGCCGCCGCATTCGGCGAGAATGCCGTTCACGCCTTTGGCGGTGGCGCCCTGCATCAGGCTTCTGCCCTCGGCAACGTTGACCGTAACGGCGTTGCCGGAGGGTTCGATATAGGTGATCTGGACCATGTGGCGTTTTCCTGAAAGCTTCGGGATGGTGGGTCCGATACGTATCAGGATCGCCGATTGGCGCGGAAGATTTTGCTCGACCGCGCCGGGACAGGCCCGCATGACCATTTCCAGTATGGCCCGGCGCAATATTCCATGCCGAAACAGTCATAGCTGGTATGGATGCCGACCCTCTGGTTGCCGGTCCGTTGCCTTGGCAGGATAAGGTGTCTGACCAAGGCGAGGACTTTCACGCAGACCGCGCTTTTGCGTGCGGAGACATCACAGGCTACGGCCCGGCTTCAAAATACGGAGGGAAAACGTCATGCCAGCCATACGGCCGCACCAACCGGTGCCCGGAACGACCATCTTCGACGGCGAACAGGCCCGCAAGGGCTACGCGCTGAACAAGATGTGCTACTCCTTCAACGAGGCCGCCAATCGTGCCGCCTTTCTGGCCGACGAAGACGGCTACTGCGAGCGCTATGGCCTTAATGCCGAACAGCGCGAAGCCATCCGCAACCGCAACGTGCTGCAGCTTATCGCGGCCGGCGGCAATGCCTATTACCTCGCCAAGTTCGCCGGAATCTTCCGGCTGGACATGCAGGATATCGGCGCCCAGCAGACCGGCCTGACCAAGGACGAGTTCAAGGCCAAACTCCTGGCCGCGAGGGGAGAATAAGCCATGGCGAAGATCGTCGGCACCGTCAGCACCTCCCACATCCCCGCCATCGGCGGCGCGATCCACAAGGGCCTGCAGAACGATCCGTATTGGAAGCCCTTCTTTGACGGATTCCCGCCGGTGCGGGAGTGGCTTGCCTCGGTGCGGCCGGACGTGGTTGTGGTCGCTTATAACGACCACGGGCTGAATTTCTTCCTCGACAAAATGCCCACCTTCGCCATCGGCGCGGCGCCCGAGTACCGCAACGCCGATGAGGGCTGGGGCATCCCGGTGCTGGCGCCGTTCCAGGGCGACCAGGCGCTGTCATGGCACCTGATCGAGTCGCTCGTCGGCGAGGATTTCGACCTGGTGACCTGCCAGGAGATGGTGGTCGATCATGCGCTGACCCTGCCGATGGCGCTGTTGTGGCCGGAACAGAACTGGCCGGTGCGGATCATCCCCGTGGTGGTGAACACCGTGCAGGCGCCGCTGCCCTCGGCCGCCCGCTGCTACAAGCTCGGCCAGGCGATCGGGCGGGCCATCGCGTCGTGGCCGGGCGACGAACGGGTTGTCGTGCTCGGCACCGGCGGCCTGTCGCACCAGTTGGACGGGGAACGGGCCGGGTTCATCAACAAGGAGTTCGATCTGCGGTTCATCGACAGCCTGACCAAGGATCCCGCCTGGGCGACGCAGTATTCCACGGTCGAATTGGTGGAGCTGGCGGGCACGCAAGGCGTGGAGTTGCTGAACTGGCTGGTGGCACGCGGCACGCTGCCGGAGAAGGCGCGGCAGGTGCATGTGAACTATCATATCCCGATTTCGAACACCGCGTCGGGGCTGCTGGTGCTGGAGCCGGAGGGCTAAGTTCTACGGGTCGTGCCCGTTTAATGGAACGTCTCGATTGCGACCGGATGTTCGTGGCGGTCCTGGAGTCCGGCAGCTTTGCAAGCGCTGCCAGGACCCTCGGGACGAGTTCCGGACAGGCATCCAAGCTTGTTTCGAAACTGGAAGCCGATCTGGGCGTGCAACTGGTCAATCGGACGACCCGGGCCCTGTCGGCGACCGAGGTTGGACAGGCGTATTTCGAACGCATCAAGGCCCTGCTGGAGGATTTCGACGCCCTGGACGCATCGGTCCGCAACGCCTCGGCGGCGGCGTCGGGGCGGTTGCGGCTGTCGTTGCCGGTATCGTTCGGATCGATGCAGATGACGCCCGATCTGATCGAGTTCGCCCGCACCTATCCCGACATCCAGCTCGACGTCAGCTTCGCCGATCGGCTGGTGAATTTGGTCGATGAGGGGTTCGATGCCGCGGTGCGCATCGGCAACCCCGGCGACAGCAGCCTGATCGCCCGCAAGCTCTGCGACATGCGGGTGGTGACCGCCGCCGCGCCCGCCTATCTCGATCGTCTGGGCGAGCCCGACGAGCCCGCGGCCCTGGCGGCGCGGGAATGCATCATCGACACGAATTTCCGCGAGCCGTTCATATGGCGGTTCCGCAGCGCCGGCGGTTCGTCGACGATCGCCGTTCCGGTCAAGGGTCGGCTGCGATTTTCCAACGCGGAAGCCTGCCTCGCCGCAGCCGCCGCCGGGCTGGGCATCGCACGGGTGCCGAGCTTCATGGCCGGCCCCTGCATCCGAGCCGGAACCGTGAGGCCGCTGCTTCAGGCATTCGAAGACCGGTCGTTCGGGGTTTACGTTGTGTATCCGCCCAGCCGCCACCTGGCGTTGAAGGTGCGCGTGCTGGTTGACTTCCTGGCGGCGCGATACCGGGGCGAACCGCCCTGGGAAAAGGGGCGGGATTGATTCCGGTTTGGAAGTACAGACTACCGGCGCGCCCGGATAGCTTTCATTTGGGAATTCGTGAACGATCTGCGTCACTCGAACCTGAAGGAGTTCCCCCATGCCGATCGACATCCGCACCGCCTCGTATGCTGCGCTGCTTCTGCGCCTGAGCCTTGGCATTTTGTTTCTCGCCCACGCCGGCCTGAAGATTTTCGTTTTCACGCCGGCCGGAACGGCGGCCTTCTTCGGCTCGCTCGGGTTGCCGCCGGCACTTGGTTACGTGACCATCGTTTGGGAGCTTATCGGCGCCGTCGCGCTTATCCTCGGCATCTGGCCGCGCGTGGCCGCCGTCGCGCTGATCCCGATCCTCGCCGGCGCCATTGCAACGGTGCATGGCCCGGCCGGATTTTTCTTCACCAACCCGCATGGCGGCTGGGAATTCCTCGCCCTTTGGATCGCCGGACTCGTTTCTGTTGCGCTGATCGGCGATGGAGCCCTGGCGCTGGTGCCGACACCGGGCGCGGCGCGTCATCGCCTCGCGACCGCCTGAGCCGGGGGCGCGGTCATGAATCGCCCTTTGAGCATCGGCCGGGTCGCGCTGACCGTTCATGATCTTGACCGCGTCAGCCGGTTTTACCAGGAGGTTGTTGGCTTCCGCATGCTGTCCCGCGATGCCGCGTCGGTTCAACTTGGCGCCGGATCCGGGGTTTTGCTTGAGCTCCGCCGGAACAGCCAGGCGCGCTGGCGGTCGCCGAGGGACGCCGGCCTGTATCACGTCGCGTTCCTGCTGCCGGATCGATCCGATCTCGGCTGCTTCTACCGGCATGCGCTGAGCCGGCGGCTGGACGTCCGAACCTCCGACTTCTTTGCCTCCGGAGGCTATCACCATCATATCGCAACAAACATCCGGAACAGCGACGGCGCGCGGGTGCGGCCGGACCCGGTGACCGGGTTGGCGGATATCGAAGTCGTTGCCAACAGCCAAGCGGTTCTGCACGCGGTCCGCTCCCGCCTGGCTCCGGTGGCGGAGGCGGTGACCGTCCGCGATCCCCGGGGGACATCCATCACCCTCGCGGTCGCCGGGTAAAGGCATCGGCCATGCTTGTGAACGGACGATGGAGCGCGGCCTGGCATCCGGTTCAGTCGACCGACGCCAAAGGCGGGTTTGTTCGGCAGACCTCCGGTTTCCGCAATTGGATCACGCCGGACGGCGCGCCCGGACCAACGGGTGAGGGCGGGTTCCCGGCCGAGCGCGACCGCTATCATCTGTTTGTCGCGCTGATCTGCCCATGGGCGTCGCGCACGCTGATCGCCCGGGCGTTGAAGGGCCTGGCTTTCATTTCGGTTTCCGTGCTGGAGCCAACGGTCACCGACCAGGGGTGGCGCTTCGCCGGCGGTGCGGATACGGCACGGGACGGCGCGGCTTATCTGCACGAGATCTATACTCGCGCGGCGCCGCATTATACCGGACGCGCCACCGTTCCGGTGCTTTGGGACAAGGATCGCAGGACCATCGTCAACAACGAGTCGGCCGATATCCTGCGCATGTTCAACTCAGGATTTGGCTCGCTGGCTGAATCGGCGATCGACCTGTTCCCGCGGCATCTGCAGGCGGAAATCGAGGAGATCAACGAACGGATCTACCACCGGCTGAACAACGGCGTGTATCGCGCTGGATTTGCGACGACACAGCAAGCCTATGAGGAAGCCTTTGCCGATGTTTTCGGCATGCTGGACGAGCTCGAAGCGCGTCTGGCGGCAGGGCCATTCCTGTTCGGAGACGAGCTGACCGAAGCGGATGTGCGTCTTTTCGTCACGCTTATCCGTTTCGACGCCGCCTATCATGGACTGTTCAAGTGCAATCTGCGGCGGCTGGCGGACTACAAGAACCTGTCGGCCTATTTGGCCGGAATGCTGGCCGTTCCCGGTATCCGGGAGACCGTCTCCATCGACCACATCAAGCGCGGCTACTACTCGATCAGGGCGCTGAACCCGAACGGCATTGTGCCGGTGGGCCCGGATCTGGCCAGCCCGGCGCTTTAACTTCCGTCACCCCGATGGCCGCCCGCCAGCCTCCAGGCTTGCCATCCGCTTCGTCCCGGCGCGGGTCAGCACGCCGCGCAGCATCAGGCGCAAGCCGCGTTCGACATAGGTGTCCACGTCCATCGTTTTGGCGAAGTGCCATGCCTTCAATGCCCAGGCGTGGCAAAACATGACGATCTGATAAACGAACATATCGACATCGATTGCCTCGAACAGCTTGGCATCGATGCAATCGCGCACGCAGGCGGCGATCAGCTCGTTAGTGTCGCGTTCCATCTGCATGATCGCGTTCCGCCGATCTTTACGCAATGATTTGGTTTCGCGGTAGGCGAGGACGGTGGCGTCGACGGTTGAGCCGTTTACCCGCGCATAGGCCTGCACCGCGACCCAAAAACGTTGCAACGGATCGGCGATGCCGTCCAGAGCCAGCGGGATTTGGCGTTTGTAGGTGTCCAGCACTTCCTGCAACGCCATGAACAGCAGATCTTCCTTGTCGCCGACATACTGATAGATCAGGCCTATGCTGACATCGGCACGCTCGGCCACGTCCCTGATTGTGGTCGGGTGATAGCCGCGCTCGCTGAAGCAGGCGATCGCCGCCCGGGTCAGTTGCGCGCGCCGCCGTTCGACCAGTGCGGAATCTTCAACGGTCGTCTTGATCGCCGACTTCCCGGCGTTGGGCATCGATCGGGTCAGGGCATTATCCTTCGGGTCAGGCTCATCGGTTTGTGCCGGCGAGGAATGCACCGATCAGGTCACGCGTCTTCTCGGAGGTCAGCAGGCCGCGCGTTTGCCGCAATTCCTCATCGAAGCCGTTGATCCCGGCCGCGGTCGCAGCCGTTATGCACGCTTTGGCGGCTTTCGCCGCGTGCGCCGGAACCGCCGCGTAACGCCTGGCAATTTCAGCGGCTGCGCTGGCAAGATCGGCCGCCGGCACGCTCCATTGCACAAGTCCCAGCCGCAACGCTTCGGCGCCATCGACCTGTTCCGCGCCCAGAATCAACCGCAGCGCCGCCGGCCGTCCGGCGAGCCATGTCATGCGCTGCGTGCCGCCCGCGCCCGGCAGCAAGCCGAGCCGCAGTTCAGGCAGGCCCATCTTCGCCTCCTGCGCGGCGATGCGCAGATCGCAGGCCAGGGCCAGTTCGAACCCGCCGCCCAGCGCCGCGCCGTTAATTTCCGCCAGAGTCGTCCGCGGCAACCCTTCGATACGGGCAAATAACCTCTGATAGCCGCGCACGGCAGCGATCTGCCGATCGAGACCGTCGGCGGCAACGAAACGTTCGCGCATCTCCTTCAGGTCGGCTCCGGCGGCGAAGACTTTCAACGCGCTGCGAATATGCAGCACGGACCAATCGTCCCGTTCATCAAGGCCGTCAAGCAAAGCATGGAACTCCAACACCCAGGCATCGCTCATCGCGTTCACCGGAGCGCGGTTCAAAACCAGCGTTGCAACGCCATCGGCAACCTGCAGATCAAACATACCTAAACCTCCGCCGCCGCAAAGGTTTTGGCGATCCCGCGGAGCACGACTTTCTGGATTTTGCCGCTGGGCGTTTTCGGCATGGCCTCGACCACTTCCAGACGCTCCGGCAGGTAATTCCTGGCCACGCGGCGTTGTTTCAGGAAATCGATCAACTCAGAGAAGGTCAGTGTGGCATCCTCGCGCAACACGGCGAAGGCGCAGGCACGTTCGCCGAGCCTTGGATCCGGCATGGCGACCAGGGCGACCTCCTGGATCGCCGGATGCTGATAGATCAGCCCCTCGATCTCCACCACCGGGATATTCTCGCCGCCGCGGATGATAACATCCTTGGTGCGCCCGGTGATGCGCACGTAGCCGTCGCTGTCGATCCGCGCCAGGTCGCCGGTTTCGAACCAGCCATCCGCATCGGTCGCGTACCATTCCGGATGCTTCAAATAGCCGACGAAGTTGCTCGGTCCCCTGGTCTGCAACCGGCCTTCGGCGTTGGCGGGCAGCGGGGCGCCCTGTTCGTCCACGACACGGATTTCCATCCCCTCCATCGGGCAGCCATCGGTTTCGAATGTCTTGCCGGGCGGATCGCCGATCCGGGTCGTCGTTACGGCACCGTTTTCGGTCATGCCCCAGGCGGAAATAATATTGGCGCCCAGATGTTCCGCCGCCCGCCGCACCAAAGCCCGCGGGATTGGCGCCCCGGCGGAAAGAAACGTGCGCAGGCTCGCCACCGCCGCAGGCCGCCGAGCCGCTTCGTCGGCCATGTCCGACAGGAAGGGCGTCGCCGCCATGGTGAAGGTCGCCTGCTGCTCCTCGATCAGATCAACCGCCTTCGCCGCGTTCCATATATCCTGGAAAACCACCTTTGCCCCCAGCGCGAGCGGCATTACGATGCCGTACATAAATCCGGTCTGGTGAGCCAGCGGCGAGGCCATCAAAACCGTATCATTCCGGTCCAGCCGCATCCTTGCGGCGTAAGGCAGCACGTTCGAATACAGCGTATTGGAGGTGTGCATCACCCCCTTCGGCTCGCCTGTCGTGCCCGAGGTGTACAGCAGCTCGATAACATCGTCCGGGGCAGGGCGGTTTGCCGCGAAACGATCGTTCGCATCGAGCAGACGCTCGAACGCGCCGCCGCCTTCACCGCCGATGACCAGGACATGTTCCAGATCGGGAAGATCCGCGCGGATCGAGTCCGCCATCGGTTCGTAACGAAAGCCGCGATACTCCCTCGGGATCACCAGCAGTTTCGTTTCCGCCAGCCGCAGCATGAACGCCATCTCCCGCTCGCGGAAGATCGGCATCACCGGGTTGGTAATCGCTCCAAGCCGGAGCGCAGCCAGATGCAGCGCGACGAACTGCCACCAGTTCGGCAACTGCATCGACACCACGTCGTTGCGTCCGATGCCCAACCGCGCCAGACCGGCGGCGATCCGATCGACCTTCTGCGACAAGGACGCGTAGGTCAGCGAGGTGGATTCCCCCGTCATGCTGTTATGATCGACGATCGCGACACGGTCGGGCGATATCGCGGCCCAACGATCGAAATCCTCCGGCAGCGTGCGGTCGGGCCACAAACCGGACGCCTTCATGGCCCGCTGCCGGGCTTCGGGCAAAATGTGATGTGTTTCCATGGTTCTCGCCCCCCTCTCGATCAGGCCGGTATCCCGGCTCCTTCAACCGAACGAACGTTCGTTTAGCCGATAATGCACTCATCGCAGATAGAAATCCAGCTATCCGCGACGCGGGGGGGCGCAATCGGATCGGCGGCCTAACGTGTCAAAGCGAGACGTGCACCAGCGCCTTCAGCGCATAGCCGATGACAAACGACAGGCCCGCGGCACTCATGCCGATCGCCAGGGTTTCCAGGCCGGAGCGTGCCCAGCCGGAGAGCGACCATTTGCTCTTGGCGGCGCCGATGGCGAAGAACACCAAACCCGTTGCGGCCACGGACACACTGAAACTGTACGCCACCAGGTAGCTGACCAAAGGCACCAGTCCGCATAGCACGAACGCGGCGGCGGTGCTCAGCGCGGCGCGGACCGGCGATTTGACGGCTGGCGACAAGCCATATTCCTCGACCGCCATGGTCTTGGCCCAACGGTCCTCGTCCGCTGTGATGACGTCGACGATGCGTTCCAGTTCGCTGCCGGAAAAGCCTTTGCGGGCGAAGATCTGGCGGATCTCCTCGCGCTCGCCGTTCGGGTCTACGGCGATATGTTTCCGCTCGACCGTCAGCAGGCGCCGGTAATCGTCCACCTCGGCCTTGGTGGCGCTGTAGTTGCCGGCCCCCATGGCGAACCCGTCGGCGATCAGGTTTGCCAGGCCGAGCACCAGCACGACGCTTCCCGGCATATCCGCGCCGACGACCCCGGCGACGATGGCGAAAGTGGTAATGGTTCCGTCAATCCCGCCGTAGATCCAGTCGCGCAGATAGTTCGCCTGCGCATCTCCGGCGAGGCGCGCCTGGATTTCGTCACGCTCGTGGCTGTGTTCCAACTGCGAGCATGGTGTCGCGCTTTCGTCGATCATAATTGCCGGGCCCCTGACCGGCGCACCGTGATCGCGCGACGCAGCCATGGCGTTGATCCAGGTCAATGGCCGGTCATTTCGCCTACTTGTAGTACTTGCGGAATTCCGGCTTGCGCTTTTCCAGGAACGAGGCGACGCCTTCCCTGGATTCATCGCTTTCATAATATAGCTTCAACGCCTGCAACCCCAGCGCTCCGATGCCGGCGATATTTTCGGAGTCGGCATTGAACGAGCGTTTGGCGATGGCGATCGCCGTCGGGCTGCGTTCGACCAGCTCCTTGCACCAGGCTTCGACTTCGGCATCGAGCAGATCGTCCGGCACCACCTTGTTGACCAGCCCCATCGCCGCGGCTTCGTGGGCCGTGTAGCGGCGGCAAAGATACCAGACCTCGCGCGCCTTTTTCTCGCCCACGATGCGGGCGAGATAGGCGGTGCCGAAGCCGGGATCGACGGAGCCCATTTTGGGGCCGACCTGACCGAACTGGGCGGATTCGCCGGCGATGGTGAGGTCGCATAGGGTGGCCAGGACGTTGCCGCCGCCGATGGCAAAGCCGCGGACCTTGGCGATGACCGGCTGCGGCACGGCGCGGATGATGCTGTGCAGCGCCTCCACCGGCAGGCCGATGGTGCCCTTGCCGTCATAGCTGCCTTCATGCGCCGACTGGTCGCCGCCGGTGCAGAACGCCTTGGTTCCGGCTCCGGTCAGGACGATGACGCCGATGGCTTTGTTCCAGCCGGCGCGGTTGAACGCATGCAGCAGTTCGTCACAGGTGGTGCCGCGGAACGCGTTGTATTTTTCCGGGCGGTTGATGGTGATGGTGGCGATCCCGTCGCGCTCTTCATAGAGCAGGTCGGTGTACTGATGCGGTTCGGCCATGCGTTGTTTCCTCCTGTTGTCAGCCTCCGGCCGGCCATCCGCGGCGCTTGACTTCGGGCCCGTCGCGGTATGAACATGCTCAAACCGACCGATCACTCATTCAGTTGCGGCTTGACCATACCGATGATCCTCACCGAAGAACAAGAGATGATCCGGGATACCGCGCGCGAATTTGCGCAGCGGCACCTCGCGCCCTATGCCGCGGAATGGGAGCGGACCGCGACTTTCCCGCGCGACGCGCTGCGGGAAATGGGCAAGCTCGGCTTTCTCGGGATGACCGTTCCGGCCGACTGGGACGGGGCCGGAACCGATTATGTTTCCTACGCGCTGGCGATGGAGGAGATCGCCGCCGGCGACGCCGCCACCGCCTGCGTCATGAGCGGGCATAATTCAGTCGGCTGCGGGCCGGTTGTTGCATTCGGCACGGATGACCAAAAACAGCGGTATCTGCGGCCGATGGCGCGCGGCGAGTGCCTCAGCGCGTTCGCGCTGACCGAGGCGACAGGCGGGTCGGACGCGGCGGCGCTGAAGACCCGCGCGACACGGCGTGGCGATGTCTACGTGCTGAACGGCACCAAGCACTATATCACGACCGGCAAGAACGCCGATGTGTGCCTGGTTTTTGCTTCGACCGACCCCGCCAAGGGCAAGCGTGGCATCACCGGCTTCATCGTCGAAACAAAGACTCCGGGCTACCGCGTCGGTCGCGTCGAAAAGAAGATGGGGCAGAACGCTTCGGACACCTGCGAGATCATTCTTGAAGACGTGGAAGTGCCGGTGGCGAACCGGCTCGGTGCGGAAGGGCAGGGATACAAGATCGCCCTTTCCAACCTTGAAGGCGGGCGCATCGGAATCGCCGCCCAGGCGGTCGGCATTGCCCGCGCGGCTTTCGACCTGGCGTTGGCCTACGCGCAGGAGCGCAAGAGTTTCGGCACGATCATCTACGAGCACCAGGCGGTGTCGCACCGATTGGCGGAAATGGCCACGCAGTTGCTCGCGGCACGGCTGATGGTGCTGCACGCGGCGGAATTGCGCAGCCACGGAAAGCCCTGCCTGAAAGAAGCGTCGATGGCCAAACTGTTTGCCTCCGACATGGCGGAACGAGTCTGCTCGGACGCGATCCAGACTTTCGGCGGCGCGGGATATATCGCTGATTCCGTGGTCGAGCGCCTGTATCGCGCGGCCCGCGTCACCCGCATTTACGAAGGCACCAACGATATCCAGCGCCTGGTGATCAGCCGCGCGCTGGCATCATAACGGGAGGGAACCATGAGGCTTGACGGCAAGACAGCCCTGATCACCGGAGGCGTCTCCGGCATCGGCAAGGCCACGGCGTTTGAATTCGCCCGGCAGGGCGCGACGGTACTCGTTGCCGATGTGAACGCCAACGGCGGCGCGGCGGCGGAAGCGGAAGCCGAGGCAGCCGGCTTGAAGGTCGAATACATTCCGCTCGATCTTGTCAGCCTCGAATCGGTCGATGCCTGCGCCGCCACCGCGCTGGCAAGGCACGGACGGGTGGACATTCTGGTGAACGCGGCGGGCTGGGACCAGATTCAGCCGTTCGTCGAAAACACCCCCGACTTCATCGACCGCGTGCTCGCCATCAATCTGCGCGGGCCCATCGGCCTGACGCAGAAACTGCTCCCGGCGATGATCGCGAACGGCTACGGCAAGATCGTCAACGTCGCCAGCGACGCCGGGCGCGTCGGCAGCCTGGGCGAAACGGTCTATGCGGGTGCGAAAGGCGGCATGATCGCGTTCACCAAGTCGCTGGCCCGGGAGACCGCGCGATACACGATCACCGTCAACTGCGTCTGCCCCGGTCCGACCGACACGCCGCTGTTCCGCGCCCAGCCGGAAAAACTGCAGATCGCGCTTGAGAAGGCCATTCCGTTCCGGCGCATCGCCAGGCCGCAGGAGCTGGCTGATGCGATCCTGTTCTTCGCCGGCACACGGTCCGATTACATAACCGCGCAGGTCCTGAGCGTCAGCGGTGGCCTGACGATGGTGGGCTGAGGCGATCCGGCCGGCAGCAAGCGGGTCTGACGGAGACCGGGCATGGCAGCTCGCATCGATCGCCGAACGGGCGCTGTTCTGCTCGCTGCCCTTGCCGGCATCGCCCGGGTGCCTGGCACTCGGGCCGATGAAGGCGGCGCAAGCTTTTGGGTGCCCGGACAATACGCCAGCTTCGCCGCGACGCCTCCCAACCCGGGTTGGTCGCTTCCGATAACCTTCTACACCTACGGCGGCACTCTCGACATCGCGTCCACCCGAGGGCGGTTGATGGCAGCCGGCCTGACCCAGCAAATCAATCAACTCTATCTCCAGCCAACCTACACCCCGGCCGTCACGGTCCTGGGCGCGACGCCAAGCCTCTCGATGACCCTGCTACCTGCCCGCATCGGCACGTCGGCCGATCTGCACCTTGGCGCGATATCCGAGGCTCGCTCGGACTCCGTGTTCGGATTGGGAAACTTCACCCCTACGGCCAGCCTGTTCTGGTCTGCCGGCGTGCACAATTTCATGGCCTATGCGACGGGACAGGCCTGGAACGGCAACTACGATCCGAACCGGCTGTCGAACCCCGGCCTCGGCCACGCGGCGATCGATGGCGGCGCCGCCTACTCCTATTATAACGCCGGCTCGGGAACAGAGGTCTCCGCCACGCTCGGCTTCACCAGGAACTTTCAGAATCCGTTATCGCACTACACCAGCGGGATCGACTCCCATCTCGATGCCGCTGCGTCGCAGGCGGTGACCGGCAAGTTCTACGTGGGGATCGCCGGTTACTACTACCAGCAGTTGACGGCAGACCAGGGCCAGCTCCCCATCCTCGGACCGTTCGAGTCGCGCGTGCGCGGCATCGGGCCGCAGATCGGATATAACGTCGATCTCGGCCACGGCGTTACCCTTTCCACCGGCCTGCGCGGCTATGCAGAATTCGACGCTTATGCCAGAACACAGGGCTTCGCGATTTTCGCCACGGCCACGTTGCCTTTGTCCCAGATGCTCGGGGCGCACTGAACCCGATTTCGATCGGGCCGATCGGCGGTTCGGAATCGGAGAAGCGATCGTCACAGAATCGTCATAGCATCCTGAATCTGCGCGGTTAAGGTTTCGGCGCGGGTTGTCTATTAAGATCAAGCGGGCGTGGGAACACCCCGGGCTTAATCGGCTTTCCAGGTGTTCGCGTGCTGTTCGGGGGATAAGGTTCGATGAGCGGGTCGCCGGCTATCTTTTCGGGCGTGCGAACGAAGCCAGCCGGTCACATTCATCGCCCATGCAGCCGTATCGCCGCTGGCACGCCTCGGCGCCGCACGGACAGTGCCGGCTATCCGGCAGAGCGTCCGAAAGCGAGAGCATGAGCGAGGCGGCCCCGGCTCCCGCCCTCACGAAATCGAGGGCCATTCTCCGATCTCTTGCCGCTATCGGCCCCGGCATACTGGTGATGCTGGCCGATGCCGATGTCGGCAACGTGGCCACCTCGGCACAGGCCGGCGCTCGCTGGGGGTTCCGCCTGCTGCCCTTGCTGGTGGTGCTGATCCCGGTTCTCTACATCATTCAGGAACTGACGGTGCGGCTGGGCATCTTCACCCGCCGCGGCCTCGGCGAACTGGTCCGCGAGCGTTTCGGCCGGACCTGGAGCGTCATCGCCGGGATCGGCCTTGTGACCGTCGTGCTCGCATCTTTGGTAACGGAATTTACCGGCGTCGCCAGCATCGGTGAGCTTTATGGCGTCTCACGCAACTTTTGCGTGCCTCTCGCTGCCTTTATACTGCTGTGCATAGTGGCGACCGGAACCTATCGCCGCATCGAGCACATCACCCTGTGGATCGGCGCATTCCAGCTTGCGTTCTTCGTCGTGGCGGCCGCCGCCCGTCCCGGCCTGCACCGCGTCGCCAGCGAAATGATAGACCTGCCGATGGGCAACTCCGGCTTCCTGTTTCTGGGGGCGGCGATCATCGGCGCCTGTTTCAATCCGTGGATGATGTTCTACCAGCAATCCGCCGTCGTCGATAAGCGCCTGGATTCGCGGGACTACGCGATGTCGCGGGCGGAAACCGCGGTGGGCTCGGTGGTCGCGCAGTTGTTGACCGCTTCGGTGCTTTTCGCCGTCGCGACCACCGCGGGGCCGCTCGGAATCGGCGCTCATCTCCAAACCATCGGCGACATCAGCGTGACGATGAAGCCGCTGCTGGGCGATACCCTGGGGCCGCTGGTCTTCAGCGCCGGCGTGCTGGGCGCTTCGATGGTGGCGGCGGTCGTCTGCTCCCTCGCCATGGCCTGGGGTGTGGGGGAGCTGTGCGGACTGCGCCGGACCCTGGAGTATCAGCCGCGGCGGCTGCGGTGGTTTTTCCTGATCTATCTGGCCGGCACGGTCTTCGCGGCGGCGCTCGTGCTGTGCAGCCGCAACCTGCTCTGGCTCAACATTCTCGCCCAGGTGGCGAATGTGTTTACGCTGCCCTTCGTGATGGGGTTCGTCATCGTCCTCGCGGCGACCTGCCTTCCGGGGCGCCACCTGTTGCGCGGCTGGTATCTCTGGCTGACGGTCTTTCTGGCGGTCCTGACCTGCGGCTGCGGCCTTGTCGGCGCGGCGCAGGGCATCCTCGGAGGCGCCGATCCGATGGCGGCATCCATGCTGTACAGGGACGCGCGCTGATGGTTTTTCCGCCTCTCCGGCGCACAAGCGGGTGCTGAGTCATGCGGACACCCCCCGCTTCAACCCTTCGCAGTTCGGTCCCGTGGGTTCTGCACCCGATCGGCCGATCATGCGCAGCGCTTGCCGCCGGCGGGGCCGGGATGCTGGCGTTCGGATCGCTGCCGGGCACCCTGCAGATCATCGGCGTCTTCGATGTCATGGCGCTGACATATGTGATCCTGTTCCTCGTCATGACAATCGTCATTACCCCGGAGCAGGCGGCGGATTTCGCCCGGAAACGGGAACCGAGCGGCACACTGGTTCTGATCCTGACGGTCTTACTTTCGCTGATCAGCATCGCCGTGATCCCCGCGCTGCAGGGCAGCCTGTCCGACAGGAATGCCTTGATCAAAGTCAGCCACGTGGCCGCTTCGCTGCTGGCGCTGTTTCTGAGTTGGATACTGGTGCATATCTTCTTCAGTCTGCAATACATGAGCGTGTTTTACGACGACCCCGCGAAGGCGAGCGAAACGGAGCTTCCGCGGCTGGACTTTCCCTCCCGGCCGATGCCGGACTTCTGGGATTTCATGTATTTTGCGTTCACGATCGCAATGTGCTACCAGACCTCCGACGTCACGATAAACGGACCCGCAATGCGAAGGCTGACGTTGCTGCACGCCATCTTTTCGTTTTTCTACGTCGTCCTGATCATCGGACTCGTGGTCAGCATTCTGGACAATGCGATATGAACGAAGCCGGGATAGCTCGTGCCGCGAAAGGTGGCCCGGAAGACCCGGGCCCGCGGAAATCCACCCGCCGGAACCGTCGATCCGGTAACTTGCAACCAATATCCTACAGGAGACTCGTATGTCTGACACTGCAACAACCGCCGACGAAGGCGTCCTGCAATCAGTGGCCGACGCCATGAGCGACGCCGCCACCACGGCCTCCGGCCACGCCACCAAGGTCAAGGCGGCCATCAGCGATGCCGGGCCGCGCGCGCTGCGGTCGCTGTCCCGTGCGACTTACGCCAGCACCTACGTCATCTCCTACGGCGTGGTCTACGCGGCGGTGTTCGTCGTCAGCGCGCTGCCGCAGGACAATGCCTTCATGCACGGCTTCCGCGATGGCGGCGTCGCGGCGCGGGATGCGCTGAATCGCCGCTGAGGCATTCGCCGCCGCCCGACGTTGCCACAGCCGGAACTGAAGAACCATGCATGATGCCTCCGTCGCCGCCCCGGTCGATCTGAAGATTGTCTTTCCGGAGCCCGGCACGATCCGCGTTCTCAGCAACCGGCTGTTCGCCGAACCCGACGACGCGTCGTGCCGTGACTTCGTCCGCCGCGCTTTGCTCGCCGACGAGGTCTTCTCCGTCTCCATCGTCGTGGCGAAGATCCCGGCCGTCGATCTGCGCTTCGACGAAAAGCGGCACGGACGTAAGTCGGTGCTGCAACGGATCAGCGAGGCGTTGCGCGGCGGCGGCGGACTGCACCCGCCGGAGATGCCTCCGGCCTCGGCCGCGCGCGATCGTCTGGGCGTCGTCACCTGGCGCCGCTGCGCCGGGCGCCTGACCGGCTGGCGGCTTGAACGTGAGCGGCTGGGATGGGTTCGGCTGCACAACCCCGCGCTCTATCGCAAGGGCGTGCTGTGCCAGGCGATCGAGCGCGAACTCATGAGCGTGCTCGGAGTTCTCCGCTACGATACCAGCTCGACAAAATGCCGCGTCGATATCGAGTACGACCCAAGGCAACTGGGCATCGCGCAACTGATCGAGGTGCTCGACGGCGCGCTGGCGAATGCGGAGCATCCGAAGACGCTCGACAAGCTGGATCGGGACCTGTTGATCTGCACCGTCTCGCTGCCCGTGGCGGCGATCGCGCAGTTCGCAGCCCCGGCTCTGCTGCCGATCGCCGGCGCGCTGTTCCTCTACTCGACGATCCCCAGCTTCGCCGGCGCCTGGCGGGTGCTGACCAAGGAGCGCCGCCTCGGCGTCGATGTGCTCGATTCGATCGTCGTCATCGCCTGCCTTGGAACATTGCAGATCCTGCCCGGGACGATCCTCGCCTGGTGCCTGTCGTTCGGCCGCTTCCTGGTCAAGCGCACCGAGGACGACTCGAAAAAGCTGCTGCTCGGCGCGTTCGGCAAGCAGCCCCGCTATTGCTGGCTGCTGGCCGACGGGCAGGAGGTGCAGATCTCGCTGGACAAGCTGCAGAAGGGCGACATCGTCGTGGTCCACACCGGTGAGGTCGTTCCGGTTGACGGCATCATTACCGACGGCCTCGCGATGATCGACCAGCATGCCCTGACCGGCGAATCGACGCCGGCGGAAAAAGGCGTCGGCGACCGCGTCTTCGCCTCGACCATCATGGTCGCCGGCAAGATGCATGTCTCCGTGGAAAAGTCCGGCGGCGAGACCGCCACCGCCAAGATAGCGCAGATCCTGCACGACACCGCCGGCTACAAGCTCGCCTCGCAGCACAAGGGCGAGCAGATGGCTGACAAGGCGGTCATCCCGACGCTCGCCATCGGCGCGGTGGCGCTCGGCACGATGGGGCCGCAGGGTGCGGCGGCGGTGCTGAACAGCGACATGGGCACCGGCATCCGAATGGCCGCGCCGCTTGCCATGCTGTCCACCCTGGCGCTGTGCGCGCAGAAGGGCATCCTGGTGAAGGACGGCCGCGCGCTCGACCTGTTCAACACCGTCGATACCATCCTGTTCGACAAGACCGGCACACTGACCCGGGAGCGGCCCGAAGTCGGCCGCATCATCGCCTCGAACGGCCACGCGCCGGAGACCATCCTGCGCTTCGCCGCCGCCGCCGAACACAAGTTCCACCATCCGATCGCCCAGGCCATTTTGCAGCGGGCGGCCGAGGACGGGCTGGACCTGCCCGAGACCGACAGCACGCAGTACAAGGTGGGCTACGGCATCACCGTCGGAATCGACGGCCACCGGGTCCGCGTCGGCAGCCGCCGCTTCATCGAAATGGAAGGCCTCGCTTTGACGCCGGAAGTCGAGGCGGCTCTCGACGACGCGCATCGCGAGGGCCACACCATGGTCATGGTGGCGGTGGACGATCAGCTCGGCGGCGCCCTGGAACTGGTGGCCGCGGTGCGGCCGGAAGTGCCGGAGATCATCAAGGGCCTGCGCAAGCGCGGCATCAAGCACCTCGTCATCATCTCCGGCGACCACGACGCGCCGACGCGCCGGCTGGCGGAAGAGCTTGGCATGGACCGCTACTTCGCCCAGGTCCTGCCGAACGACAAAGCCGAGTACGTTGAGAAGCTGCAGAAGGAGGGGCGCAAAGTCTGCTTCGTCGGCGACGGCATCAACGACGCGATTGCGTTGAAGAAGGCCAATGTCTCGATCTCGCTGCGCGGCGCCACCTCGATCGCCACCGACACGGCGCAGATCGTGTTCATGGAACAGAGCCTCGGCAAGCTGTGCGAGCTGCGCGACATCGCCCGCGACCTGGAACGCAACGTCAAGACCAGTTGGGGCCTGATCCTGGCGCCGAACATCCTCTGCATCGCCGGCGTGTTCACCTTCAACTTCGGCATCGCGGTCTCCGTCCTGACCAACAATGTCGCGGCCCTGGCGGCGCTGGCGAACGGCGTCCGCCCGATGCGCAAGGTCGCCGCGCTGGAGGCCGAACGGCGCCATCTGCTCGACATGCAACTGCGTGAGATTGGCTTCGGGTCCGCCGAAGGCCCCGCTTTTGCCGCCCGGGGCAGCGATGCCGTCGCCGCCTTCCGGGCGGAGCCGGCTGAGCGGGCGCAACCGGCGGTCGAATCGCATCCGGAAGAACGCGACACTCTCGCCGCCGATCGGCAGGTCGAGAGCGAGGTTCAAGAGGCTGCGGAGTAACGCCGCGCAGTAACACAGGGGGGCTTTATGCCGAAGTCGTCGGGCACGAGATCGTCCGTTTCAGCGGTCAACCCGGGCGTGGCCGGACGCCGCCGAACGGTGCCGCGGGTGGCCGTCTCCGGTGCAGCCGGCGCGGCGGTCAACGGCGCCGAACCCGCCGTGATCGCGCATGAGGCAACCCCCTCGGGTGAAGCGGATGTGCGGCTGCGCATCTTCATCATCGACACGGGCTGGAACTCGGCGGCAAGCCGGGTTCTCAAAGAGAACACCGAGGTGCTGTGCAACCTGACGGAGTTCGACCCGATCTACGTCCTCGACCATAAGACCTCGGTGGAGATGTTGCGCAAGCATCGCCAATTGATCGGCCGCGACCCGATCATCAGCGTGCACAACATGCGCGCGCTGGAGAAACACGGCACGGACCAGCAGCACGGCTTCCGCATCCATCTCGGGTTGCTGAAGAGCGAGGCGCAGGTGCTGGTGGCGCTGCGGATGTTCGCGAACTTCATTGCCCGCTATCGCACGTCGAAGGACATCGAAGCGCAGGTCCGGCGCGTGCTCCGCCGCGAGGGCCTCGCCGGGGCGATCGAAATCATCGGCGGCGGCCACGCCGGCAAAGTGCTCGAGCCTTGATACAGTTGCAACAAAACGGAGGACGCCATGTTTGAACGTTGGACGGATATCGTCACCAGCCTGGGACTCGCGGCGGGCGTGGCCTATGTGGTGTGGGAAATCGGCCGCCGGCAAAAGCAGCTTCGCGAGCTCTTCGACGTGCTCGACGGCGACGACGCCTCCATAACCTCGAGCCTTGAGGATCTGGTCAACTCCGGCAGGCTGAAACCGTTCGCCGGCGCTGCTTCGGCTTGACTGCGCTTGAGCACCCCCCGGCGGCGGTCAGCCAGCCCGGAAGCCTGACGGTCACCAGCCCGGCGATCTTCTCCCCGGGGCACGAAGGCAGGGCGGGGCTGTTCGCCCGGCGCGTTCTGCGCGTGGCGGCGGTGCGGACGCTCGAAATCGATCCGGCCCGCGCCACCGCTACCGTCCGCTACCGCCATTTGCTCACCGGAGACGACACGGTCGTCCGCAGGATTGCCCGCGCGGCCGCGCAGAACGATCCGCTGCCGCCCGATGCGCTGCCGCCCTGGCGGCACGGCGCGCCCGTGACCTTCCATCGCGACGGTGACGTGATCAGCACGCTGGAGGTTCTGCTGATGACCCGTCGCAGGCTGCGCCTGCATCATCCGGTCTTCAGCCGCGACCCCGTCGCCGCGCGGTACATCGAGGATGCGGTCCGCATCCTTCCGGGCGTCCAGGAGGTGGTGCTCAGCGTGCCCGCCGGGACACTGGATATCCGCTTCGACCCCAAACTGACCGCCGCCCTGTCGCTGCTCCGCCGGGTCGAGACGGCGATGCTGGAGCCGATGGATCAGCTCGCCTCGCCCGCCGCCGGCCCGGGCAATTTCGCGACCTCGCTGCTGGCGCTCGGGGTCGCGGCGACCGGCGAACTGATCACGCCTGCCGCGCTTCCGCTCGCCGCCGCGCTGCTGGTCTTCATGAACCTCGGCACGTTCCGGGCGGCCATCCGCCAGATCAACGACGGCCGCCCCGGGCTGCCCGTGCTCTACAGCACGATCGTCGCGATGACGCTCATGAGCGGCAGTTTCCTCTCCGCCGCGATGATGTTCTTCTCGTTCCGCTATTGGGAGCGGCGCCACCGGCACGACATGGCGGAGCACAACGCCGCCCTGCTGCATGAAATCCACGACCTGCCGGACCGGGCGCGGGTCGTCGCCGCCGGCGGCTACGAGCGTCTGGTCCTGAGTGCCGAGGTCGAGGCCGGCTGGCTGGTGCGCGTTCCGGCCGGGGAGACCATACCGGTGGACGGCAAGGTTGCCGGCGGCGCCGCCCTGGTCGATGAGCGGGTCCCGGGCGGCGGCCGGCGCGGCGCGCGGACACCCGGCGACGACGTGCTGGCCGGCGGCGTCGTCCTGGCCGGCAGCATCGACATCGAGACGGTCCGCAGCGGCCCCCGGCTCCAGGTCTCGACCTTCGCCCGCGCGCTGCTTTCCGCAACGGTGCCGGCGCCGGCGGTCTGGACCCTGACGCCCGAGGCCGAGCGTTTCGCCGGGAAGACGGTGCCCTGGACCTTCGCCGCCGCGGTCGCCGGCCTCGCCGTTGGCGGAGCGCCGACAGCGAACACGGTTCTCCGCCCCGACTACGCCACCGGGATCGGCCTGGCCGAACCGCTGCGGATGCTGCGCGCCAACCGCATGGCCATGCGGCATGGCGCCCTGATCCGGAACCGCGAGGCGCTCGGCACTCTCGCCGCGAAAGGCTGGGTCGTCATCGACGATCACCCGGCGCTGACCCGGACCGGCTGCGAGATCGCGGATTTTCGGGTGCACGGCGTCCGTGAGGACGACATCCTGCCCGCCGTCGCCGCGGCCGCCGCATGGCTGGGCGACGCGCGTGCCGGCGCCCTGGCGCAGGCCTGTGCGCAGCGCGGCCTGATCGCGCGTCACGCACCCTTGCTCGGTTTCGACGACGCCGGTGTGTCGATCGAGTACGGGGGCCATGTGGTCCGCCTGCGGGAGGCCGGCCATCGCAGCCAATGTCCGCCATTGCGGGTCGAGGTGGACGGGTTCGAGGCGGCGGGCGTCGATTTTCGCCCGAACAACGGTCAGGTCGCGGCCGCCGGAACCGTCCGCCACCTGCAGCGGTCCGGCCGGCGCGTCTTCCTGGCCTCATCAGCCGGAGACGCGGAGGCGGGAGAGCGCGCCGCCATGATTGGCGCCGACGCGCATGCCGGAGACATCGACGACCGCAAGCTCTGCATGCTTCTGCGCGCGTTGCACGACCGCGGAGCCAGTGTCGTGCATGTGCGCAACGGTCCGGCTCTGCCGCACGCGCGGGACGGCTACGTGTCGGTCGCCCTGGCCGGACCGGATGGCATCCGCCTGGACGCGGACGTGCCGCTGCGCGGACACTCGATCGAGCCGTTGCCTGACCTGATCCATCTCGCCACCGACACACAACTGCATGATCGGCAGGACCGCTGGTCCATCGTGGCGCCGAACGGTCTGGGTGTCGCCGGCGTGTTCGCCTTTGATTTCTCCGGGCTGACCGTCGTTCTGATCAGCAATTTCGCCAATTATGTCGTGCAAAAAAGAGCCAGCCGGGCTCTGGCGTCGGCCGGTTGCGGCCGGCTGGCCGAAAGCCGCCCGCCGCTTGCCGCGGCGGTGGCGGACAGTGTGGCGCCCGTTCCCATTCCGGCGGCGGTTATTCAGTAACAACGAGAAAGACCTAGGCCATGACAAACGATGACCCGGATTTTCGCACCTTGATCCCGGCGGGAGGGGCCGGCGCGCTGACCGTTGCGCCGCTGGCCGGCGCGGAGGATGAGGCCGTGACCGGGGAGATATGGACCGAGGACATGGAAATCATCGACCAGATCGAGCAACTGCCGCCCGAGATCGGATGGCTGCTGATCTATGTCGGTTTCCTCGGTTTTGTGCTGCCGGGCATCGTGGGCTTCCCGTTCCTGATCGCCGGGCTGGGCATCGTCACTCCGGGGGGACGCAAGCGCGTGGCGAAATGGGTCGGCAAGAACCCGCCGCGATTCGTCCATTTCAGCGTCCGTCAGATCAGCCGGCTGGTCGAGGACCTCGAGCGGCGGTATCCGCTGCTGCCTAAGGACGGCGCCAAATAGCGATGGCGAAAGTCCAAACCTTTCAGGGCGTTACCAAAGCGGTGCTCGAATACCTGCACGCCATCGGCGGGCGCGATTTCGAAACAGCGTTCGAAGCGGACGGCAGGAGCGGCACGATTACCGGCGCATCGGGTCTCGGCCGCGTATCGCTGCATTTCGACTACGATGAGCCGCGCGCCGAAATGACGCTGACGATTCTGAAGAAACCTATGCTGGCGCCCGCATCTTTGCTTTGGGCGGAGTTCTCCTACGCGGTCATGGACGCTCGCAGGGCGCTCAGCCTGCCGCCGGCTGCGCAAAAGGAAGTCCGGCCGGGTCTCGGAGTCGGTTAGCCTCGCCGCGTAGTCCGCGGATCTGCGTGCCGGTGTCCGCTCGCCGCCCGGCAACCGGGCGCGGACCCGGGTTTGAAGTCTTGCAACAATACCGTCACGGGGACGATGTGTAACACAATGACGTCGTTTCTTCGCAATAATGTCGGCGTGGAGGCCGGGGCGTCATGCGGGTGGGCGAAGCTGGCCGCCTTGCCGGGGGAACCTCACGCAGGCGCGGCGGGTCGCGATACCGCCGCCAGGCGGCATTACAGTCTGATCGCAAGTCGTTTCAAGGTGCTGGCCGAGACGCTGGGTGACCAATCATTCTACATGAAGGACCTGAGCCGGGAGCTCGGCATCTCCGACCGGACGTTGCGATTGGCGTGCCGGACGATGCTCGGGATGAGCCCCGGACAATATATCATGCTGCGCCGCATGCAGATCGTGCGGGACGCGTTGCGAAAGGCCGAACCCGGGGTCGTCCGGGTCACCGATGTTGCGACGGCGAACGGCTTCTGCGAGCTGGGCCGATTTTCAGTAAAATACCGGCATATCTTCGGTGAGACACCGTCCGCGACCTTGCGGGGAAATCGCTGACCGCCGGGCGCCGCGGAGCGGCATCGTTGCCGGGTCGTTCAGGGGTGCAGTTGGAAGAAATAGGCCAGGGCGAACAGTACATACACCCCGATCAACAGGAACCCCTCATACCAGGTCGTCTCGCCGTCCGCCGCGATCACCCGGACAATGAACGCCGCGCTTGCTATCACGAACAGATCGAGCGGGCTGGCGAAGACAAGGCTCATCGGGTGGCCGATGGCCCGGGACACCAGGACCAGGATGGGCGCCACCACCAGTGCGATCTGGATCGCCGAACCGACGCACAGTCCCAGGACGATATCCATCTTGTCGGCGCGGGCGAATGCCACGGCGGCGAACAAATCGGCCACGGTGCCAATCAGCGCCAGCACCACGACGCCCATGAATACCGGGGAAAGGCCCAGACCCGACGCCGTCTCGGCCAGCCGCGCCGAGACCAGTTCGGACTCGAACGCAATCCCGGCGGTGCCGCCGAGCATCACGCCAAGCCCGAGCGGCAGGCTCCATTCGGGCGTGCCGCCGGAAGGCCCGCGCCCGAACATGGTTCGGTGGGTGACCAGGACGTAGATCAGATGCGCTCCGTACAGCAGCAGCAGCACCACCGAGACGCACAGGCTCAGGCGCTCATCCTGCAGCGTCATGTCGCCTCCGGGCGAGTGCAGCCGTTCCGTCATGTCGAAAACCGCCGGCAGCAAAATGGCCACCGCCAGCAGCAGCAGCAGGGTGGACAGCAGCCCGACCTGAGCCTGGCTGAACGTCTGCCGATCGTGCTTCAGGCCGCCGACAAGGGCCGCGATGCCGAAGAACAAGAGGGTTGTGCCGATGATCGACCCGGTGATCTGCGCCTGGACGACACGCGTCTCTGCCTGCGACAGCACGAACAGCGCCAGCACCAGTTCCGCGGCGTTGCCGAAGCTGACATTCAGCAGGCTGCCTACGGCGCTGCCGGCGTGCTCGGCAACCTGTTCGGTCCCGCGCCGCACCCAGTCGGCCAGCACGCCAATGGCAACGAGGCCGGACAGGAACACCCAGTGAGAGCCGGCGAGGGAGAAGTAATGCAGGGCAAGCGACAGCGGGACGAAGAGCAGCAGCGCGAATTTCGGGATGGCGGCGGCCGTAAGCTGCATCGGTGGAGCTCCCGTCGGTCCGCGACTGAGTAACCGGCGGACCCTCGGCCTGGCGACGATCTTCGGCGCGGCGCATTATTGCCGTGGCGTTTGCGGCAATGCTACCGCAGAAACGTCGTTGAAGAGTTCCTGCCGTGGCGGCAAAGCCCTGCCGCGGCCGGCGCGGCCGGAAGGCGGACAAATGCGATCGCCGGCAGCACCATCAACACAGAAGCAAGCCGAGGGTCCGGCATTGGTTTCATTGCGAAAATCTCCCGGTGATCAGGCGCGGGGCGGCTTGACCGCCGCGAACGTGCATGAACGCCGGACGTCTCGCGCATAGGGTAACGTAAACGTGGCCAAGAGATTGAACCAACTGAGTGCGCATTGGGCAGGCACCGGCCCGCGGCGTCTGGATGTCATACCACTGGCCGATCAGTATCTGCTCGAGCGTGCAAGCGGACAAAATCAATGCCGCGAGCGTGCCGGCCAGCGACGCCCTCGCGGATACTGGGATCATCACGGTGCGCTCCGCGCCGGCGGGATCTTGCGGTCCCGGTAACAACAGATGTCGTGCAGGGTCCGATTGCGCGGCGGCGAGCGGTGCGCTGCATGGCCGCAGGACGCCGTCCCGCGGCCATGCGCCGGCGCTTCTACTGTTGGGCCTTTGTCCGGCTCTCGGCCTTCGGCGCCCCGGGTGCGGCACCCGATTCCGCTCCCTGCTTGCCCTCGACCCCCGGCGCGCCAGCTTGCGTCGAGGCTTGCTTCTGAGAGGCGGTGCCGGGAGTCGTCATCTTCCCGGATGCCGGGCCGGATGTGTTACCCTGTGACGAATCTTGCGCGGCATTCGCGACAGGGGCGCCGAGCAGCGCCATCGACAGCGCCGCCGCTGCCAGTCCAAACTTGCTTTGCAGCACGTCCATCCGCGTTCCTCCTCCTGTTGTTGTGTGTACTCACAACGCGACGGAACAAGTCAGGTTTTGCGCCAACCGCGGCCGGGACGCGCCTGTCGCGCGGTCGTCAACGCCGGCCTCGGCTACATTGGCGTATGGCCCTTCAGGAATGTCACCACCCGCGTCTCCTGCGGGCCGAGATCGTCGGGGCCGCGCCAGTCGGTCACCACCTCCACCGCAGGCAACAGCGCCGCCAGCTCCGCGCTGGTCGCTGCCGGATGAGGGATGTCCGTGCCCGGCAACAGCAGCGCCGGCACCGGGCAATCGCGTACAAAAGCGCGATCGACGCAGAACACGAACTCGCCGCCCCACATGTTGCGGCCAAACGCAGCGAGTGCTGCCTCATCCAGCTCCGGCCGTGCGGCGCGTTGCTCGCGGCTCCATTCCGCGTGGCTGTTCGGAAAGTAGTCGAGATGCTCCGGATGCAGGCCGATGGGGTTTTGCAGCACGGCGGCGGTGACGCGATGCGGCGCCGCCTCGATCGCCTTCAGGCAGAAGCTGCCGCCGATGCAGCCGCCCGGGACGTGGAATTTGCCGAACCCCAGATGGTCCATCAGCGCCGGATGATCCGCCGCGTAGGTGTGCCAGCCGTGATCCGCCCTGATCTCCGTGCGCGATCGGCCGGCGTTGCGCTGATCCAGGGCGATTGCGGTGAAGCCGGCCGCGGGCAGGGCGCGGGTCCAGTCCGCCCGGGGGCGAGGCGGTCAGCCGGGGCCAGGGGGCCACATCTCCATGCGGGAGCGCAGGCCGCCGGGCGCGAATAGCAGCACGGGGAAGCCCTCGCCGAAGGTTTCGTAGTAGATCTCGCCGTCGGGGCGGGTCAGCACCGGCATGTGTGTTCTCCTTTCGGGTCGCGGGCAGGCTGCACGGGCACCGGGCGGCGGCAAGACCAGGTTCAGCCTGCGGAACGCCTTCCCCGCAACCGGCCTGACCTGTTGACGGTTCTGACCGGGCGGCGTTATTGCGAAGGCGTTAGCATGCGAGGTGTTTTCCAATGCCGGGAGCCGGGTTTATTGGGGTTCCAGGCATGACCGGTTCCTCAGGTTGGATGGTCCACGTACAAAGCCTGCTTTGGTTGGCCCTGTTGACAGCCGCCGCGGGCAGTGTCGGGCAGTTTACGGAAATCCTGCTCGTCGATTTTGTGCATGGCAACCCGCACCGTGCCCGGGGGAACGCATTGGAAATGATGGCATTGTTCACGCCGATCATGGGTTTGTTAGCCCAGGCGTCGGCGCTTATGACATACACGGTGCCGCAACTCTTTCAGGCGGCGGTGTCGCGGGTCTTCGCGGCGCACTGCGGAACCCCGGGATATGTCACCATCCTGCTCGCCCTGCCGGCGACGGCTTTCATTACCTGCTATTCGCTATTCTACTTTATCGTGCCATTATTCGACACTCTCAGCCCGGATGGCGGCTCCTTCCCGCACGCACTGACCGCGGAAAACTATCGGATGGCACTTGCGGTTCAGGCGCCTGCGACGATTTTTGCCGCGGCGTATGAGGGTGCAGCGTCGGGCCGTTTGCACTGGAAAACGGTTGTCGGGCTTGCTGCCGGGCTGGCCGTTGTTGCCGGAGTCGCCGCGGGCAGCCATGCTGCGTCAGGTCAGTTCCAGTTCCTGTAGAGAGATCAGGAGCTTGTTGCGTTCACAGCGAACGGACATGGCTGTCAAGCCAGGGTTCCCGGGGGATATTGGACACCCCGTTCGCATATCAAAAGGTCAAGCCGGTGGCCCGGCCGTCCCTTCTCTTCGGCAGCAGTCCGCCACCTGCGCATGCGTCGCGAACCAGCAGCCGCCCGTCGCCTTCATGTGGCGATCAGCCGCTCCTGCAGCGGCAGGCGCGAGCGGTGGCCGATGATGCGGGGATGCATCGTCAACAGGAACAATCCGCCTTCCTGGCAGGCGCCGTCGAACTCCGCTGTGAAAACTCGCCGGCCGCCGAGGGTGGCGTGCAGGGCCGCAAGCCGGAGAAACGGAGCATGTTGAAATACACTGCGCCGTCGCGTATCCATTCCGGCGGCAGTTCGACGATGCCCGTCGGTTCACCGGCCGATCCGGTGCGACGCTCGATCGTCGACACAAGACGGGGCGGGTCGCCAACTCAGGCAGGCAACGGACAAGCCGGGCCGTGACGAAACGAAGACCATCTCGCAATGCGCGCCGGCCGCTGCGTTGCCGGAGCCTCAGGCCCCCGGCACGCCGCCCCGGCCGCTGCCGCGCATCATCCGGTCCACCTGCCTGAGGAACCCGCGGCAGGCGCTGTCCTCATCCGGATGCGTCTCGAGCGGGGATTTGCGTCCCCGCTCGCTGTAGTAGATCGACCAGCCGCCACCCGCTGCAGGCTCGATGCCGACACACTCGCCGGTCCCGAGGCCGCCATCGGTGACGTAGAAATAATCAGGGACGCCCGCACTGCGGAGACGGGCCACTGCTTCCGCCAACAACATAGGTCACCGCCACGATGCTGCCGGCCGCCACCAATTTATAGGCGGGATCGGCTGTTTGCTCCTGCTCCGCGCCGCCCGGCTCATTGAACCAGGCCGCCGCCTTGCAGGACTTTACCGGAATGGGTTTGAGCACTTTATACACGCGATAGTCCATCGCTTTGCACACATACGGCACGGCGCGGGCGTCGAAGCTCTCGCCCCTGGGAGAGAAGAACGTGCCGCCCTCGCTGCCGAACCGGTCGATCAGCTGGCCCGGGGCGAGCACCTTCTCCACCGGCGCGGCGGCGCAGCCGTCATTCGGCGGCCATTTGATGTTGGCCTTCTGGCTGGCCCACTGGATCCAGGTGGGCACCAGGTCCCAGCGCAGGTTGGCCGGGAAATCCGAGGGCGCGGGTCCGGTCTGCGCGCGAACCGGGGCGACCGAGGCGGCGCCCGCCAGGGCCAGGGCGATCAGGACGGGTCGAAGGAATCGTGTCATCTTGGAACGAACCTTTACGCAAGCTTGGGTTGCACATGCCCGGCCCGCATGCGGGATAGGCCCCGCCGGCATAGCCGGGGAGTCCATCATAACAATATCATTATCGGAATGTAAATGATTCGCAACGCGGGAATCAATCCGGCGCGGCATCCCTGCATGACGCGCCTGATGACCCCATATACGATTCCGTCACAACAAACGGAGCAAACGGCACATGAGCGCGACACAGGAAACGGCCACCTTGGGCGGCGGATGCTTCTGGTGCCTGGAGGCGGTGTTCAAGGACCTCCGCGGCGTCACCTCGGTGATGTCCGGCTATGCCGGCGGTGAGGCCGCCAATCCGAGCTACAAGGCCGTCTGCACCGGCCGCACCGGCCATGCCGAGGTCGTGCAGGTGAAGTTCGACCCGGCGGAGCTCGACTACGCCGATTTGCTGCGGGTGTTCTTCGCCATCCATGACCCGACGACAAAGGATCGGCAGGGGAACGATGTCGGGACGCAGTACCGCTCGATCATCCTGACGCACTCGGATGCCCAGGCCGCGACCGCGCGGAAGGTGATGCAGGAGATCGCGGATGCGAAGATCTGGCCCGCCAGGCTGGTCACGCAGATCGAGCCGCTGACGGCGTTCTATGAAGCCGAACCCGAGCACCACGACTACTTCGCGCGCAACCCGTACAGCGGCTACTGCCAGGCGGTGGTCGCGCCGAAGGTGGTGAAATTCCGCAAGCAGTTCGCCGAGAAGCTGAAGCGCGCCGCGGCGGAGTAGGTCCTTCGCCGCCGCGTCATGGCCGGGGGAACTCTCCCCTGGCCGTCCGCGATCAGCGCGTCTTCCTGAACGGCGCCCCCGGGTTGCTGCGGTCGCGCGTGCCGGCGAATCGACCGCCACAAATCAACAATGGACACGGATGAGAAAGGAATCGCCTCGGAAGGCGTTGGAAACATTGCGACCGGCTGCCCTTATTCGTGTTCATCCGTGTTTCCATGATCGAGGCGTCGTCACTGCGGCGACTGTCGGGCCGGTGCCGGAATCGCGCCGTCTTGTTAGGAAATATTTCTTGACAGCGTCCTGCAACCCAAGGTAGAACCGGCCACACCGCAGCAAGGTCAACCCGCCATGTCCACCCGCAAGACCACCCGGGGCGCCTCCGAACTCCTCGTCAACCTCGTCATCGCCCTGCTGGCGCCGATGTTCCTTTGGTCCTGCGAGGGCGATGCCGCCCTGGCCCGCGCCGCGGCGGCCGAGACGCTGAACGCCTATTGCGCCGCCGACAATCTCACCCTGATCCGCGCCGCCAAAATCGTCGCCTTCGATCTGGCCACCCTCAGTTCCCTCAGCCTGTCGATGTTCGGCGAAACCGCCGCATCGCTCGCGCTGCGCCTGCGCGGCAATGCCGTCAGCCTGGACCGCGCGGCCGAACGCAACCGCGCCGCGCTGGAGCAGGACCGCCGCAGCGCCGCGCTCGTCGCGCAGGCGGACGAGAGGACCGAGGCTGATGTGGCCGCGTCGGTGCGGGAGGCGCAACTCCAGGTCCGGCAGGCGCAGGCCCGGGCGCAGGCCGAGCCGCAACCGCCGCAACCGCGGACGCCTGCTCCCGCCGCCCCGGCGCGGATGGCCGGGCAGCCGGCTTCTGCCCGGCCGTCCGCTCCCGCGGCCCGTGTCCCGATGACGGAACAGCAGCGCAAGACCGCATGGGCGGGCGCCATGACCGAGGTCGCGGCGGACATGACCGCCGGACTGAACGGATTGCCCCCTGCCGAACGGGTCGCGGACATGATGCGGATCGAAGCGCTGACCCGGACCGCTACCGCGCTGGCCTCCGGCACGGCGCTGCCGCCTTATCTGGCCGCATCTTCGGTCGCTGCCGCGCCGCCTCGCGGGCGCTGACCGTCAGGCCGCCGCCTTCGGCGGTTTCGGCCACCGGGCGGCGACCGCCGGCAGCACGTCCTCGGTCAACCGCCCGGTCTGCGCCACCACGTCCGCGTCCCCTTGCGCCACCGGCCGCAGGACGACTTTCGATGCCCCGCGTCCCGGCCAGGCCCTCTGGCGGCGCGATTAGAAGCTGTTCAGCCGGATGCCGGCCGCGGTTCAACCCGGACCCGTCATGATCTGGCCGACCCAGGCCTCCGTCCATATCGGCACGGCCGCCAGCGGCAACGGGCGGCCCACCCAGAAGCCTTGCGCCTCATCGATGCCGAGGGCGTGCATGCGGTCCCAGATCGCCATGGTTTCGACTCCCTCGGCGACCACCGTCATGCCGCGGGCCTTGGCCTGCGTCACGGTGGCGGCGACGAACCGGCGCACCGTATCGGATCCCGCCATCCGGGCGATCAGGTCCTTGTCGAGCTTCAGGCTGGTGAACGGCAGGTCGAGCAGTTCGGCCAGCCACGGCACGGCCGGTCCGGCATCGTCGATCGCCACGCCGTATCCCAGCCCGCGCAGCCGATCGAGCGACCGCCGCAACAACGGGAAATCATCGACCGGACGGCTTTCGGTCAGTTCGACGATGATGCGTGCGGGGTCGATTGCGCAGGCGGCGCGCTGCCGCTCCAGGCGGTCCAGCGCCGCGGTGTGCAGCAGCACGTCGAGCGGGAAGTTCACCGACACCCGCACGCCGCGTTCCGCCAGCCAGGGCTCCGCCATGTCGGCGAACGCCCGGGCGGACACCAGATCGGTCAGTTCCGCGGCCAGGCCGGCGTCCTCGATCTGCGGCACGAAGCGGTCCGGCAGCAAGGTCCCCAGCTTCGGATGATTCAGCCTCGCCAGCGCCTCCAGGCCGATGGCATGCCGATCGGCGATGCGGACGATGGGCTGGTAGCGGTTCTCGATCATGGCGTCGCGCAGGGCGACGCGCAGTTCGGCGAGATCCATCACGGTGGTGTCGCGCGGGGGAGAAGCCGACATCAATGCCTCAATCACCGACCGCGGAGATGCCTCAAGGACGGTACCTATATGATGACGCCGATCGGCCGCCAGTCCCAGAGCGAGCATGCCGATTCGTTCCGAAGCGGCGCGCTCCAGGGCAAGGCGGACAAGCTCATCGAACAGCCCCTCCGCGTCCGCCTGATCGACCAGGACATGCGAGTGCACGGGGAAAGGGCTGGCCAGATGGGCGAGAGCCTCATGCGCGGTGCAGGATGTGACGCCGCCGCCGGCGACCTCCGCCGCGCCGCGGACGGCCTCGCCCCAGGCCTCGCTGCGGCTGACCAGAAGCAGGTTCAGGCCCCGCGCAAGCGACGCGTCCGGCCGCTTGCGACCGTCGTTGACGCTTTTGTGAACCGGCGGGTTGTCCTTCATGCTTGTGTGCTAGATCATCAGCGCATCCGAGGCGAGGAAAATCCCGTCATTCGGATGTTAAATGAGCGTGTATCGACACTAGGATCAAAAAATACACGTAATCGTGTCAAAAAATATCCGCTTTTGGTAAATCGCTACACGCTCGCGGCCGCTTCAGCCCAGTTGGAAGCCTGGTTTGCGCTTCTCGACGAACGCCGCCATGCCCTCCTTCTGGTCGGGCGTTCCGAACAGCGACAGGAACAGCGCCCGTTCGTGCCGCACGCCCTCGGCCAGGGTCGTTTCATAGGCGCGGTTGACCGCCTGCTTGGCGAACTGCACCGCGACCGGCGACAGATCGGCGATCTTCGCAGCGATCTTCAGCACCTCCGGCAGCAACTCATCGGCCGGGAAGACGCGGGACACCAGGTTGGCGCGTTCGGCTTCCGCCGCGTCCATCATCCGCGCGGTCAGCACCAGGTCCATCGCCTTGGACTTGCCGACGGAGCGGGTCAGGCGCTGGGTGCCGCCGGCGCCGGGGATGACGCCGAGGTTGATCTCCGGCTGGCCGAACCTGGCGGTGTCGGCGGCGAAGATGATGTCGCACATCATGGCCAGTTCGCAGCCGCCGCCGAGCGCGAAGCCGGCCACCGCGGCGATCACCGGCTTCTTGACGTGCAGCACGGATTCCCAGTTGGCGCCGATGAAGTCCTCGATCATCGCGGAGGGGTTGGTGCGGTCGCGCATCTCCTTGATGTCGGCCCCGGCGGCGAAGGCGCGGTCGCTGCCGGTGATGACGATGGCGCCGATGGCCTTGTCGGAGTCGAAGGCCCGAAGCTGCTCGCCGAGTTCGCGGACCAGCGCGTCGCACAGGGCGTTCAGCGCGGCCGGGCGGTTGAGGCGGATCAGGCCGACGCGGCCGTGCGTTTCGGCGATGATGTTCTCGTAGGCGGCCATGCTGGGGTCCTCCCGGTCGTGATGCGGACGGACTATAGCAGGGGCCGGGGGTTCGGCCAGCCTGTGCCGGCTCGCCGGGTGACGCCCGGTTCCGGTGGCGCGCTGGCGGCATCTGTCCGGCGACGGACGGCGGGGCTGTAGCGTCCCCCTGGCCAGGCCGGCGGGTTTGGAGCTACCGGTTCCAGCACGGAGGAAGCATGAGGGCCACGAAGGGCACAGAGACATCAGTCCGGATCATCCGCCGGGGGTCATGACGATCAGTGGCGCGGGAACTGTCAAAGCCGGTTCGTTGCGTAACGGCGCTTCGGGCGACGCGCTATTCTTGCCTTCTCCGTGGCCTCCGTGGTCCTCAAGTTTTTCTCTGTGTCAAAGCGCGGTGGATGGAGTGCCGCCGGCGCGTCCTGCAGCGCAATGCCTGCCTGGATCCCGCGCCCCGGCCTGCCCGGCGCCTCGTCATTTCTGCGTTCGCGGACAATAGAATGTGCTGCGGCCCGACTGCACGATCCGGCGCACCCCGGAACACGCAGGCTCGCCCGGGCAGCCGGGGCAGGGTTCGCCCTCGCGGCCGTAGACTTTCCAGGCTTGCTGGAAATAGCCCAGTTCCCCGCCCGGCTGGACGTAGTCGCGCAACGTCGAACCGCCGGCGGCGATCGCCTCGGTCAGCGTCGCCTTGATCGCCGGCAGCAGGCGCCGACCCCGCGCCCCCGGCACCGTATAGGCCTGCCGCAGCGGCGAAATCCCGGCGCGGAACAGCGATTCGCACACATAGATGTTGCCCAGCCCCGCCACCACCTTCTGGTCCAGCAGCGCCGCCTTGATCGGCGTCTTCTTGCCGGACAGCGCCGCCTCCAGCACCGGCACGGTGAACGCATCGTCCAGCGGCTCCGGGCCGATGCCGGCCAGCAGCCGGTGCGCGTCCTCCCGCGCGGTCTCGACCAGATCGACGGAGCCGAAACGGCGCGGATCGACGAAGCCGACGCGCCAGCCGTCGTCGGTTTCCATCTCCAGGTGCTCGTGCAGGGTGATCGCGTTCCGGCCGGCGGGACCGAGCACCATCCGCCCGGACATGCCGAGATGCAGCAAAACCGACCAGCCGTTGTCGAGCCGCATCAGGATGTATTTGCCGCGGCGGCGAAACCCGGTCACGCGGGCGCCGACAAGCGTGTCCACCAGGGCAACAGGCAAAGGCCAGCGCATGTCGGGCCGGTTGGCGGCGGCGCGCACCAGGCGGCGGCCCTCCAGGCGCATTTGCAGGCCGCGCATCACGGTTTCGACTTCGGGGAGTTCCGGCATGGCCGCGTCCAGGCTATACACCCTCCCCATGAGTGACAATCCTGCAACGACCGTGGACTTCGGCTTCCGCACCGTGGACCGCACCGAGAAAGCCGGCATGGTGCGCGCCGTCTTCGACAGCGTGGCGACGCGCTACGACCTGATGAACGACCTGATGTCGCTGGGCATCCACCGGGTCTGGAAGCAGATCTTCATCAGCGACCTCGCGCCGCGGCCGGGCCACACGCTGCTCGATCTGGCGGGGGGCACCGGCGACATCACCTTCGGCTGGCTGAAGCGCGGCGGCGGGCCTGTGCTGCTGACCGACATCAACAACTCCATGCTCTCCGTCGGCCGCGACCGCGCGCTGGATGGCGGGTTTGCCGGCGACATCCGGTTCGTGGTGGCGGATGCCGAGAAGCTGCCGCTGCCGGACCGCTGCGTCGATCGCGTCTCGATGGCGTTCGGGCTGCGCAACTGCACCGACAAGAATGCGGTGCTGCGCGAGGCGCGCCGGGTGCTGAAGCCGGGCGGGCGGTTCCTCTGCCTGGAGTTTTCCAAGGTTACCGTGGCGGCGCTGACGCCGGTTTACGACGCGTGGTCCTTCAGGGTGCTGCCGAAGCTGGGGCGGTTCGTGGCGGGGGACGAGGACAGCTATCAGTATCTTGCCGAAAGCATCCGCATGTTTCCGGACCAGGAGACGCTGGCCGGGATGATGCGCGACGCCGGGTTCCGCCGCGTGCATGTGCGCAACCTGTCGGCCGGCATTGCCGCGATCCACTCGGGTTGGCGCCTTTGAGCCTCGCCGGCAGGCGCGTCCTGCTGATCGTCTCCGGCGGCATCGCCGCCTACAAGGCGCTGGAGCTGATCCGCCTGCTGACCGGCGCCGGAAGCGGCGTGACCTGCGTGCTGACGGAAAACGGCGGCCGGTTCGTCACCCCGCTGTCGCTTCAGGCGCTGAGCGGGGCGAAGGTCTACGCCGATTTGTTTTCGCTGACCGACGAGTCGGAGATGGGGCACATCCAGCTCTCGCGCGCGGCGGACGTGCTGGTGGTGGCGCCGGCCACTGCGAACATCCTGGCGAAGATGGCGGCGGGGCTGGCGGACGACCTCGCCTCCACCGTGCTGCTGGCGACCGACAAGCCGGTGCTGGTGGCGCCGGCGATGAACGTGCGGATGTGGCTGCATCCGGCGACGCAAGCCAACATGCGGACGCTGGAGCAGCGCGGCGTGCGCGTGGTCCAGCCGGGCGAGGGGGCGATGGCCTGCAACGAGTTCGGCCCCGGTCGGCTGGCCGAACCGCCGGAGATCCTCGCCGCCATCGAGTCGCTGCTGAACCCGGCGCCGGGCCCGTTGTCGGGGCGGCATGCCCTGGTGACCAGCGGGCCGACGCATGAGCCGATAGACCCGGTGCGCTATCTGGCGAACCGCTCGTCCGGGCGGCAGGGCCACGCCATTGCCGCGGCGCTGGCGGCGCTGGGCGCCCGCGTCACCCTGGTCAGCGGGCCGGTGTGCATCCCTGATCCGCCCGGGGTCGCGGTGCATCGCGTCGAAACCGCGCTGGAGATGCTGGAGGCCTGCCGCGCCGCGTTGCCGGCGGATGTGGCGGTGTTCGCGGCTGCGGTGGCGGACTGGCGGGTCGATCGCGCCGCGCCGCAGAAGATCAAGAAGCAGCCGGGGGCCGCGCCGCCGGCGCTGACCCTGCTGCCCAATCCCGATATTCTGGCCGCGATCGCCGCGCCGGGCGCGCAACGGCCGCGCCTGGTCGTCGGTTTCGCGGCGGAAACGGCGGAGCTGCTGGCCAATGCGCAGGCCAAACTGGCGCGCAAGAATGCCGACTGGATCGTTGCCAACGACGTCTCGCCGGAGACCGGCATCATGGGCGGGGCGGAAAACGCGGTGCACATCCTGTCCGCCGCGGGGACCGAGTCCTGGCCGCTGCTGGCGAAAGACGCTGTTGCCCGGCGGCTGGCGGACCGCATCGCCGCGGCGCTGGGGCGCGGCTGAAGCCGGCGCGTCAGTGCGGCAGCACCATGCTGGCGACGGCGCCGCCGCAGCTCTCCAGGCGCAACGATCCGCCGTGGCGTTCGGCGAAGCCCTGCGCCAGCGCCAGGCCCTCGCCGAGGCGGGGGGGGGCGGAAAAGCCCCAGCCGTTGTCCGCGACGGTGAGCACCGTCATGCCGCCCTCGGTGACCAGGCGGACGGAAATCCGGCCGCTCGGGCGGCTTTTCATGCCGTGCTTGACGGCGTTGCCAATCAGTTCGTGGGCGCCGCGGACCACCGCCTCGCGCAACGCGGCGGGGCAGGTGCCGCGCACCGAGACGCCGACGCGGATCACCTGATCGGGCGCGCGCATCATGTCGGCCACCGCGCCGCCGATTTGGCGCAGCCGATCGGCCATCGAGCCGGGGGCCTCGGTGAGGCCGAACAGCGCGTTGGAGATGGTGGCGGACAGGCCGATGCGGTATTCCAGCTCGCGGGCGATGGTTTCGCCGGCGGGGGAGTCGTGCAGGCCGGGCAGTTCGGCGATCAGCGCGATGATGCGCTGCAGGGTGTTTTTGGTATGGTGACGCAACTGTCGCAGGTCGATTTCCTGCTTGGCGTCCTCGGTGGGGGGCGGCGGCTCGGACAAGCGGAACTCCCGGCATCCCCGGGGCGGGGCGGCGGCGTGGCGCGTTTCGAGGGCGGAGGCGGCGGCGAGTGCCATGGTCTGTTGCCTCTTGTTCGTGGACGAGGTTCGGTTTGGCGCGACGTTTCGGTTCGGATCATGGTTGCGATTCGCGCCGCCGCACCTGTGCCGTGATTGCGCGCGTTCGGATCTGGCAGAGATCAAATCGTACGTGCGAAAATTTCCCACGTCAATCTATTTCGTCCTCTACAGAGTCGTTTCCTGTAATATTTCGGAATAAGTGTCATTTGACAAGAACTTCTTTGGCCGCGGAGACCCGTTCGGAACCGCACGAATCGCCCCGGCCCTGCAAAACCGCCGGTTTGTCGTTCCACCGCGCGACGCGGGCGGCGCCGCCCGGCGTGACACGGCAATCTGACAAAGGTCATATTACAGTATGACATAGCAAATAAACCGTACGGTTAACAAAAATGCGACGCGGTCGCCCCCCGCGCCGGTGACGGCCGAGTGTCCCGGCGGAGCGCCGGTCATCGCTGCGAAACACTTGCATCGCCGCCGATTCGCGTTGCATGCGCAATGCCGGCTCAGTTGACCCGAACACCCATCGGCGAGAGACGAAATGGACGCGATCCCTCCGCAACCCGTTTTGCCGGATGGCCGGATGCTCCCGGCGTCCGCCCCGGCCCGCGCAAGGACGGCGCGCGGCCGGCCCGTCCACCTGTCCGGTTATGACCGCGAGCGGCAGGATTTCTACGCCACCCCGGCCTGGGTCACCGAGGCGCTGCTGCGCCATGTGCGGCTGCGCGGACCGGTCTGGGAACCCTGCTGCGGCGACGGCGCCATGGCCCGGGTGCTGGCGGCGCACGGGCACGCCGTCGTCTCCACCGACATCGCCGATCGGGGGTTCGGAGAAGCGGGGGTGGATTTCCTGCAATGCGCAACGGTGCCGCGCGGCTGCCGGAGCATCGTCACCAATCCGCCGTATGGAGACTCCGGCTCCCACGAAGGGCAGTCCCGCTCGCCGGTGGCGATGCGCGGATTTCTGAAGCATGCGCTGATGCTGACGGAGCAGGTGGAGGGACAGCTCGCGCTGCTGGTGCGGCTGCAATGGATCGCCGGGCGGTTTGTGGCGGAGGCGATGTCGGCGGCGCCGTTCTCGGCGGTGATCGTCCTGACCCGGCGCATCCGCTGGTTCGACCTGGCGGAGAGGACCAACCACGCGCAGCACCACCACGCCTGGGTGGTGTTCGACCATGCGCATCCGCCGGGGCAGCCGCCGGCTTTGCTGTACGGGTGAGGGGGCCCGGGTTTTGTGCCGGCCGCGACCGGGCGTCTCGCCTCACCGGCCGATGGGCGCGGGCTTTTCGTGCGGCAGGCCGCCGTCGCCGATATCGAAGTCCGGGTCGAAGACGGTATGACCCTGGGCGCCGGCGAAGCCCGGCTGCGCCTTGATCCACTCGCTCGGCTTCTGCTGCTTTGCATAGGCCGATAGCCGCGCCTCCAGATCCGCCGCGATCTCCGGATGCCGGTCCGCGACGTTGGTCGTCTCACCCGGGTCGTCTGCCAGATTGAACAATTCGGTCTTGCCCGGCAGCAGGGCGACCTTCACCAGCTTCCAGTCGCCCTTGCGGACCGCGCCGCGGAACGCTTCCACGTTGATCAGGATGTCCTCGTTCGGCGAGGGCGCCGCGGCGGTCAGCGCCGGCCAGATGTCCCTGCCGTCCATCGGATGGTCCGCACTGCCGGTCCCTCCGGCCAGCGCCAGCAATGTCGGCATGATGTCCACCATGTGCAGCGGAGCCGTCACGATCCCGGGTTTCAGGTGGCCGGGCCAGTTGGCGAACGCCACGACGCGCACGCCGCCTTCATACAGGCTGCCCTTGCCGCCGCGCAGCGGGGCGTTGGAGGCCGGGGCCTTGGCGCCCTGCTCGATCCCGCCTTCCTCATGCTGCCGCTCGTCGTTGCTCTTCGCACCCTGGGCGAACAGTCCGCTGGTGGCGCCGCCGTTGTCGCTGGCGAACAGGATCAGCGTGTTGTCCCGAAGGTGCTTGTTCTGCAGCGCGGCAACGATCCGGCCGATCTGGTCGTCCAGTGCCGAGATCATTCCGGCATAGGCCTGCCGGTTCCTGTCCTTGATGGCGGGGTAGAGGTCCTTGTAGCTCTGCGGCGCCTGGTACGGGGCGTGCGGCGCCAGCGAGGCGAAATACAGGAAGAACGGCTGCTTCCCGTCCTGCTGCCCGATCAGCCTGACGGCATCGTTGCCGATGAGCGTCATGTAGTAGCCGGGCTCCTTCAGGAAGGTGCCGTTGCGCTGCCAGTCGATGACCCCGCCGCGGTCCCGGGTGAAATAGTCCACCTCGCCCATCACGTTGCCGTAGAAATAATCGAACCCGCGGTTCTGCGGCCAGTACTTCCTGTCGGCGTGCCCGAGATGCCATTTGCCGGTCATCAAGGTGGTATAGCCGGCCTCCTTCAATGCCTGTGGCAAGGTCCGCTCATCGGTTGGCAGCCCGTAGGTGTGGCTTGGGAAGATTACCAGAGTCTGCAGGCCGTAGCGCATCGGATAGCGGCCGGTCATCAGCGCGGCGCGGGACGGCGTGCAGACCGGCTCCCCGTAAAACGTGTCCATGCGGACGCCGGCCTCGGCCAGCTTGTCGATGTTGGGCGTCTTGATGTCGCTGCCGCGGTAGCCGACGTCGGCAAATCCGAGGTCGTCGGCCATGATGAAGACGATGTTGGGCTTCGGTTCCGCTGCGCGCGCCGCCGCGGACGCGGCGAGGCCGAACAGGACCGCCAGGAGAAGCCTGCCGAGGCGATGCATGTCGGTCATTGCAGTTGGACCTCGACTTTTTCAATATTGCCGCCGAACCGGAATGGCGCGCGGTCGAAGTAGTCGAATGAGACGGGCGAACGGACATGCTGCGACTCCTGCAAGGTCGGCCCGGCAATGCTGGCCGTTGGTGCCGGTGGGAATGGCAGGACGGAGCCGTCCGAAGGTTGGGCCCGTGCTCGCGGCGAGCCGATAACGATGACCGCGGACACGACGAAACACGCCAGCGGCAATCGCTTCATGTGAGCGTTTCCCCGGTTGTCGTTGCCGGGATGTTCCGGCGGCAGGCTGCTTCCAGGCTGTCAGGAAGCGCGCTTGGCCAGGAGGCGCATTGACGCAGGTCAAGGGGGGCTGGGGGCTACTCCGTTTCGGACCGGAATGATCGGACCCGAAGGAGGGCGGTGCGGTGACGGCGTGCCGCGCGGTCGGATCACGCGCTGACAGACTGGGGTATCGCCTTCGAATACGAACTTCCCCGAGAGCGCGGGCGTCGACCCGACATCGTGGTCCTCGCCGGACAACATGTCCTTGTCCTTGAGTTCAAGGATTTCCGAGACACCCTACCGGCACATGTGGATCAGGTTGCGGGCTACGCCCGCGATCTGGCGAGCTACCAGGAAGCGAGCCACGAGCACGACGTCATCCCTATTCTCGTCAATACCTTGTCCACCTCCGGCCCTGTTGAGTGGAAATCGGTTTGGATAACCGGTGCGGCCGGTCTGGCTGATTGTATGGAACGGAGCGGTGCCAGGGGGGAATCGTGGTTGCCGGTCGAGGACTGGATACGATCGCCTTATGCACCGCTTCCCTCTCTTGTCCGGGCGGCACGCATGATCTTTCGTCAAGAACCGCTACCCCGAATCAGGCAGGCAAAGAGCGCTGGCGTGGATGAAGCCGTTGAGGCCGTGGCGGCGGTTATAGCCGACGCATCGTGCCATTCGGGCCGTCATGTCGTTTTCATAACGGGCGAACCCGGGGCCGGCAAGACGCTGACCGGCCTTCAGCTCATTTACACCTTGATGTTAGGTGACGAAGCGGACCGTCCGGCCGGGGTGTTTCTGTCGGGCAACGGGCCTTTGGTTGCCGTGCTGCAATACGCACTGAAGGGGCCGGCTAAACGAGGCACGCTCGATCCATCCCGCGTGTTCGTGAGAGATGTCCTGGCTTTCGTCCGCGACCACATCGGGCCGGAATCCGTCCTGCCGCCAGAGCATGTGTGGGTGTACGACGAAGCCCAACGAGCGTGGGATGCCGACAGAGTTGGCGAGAAACACAATTATCAGATGTCCGAACCGGAGATGTTCATCAGGCTTGGCGAGCGCATGCCGGCATGGTCCGTCATGGTTGGTTTGATCGGGTCCGGACAGGAGATTTTCCGGGGCGAAGAGCTGGGCATGGAACAATGGAACATGGCGCTTCAGAAAATGCCAAGCGATTGGACCGTCCATTGCCCGTCGTTGGACGCAGAAGGCAAACCGCTGGCGGAGTTATTTTCCGCTGCCGCAATCGTCAGGATCGATGAGCGGCTGAGCCTTGATAAGTCTCTGCGTTCACATCTGGCCTTGGACCTGCCCGCCTGGGTTGGAAGTCTTCTTACAGGCGATATCAAGGACGCCACCCTGCTAGCCACGACGATACGATCGGCCGGCTTCAGCTTATATGTGACCCGAGATATCGCTGCCGCGAAGAACTATGTGAGGACCCGCTACGAAGGCGACGACGGGGCGAGATACGGCTGCTGGCGTCAAATAAGGATGTGTCCCTGCCGAACTTTGGTATACGTAACGACTTTCCCATTCAGAAAAATCTTAAGGAACACATCGGGCCATATTTTGTCGATCCGCCGAGCGGCCGTCGATCATGTTGCCAGCTAAAAGATGTCGCCACCCCATTTGAATGTCAGGGGCTGGAAATGGATTTCCCCATCGTTTGCTGGGGTGATGATTTTTGGTGGGACGGCTCGAAGTGGGCGATTCGAGCTCCGAGAAGGCCGCTGGAACGAGATCCCTATCGTCTCCGCGTTAACGCCTATCGAGTACTTCTCACCAGAGGCCGCGACGGAATGGTCATTTTTGTGCCCGAGATAGAACGCTTGCACCGCACATACGAGGCGCTGCTCGATGCAGGCTGCTACCAACTTGAGGATGCGCACGAGTTGCTGTACGCCTGATGTTCTCAGTCATCTGAAATGCCCGCGGTCACGGGTCGCCGAAGGCTCCCGGCTTTTAGTCCTTCGTGGTGGGGAGATCGCTTTCGTACGGCCCGACCAGACAACCGCCGTCGAAGTGTATGAGGTGTTCCGGCTCCTCGGCGATCCAGACCCGGGTATTCCACACAATGTCAGCCGCTCGCCTCCGAAACTCACGCCTGGTAGCAAACGCCGCCACGTAAACCCGGGCAGCCCTACATTTCTTGAGCTCTTCCCGAAGGTGCTGATGGCCGGAGAGCGTCAGATTAGCCGACGGATGCTCGGCTGTGATCAGAAACAGCCAGTTTCTTGTTTGGTCATAGGCAACCACGTCGGCCGCCTTTGAAAGGTCGTAACCCCCCGGGAGACCCAGTATCATCAGCGTTTGCTCGGCCTCATGTTCCGGCTCCGCAGCAACCGATGCCGGGTAGAGGAGCGTTGCTGCCGGGCAGAACCGGGGAAGGAAGCTTGTAACGAGCGCGCGCTGCAAATCGGTGGGATCGTGATCGAAGGGGTCAGATGGCGACCTTTCCGGCACCGCCAGCCGGACGACTGAAGGCCGCCGTCTTTCAATCGCTGATTTCACCATTTGGGCATGACCCACTAAAGCATCGGAACCGGTTGGCATCTGACTTGCCATTGGTGCGGACCGGAGCCAAGTCGCAACAGGTTGAACAACGGCCGCCCAACTCCATGCGTTCCTGCCGCAACAAGCGATGGCGGCGGACAGGACGGGCATTGCTCCGCCTCATCCGCCGCCATCGCGCTTCAACAACCCGCCGCTCCTCCTGGCCTGGCGGTCGGCAACGCCTTACGCCGCGACCGCCACCTCCACCGGGTCCATCCGCTGCTTGCGCAGCAGATCGCGATACGGCCCGGGCCGCGCCGCCAGTGCGGCCGGCGAACCGTCATCGACGATCCGGCCCTTATCCATCACGATGATCCGGTCGAAGCTTTGCAGCGTGGACAGCCGGTGGGCGATCGCGATCACCGTCCGCCCGGTCATCAGCCGATCGAGCGCATGCTGGATCGCCTGTTCGGATTCCGTATCCAGCGCGCTGGTCGCCTCGTCCAGCAGCAATATCGGCGCGTTCTTCAGCAGCGCGCGGGCGATCGCCAGCCGCTGCCGCTGACCGCCGGACAGCTTCACGCCGCGGTCGCCGACCATGGTGTCGAAACCTTCCGGCATCGCCTCGATGAAGTCGCGGCAATGCGCCATGTCGGCCGCGGCCAGCACCTCCCTTTCCGTCGCCTCCGGACGCGCATAACGGATGTTCTCCAGCACCGAGCGGTGGAACAGGGAGATGTCCTGCGGCACCACCGCCATGACATCGTGCAGGCTGGACTGCGTCACGTCGCGGATGTCCTGTCCGTCGATCGAGACCCTGCCGCCGCACACATCGTGGAAGCGTTGCAGCAGCGACAGCACCGTGGACTTGCCGGCGCCGGAGAAACCGACGAGGCCGACGCGCTCGCCCGGCTGGATCACCAGGTTGAAGTCGTTCAGCACGGCCGGGCGGTTCGGATAGGCGAAGCGCACCTGCTCAAAGGAGACTTCGCCCGGGCCGGCCACCAGCGGCTCGGCGTCCGGCAGGTCTTCCAGGTCGTGCGGGGTGAGCAGGGTGGAGATCGCCTCATCCAGCCGCGCGACATGCTGCGTCAGGTCGACCAGCGCGACCGCGAGGTCCCGCGTGCCGTGCAGGATGCCGAACGCCAGAGACGTGATCAGCACGAGGTCGCCGACCTTGGCCTGGCCGTGCTGCCACAGCAGGATTCCCCAGGCGACCGCGCCCGCCGTCAGGAACGCTGTCATGACAGCGTGCACCAGCCGGATGTGCTCCAGGTAATAGAGGCTGCGGCGGCGCGAGGCCATTTCGGTCTCCATCCGCCGGCCGATGCGGCCCTGTTCGCGGAAGGTGGCGCCGAACGCGCGGACGACGTTGAAGTTGCTGATGACGTCCACCAGTTCGCCATCCACCGCGGCGGCTTTCTCGGCGTAGTCGCGGTGCCGGGCGGTGCCCCTGCGCGCCATCTGGTAGACCACCGCGCCCATCAGCAGCGAGACGCCGAGCAGCGAGGCGGCGAGTTGCAGGTTGACCGAGCCGATGAAGCAGATCGACAGCACCACGGCGATCATCGGCGGCATGACGTTCCAGGCGCCGGTATTCTCGACGGTGAAGGCGGCGTTGGCGGTGGAGCTGATGCGGCTGGCGAGCGCGCCGGGCAGACGCTCAGCAAAATATGATGGCGAGTGGGCGGACAGGTGGGAGAACAGGTCCTGACGGATGTCGCCGGTGACGCGCACGAAGGTGCGGTGCGCGGCGTATCCGCCGACTCGCCAGGACAGGTTGTCGGCGGCGACCAGTCCGCACAGCAGGGCGAAGGCCCACCAGACCTGGTTGCCCGCGGCTTCGCGGCCGGCGGCGACGATGTCGATCAGGTGCTTGATGCCGTACTGGGTGGAGACGCTGCACGTCACGGCGACGGCCACCGACAGCAGGATGGTCAGGTGTCCTGCCGGATGGCGCCTTATATAGTTGTACAGGAACGCCAGCGGGCGGCCGCGCAACGACGGCAGGCCGCCGGGCTTGGGCGCCGGCGGCGGCTGGCCTGGCCGCGGGGCGGTTGCCTTGCGGGCAGGCCGGGCGGCGAAGCTTGCCCCGTTGGCGGGGGCGAAAGCGAGGTAAGTCTGAGCCATGGCGACGGCAGCTCCTGTAGCCGGGATGGGGAGGCGGACCCGGACCGCTGGGAGAGAGTTTCGTCATATTTGTCGGCCAAAATAAGGCAGCGATGCCCGAAAAATCTTGCCCGGCACGCCGACATTTCGCCACATTCAGAAACTATAACCTTTGATTGATAGACGCTGGTGGATTGTGAAGTCAAGCAGACGATATGCCGACCCGATCACAATATAACAGTCGCCTGGTGGCTTAAACCTGTAGTGAAACTGGGGCACTTTACCTATGCGTATTGCTCAGATATCGCCTCTGTTCGAGGCGGTTCCGCCCAAGCTGTATGGCGGCACCGAGCGTGTGGTTTACTCGCTGACCGAAGAACTGGTCGCGATGGGCCATGACGTCACCCTGTTCGCCAGCGGCGACTCGATCACCTCCGCCACCCTGGCGCCGATGCGCGACCAGGCGCTGCGGCTGGATCCCTCGGTCAAGGACTGGGTGGCGATCTACTATCGCATGGTCGAGATGATCTATCGCCGCAAGGACGAGTTCGACGTGCTGCATTTCCACATCGACTACTTCCCGCTGTCGCTGTTCACCCGGCAGACCACGCCGTTCCTGACGACGATTCACGGGCGTCTCGACCTGCCGGAGTTCGTGGAAACCTACGGCACCTTCCCGAACGCGCCGTTCGTCTCGATCTCCGACAGCCAGCGCCAGCCCATTCCGGACCTGAACTGGGTGCGCACGGTGCTGCACGGCATGCCGGCGAATCTTTTGAAGCCGCAGCCGGTGAAGCAGGAATACGCCGCGTTCCTCGGCCGGGTGTCGCCGGAAAAGGGCCTCGACCAGGCGATCCGGATCGCCGGCAAGGCGGGGCTGAAGCTGAAGGTCGCCGCCAAGGTCGATAACGCCGACAAGGACTACTACGACACCATCATCAAGCCGCTGATCAAGGGCAACCCGTTCGTCGAATTCATCGGCGAGATCAACGACGCGCAGAAGCCCGCCTTCCTGTCCGGGGCGCATGCGCTGATCTTCCCGATCCGGTGGCCGGAACCTTTCGGGCTTGTGATGATCGAGTCGATGGCCTGCGGCACGCCGGTGATCGCGTTCAACCACGGCTCGGTGCCGGAAGTCATCGACCCCGGGGTGACCGGTTTCATTGTCAACGATATCGATGAGGCGGTGAAGGCGGTGGGCAAGCTGCACATGCTGGACCGCGCCCGGGTGCGGGCGACGTTCGACCGCCGCTTCACCGCGCGCCGCATGGCGGAAGACTACGTCGATCTGTACGAGACGCTGTCGCAGCCGGTGCGGCGTTTGCAGGTCGCGTAAAGGAAGCCTCGGCAACGATAGGCGCCAACTTAACGGCCGGGCGCGCTGACGTTGGCCCCGTGTCATGGCCGGCCTTGTGCCGGCCACCCGCGACTTGCGCTGCTGGTTGAGGCAAAGTCGTGGATGGCCGGCACGAGGCCGGCCATGACACAGTAGGACGGGCCGCCGTTTCCCCGGTTAAGTGAGCGCCTGTGGGGCGGCGCCCTGGCCTTCCTTCAGGCGGGGCGATGCGCAGCAGGCTGGGTCTGAACGGGCTGAACTTCTTCACCGCGGCGGTTCAGGCCGGCTTCGGTCCGTTCATCGCTGTCTGGCTGACGCAGCAGGGCTGGTCGGTGCGGGCCCTGGGCCTGGCGCTGAGCATCGGCACCTTCGCCGCCTTGCTGGGCCAGCTTCCCGGCGGCTGGCTGGTGGACCAGGTCCATCGCAAGCGGGGCCTCACCGCCGCGGGGCTGATCGCTCTGGCCGCCAGTGCCCTGATGCTGTGCCTGCTGCCGACGCGGCCGCTGATCTGGGGCGCCCAGGTGGCGCATGCGCTGGCAAGCTGCATCGTCACCCCGGCGATCGCGGCCATTACCCTGTCGCTGTGCGGGCATGACAGCTTCGGCGAGAAGCTGGGCGTGAACACGCGCTGGGCCTCGCTCGGCAATGCCGCCTCGGCGGCGCTGCTGGGTGCGGCGGCGTCCTATGTCTCCGAGCAGGCGGTGTTTCTGGTCACGGCGGCGCTGGTGGTCCCGGCGCTGGTCTCGCTGTTCGTCATCAAAGCGTCCGACTGCATGGAGGACGGGGAAGACCACCCGGCATTGCGGCGCCCGGGCCAGCGGGAGCACCCGCCGTGGCGAGTCTTCGCCGAACCGGCGCTGCACATCTTCGCCGTCGCCGCGGTGCTGTTCCAGTTCGCCAATGCGGCGCTGCTGCCGCTGGCGCTGAACGGGCTGGCGCGGCGGGGCGAGGTGTCAGGATTCGCGGTTTCGGCGACGATCATCGTGCCGCAGATCGTCACCGCGGTGCTGGCGCCCTGGTTCGGCCGCCTGGCGCAGCGCTTCGGCCGCCGCCCCGTCCTGCTGATCGGCTTTGCCGCCGTGCCGTTGCGCGCCGCGCTGTTCGCCGCCCTGCCGGGTGCTGTGCCGCTGGTGGCGTATCAGGCGCTGGATGGTGTCAGCGCGGCGGTGTTCGGCCTGATGCTGCCGCTGATTGCCGCGGATACGACGCGGCGCACCGGGTATCTGAACCTCGCCATCGGTTCGCTCGGGCTGGCGGGCGGGCTGGGTGCGACGTTCAGCACGGTGATCGCCGGCGATGTCGCCGAGCGGTTCGGCGAATCGGCGATGTTCCTGTTCCTTGCCACGGTTGCCGCGTCTGCGGTGCTGCTGCTCTGGCTGGCGATGCCGGAGACCCGGCCGGTCCCGCGGCGCAAGGCCGTCTCCGCCTGATCTTGCGGAGTCCCGCCCGCCGATGCCTGATCAGGCCGGGACGCCCGAGGGAGGACAATCATGGACCAGCCCGAAGCCACGCATCTGTCCGAACCGGCAGGCGATTTCCAGTGCCTGCATGAGTTCATCCCCGCTGCCCGCGCCAGGCTGTCCGACCATCTCTGGGGCTATCTCGTCGGCGCGGCGGAGACCGAGACGACGATGCGGCGCAACCGCCTCGCGCTCGATTCATTGGCGCTGCGGCCGCGGGTTTGCGTCGATGTTGCAAAAATCGACCCGGGCACGACGCTGTTTGGCCGCAAGCTGCGGTTGCCGGTCATCCTGGCGCCGGTGGGATCGCTGGAGTCGTTCCATCCCGGCGGCGCGGCGACGGCAGGGCGGGCGGCCTCGGCGTTCGGCGTGCCGATCATGGTGAGCTCGGTGACGATGCCGGGGCTGGAGGAGGCGGCGGCGGCGGCACCGGGGGCGAAGATTTTTCAACTCTATGTGCGCGGGGACGACGCCTGGGTGGACGACATCGTCCGGCGCGCGGTGGATGCCGGGTACGACGCATTCGCCATCACCGTCGATACCGCCGCCTATTCGCGGCGGGAGCGGGATATCGCCGGGCGATTTGTGAAACCGTGGCGGGCGGTGGCGACCGGGCAGAGCTTCCAGGCGAGTTTCAACTGGGACAATGTGCGGCACTTCAAGGCCACGCACTCAATCCCGCTGATCCTGAAGGGCATCGCCACGGCCGAGGACGCCGCCCTGTGCTGCGAGTTGGGCGTCGATGGCGTCTATGTCTCCAACCATGGCGGGCGACAGCTCGATCATGGCCGCGGATCGATGGACGTGCTGCCGGAGGTGATGGCGGCGGTGCGCGGGCGGGCGCGGGTGATCGTCGATGGCGGCATCTGCCGCGGCACCGACATCGTCAAGGCGATCGCGCTCGGGGCCGACGCGGTGGCGATGGGGCGGATGTATTGCTACGCGCTGGCCGCGGACGGCGAGGCCGGGGTGCACAAAATGCTGGAGCTGCTGGAGCACGAGTTCGGCGTGGCGATGGCGCTGGCGGGCGCGCGCAGCCTGGCGGAGCTGCATCCGGGATTCGTGTTCCGGGACGCTCCGCCGGTGGCGCAGCCGCATGTGCACAGCGCGTTTCCGCTGCTGCAGCCGGCGCCGGAGTACAGGGGGTAGAGACGACGGTTCGGCTTGTCGTGCCTCAGGGGACGGGGCGCCGGGCTTCCATGCCTCGCATTCAACACAGAGAAGAAGCTGAGGGCCACAGAGGACACAGAGTAGCGGCGCGGAACAGCCGGCACATCGCCTTTCCCGCCTTCTCCGTGTCCTCTGCGGCCCGCATTTTTTTCTCTGTGTTAAAGCGCGGTGGTCAATATCCCGATCTCCCCGACAGGCGGACTCGTCCTTTCACCGCACCGAAGACCCGGGACCCGCCACGCCGCAACGACAGCGGCCTCTACTCCCCCGTGAACCGCGGCGCCCGCTTCTCCCGGAACGCCGCCACCCCTTCGGCGAAGTCGCCGGTCAGGGCCGCCTTCGCCTGCAGCTTCGCCTCCAGGTCGAGTTGCTCGATGTAGCGGTTGTCGAGGCCCTCCCACGCCATCTGGCGGATCATTCCGAGCGACCGCGGCCCCTGCGCGAGGCCGCGGGCGAGGTCCATCGCCGCCGGCATCAGCGAAGCATCGTCCTCCACCCGGTTGATCATGCCCCAGGCCAGCGCGGTCTCGGCCGGCAGCGGTTGTGCCAGCAGCGCCAGCTCCAGCGCCCGCGCCATGCCGATCAGGCGCGGCAGAATCCAGGAGGAGCCGCAATCCGGCACCAGGCCGATGCGCGCGAAGGCCTGCAGGAAGGCGGCGGAGCGGGCGGCGAGCTTGATGTCGCCGGTCAGCGCCAGGCTCATGCCCGCCCCGGCGGCGATGCCGTTGATCGCGGTCACGATCGGGATGTTGGACGCCCTGAGGCGCAGGAACATCGGGTTGTACCAGGCCTCCAGGTCCGACTCGACATCGCCCAGCGCCTCCGCGGCGCGGTCGCGTTCATCCCGGTCGGGATCGTTGAGGTTGGCGCCGGAACAGAACGCCCGGCCGGCGCCGGTGATGACAAGGCAGCGCGCCGAACCGGCTTCGACGGCGTCCAGCGCGTCCGCCATGTCCTCGCGCAGCTTCCGCCCGAAGGCATTCAGCACGGCCGGGTCGTTCAACGTCAGCACGGCAACGTGGCCGATGGTTTCGAGAATGATTTTGCCGTGCTGCATCGTCGCTGTCCTCCCGTGCGGTTTGCGCTCCGCGCGCTACAGGCTAGCAGCATTGGCGGCGATGGCCAGAGCGACCCGCGGACGTGCCGGCAATGGCCGTCAGGCTGCGGTTAAGCGGTTGTTTCGCCGCCAATATCGGGCCGCGCGGGAGTGGTCCTCGGAGGTATTCGCCGGGCCTCTCCCGGGCCTGCGGCAAAGCCGCGCAGCGGCTGATCGGCTGCCATCGGATACGGTTCTACTTGCCACTGCCGCGGAACCGAAACCATGCGCGCGCGGCGGTGCCGTCCGAGAGGCGTCCGTAACGAAAGCGCCGCCGGCCCGGCCGCTGCACAGACCCTTCCGTGTTCCCGGCAATCAAAAACCATTCGGCGTCGGGATCCCAACCCCCGTCCGCCAAATGGCTTTATTGTCAGCTTCGCAGGCTTAGCCCCGGCTGCCGCGCTTGGCGGGCACCTTGCGGGCCGGCTTCTTTGCGACGACGGTGCGGCTGCGTCCCAAACCCATCTTCTTGGCCAGGGACGAGCGGGTTTCCGCGTAGTTCGGCGCGACCATCGGGTAGTTGGAGGGCAGGCCCCACTTTGTCCGGTACTGATCGACCGTCAGATTGTGCTCGGTCATCAGGTGTCGTTTCAGCATGGTCATCTGCTTGCCGTCTTCCAGGCAAACGATGTGGTCGGGGAAGACCGACTTGGTCACCGGGACCGCCGGTTTCAACGCCTCGACCGGCGCGGGCGCTTCGCCCACATTCGACAAGGTCTTGTAGACCTCCCGGATCAGAGCCGGCAGCTCCTCAACGGGGACCGCGTTCTTCGTCAAGTGAGCACTCACGATTTGGGCCGTGAACCCCAGCACATCGTCAGACATATATTTCTTTCCTGCAACCCAGAGAGGGCAATATAAACCATGCGATCAAATAGCGCCATAGTCCTCTGACACAATCCTCAGATGAATTTTCGGCCGATCGGCTGCGGCCGGGGTCGGCGCGGTTGTTTTGCGCAGTTGGAGGCCGAAAACCCGTAGGTAGCAAATGGAACCGAGGCCCGGGCACGAAGTTGCAGCGGTAATCGAGCGCCGTGCACCGGTGTTGTCAGGGAAGTACGAATCCCCGGACGAGTCCTTTGCCTGATACATGCGACTCGGCGGTTACGGGCGCGCCCGGGATCAAGGAAACGTTGGATTGGCGGCGCAGGCGTGGACGAACCGGGCCGATTTTCTTTGCTTTGACCAGGGAGCACTGCGGGCCGGTGCAGCCGCAAGTCAACAGCGGCAGCGCCGATTCGCTGTGCACGGCCGATTTTATTGTCAGCCGATTGGCGGGCGTGCGGCCGGCACTATGTCCGCTTGCCCAATATCCGATGGCGGCGCCGAACGGAGCTTTTCCGGCTTGATTGGCCGGCCGATAAATCGCCTGTGAAGACCGTTTCAGCCTCAATGCAGACCCGGCGCGGGCGCCGCGGCGAAGCGGCCGGGCCGCGGCGCAAACGTTTCTTTTCACCCGCGACGGCGGCGCGAATCCGGCGCGGGACGCGGGCACCCGGCTCGCGCCCCGCCGAAACGCCGGCTGTCTTCAGCGGGAATGCATCGATATCGGCTTTGCGCGGCGACGCCGCCCCGGACGGAGGTCGCGATCCCCTCGGGCAGGGCGGGCCGCCGGCGTTGATCCCCCGGGCCCTGCGGGGGACTGGCGAGCGGCGGGCGATGCCGCGCAACCGCCGATCGCCTCGGTTTGCCCGGGTTTTTCGAAGGATTGTCCGGCCGAACATGATCGATTGCGGTTTGTCATTTTGTCTGACAACGAGTTGGTCAAGCCTCCCTGCGATGCGCGGAAGCCGCGGGCAGCAGCGTTACAACCGATTGATGTGCAGGGGTTTACGGATGCGTTTATTATATGTTCTTTCCGGCTGCCCTGCCGGCTCCGTTCCGGGCTTCGCGACGTGAGTGCCTTTGATGCGGCCTGCACCTCCATCGGCGGCAACCTGACCCCGCTTGCTTGCTCCCGTATATTCGACCAGGACGTTTACTCTGACCGCGCCGGAGGAAGTCTACGCAGCCCTGCAATGGCAACAGGACGGCGGCGGCATGGCGGTGGGCTTTATTGACACCGCCGGGTCAATCTACTTTTTCAATAATGGCGTGTCCGCTCCGGTGGTGGGAACGGCGTTGCCCGGCGGCGGCCAGGAGGCCTTTGCCCGCACATATGACTTCAGCATCAGGGTCACGCAGGAAGCCGTGCCGGAGCCGATGACGCTTGGCCTGCCCGGCGTCGGCGTTGCCGGCATCGCCGCGTGCGCCGCCGCACCGCCGCCCGACAAAACAGCCGATCGGCGTCCCTTGGACTCATTCCGGGGCCTTCTCCGCGCGTCCGCAGCGTATCGGCCGGCAACGCGATCGCGGCGGACGATCAGGCCCGGATAATGCCCGGCATGGCACCGGCGCTCGTGCTGCCGGGAAACACCCGCTCCAGCGCCGCCGCATCCAGCCCGAGATGCTGCGCCAGCACCCCCCGGGCAACCGCCCGCAGATCGGTTGCCGGCGCGAGGTCGCGGTCCTCGAACAACTGCCCTGCGGCCAACCCCGGCCAGGACGCCCTGACCCGGCCGCCGGCCACCGCTCCGCCCAGTACGAAGGCCACCGTCCCGGTCCCGTGGTCCGTGCCCTTGGTGCCGTTCACCCGGGCGGTGCGGCCGAACTCGGTCATCACCAGCACCGCCGTCTGCGCCCAGGCCGGACCCAGCCCGGCCCCCAGCGCCAGCAGCCCCGCATCGAGCTGCTTCAACGGCCCCTCCAGCCGGCGGAGCTGAGCGGTATGGGTGTCCCAGCCGCCGATCTCCAGCGCGGCGATGCGCGGGCCGCCGGGGGCGCGGAGCATTTCGCCGGCTGCCAGGGCCAGCGCCGGGAAGGCGTTGCGGTCCTTCGGCGGCCCATTCCGGGCCAGATCGTCCCCGGCCAGCACCGCGCTGCTGAAGCCGCGGTCGCGCAGCCCCTGGATGATGGCCGGACCGGTCACGGGGTCGTCGCCGTTCAGCGCCGCGATGGCGGCGTAAAGCTCCGGCGCGGGCTGCGAGAAGCCGTGCGGCGCCCAGTTCGCCACCCGGGCGGGGCCGCGCAGCAGCAGCGGCACGGACACGCCCACGGCCAGCGCGCCGCCCTCCGCTCGCGGCGTTCCCGGCGGCGGCAGCGCGGCCACCACCCGGTTCAACCAGCCGCTGGTCATGCGATGGTCCGCGCCCGACTCCAGGTAGTCCTGCGCCTCGAAATGGCTGCGCACGCGGTACGAGCCGGCGACGGCGTGAACGATCAGCGCCTGGTTGGCCGCGTAAAGTTCGTGGACGCCGGACAGGGCAGGGTGCAGGCCGTAGAACCCGCCCAGGTCGAGCACCCCGTCCGGCTGCCCGGGGCCCGACGGCACGATCTCCCCGCGCAGCGCGGCCAGACCGGGGTCGCCGTACGGCACCACCGCCGCCATCCCGTCCAGCGCGCCGCGCAGGATGATCACCACCAGCCGCTTGTCTGTCGGCGCGCCTGCCACCGCCAGCCGGACGCCGCCGAGGCCGGCGCATCCGGACAGACCCAGCAAAGCCGCGCGGCGGGACAGGTGCATGGGTTCAGCGCCTTTGAAATTCGGGACTGGTCAGCAGCAGGGTCATCGCGTCGCGGCGCGAGCCGGCGCGGCGGATGGCGCCCAGCGTGACCGGGCGCAGCAGCGGGCCGAGCGCGGTCTCGGACAGGTCCGCGATGTCCCGCTCCCCGGCATGGGCGGCAAAGCCGCTGGCCCAGTCGATCCGCCGCAGCATCGCCTCCGGCGCCGCCCAATCAACCGCTCGATCGGCCCAGCCATTCGGCGCGGGTGCGGTCCAGACCGGCTGGCCCAGCCCGGCCAGGATGGCTATCAGGTTGGGAAGCTGATCAGGCGGCAGGTCCAGCGTGCGGACGCAGGCGATCACGTACTCCTGCGGGGTGCGCAGTTTCGTGGCCGGCTGCCACGCCGCCGGCAAGGTCACCAGCGCGGCGGCGGCGGAGCCGAGATTGCCTTTGCTGTCGCGCAGCACCGCCTCGATCGCGCGCACCGCGCCCGGCGGCGGATCGTCTGCGACGAAGTGCCGCACCAGCCTGGTGGCCAGGAAGCGGTGGGTGGCCGGGTGCTCCGCCAGGAACCGCAGCGCGGCGATGCCGCCTTCCTCGCCCGGCGGGAAGGTCTGTTGCAGCACCGTCTGCGCGCCAGGCTCATGCGCCTCCGGACGGAACCGGAAGCCCGGCGGCTCCGCCTTCATGTCAACCGACCAGCCGGTCAGGATTCGGGCGAACGCGGTCACGTCGGCCTGGGTGTAGCCGGCCAGCGGGCTGACCGTGTGCAGCTCCAGGCATTCGCGCGCCAGGTTCTCGTTCAGGCCGCGGCGGCCGGACTGTCCGGCCCGGCTGCCGGGGCCGGCGGAGCCGGTATTGTCGAGATACATCAGCATCGCCGGGTGGCGCATCACCGCCAGCAGCATGTCGCCGAAGCGGCCGGTGACATGCGGGCGGATGGCTTCCTGCACGAACGCGCCCGCCACCGCGGCGCATTCCCCGCGGCGCAGCGAGACGGTGAAGTGGTTGCTCCAGAACCAGACCAGGCGCTCGCGGAACGGGGCAGGGGTGCTGACCGCGTTCGCCAGCTGCGCCGCCGCCTCGGTCCGGTAGAGCGCCCGCGCCCGGGATTCGCCCGGCGGCGGCTTTGTCGCGCGATCTTCACGCAGCGCCGTCAGCCCCTTGGCCGCGTTCGGCGGATCGTCGAACCGGGCCGGGTCGTCTCGCCGGAGCTGGTCCAGCAGCCACGCCGCCGCATCCGGCGGCAGCGGCTCCGCGCCGCGGCGGCCCAGTCCGAAGCGTATCAGAGCCTGAGCGGTGCGGGTGTCCATGACCGGATGCTACGCGGCCCCGATGTTGCGCAGTGTGATGAACTGTGCGGGCCGGATTCAGCGCGGCGCCGGTGCCCGTTGGGGCGCCATATGCCGGCCGCGCGGAAATCGCACTTGCAAAAACGCGCGCCGTGCCGCATTTCCCGGCATACATAACCGGCCGAAGGTTCGGCCGGCACAGTGGGCGGGCGCGCGGGGTTGTCCCCGGATCCAGCGATGGATCACGCGCCCTTTCTGATATGCCCGCCCGTTTGCTCGTTGATGGAGGTTCGCCGTGACTGTTGTACCGCTCGACAAGATCAGAAACATAGGAATCACCGCGCATATCGATGCCGGGAAGACCACCACGACCGAGCGGATTCTGTACTACACGGGCGAGTCGCACAAAATCGGCGAGGTGCATGACGGCAACACCACGACCGATTATATGGACCAGGAGCGGGAGCGGGGCATCACCATCACCTCCGCCGCGGTGACGTGCCAGTGGAAAGACAACCGCATCAACATCATCGACACGCCCGGCCACATCGATTTCAACATCGAGGTGAACCGCAGCCTGCGCGTGCTTGACGGCGCCGTGTTCATCATCGAGGGCGTGG
>CAINOE010000163.1 GCA_903851415.1 uncultured Rhodopila sp. | reverse complement strand
CTGCCGGTTCACCTCCGGTTGCTCTCCACCCCGCCTCGCGGCGACGCAGTTACCTTCAATTTCCGGGCTGCGACCAACCCGGACACGGACTTGCACCGTGCTGACAAAGCGTCCTCACGGACGCACTCATGGCCCGGCTTGACCGGGCCACCTATCCCAGCACGTGCGGCAAAAGGTGGCCCGGACAAGCCGGGCCATGACGACTTGAGTAGGCCGTCCGGCTGAAGCGCTCATTCTCGGGCATCGCCTTACCGGCCTCACCGCCTGAACCGCGTCCATAGCTCGCAGCCATGCGCCACCAGCGCGCCGGTCAGCGCGGTCGGCACCCAGGGCCAGGCGGCACCCGCCAAAGCGGCGCGCAAGGCCAGCAGCAGGAACATCCCCGGCAGCAGCATGCCCCATACCACGCGCGCGGAAACCTGCCGCCACCGCCGGAGAACAATCCCCTCCACGACCGTCAGCAGCAGGATCGCATCGATCAGATGCGGCGAGGTCAGCACCTACTCCTCGTCCCGCCCGGTCACTTTGCGGCGGATGTGGTGAATGCCGAGAAATGCCACCAAAGCAACGACCGGAATGCTGATCCCGGTCGCCAGATCGGGTTCGACCGCCACGCCTGCCGTCCGCAGCGCCTCCGCCGCGTGGCCGACCAGCGCGGATACGTAATATGTTACCGCTGCAACGGACAGGCCTTCCACGGTCGATTGCAGCCGCAGTTGCAGCCGCGCCCGGCTGTCCATCGAGGCCAGCAGCGCCTGGTTCTGCCGCTGCCGCGCCAGGTCAACCCGGGTTGACAGCAGCTGCGTCGCCCGGCCGACACGTTGCGAAAGCGACTCCTGCCGCGCCGCGATCGAGCGGCAGGTGTTCATCGCCGGAGCCAACCGGCGCTCGGTAAATTCCCGGAACGTCTGCAAGCCCTGGATGCGCTGCTCGCGCAGCTCATCGATCCGGCGCTGCACCAGTTCGTAATAGGCGTTCGCCGCGCTGAAGCGGTACCGCGTCTCCGACTGCTGATTCTCGACATCCGCCTCCAGCCGGGTCAGGCTGTTCAGCAGTTCCGGCTCGGTGGTTTCGTCCGCCGACACCAGCGACCGGGTGATCTTCGCCAGTTCGATCCCCGACGCCGTCAACATCGGGGCGGCGGAACGCGCCACCGGCAGCGCCAGCAGCGCCATGATCTTGTAGGTGTCGATTTCCAGCAGCCGCTGGATGATCCGGCCGGCCTGCCACGGCGTGGTGTGGTGGTCGAACAGCAGATGACGGCTGAACCCGTCGCCATGGATGCGGAAATCGGTCAGCGCCGTCGCCGCCCCGCCCGACACCGCCGCGCCGATGGGCACGTTGCCGTCGAACCACCGGTTGCCGATGGCCCGCGAATCGATCGGACCCGGTTCGGCACGGATCAGCGCGGCATGCGCGGCGACGATCACCTCGCCCGGCAATGCCGCCACCCAGTCCTCCGGCAGCACCGAAATCGCCGGCCGCTCGAACGGATCGCCGGTGGTGCCTTCGACGATGAACATGAAGCGGATGAATTCGGTGTGCTGCTCCCACTTCAGCCGGAACGGACCGAGCGGGGCGCTGAAATGCAGCGCATTCTTCTCCGGCGGCGCGACATGATAGCGGGTGCAGATATCGACCACCGCGCGCCACCCCGACTCGCGCTGCGCCGGATCCGACATCAGCGCCAGATAGGACAGCCGCGACGGTGCGACCAGCGGCTCCGGCGGCCTTGCGTGGACTTCGTCGTTGAGTTCGATCCGCTGCGGGTGATCAACCGGGAGCTTCATGCGCCACGATCCTTTCGACCAATGCGGCAATCTCGCCGGGTCGTTCCTCATGCGCAAGATGGCCCAGGCCGGGCAGCGAGATCAGTTCGGCCTTCGGCATCAGCGCCCGGATGCGGTAGGCTTCGGAAGCCGGCACCATCCCGTCCTTGCTGCCGTTCACCAGCACCAGCCTGGTCCTGAGTTGCGGCAGGTCATGCAGCAGCGGGTGCAGGTCCCAGTTGCCCATCAGCGCCATCGCGCCCGCGACGTGGCCCTGATTGACGGCAAGGCGGCGATAGAAGCGCAAGCCGTCGGCGTCGAGCACGGAGCCGGTGCCGCGCATCACCCGCTCGACCGTCGGCCCGGTGCCGGCGAGAAACGAGAACACCCGCGCCGCCACGCCGGAGGTGAACATCCAGCGCGCCGCGACACCGGCAAAGCCGCTCGGCACCGGGAACGGCAGCAGCGCCCCGTTCAGGCTGATCACCGCGACCGGGTGGATCAGGCCGTCGAGGCACATGCGCAGCGTGATCGCCGCGCCCGCCGAATGGCCGGCGGCGACGACCACCTTGTCGCGCAGCCCGAGTTCGTCCAGCAACGCCCCGATGCCGGCGGAGACGCCCGGCAGGGTGTAGCCGTCCTGCGATTTCGGCACCGCGGTGAAGCCGTGCCCCGGCAGGTCGGGCGCCACGACGGTAAAGTGCTTCGCCAGCAGCGGCGCCAGGTCGCGGAACGAGTGCGTCGAGGCGCCGGTGCCGTGCAGCAGCAGCGCGACAGGCCCCTGCCCCATCACCTGGACATGCCAGCGCAACCCTCCCGCCTCGATGAAGCGGCTGTATTCGCGGTTCGGCCAGTCGCGGCCGTCGCGTTCCCAGGACAGATGGTAGCTCATGCCGCGGCAGCCCGCACCGCATGCGACAGCGCCGCGGCGTTGGCGTAGGGCAGCGGCACGTAGCGGGCGCCCATTTCCGCCGCCAGCGTGCGGGCGAACGGGTTGGGCCGCGGGGACGTGTCCACCATCAAGGCGGCGATACCGGTTGCGCGCAGGGCGCGGGCACTTTCCATAGCTTCGGCCTCGGCTTTCGGGCGTCCGCCGGTGCCATCGCGGGTCATGTTGGCACGGGCGTCGGTCAGGAACGTAATGATCGGCGTGCGCCCGCTGCGGCGGATGCCGTCGGCGAGCGCCATGGCCGCGTCGATCCCGGCGGCGAGCGGGGTGGGTCCGCCGCCCGGCAGCCCGGCCAGGCTGCGCTTGGCGCGCAGCAGCGATCCGGTGGGCGACAGCAGCAACTGCGCGCCGGTGCCGCGGAAGGCGATCAGCGCCACCTGGTCCCGGCGCACATAGCAATCGGCCAGCAGCAGTTCGACGGCGCCCTTGGCCTCGCCGAGGCGGTTCATCGCAGCGGAACCGGAGGCGTCAACGGCGAACACGGTGGTGGTGCCGACGCGCTGGCGGAAGCGGACGATGCGAAAGTCGTCGCGGCGGACCTCGAAGCGCTTCGGGCCGTGTTCCGGGGCGCGGCGGCGCAGGGTCTGCCACGGGGCGGCGGCTTTCAGAGTCTCCAGCAGATGCAGCCGGGCGCCGCCTTTCGGCTCGCCCTGGCGGGTGCCGACGGGGCGGCCGCGTTTCAGCGACATCTTGGCCTGGCCGACACGCCCCGGCATGCGGACCTGGCCCTTGGTGTTGCTGAGCGAGGCAAGCTGCGCCAGCAGGTCGGGCGGCAGAGCGGCGATGGCCGCTTCCAGCACGATGTCCTCCAGCGGCAGGTCGGGGATTTGCTCCTGGTCCTGGTCGTCCGGCGGCGGCGGCTCGGGCTGGTCTTCCGGCGGAGGCTCGGGTTCGGGCGGCGCTTCGGCTTCCTCCTGCGGCGGCAGGCGGGTGGCGCGCGGGCCATAGACCAGGGCGACGGCGAGAGACAGGTCGTCCGGGTCCGGCTCGGTGCGTCCATCCCGGGCCGCGGCGATGCGCGCGGCACGCAGCGCGAACAGCGGGGCGCGGATCGAGGCGACGCCGAGCGACATGGCGACGTTGCAGAGGGTTTCGATGACTTTGGCGGTTTCCGGGGTAGAAGCGTTGCCTTTCGTCATGGCGGGCGAAGGCCCGCCATCCACGCCTTTGTCCGGTGCGGCATCGCAAGGCGTGGACGGCGGGCCTTCGCCCGCCATGACGAGGGGGCGCGACCCCGGCAACCCGCTCCAATCGTCGTACTCGATATCCCGCAGCGACACCTTGGTCAGGTCGATCAGGAACGCCATCCGGTCCAGCAGCGATGCCGGCGGGTGCTCGTCCGGGTCGGCGCCCTCGTCCAGCGCGACCATGGCGATATGCGCGGGCAGCACGCGGGACAGGCCGTCGCGCTGCAAGGTCACCATGCCCTCGTCGGACGCCGCGCGCAGCCGGGCCGCCGCGGCGGGTTCGATCCGCTCGGCCATGGGCAACACGATGATGCCGCCATCGGCCTCGGACAGCAGGCCCTTCTGCTCCACCAGATGCCCCGCCTGCAGCGTCGCCGCCAGATCGAGGCCGCCGAGCAGGCGATCATCCCCGGCGTTCAGCGGCACGCGCCGGACCGGCATCCCGGGCGGCAGCGAGTCATACAGGATCTTCAGCCAGCGGTCGCGCACCGGCCCCGCCCCCGCCCTCACCGCTATCCCGCCCAACCCCAAAGGATCGGCTGCAAAAAGGCCTAATGCCTGTAGCGCACCGGCCCATGCGGCCGCTCCGCTCATGCGCCGAACAATTCCTCGACGGCGCGGTTCACGCGGGTGCTGGCCACCGCCTCATCCAGCGGATTGCGGCGCAGCCGGTGACCCAGCACCATCGGCGCGACCCGCCGCAGATGCGTGTCGGCGACTTCCTTGTCGCCGTCGAGGCAGGCGACGGCCCGCCCGGCCCGGATCAGGGTCAGCTCGCCGCGCAGCCCGTCGGTGCCGAGCGCCATGCACAGCCGCGCGGCGTTTTCCAGCGCGCCCTCCGGCACGGCCACACCGGACAGCTTGCCCCGCGCATCGACGATGCGGCGGCGGATCTTGTCCTGCGCTTTCTTCCAGTGCTCGGTGAAGCCGACGGGATCGTTCTCGAAATCGTCGCGGCGGCGGATCACCTCGATGCGAGTCGGCAGGTCCTGCGGCGTGCGCACCTCGACCGACAGGCCGAAACGGTCGATCAATTGCGGGCGCAACTCGCCCTCTTCCGGGTTGCCGCTGCCAATCAGGACGAAGCGGGCGGGGTGGCGGACGCTGAGGCCCTCGCGCTCGACGACGTTCTCACCGGAGGCGGCGACGTCCAGCAGCAGATCGACGAGGTGGTCTTCGAGCAGGTTCACTTCGTCAATATACAGGAAGCCGCGGTTGGCGCGCGCCAGCAGCCCCGGTTCGAACACCTTCGAGCCGGTCAGCGCGCGTTCCAGGTCGAGCGCGCCGACGACGCGGTCTTCGGTGGCGCCGAGCGGGAGATCGACCACCGGGACCGGGACGGTGACGCTCTTATGCTTTGCCGTGGCGCGGCAGTCGGCGCACCAGACGTCCGGGGTGGCCGGATCGCAATGGTAGCGGCAGCCCTGGTTCACCTTCATCGGCGGCAGCAGCGCGGCCAGCGCGCGGATCGTCGTGGACTTCCCGGTGCCGCGGTCGCCGAAGGCCAGAACACCGCCGATGCCGGGATCGATCGCGGCGATCAGGATCGCCAGCTTCATGTCCTCCTGCCCGACGATGGCGGCGAAAGGAAAAACCGGACGGGTGGACATCAGCGCGCCCAGCCAAAAGCGCCGTTGCAATCGCTACGCGTGCGAAATGCCGCGCCGTGCCGGGGATCGTGCCGCCGCATCAGTCTCATAGTCACTCCAGGGGTTCGTCTCACTGTTCGGAGCACGGCGTGCTTATCCGTGCCCGGGGACGGAGCGTCAAGTATGATGGTCAAGTTTGACGGGAACGATGAAGCTGTCGCCGGGCGGGAGGGAGAGGCGGCGGATCACCTCCGGGGGGAAGGCGACGGCCTACGCAGCGGCACCTGCCTAACCGTCATGGCCGGCCCACCTATCGCGGCAGGGTGCTGGGATAGGTGGCCCGGACAAGCCGGGCCATGACGATGAAAGAGTGGCGCCTCGGCGAAACTTTTCTCCGGCTGCGCATTATCCTGATAGCCATGCGGACAAGCCCGGCCATGACGGTTGGGACGGGGCGCCCCAACCCCGCCAAGCGGGCGTCTTACCGAATGATGATCTCCACCCGCCGGTTCTGCGGCTCCCGCACCCCGGGACCCGTCGCGACCAGCAGGTGCGTCTCGCCGAATCCCTGGATGGCGATGACGTTCTGCGGCACGCCGTCGCGCACCAGTTCGCCCGCAACCGCCTTGGCGCGGCGCACCGACAGGCCCTGGTTGTATTTCGGCGAGCCGGAGGTGTCCGTGTAGCCGTTGACCTCGATCCGGGTGACCTGCACCCGCGTCGAATTATCCGCCGCTTCCTTCACGATCGCCCTCGCCCGCTCCGTCAGATCGGCCCTGTCCCAATCGAAGAACACCAGGTACGACCGGGCGGGCGCCGGAGCGGGAGCCGCAACGGGCGCGGGTGCCGGCGACGGCGGGGGCGGCACGTTGAACGCGTAACGGATGCCGACAACGACATCGTTGTTGAACTGGTTATGCATCTTCAACACCGAGGGCGAGGCGACGCCGTCATTCACCACCACGCCATCGTACTTCGCACCGCCCAGGATATCCATGAACCGGTAATCCGCCGTTATCGAAAGCCCGGGCATGTTCGGGATCGGGAAGGATGCGCCGATGATCGCCTGGCCGGCCGGCTCGCCGTCCTGTGCGCTGGTCGCTGAAGCAAACCCTCCGCCCGGCCGCACCGACGTCAGCGGGTTCAGCCGTGTCCACTGATAGCCCGCGCCGGCGCCGAGATACGGATAGACCCAAGGTGACCCGACATCGAGGTCGAACACCGCGTTCGCCATGACGCCCCAGGTGCGCACGGTGCCGGTGCTGGCGGTCGGGAACGGCGTCCCGCGCAACTGGTTCACGCCGCTGCGCATGAAGTCGCCTTCGATCTCGAAGCGGAACCCGTTGCCGATGCCGTAACCGATGGCGAGGTTCGAGTTGAACCCGAAGTCCTGGTTCAGTTCCAGCAGGCCGGTGCCGTATCCACGTCCGTATGGAGTGATGTCCGGACTGATCGGGGCATGCAGGCCGGCCCCGGCTCCGACATAGAGGCCGCTTATCGGCTGCGCCATCGCCGCGACCGGGGTCGCGAGCAAAGCTGTTGCTATAACCGCATTGCGAAAGCGCATGCGTCGTCACTCCTGGTTATGGTCTCGGTCGTCCGCACCCGGATCAACCGCACTGCACCGTTTGCTGTCAATTGGTCCCCCTCTGGGGTCCCGCTGGCAGTCCTTCCGGCCCGGGCGCATATTCGGTTGGCGGACCCGAGCGGCAAGTCACCAGGACTTGAAGCCTTCGGCAACCGCAGAATACTATGTCCGCCGGGTCATCGCACAGCAAGGTTCGGCACGGATTTTCTGTCCAACGTCCTGCCGGGCCAACAAATAATCCTAAATCGCGCACAGAAGGAGATGGTCAATTCCAAACGTTTGTTAATGCTGCATTGCAACGCAGGCGCAAGGAGCAGCCGGCAAACCGGCCACACTCCTGGATTTTTCGGGCCGAAGGGCAACCGGACCGGCTGGCCGGCGTGGCAGGTCGCCTGATGTTGTTGCTTCCTTTTTGCGACTGGACCAGCCATATTGGCTGTTACCTTTCGAAACGGGGAGACGTATCAGCCTCATGTGGTCCTGGATCAATGCCGCCGTCGATCTGGTCGCTCTCTATCCGGCCGGCGCCATGGCCGCGGTGTTCCTCGCCGCGATCATCGAGGCGGTGGCGGTGCTGGGCATCCTGATACCCGGCACGCCGATACTGATGGCGGTCGCGGGGGCGGCGGCGATGGCGGGCCAGCCGATGGTCCCGTTGCTCGTGCTGTCGATCATCGGCGCGGTCATCGGCGATTTCGTGTCGTTCTGGTTCGGCGGCCGGTTCAGCGTGCGGCTGTGCGGGGTCTGGCCGTTCTCCCGCCGGCCGGCGCTGATGGCCAATGCCGGCCGCTTCTTCGAGCGCTACGGCACCTATAGCGTGGCGCTGTGCCGGTTCGTCCCGGTGCTGCGCTCGACCGTGCCGCTGGTCGCCGGCATGGCCGGGATGTGCCGGAAGCGCTTCGTGATGGCCAACGTGACGTCCGCCTTCGTCTGGGCGCCGCTGCATATCTACCCGGCGAAGATGGCCGGGATGTCGCTCAGCCGGCTGGAGGCCGGGCAATGGCAGGCGGCCGCGGTTTGGGGCGTCATCCTGCTCGTCTGCTGCGCCATGGGCTGGGCCATCCACCGCGTGATCATGACGCGGATGCATCCTTCAGCCGCCGGCGACGCCCCGCGTGTTGACATAGAGCGCGTACAGGCCGTGGCTGGCTGCCATGAACAGCCGGTTGCGGAAGCGGCCTCCGAAACATAGGTTGGCGCAGCGTTCCGGAAGCGCAATGTGGCCGATCGGCGAGCCGTTCCGGTCGAAGACTCGCACGCCGTCGAGTTCGGCGCTGCCCATGCCCCAGCCGCACCAAAGGTTGCCCTCGATATCCACGCGGAACCCGTCCGGCGTGCCGGCTCCGGCATCGATGAACACGCGGCTGTTCGTCAGCGTGCGGCCGCCCTCCGCCACATCGAAGGCGCGGATCAGGCGGTTCGGGGATGCCCGCGAGGCGACGACGTAAAGGATTGATTCGTCGGGGGAAAACGCCAATCCGTTGGGGCCTTCGATATCATCCGCCATCACCGCGGCTTCCCCGCTCTGGCCGTCGATGCGCCAGACCGCGGCGGGCAGTTCGGACTCCGCCTGCTCCCCTTCATAGTAGCCGCTGATCCCGAACAGCGGGTCGGTGAACCAGATCGAGCCGTCCGACTTCACCACCACGTCGTTGGGCGAGTTCAGCCTGCGGCCCTGATGGCTGTCGATCAGCACTGTGATGGCGCCGTCGTACTCCGTGCGGGTGACGCGGCGGCCGCGATGCTCGCAGGTGACCAGGCGCCCCTGGCGGTCGCGGGTGTTGCCGTTGGCGTTCCAGGAGGTTTTGCGGAACACGCTGACGGTGCCGGTTTCCTCCTCCCATTTCAGGATGCGGTCGTTCGGGATGTCGCTCCAGAGCAGGTAGCGGCCGTCGCCGAAATACACCGGCCCCTCGGACCAGCGGCAGCCCGTCGCCAGGCGTTCCACGGAGGCCGCCGGCAGGCGCAGCGTGTTGAAGCCTGAGTCCAGCACGTGTACGGAGGCATCCGGATAGCGCTGGTTCGGTTCCCACATGGCCTGGTTTCTCCCTGTGTCGGCGGGAGCAGGCTAGCCCGGGCGGCGCGGCGCGCAAACGGGGCGCAAAGTCGAGCCGGTTCCTGAACCCGGGACGCTAGCGCGCCGCGTCCGGCACGAGCCCCGCGCCGCGCGGGCAGCCGGAGTTCTGCCCCAACCCGACGCTCTCCGCCGGCATGGGCCGCAGATCCTTGGACAGCACCACCCGGATCTCATCGACCAGCGCCTCGCCACCGCCGCGCGGCTGCCGGCAATCCACCACGATCGCCGGCGCCAGAGCCGGGTCCCGTGCCGCCACGGCCGCCAGCAGATCGGCGATCCGCAGGCGCTGCCCGAGCATGCCCTGCTCCCGCATCGCCGCGCCGATCACCCCGTTCGCCTTCGCCGCCAGTTCGGCGACCGCGGCGAAGTAACTTTCCGGGGACATCCCCGAACATGCGCCGTGCTTGCGCCACTCGTAGCGCGCGAGGCCCGGGCCGCCCGGCATGTAACGGCGCAGCTCCGCCTCGGTCGCCTCCGGCAACGGTCCCAGCGCCGGCCCCTCGCAGTCATGCGGCTGAAGGTTGACGCTGACGCCGGCGCGGTTGGGCCACAGCCCGTGCACCGTGAGCGGAGTCTGGCGGAAATCCGCCTCGGTCAGCGTTTGGCATTCCTGCTTCGCCTGATTGGCGGGGGAAAGCGCGCAGAAGCTTGGTGCGATGCTGAGGCTCAGCAGGAAGTAGTCGAAGCCGCTGCTGCCGGACGCCGGATGCCGTTGACGCGCCTGCGCCGGCACCGCCGCCAGCAGCATCAGAAGAACGGCGGCAACGCGCCGGTAGGCCAAGGGGTGAGTCATGCGGGACCATTGCTCCGATGTGCCGCCGCGAGCCGGCAGGCCCCCGTGGCCGTTCGCGGTGCCCCCGGGTTTTTGCATTGCTTTTATGCTGCACCGCACCATAATATCGGCACACGTTTGACGGCATATCGCATGAGCCGAACCAAACGTATGGAAAAGGTTTGCGTCATGTTCCGTCTTCTCGTTGCCGCCGCCTTTGCCGGTGCCGCCGGCATCGCCAATGTTGCTCAAGCCGAGGTTATCCCCCCGGACACCGGTCTTCAGGCCGTGCTCGGGGCCGTCAACGTGACTGTCTACTATCATCCGGTCAAAGCCGGGTATGAGGTCGTCACCACGGCCAGCACGGACCAGCCCGACAGTGCGATCCGCTTCATCTCCACCCTGGCACCCGGCCAGGATACCGTGATTTCAGTGCCGCGCGGCGTCGGCGAATCGGCGCTTGAGCTGCATCTGCGCCGTGTCGGCAACCAACTGGAGTTCCAGCGTCCGACCTCCTGAATTGCCTGACAGTCATGGTTCGCGCCCGCGGACCATGACGGCGATCGAACATGCGTCAACCGAATGTCGCGGCGCCGTCGGCGATCGACTTGAGTGCGGAGGGAAGCCGGATCGTCACCTCCGACGCGTTACGGATTTCGATCACGGCGGATTTGCGCAGCGCGGTGAATTCCCGGCTGACGGTTTCGATCGTCAGACCCAGGTAGTCTGCAATGTCCGCCCGGGACATCGACAGCGACAGCCCGTCGCCGTCGCGCGTCGCCAGCACCAGCGCCGCCCGGGACCGCAGGAATGACGCCACCCGCTCCCGCGCGGTCTTGCGGCCGAGCAGCAGCATCTGCTCCTGCGCGTTGACCAGCTCGTTCGACGCTTTTTCCAGCAGGCACCGCTCCAGGACGGGGAAATCGTCGAGGAATGACCGCAGTCTGGGGCGGGAGAACCGGCAGGCCCGCACCGGCTCCAGCGCTTCGGCCGAGAACGCGTATGTCTGACCCGCGGCAAGGCCGAGGAAATCGCCGGCCTGCACGAAGCCGGTAATCTGCCGCCGCCCGTCCGGCAGCAGCTTGAAGACCTTGGCGGAACCCTCGGTCAGATTGAAAAAATGATCCGCCGACTCGCCTTCATGGATGAAGCCGATGCCGGCGCCGATCTCCACCACCGTGGCCAGGGCGGCGAGCCGGGAGAGCGTCTCGCCCTCGATCACGCTACAGAAGCTCAATGACCGCGCGCCGCACGACAGGCACCCGGCCAGCGAGCTTTTGCCCATCGGTAGCGTCGCAAGCGAGATCATCGCACAACCCTTTCACACAGACGCATAGCACGGGCCGTGGAGACCTGCGATACCCTACGCCCGGCGGCGGGCTATGTCGAAAAATTCAATTGTGATCCCGATGCATGGCCGGAGTGTCCGAGTCAGGCGGACAGCTGCGCCGGCGGCTCTTCGACGATATAGGCCGCCGCTCCGCCAAGCCTGATATCCAGGATGGCGGCCGTTGCAAGCGGATCGAACTCCAGCACGCCAGCCCCGTTGGTCCACCGCCATCTATGGCCGTCCGCGGTTTCGGCAGCGTGCCAACCGCCGGCCGCCGGCAGGTGATCGGGCGGGAACACGTCGAAGCTTTGCCCTGTCCTGAGGGTAACGCTCGCGACCGCTATGCCCAGGCGGCGGCGGTCGTCGAGGTAGCGGTGGATGTCTGCCGGCCTGGTTGCGCGCGACAGCAAAGTGATCCGCCGCGTGCCGGCCGGCAGCACGAAGGCATAGCGATCCGCAGTCCGTTCTGATGGACAAATGGTCGCGCCCTCCGCCAGAACCCGGAAATTCGGTTCGGCAACCGTTTTGATCTGCCGCGGCACGAAGCCAAGCCGCTCCGCTTCGTCAGCGTAACGTTGCCAGATCGGCTGGATCGTGGGCGCATCGGCCGCGAGCGGCGCGCAGGCATCGTCCTGCCATGTCAGCAGGGAGTCGTTGACCCGGAATTCAGGGTGCAGCAGCATCGCGAGGCCGGCGTTGGCGAAGTAGGCGCGGTTGCCCGTGTCGAGGTAGCTCTCGGCCGGCAGGCCTTCGGCCAGAAGGATGCAATGCCGATCAAGTTCCACATGAAAATAGTGGATGCTGGCGTGATGGAGTTCCTGGACGATCGTCATGTCGTTGACCAGCATGACGGCCGGAATCAGTTTGCCATCGACGAACAGGCAATGATCGGGCGACACCAGAAGATCGCGGCGGGGCAGGTGCGGTCCCATGGCGTTGCGCCGGATGCGGACCGGGGCTGCAAGTTCAGGGCGCGGATGACGGGCGAGATCAATGTTACGCTGGCCGATCCATTTGACCGGCCGGGACTGATGCGCCGGGTCCCCGGCCACGACGACCTGATCGCCCTCAGTCAGGTCTTCGACTTTCTTTTCTCCATCCGGCGTCAGGATCGACGTGCCTTTAGCGTAGCACGGCGCGACGGAGGAGAAAAACACGTCGGTGTCGTTCAGGCCCTCGTTGGCGATAAGGACGCGGGTTCCCTTCGGCACGGTATGCGAGAGACGTTCCGTTGCGACCAGCGAAGTACCGTTATAGAGACTGAGAGTTTTGCCGACGATCGTGCCGCCCGTAAGGAAGCTGCCGACGTCGATCCGGGTGGTCGGCACGCTCGCGCTGTTGCCGACTTTCATGCCCTCGATAACGCCGTTGAATGTCGTGGGAACCTGCAGTTCTCCGGATGCGCCTTCGAATTGGAATACCGAGGAGGAAAGCGTCGATTGGTCCACCAGGAGGGTAGCGTCGCTGGCGATCTCGAAACCGACGTCGGAGGTGGTGATCGGATCGGTCAGTTCCAGGATGCCGCCGGAGGCTTCGACGTAGCCGCCGCCGGAAATCGTTCCGTTGACCGTCCCGAAGCCCTGGATGGTGCCGTCATCCTCGACCGCGCCGGAGACAACGCCGCCTTGCAGAAGGACTACGTTATCGTTCAGCATTGAACTGTACGACAATGCCTGCCCGGCCGACAGGATGATCGTGCCTTCATTGTCGACGCTTCCGGTCACGTCCAACTGCGCCGTCCCGGCAAAAGCGAGCGTGGCATCCGCATAGTTCGGGTCCGGGTCGCCCATCGCCAGATCGGCGATCGTGCCGGTGTAGTCTTGCGTGACGGTGAATGGCGCCACCGAGGCAAGATCGATGACGGCATCATCGCCTGAACCCGGCAACCCGGACGGTGTCCAGTTTCCGGGCGTGCTCCAAGTACCGAAAGTACCGTTATTCCAGACCAATGTTGTCATGCTTTGTTCCGGTCCACGTCAAAGACATCAGATTACGGCAGCAACGAACTGCAACGTTCGTTGGTGTCTCTCGCACCGCCGTGTGGACTTAAGTCATGTATCGAAGGTCCGCAACTAAAACGTGCGGCGATTGCGCGTGCTTCCAGGATCGATGCCAGTCCGATATTAGAACGACTTGATCAGAGATTACCGGAATGCGCGGAAGTCACGCCCGGAACGCTTGCGTCAGCGTCCGACGCGGAACCGCTCCACCGCCGCCACCAGCGCCCGCCGGATTCCCGGCTCCAGCGCCGAGTGCCCCGCATCCGGAACGATCGTCATCCGCGCATTGCGCCAGGCCCCGGCGAGGTCGAACGCGGTCACCGCCGGACAGATCATGTCGTAGCGTCCCTGCACGATCTCCGCCGGGATGTGGCTGATGCGGTCCATGTGCCCGAGCAGCCCCTTCGGCGACAGGAACAGGCCATGCGCGAAATAGAACGCCTCGATCCGCGCCAGGCCCAGCGCGGTGCGGTCCTGGGAAAAGCCGCTGACCGTTTCAGGACTCGGCAGCAGGGTGCTGCAGGTGCCCTCATACACCGACCAGGCCCGCGCCGCGGGCAGGTGCACCGACGGGTCCGGATCGGTTAGCCGCCGCAGATAAGCGCCCAGCAGGTCGCCGCGCTCAGGCTCCGGCAGGAAGCCGGCGAAGGCGGCGTGAGCCTCCGGGAACACCGCCTGCATGCCGTGCAGGAACCAATCGACCTCCTGCGCGCGGCCGAGGAAGACGCCGCGCAGCACCGCCCCGGCGACACGCTCCGGGTGCTCCTGCGCGTAGGCCAGGGCCAGGGTCGAACCCCAGGAGCCGCCGAACAGCAGGAAGCGCTCGATCGCCAGATGGCGGCGCAGCACCTCGATATCGGCGACGAGGTCGGGCGTCGTGTTGGTCTCCAGCCCGCCGAGCGGCCGCGATCGGCCGGCGCCGCGCTGGTCGAAGATGATGATGCGCCAGTAGTTCGGATCGAAGAAGCGGCGATGCACCGCGCCCGCCCCTGCCCCCGGGCCGCCATGCAGGAACAGCACCGGGCGGCCATTTGGGTTGCCCGCCTGTTCCCAGTACATGACATGGCCGGCGGACAACGGCAGATAGCCGGTCTCGTAAGGGCCGATCTCGGGAAAGAGGTCGCCGCGGGGCATGATCGGGCATCGTATAACCGCCGGACGCGACAGGAAACAGGGCCTAAATGAAATGCAACGGATTTGGATCGCTTTTGCGGGATTGGCGGGGTGCGGAGCAGTCGGAATGGCGGCCTACGCGGCGCACGGATTGCATGATCCGAACGCGCTGCGCATCGTCGAGAGCGGCGTTCGCATGCAGGGCTGGCACGCCCTGGCGTTGCTGGGCACCGCGCTGTGGACGCCGCGCGGCGGCCGGCTGGCCCATGCCGCGGCGGTGGCGTTCGCCATCGGGACGCTGCTGTTCTGCGGCTCGGTGTATTCGCTGGGCCTGGCCGGGGTTTCGCTCGGCCCGCTGGCGCCCGCGGGCGGCATCACGCTGATGCTGGCCTGGCTGCTGCTCGCTGCGTCCGGGTTGCGGGCCCGATGATCCGAGCCGCCTACCTGGCCGCCGAGGGCTTCGAAGCGCCGCTGGCCGAGGAGCTATCGCGTCACGGGGTCGTGATCAATGATTGGCATGGCCGCCTGGCGCTGTCGCCCGATCCGCCGGTCCCGGCCGCCTGGGCGCTGGATGTCTGGACCGACCCGCGGGAGATCGAGGCGCCGTCGGTGAAGTCCGCCGCCGGCGCGCTGCGTGCGATCCAGCGCAACTGGTCCGCCTATGGCGTGGAGCACCACCGCCGCATGGCGCTGATCGCCGATCGGCTGCCTCCGGTGAAGGCTCGTCCGCTGGTGTTCCCGGAACCCGCGCCCTCCTCGCATCTCGGCGCATGGACCTTGCTGCAAGCCGATCGGCTGCTGGCGAGCGCGGTGAAGGCGTCGCCGTTCGTGAATGGGGAGTGCCGGTTCGAGGAGGACCATATCGGGCCGCCGAGCCGGGCGTATCTGAAGCTATGGGAGGCGCTGACCCGGTTCGGCCGCTGGCCGGCACCCGGGGAGACCTGCCTGGACCTCGGCGCCTCTCCCGGCGGCTGGACCCGGGTGCTGGCGGCGCTGGGGGCGCGTGTCACGGCGGTGGACAAGGCCCCGCTCGCCGCATCGGTCGCGGCGATGCCGGGGGTGACCGAGCGGCTGGAAAGCGCGTTCGGCATCGCGCCGGAGCCGGTGGACTGGCTGTGCAGCGACGTGATCGCGTATCCGGATCGTCTGCTGGCGCTGGTGCGGCGATGGATCGACGCGGGGGCGGCGCGGCACATCGTCTGCACGATCAAGTTCCAGGGTCCGACGGATCACGAGGCGGCCGAGGCGTTCGCGGCGATCCCGGGCGGGCGGGTGGTTCATCTGTTCCACAACAAGCATGAGCTGACATTCCTGTGGGGTGCATCCGGCCTCCCGGGCCGCTGAACTGTTTGAACCGAGGTCCCTTATGCTGTAGCAGTATGGACATGGTGGAACCGACTTTGGAAATGCTTCAGGCCCTGATGGTCCGCAGCCTTGACGGGCAGGCGGACATCAAGCGCGAACTGGCTGACATGCGCGGCCTGACCTTGTTGCTGAGCGACAACGTCGAGCGGCTTGACCGGACTATCAACGAGGTCAAGCACGACATGCACGATATCAAGGACGATATCTGGATCATGCTGAAGGCTTAGCTGATGGGCCGCCAGGGCAACTTCGAGACCCGTATCGAGGCCCGCCTCGCGGAACTGGCCGATCGGCTGCCGCCGGAATAGCGCCCCGGCCGATGGGACGGCGTTCCTGTCATGCCGGCAGGCCGCTTGCTGACCCTCCCCCCATCGGCTACATCCGCCCGGTTTTCCGTGGGGGCGAGGATGGCGATCAACAAGATTTACCCTGACGCACAGACGGCGCTGGCCGGCGTGCTGAAGGACGGCATGACGATCATGTCCGGCGGCTTCGGCCTGTGCGGCATTCCCGCCGTCCTGACCGACGCGATCCGCGACAGCGGCGTCAAGAACCTGACCATCATCTCCAACAACTGCGGCATCGACGACGTCGGCCTCGGCAAGCTGCTGACGACCCGGCAGGTGCGCAAGATGATCAGTTCCTACGTTGGTGAGAACGCCACCTTCGCCAGGCAGTTCCTCGCCGGCGAGCTGGAGATCGAGTTCAACCCGCAGGGCACCCTGGCCGAGCGCATCCGCGCCGGCGGGGCGGGCATCCCGGCGTTCTTCACCGCCACCGGCGCCGGCACGCAGATTGCCGAGGGCAAGCCGCAGCAGGAATTCGACGGGCGGCTGTACGTGCAGGAGCGCAGCCTGTGGGCGGATCTGGCGATCATCCACGCCTGGCGGGCGGATCCGGAGGGGAATTTGATCTACCGCAAGACGGCGCGGAACTTCAACCCGATCATGGCCACCGCGGCCAGCATGGTCGTCGCGGAAGTCGAGGAGATCGTCCCGCCCGGCGGGATCGACCCCGACCACATCATCACCGCCGGAATATTCGTCAACCGCATCGTCAAGCTCGATACGGTTGAAAAACACATCGAACAACGCACCGTGCGCAAGCGCGCCTGAGGGAGACGACGGCAATGGCCTGGACACGCGATCAAATGGCGGCCCGCGCGGCCCGTGAACTGCAAGACGGATTCTATGTGAATCTCGGCATCGGCATTCCCACCCTGGTGGCGAACCATGTCCCCGACGGGATGTCGATTCAGTTTCAGTCAGAGAACGGCATGCTCGGGATGGGGCCGTTTCCTTTTGAAGGCGAAGAGGATGCCGATCTGATCAATGCAGGAAAGCAAACGGTAACGACACTGCCGACGACGAGCTTTTTCGACAGTGCCGCGAGTTTTGCAATGATCCGCGGCGGCCATATCGACATCTCGATCCTGGGCGCCCTGCAGGTGGCCGAGAACGGCGACCTGGCGAACTGGATGATCCCCGGCAAGATGGTCAAGGGGATGGGCGGCGCGATGGACCTGGTGGCCGGCGTGCGCCGGGTGGTGGTGCTGATGGAGCACACCGCCGGCGGCAAGCCCAAGCTGCTGAAGCGCTGCAACCTGCCGCTGACCGGGGCCGGCGTGGTGGACCTGATCATTACGGATCTCGGCGTGTTCCAGGTGGCCGCAAAGGGCCATGACGACGGGCTGACGCTGATCGACATCGCGCCGGGCGTGACCCTGGGCGAGCTGCACCACAAGACCGAAGCGCCGTTCGCGATAGCGGACGAACTGGAAATCGCGGCGTAAAGAGCACTGCTTCCATGTGAGGCTACGCCCGGGAACGACCGCTTCATGCCGGGGTGTCCTCGAAACCGTCATGGCCCGGCTTGTCCGGGCCGTGACGGGAATGGTGGCGCCGACCGATTCGATCATTCCCGGGCGTCGCCTGACAGCCGATCACGTTTCGACTATTCCATGGAACCTCGGGCGCGCCGCGGGGTGCTGGACGATCCGGCGCGATTGTGCAACGGATGCGCCGCGGGCGTTGCGCCCGGCCGGGGGACTCGATGCGCGGGATTTGGTTCGGCTGCCCGGGCGTGCTGCTCGCGGTACTGGCAGGCTGCCCCGCGGCGGCGGCGGACGGCGGCGCGGCGCACGGGCCGGCGGCGGCTCAGGTGTCCGTCTGCTTCGTGCCGGAACAGGCGTGCGGCGCGGCGGTCGCCGATGCCATCGCCGCGGCGGCGTCATCCGTCCGCATCCAGGCGTACGGACTGACGTCCCCCGCGATCCTGCGGGCGCTCGCCGCCGCCCGGGCGCGCGGCGTCGATGTGCAGGCGGTGCTCGACAAGTCCGACGAGCGCGACCACGGCCGGAAGGTCACCGGCGCGCGCTTCCTGGTGGAGGCGAACATCCCCACCTGGATCGACGACAGCGTGGCGATCGCCCACAACAAGGTCATCATCATCGACGGCCATCTGGTCATCGGCGGCTCGTACAACTACACCGCCGCGGCCGAGAACAAGAACGCCGAAAACGTCACCTTTATCGACGCCGCGGTGGTGGCGGATTTCTATCTGCTCAATTGGCAAGCCCGCAAGGCGGTGTCGCGGCCGTCGCGGTTCGAGCCGGACGCGACCGAGGACGTTCCGCACGAAGTCGCTTCAGCGCCGGCACGGTGATCGGCCCCGGCTTGTCCGGGCGACCTAACGCGGCACATAGTGGCACAGAAGGCCCGGATAAGCCGGGGCATGACGAGTCGCGGACTGATACTGCCCATGAGCCTGCGCATCGCCGTCGGCGGCTTCCTGCACGAAAGCCACTCCTTCGCGCCCCGCCCGACAACCTATGCGGATTTCCTCCAGCCGGGCGGGTTGCCGCCGTTCGCCGCCGGGCCCGGGCTGATCGCGGCGATGCGCCCGCGCTCGGTTCCGATCGCCGGCGCCATCGCGGAGGCGGAGGCGGCGGGCGTGGACCTCGTCCCGCTCGCCTGGGGCTTCGCCAATCCGGCCGGGCCGGTCCAGGACGAGGCGTTCGAACGGATCGCCGCCCGCATCTGCGCCGCTCTGTCGGCCGCGCTGGATGACGGGAAGCTGGACGGAATCCATCTCGATCTGCACGGCGCGGCTTTGGTTGACAGTTTTCCGGACGCCGAGGGCGAGCTGCTGCGCCGGATCCGCGCCATTGCCGGGACCGCGATGCCGCTGACGGTCAGCCTGGACCCGCACGCCAACCTCACCGCCGAGATGATACGGGCGGTTGACGCGGCGGTGCCGTTCCGCACCTACCCGCATGTTGATATGAAGGCGGCCGGCGCGCGGGCGATGCGGCTGCTGCTGACCCGCATCGGCCGCGGACGGCCCTGGGCCCGGGCGTTCCGGACGCTGGATTTCTGGATCCCGCTGGGCAGCCAGTGCACGCTGATGCCGCCGATGCAGACCGTCATGCGCGGGCGCGCCGCATTGGCCGAACGGATGGACACGGTGGAGCTGGCGTTCTGCTTCGGCTTTCCCTATGCGGATTTCGCCGGCTGCGGCGCGGCCATCGCGGCCTTCGCGGAAACCAGCGCGCAGGCGGACGCGGCGGCGGATGCGTTCCTGGCCACTGTGAACGCGCTTGAAGCGAGCTTTGAGCAGGAGACTCAGCCGTCCGCGGAGGCGGTGGCCAACGCGAAACGGCTGGCGGCCGGGGCGAGCCGACCGGTCGTGCTGGCGGATACCCAGGATAACCCGGGCGGCGGCGGGCACGGCGACACGACGGAATTGCTGGCGGAACTGGTGCGGCAGGGTGCCAACGGCGCGGTGGTCTGCCTGATCAACGACGCCGAAAGCGCCGCCGCCTGCGTGGCGGCCGGCGAAGGCGCGACGGTGATGCTGTCGCTCGGCGGCAAGTCGGACGGGATGCCGTTTGCGTGTTCCGCCCGGGTGGAAAGGCTGACCGACGGCGTGTTTACCCTGACCGGGCCGATGGGGGCGGGCAACCCGGGCAATCTCGGGCCCACCGCCTTGATCGGCATTGAGGGCGTTCGGGTCATCGTCGCCTCGCGCAAGATGCAGGCGCTGGATCAGGCGATTTTGCGCCATGTGGGGATCGAGCCGGCACAATGTCCGATCATCGCACTGAAGTCCTCGGTGCATTTCCGCGCGGATTTCGGGCCGATAGCGGAGGCGGTGATCGTCGTGACCGCGCCGGGACCGGTGGTGGCGGACCCGGCGGTGCTGAACTTCCGGCATGTGCGGGCCGAGATCAGGCGCCGGCCGCGCGGCCGTTCGGTTCAGGCAGGCGAGTGAGCGTCCCGCGGCGATCACGCCAACCGGCCGTCCTTTATATTTAACCGATTGACTATGGATGTTGTCTTGCCCACTGGTGCAATGCAACATCCTGTTCCATTCCCAAACCCCCGAGTAACCGTATGCCTCTTCACGTCGCGCTGACGCACAAGACCTCGTACCATTACGACCGGCTGGTTTCGCTCGGTCCGCAGACCATCCGGCTGCGTCCGGCGCCGCAGGCCAGGACGGCGATCCTGTCGTACGACCTGACGGTCAAGCCCGAGCCGCACTTCATCAACTGGATGCAGGACCCGCAGGGCAACCACCTCGCCCGCGTCGTCTTCCCGGAGAAAGTGGACCGGTTCGAAGTCACCGTGGACCTCGTCGCCGACATGGTGACGATCAACCCGTTCGACTTCTTCCTGGAGCCGGAGGCGGAAAACTACCCGTTCGGCTACGACCCCGTTCTCGATGAGGAACTCGCGCCCTATCGCAAGACCGAGCCGGCCGGCCCGCATCTCACGGCGCTTCTGGCTGGCATCCCGCGCGAGGAAAAGCGCACGGTCGACAAGCTGGTCGAGCTGAACACGTTGATCCACCACGCCGTCGCCTACATCGTCCGTCTCGAACCCGGGGTCTATACGCCGGAAGAAACCCTGGATCTGGCGAAGGGCTCCTGCCGCGACTCGGCGTGGCTGCTGGTGCAGGTGCTGCGGCATCTCGGCATGGCGGCGCGGTTCGTTTCCGGCTACCTGATCCAGCTTGTCGCGGATGTGAAGCCGCTGGAGGGTCCGCCCGGCCCGTCCGCCGACTTCACCGACCTGCACGCCTGGGCCGAAGTCTACCTGCCGGGCGCCGGTTGGGTTGGGCTTGACGCGACATCGGGGCTGTTCTGCGGCGAGGGGCACATCCCGCTCGCCGCCAGCCCGGACCCGATCTCCGCCGCGCCGATAACCGGGCTGGTGGAGAAGGCCGAAGTCACCTTCGACTTCGCCATGTCGATCTCCCGCATCAAGGAAACGCCCCGCACCACCCAGCCGTATACCGAGGCGCAGTGGCAGGCGATCCTGGCGCAGGGCGCGGAAGTGGACCGCGCCCTGGCCCGGGGCGACGTGCGCCTGACAATGGGCGGCGAACCCACCTTCATCGCCGCCAACGACATGGACGCGCCGGAGTGGAACACCGAGGCGCTGGGGCCGACCAAGCGGACCTATGCCGGGCGGCTGATACGGCGGCTGATGGACCGCTGGGCGCCGGGCGGCGCGTTGTCGCACGCCATGGGCAAGCATTATCCGGGCGAGCAGTTGCCGCGCTGGGCGCTGCACGCCTACTGGCGCAAGGACGGCGAGCCGATTTGGACCAACCCTTTCCTGCTCGCCTCGGATGACGACCTGGATAACGCGGCCGCCAGCGACGTGGCGGAGTTCGCCGCGATCCTGGCGGAGCGGCTGCAGGTCGATCCCTCGCTGGTCATCCCGGCCTATGAGGACATCTACTATTATCTTTGGAAAGAGCGGCAACTGCCCGGCAACGTGGTGGCCGAGGACTCCAAGCTGAAGGATCCGCTGGAACGCGCGCGGATGGTGCGGATCTTCCAGCAGGGTCTTGCCACCGTAGCCGGCAGCGTGCTGCCGCTGCGCCGGGTGATCGATGGCGGCGTGCGGCGCTGGCAATCCGGCAAATGGTTCTTCCGCTCCGGCGAGATGTTCCTGATCCCGGGCGACAGTCCCGTCGGCTTCCGCCTGCCGCTCGACAGCCTGCCCTGGGCCGATCCGGCGACGATTGATTTCGAGACGCCGCCGGATCCGTTCGCGCCGGAGTCGCCGTTGCCGCGGCGGCAGTTGCTGCAGAACCGCAGGCTGCTGCCCGGCGGCGGGATCGAGAATTTCCGCCCCGTGCGGCAGGAACTGCCGGTCGTCGGCCAGGGCGACCCGAACGTTGTCCGCACCGCCCTGGCGGTGGAATCCCGCGAGGGCAAGCTGCATGTCTTCTTCCCGCCGCTGTATGCGGCCGAGGATTGGCTGGCGCTGGCCGCCGCGATCGAAGAAACCGCCGCCGAGCTTGGCCGCAAGGTCGTGCTGGAAGGCTACCAGCCTCCCGAGGACGACCGCATCCTGAGCTTCTCGGTCACGCCCGACCCGGGGGTGATCGAGGTCAACGTCCACCCCACCGACAATTGGGCCGATCAGGTGCGGCTGACGGAAGAGCTTTACGAAGAGGCGAGGCAGGTCGGGTTGGCCACGGAGAAGTTCAACCTCGACGGCCGCCATGTCGGCACCGGCGGCGGCAACCACGTGGTGCTGGGCGCGGCGCGGGCCGAGGACTCGCCGTTCCTTCGCCGCCCCGACCTGCTGAAGTCGGTCGTCGGCTTCTGGCACAACCACCCGAGCCTGTCCTATTTGTTCAGCGGGCAGTTCATCGGCCCGACGAGCCAGCATCCGCGGCTGGACGAAGCGCGGCAGGACAGCCTGGCGGAGCTGGAAATCGCGTTTTCGCATGTGAAGGCGAAGCAGCCGGTCGCCCCATGGCTGACCGATCGCCTGTTCCGCAACATCCTGGCGGACATGACGGGCAACACGCACCGGACGGAGTTCTGCATCGACAAGATGTACACGCCGGACAGAGCGTCCGGGCGGCGCGGGCTGGTGGAGTGCCGGGCGTTTGAGATGCCGCCCCACGCCCGGATGTCGGCGGCGCAGATCCTGCTGATGCGCTCGGCTGTCGCGGCGTTCTGGGAACGGCCGTATGAGCGCCGGCTGATCCAGTGGGGCACCCGGGTGCATGACGATTTCATGCTGCCGCATTTCGTCGAGCAGGACTTCCGCGACGTGCTTGAGGAACTCGGCAGCCTGGGCTTCGGCCTTGATCCCGACTGGTTCGCCCCGCATCTGGCGTTCCGCTTCCCGCATGTCGGCTCGGTCGATCTGCGCGGGCTGCAGCTTGAGATCAGGAACGCGCTGGAACCCTGGCACGTGCTGGGCGAGGAGCAGGTCATCGGCGGCACGGCGCGGTATGTCGATAGCTCGGTGGAGCGGGTGCAGGCGAAGGTCTCCGGCTGGGTCGATGAACGCTACGTCCTGGCGTGCAACGGCGCCGCGGTGCCGCTGAGTGCGACGGACCGCGTCGGAGAATATGTCGGCGGGGTGCGGTTCAAGGCGTGGAACCCGCCGAGTTCGCTGCATCCGACGATCCGGCCGCATGCGCCGCTGACGTTCGATGTGTTCGATAGCTGGAACGGGCGCAGCATCGGCGGGCTGACCTATAACGTGTCGCACCCCGGCGGCCGGAGCTACGAGACCTTCCCGGTGAACGCGAACGAGGCGGAGGCGCGGCGGCGCTCGCGGTTTTTCCCGTTCGGGCATACGCCGGGATGGATGCCGGAGCCGGTGGTGGAGCTGTCGCGCGAGCATCCTCGGACGCTGGACCTGCGGCGGGTGTAGGAGGCGATCAGGGCACCGGCGTCTCTCTCGTGTCATGGCCGGGACAAGCTCCATGCGTATCAGGATAAGGGGGCCTGCGGAGCATCGCCGTCCACGTTTTCGTCATGGCCCGGACAAGCCGGGCCATGACCAGGAGAGAACGACGTCCCGGCCAAACCTTTCTCCGGCTCGGCCTTATCCTGATAGCTCTGTGGCCAGGCCCGGCCATGACACGGGGGGTGGGTAAAGCGCGCCCTCAAACCCGCGAACCAATCCGGGCCAGTAGTCCCCGCAGCCAGGCCAACCCCAAATCGCCGGCCTTCTGCCGCGACCACATCATCGACAGCCGCCAGGCGGGCAGCGTTACCGGGGCATCGTAAACCGCCAGCGGCGCCGCCTGAGCGAACAGCCTCGCCGCCCTGGCCCCCACCGTCGCGATCATCTCACTGCTCGGCAGCACTGACGGCACCACCAGCACATGCGGCACGGTCATTGCGACCCGCCGCTCCAGCCCGAGCTTCGCCAGCGCCTCATCGACGGCGCCGACGGCATCGCCGCGCTCGGTGACCAGCAGATGCGGCAGCGCGGCGAACGCCGCCAGCGTCATCCCATCCCGCAGCCCGGGGTGATCCTTGCGCGCGACGCAAACGAAGTGCTCGTCGAACAGAGTCTGCAAAGCCATCCGCTTCGGCGGATTGGGATACACGCCCAGCGCCAGGTCGAGCGCGTCGGTATCCAGCAGATCGACCGTCGCGTCCTTTTCCACGAAGCGGAACCGGAGGTCCAGGAACGGCGCCTCCTCCGCCAGGCACGCGGCCAGATGCGGCAGAATGACCATCGTAGCGTAATCGCCGCCGCTGACATTGAACACGCGCCGCGACGTCGCGGCGTTGAACGGCGCTTGCGGCTCCAGCGCCGCGCGAAGCGCCGCCAGCGCCCGGGCGATCTGCGCCTCCAACTGCACCGCCCGCACCGTGGGCAGCATCGCGCGCCCTGAGCGGACGAACAGCTCGTCGTCGAACAGCGACCGCAGCCGCGCCAGTGTGCTGCTCATGGCGGGCTGGCTGACGCCCAGCCGCGTGGCGGCGGCGGAGACGCTGCGTTCGGCCATCAGCGCCTCGAACGCCACCATCAGGTTGAGGTCGATCCGCTGCAAATTCATCCCGGCGATATACGATATCGGCCGGGGTTATTGGAAATGTCCGGCGGGACGGGCGATCTTGCGATGAACCAGTGGAGGCGGCCATGCAGGACAGCGAAATCGAGCGGAACACCCGCCTTGTCATCGGCCATTTCGAGGATTTCGTGAACAAAAAGGACCTCGGCGCCATCGACCGCAACCTCGCCGACAGCTTCATCGACCATGACGGTCCCGGCGGGACCACCGCCGATCGGCAGGCCGACAGGGTGATGATGGCGAAGATGCAGGGGTTGTTCCCGGATTTGCGGGTCGAGGTGAAGGACTCCGTCGCGCAGGGCGACAAGGTGGTGGTTCGCAACCTGTGGACGGGCACGGACTCCCGCACCGGCCAGCGCATGGAGTTTCATGGCTTCGTGATGTGGCGGATCGCCGGCGGCAAGATCGTCGAGCGCTGGGCGACTGTGACGCCGATGCAGGAAGCCACCGCCCGGGCGCTGGGCTGGTAAGGAGCACGGTTCAATGTCCGCCACATCCTTCGAAGGGCAACGGATCGCCGTCATCGGCGGCACATCCGGCATCGGCGCCGCCATCGCGCGCGGCGCATCGGCCGCGGGGGCGGAGGTGATCGCGGCGGGCAGCCAGGATCTCGACATCGGCTCGGAGGCCTCGATCCGCGGGTATTTCGGAACCCTCGGGGCGATCGACCATCTGGTTGTCACCGCGGCCTTCGTGCGGCCGGGGCCGTTCCTGACCGGTGATGTGGCGGATGCGCGGCTGTCGATGGAGGGCAAGTTCTGGTCGCAATACCTGTGCGCGCGCTACGCCCGGGTCGGCCGATCGATCCTGCTGTTCTCCGGCGCATTCAGCCGGCGGCCGGTGCAGGGCATGGCGATCGTCGCGGCGATCAACGGAGCGGTCGAGTCGCTCGGCCGGGCGCTGGCGGTGGAACTGGCGCCGGTGCGGGTCAATGTGATCTCGCCAGGGCTGATCCGGGGGACCGGCGCCTATGCCGGCATGCCGGATGCGGCGCGCGAGGGCATGTATGCGAGCGCGGCGGCGCGGCTGCCGGCCGGGCTTGTCGGCGATGCGGACAGCGTCGCTGGACCGGCGCTTGCCCTGCTGGCGAGTCCGTATGCGACCGGCACCGTGCTCGATATCGACGGCGGCGGCGCGCTGGCATGACGGCCGATCGGCGAACAACGAAGGAGGTTCCGATGGAAATCCCAACACGCGACAACAGCGCGGTTCTGTTCCTGGATTTGCAGCAGGAGATTCTCAAAAACAACCGCACCCTGCCAGCCGATCGGCTGCGGCGGACGAGCGGGGCGCTGGCGAAGCTGGCGGCATTGCACAGACTGCCGGTGTTCCTGTCCGCCGTGCCGCCGGGGGGCGCTTTCAGCGATGCGGTGCTGGCGCCGCTGGGCCATCCGCAGCCTCGGTTGCGGACGCAGACAACGGCATTCGCCGATGCGGGGCTGGTGGAGGCGTTGCGGGCGAGCGGGCGGCGCGTGCTGATCCTGTCCGGCGTGGCCAGCGAGATCGTCGTGCAGCGCACGGCGCTCGATGCGCTGGCGGCGGGGTACCAGGTGCATGTCGCCGTCGATGCCTGCGGCGGGGTCGATGCCCGGACCGAGGACGCTGCCTGGCGCCGCATCACCGCGTTCGGCGGCGTGACCTCGTCGGTGACGACGTTCGCGGCGGAACTCACCGGGGATTTCACCACGGAGCCTGGCGGCGCCACGCTGGGCATCGTCTACGAGACGCTCGGCGGCTGATCCATGAACGGGTTTTCGGCCGCCCGGGCGATCATCGCCGCGATGATCACGCCGGCTTTGCTGATCCTGGCCTCCGGCTTGCTGATCGCCACGGCGCTGGTGCGGCTGGCACGCGTCGTCGATCGGGTGAGGAAGCTGGCGGAAACCCGCGAGGCGCCCCCCGCCGGGGAGCTGCACCGGCATGAGCGGCGGGCGTTGCTGGCCGAACGGGCGGTGCGGCTGTATTTCTTCGCGGTTGTCTGCTTCGTGCTGGCCGGGTTTGCCATCGCGGCGGACCACTTCGCGGGCGACAGGTTGACCTGGCTGCCGGTGCTGATGACGACGGGCGGGATGTGCCTGATCGTCGCGGGCAGCACGGCGATGCTGGCGGAATGCCGGCTGGCGGCAGCGCAGGTCCGGGCCGAGATCGCGGGGTCGGTGCCGGGTTAGGTCCGCGCCACCCTGAAAAAACGCACAGCAATTCTCCACTTTGGGATGCAACCGAAGCCGCTTCGGTTCGCTCAACTCCCGCCGGCAGCGCCGCCGGCACGCCCAAGGTCAGGGAGTTCGCGATGCCGTCCGAACCAGGGGGACCGTTCCGGCGAGCTTTGGTTCTGCTTGCGCCGCTGGCGCTGACCGCCTGCCAGCCGGCGGTGCTCGACCCGCAGGGCAGCGTCGGCATCGCCGAAAAGACCATCCTGATCGATTCGCTGGCCATCATGCTGGCGATCGTCGTGCCGACGGTGGCAGCGACGTTCGGGTTTGCGTGGTGGTTCCGGGCGTCCAACACACGCGCCCGCCACATGCCGCAGTTTGCCTATTCCGGCGCGCTCGAGCTGCTCGTCTGGTCGGTCCCGCTGCTCACCATCCTGCTCCTCGGCGGCGTCGCCTGGATCGGCTCGCACGATCTGGACCCCGCGAAGCCGCTGCCATCCGATGCGCGGCCGCTTGAGGTGCAGGGCGTGTCGCTGGACTGGAAGTGGCTGTTCATCTACCCGGACCAGAAAGTCGCCAGCGTCAATCAGCTTGTCATTCCCGCCGGGGTTCCGGTGCATTTCTCGCTGACCTCCGCCAGCGTCATGAATGCGTTCTTCATCCCGCAACTTGGCAGCATGATCTACACCATGAACGGGATGACGTCGCAGTTGAACCTGGTGGCGGACACCCCGGGAGACTTCCGCGGACTGTCCAGTCATTACAGCGGCGACGGGTTTTCCGACATGCATTTCGGCGTCCGCGCGGTGCCGGCTGCGGATTTCGAGGGCTGGGTGGATGCCACGCGCAAGACCGGCAATGTCCTTGATGCCGCCGGCTACAACGACCTGGCCCGCCAGACCATCAACGTCAGTCCGTTCACCTACCGCGAGGTCGATCCGCACTTGTACCAGATGATCGTGACGCAGAAACTGCCTCCCGGACCCGGACCGGAGGCAGGTCAGCCGGATCGCACCGTGTCGCCGCGGACGGAGAAGTAACATGCTGGGCAAGCTGAGCTGGGACGCGATCCCGTACGACCAGCCGATACCGATGGCGGCTTCGACCGTCGTTGCGCTGGTGATCATCGGCGTGCTGGGCTGGGTCACTGTAAGAGGCTACATCCCGTATTTGTGGAAGGAGTGGATCACCAGCGTCGATCACAAGCGCATCGGCGTGATGTACTGCTTCCTGGCGCTGGTGATGCTGCTGCGCGGCTTCTCCGACGCGATCATGATGCGCTCGCAACAGGCGCTGGCGTTCCGGTCGCCGGGCTACCTGCCGCCTGACCATTACGACCAGATCTTCTCGGCGCACGGCACGCTGATGATCTTCTTCGTCGCCATGCCCTTCGTCATCGGGCTGATGAACTTTGCCGTGCCGCTGCAGCTTGGCGTGCGCGACGTGGCTTTTCCCACCCTGAACTCCGTCGGGTTCTGGCTGACCGCAACCGGCGCGCTGCTGGTGAACGTTTCGCTGGTGGTGGGCGAGTTCGCGCGCACCGGCTGGCTGCCCTACCCGCCGCTGTCGGAGCTGAAATACTCCCCCGGCGTCGGCGTCGATTACTATCTGTGGGCGCTGCAGATATCCGGCATCGGGACCTTGCTGACGGGGGTGAACTTCGTCACGACGATCCTGAAGATCCATGCGCCCGGCATGACCTATATGCGGATGCCGATGTTCTGCTGGACGGCGCTGGCCTCCAACCTGCTGATCGTCGCCGCCTTCCCGATCCTGACCGCCACCCTGGCGATGCTGCTGCTGGACCGCTACCTCGGCTTTCATTTCTTTACCAATGAAGGCGGCGGCAACATGATGATGTTCATGAACCTGATCTGGGCGTGGGGCCATCCGGAGGTCTACATCCTGATCCTGCCCGCCTTCGGCGTGTTTTCGGAAGTCGTTTCCACGTTCTCCCGCAAGCCGCTGTTCGGCTACCGGTCGATGGTGATGGCGACGATGGTGATCTGCCTGCTGTCGTTCACGGTGTGGCTGCATCATTTCTTCACCATGGGCGCGGGCGCCGATGTCAATGCGATCTTCGGCATCATGTCGATGATCATCGCGGTGCCGACGGGCGTGAAGGTGTTCAACTGGCTGTTCACGATGTATGGCGGGCGCATTGAGTATTCCACACCGCTGCTGTGGTCGCTCGGCTTCATGGTGACCTTCGTCGTCGGCGGCATGACCGGCGTGCTGCTCGCGGTGCCGCCGGCGGATTTCGTGCTGCACAACAGCCTTTTCCTGGTCGCGCACTTCCATAATGTCATCATCGGCGGCGTGCTGTTCGGCGCCTTCGCCGGCTACAATTACTGGTTCCCCAAGGCGTTCGGCTTCAGGCTCGACGAACGGCTGGGCAAGGCGGCGTTCTGGTGCTGGATCGTCGGCTTCTACGTCGCCTTCATGCCGCTGTATGTGCTCGGCCTGATGGGCATGACGCGGCGGATGCAGCATTACGATGTCCCCGCCTGGCACCCCTGGCTGCTGATCGCCGCGCTCGGCGCGGCCATCATCCTGGCGGGCATCGGTTTTCAGGTGGCGCAGCTCGTGGTCAGCATCCGCCACCGGGAGGAGCTGCGCGACCTGACGGGCGACCCGTGGAACGGACGCTCGCTGGAGTGGGCGACACCGTCGCCGCCTCCGGCCTTCAACTATGCCGTGCTGCCGCAGATCGAGGGCGAGGAGGCCTATTGGGACATCAAGCAGCGCGCCTTCGAACGCCTGCAACTGCGCGCCGAACCGGAATACAGGGACATCGAAATGCCGCGGAACAGCCCGACCGGTTTCGTCTGCGCCTTCTTCGCCAGCTTCATGGGTTTCGCGCTGATCTGGCACATCTGGTGGCTGGTCGCGCTGGCCGGGTTCGGCGCTTTCGCAACGTTCGTGGTGTTCGCCTGGCGCGACGAGGATGAATACATCATTCCGGCCGATGAGGTCGCCCGCATCGACCGCGCCAACCGGAACTCCCGCCGCGCGGTGCTCGAGCAGATGCGGGTGGCGGCGCAATGAGCGGCTTGGTCGCGGCGGCGGACCCGCATCGCCTCGGACGCGGCGGCGGTCTGCGCAATCCGGCCTCGGAGAACGCCGGCGGCGGATTGCAGGCCAAGCGGATCATTACCGGATACGGGTTCTGGATCTTCCTGCTCAGCGACATCATCATGTTTTCGGCGTTCTTCGCGACCTACGCGGTGCTGGCGGGCAACACCGCTGATGGACCGAGCGGGAAGGACCTGTTTGATCTACGTAACGTTGCCGTCGAGACCGCCTGCCTGCTGTTGTCAAGCTTCGCCTGCGGCATCGCCGGCATCGGCGCGGAGACGCGGCGGGGATCATGGTTCTATGGCGCAATGTCCGTGACATTCCTGTTGGGCGCGGCATTCCTGGCGCTGGAAATCCACGAGTTCGCGGGGCTGGTGGCGCAGGGCGCTGGTCCGGCGCGCAGCGCGTTCCTGTCGGCGTTTTTCACCCTTGTCGGCTGTCACGGGCTGCATGTGACGGCGGGGCTTTTGTGGCTGCTGACGATGATGGCGCAGGTCTACGCCAAGGGATACCGGGCGGACATCCTGCGGCGCATCCTTTGTTTCAGCCTGTTCTGGCACGCGCTGGACATCATCTGGGTGGCACTGTTCACCGTCGTTTACCTGATGGGGGCGGGACAATGAGCGGGCATGAATCCGAAAACGCGGCGGATACCGCGCCAGGGGAGGACAACGCCCACGGCGTGCTGACCTATGTCGTCGGCCTCGGGCTGGCCGCCCTGCTGACGATCGTTTCTTTCTTCGTGGCCGGCACCTCGCTGGTCTGGGGGCCGAGCATTCCCGTCGCGCTGACCGTGCTGGCGGTTGCGCAAATGGGGGTGCACCTGGTCTTTTTCCTGCACATCACCACGGGTCCCGACAACGTCAACAACGTCATGGCGCTGGCGTTCGGCGTGCTGATCGTCATCCTGATCATGGCGGGATCGCTGTGGATCATGGCGCACATGAACCACAACATGATGCCGATGGAACAGATGATGCAGATGCAGCGGTGAGCGCTTTCGCCAGCACTTGGCCGTGATCGTTCGTCCCCGTCAGGAACGCGAACCGCGCTTCTTACATTGAAGACCCATAGATAATCCCCGGCAAGCACTGCGAGGATCCATGGACAGACTGTTTCGCACCCGGCCAGTCGTCTGGATAACAGCCTTTCTTCTTCTCCTGATCGGCATTTGCCTCACCGCGGGCGGAGGATGGCTCGCCGCGCTGGGCGGTTCCCCGTATTACCTCGCCACCGGAATCGCCCTGATCCTGACAGGGGTTCTTCTGTTCCGCACCAGCCCCGCCGCGATCTGGCTGTATTCCATCATTCTGCTCGGCACACTGATCTGGGCGCTGTGGGAGGCCGGGCTCGACTTCTGGCCGCTCGCACCGCGCGGCGGCGTGCCGGTCCTGCTTGGCATCTGGCTCCTGATGCCCTGGTTCTACCCGGATCACGCCAGACTGCCGCGTCTGGCCCTGCTGGGCACGATCGTCCTGGCGTTCATCGCGCTCGGCGCATCGCTCGTGCAGTCCGCGCACGACACAAACGGCTCGTTGCCCTCAGCCGGCACCGGCACGCAATCGGATCTCGCCATGCAGCCCGAAACGGATTGGCAGGCATACGGACGGTCCGGGTTTGGCGACCGCTATTCTCCGCTGACCCAGATCACGCCCGGCAACGTGAAGACTCTGAAGGCAGCCTGGACATTTCACACCGGCGACATGCGCGGGCCGAACGATCCGATCGAAACGACCATGGAGGTGACGCCGATAGCGGCAAATCATATGGTGTATTTGTGCTCGCCGCATCAGGTGGCATTCGCGCTGGATGCCGCGACGGGCGCGCTGAAATGGAAATTCGATCCGCATCTGACCGACAACCCGACATACCAGCACCTGACCTGCCGCGGTGTCGCTTATCATGAAACCAGGCCGCAGGCGGTCACCGCCTCCGGCGCTCCTGCGCCCGCCGACTGCCCGCGGCGGATATTCCTTGGGACCAACAATGCGCAGTTGTTCGCACTCAACGCGGATACCGGGATTCCCTGCGAAAGCTTCGGGCAGCACGGCCGGATCGACCTCGATGCCGGCATGCCCTATGCCACGCCGGGGTTCTACGAGATCACATCGCCGCCCGTCGCGACCGACAAGATCCTGATCGCCGGCGGATCGGTCATCGACAACTATTCGACCAAGGTGCCGTCCGGCGTCATCCGCGGCTTCGACATCTACACCGGCGCCCTGGTCTGGGCCTGGGACGCAGGCGCCGAAAACGAGAACGCGATACCGGGTCCGGGCCAGACCTACACCCCCGGCTCGCCGAATTCATGGAGCATTTCGTCCGCCGACGAGCAACTGGGCCTCGTTTACGTGCCACTCGGCGAGGGCGCCGCGGACCAATGGGGCGGCGACCGCACGCCGCTGGAGGAACGATACGACAGCGCCGTGGTCGCGCTGGACATCGCCACCGGCAAGCTGCGCTGGTCGTTTCAGAACGTGCACCATGATCTGTGGGACATGGATTTCCCGTCGCAGCCCAGCCTGGTCGATCTGCGCACCGATCAGGGCGTCGTTCCGGCGGTGTATATTCCCGCCAAGACCGGCAACATCTTCGTGCTCGACCGCCGCAACGGCAAGCTGATCGTACCCGCCCCCGAAACCCCCGTCCCGCAAGGCCCCGCCCCCGGCGATCGCCTGTCGCCGACACAGCCATTCTCCGATCTCAGCTTCCGCCCGCGGCAGAACCTGACCGAGTCGATGATGTGGGGTGCGACGATGTTCGACCAGCTCGCCTGCCGCATCGCCTTTCATCGGCTGCGTTACGAAGGCCCGTTCACCCCGCCCTCGACGCAGGGGACGCTGGTTTTCCCCGGCGATCTCGGCATGTTCGAGTGGGGCGGCATCGCCGTGGACCCGGTGCGGCAGATCGCCATCGCCAATCCGATGGGCGTGCCGTTCGTTTCGACCTTGATTCCGCGCGGCGCGGACAATCCGGCGGTTCCGCCGTCGTCTTTGAAGCCCGGCCAGGAGACGGGAACTCAGCCGATGTACGGCACCCCGTTCGGCGTGACCCTGAAGGCGTTCACCTCCCCGGTCGGGCTTCCCTGCCTGCAGCCGCCGTGGGGATACATGGCGGGCCTGGACCTGAAGACGAACAAAGTCGTCTGGCAGCATCCCGTCGGCACCACCCGCGACAGCTCCCCCATCCCGGTCGCCCTGCCGATCGGCACGCCGATGCTGGGGGGGCCGATCACGACGGCGGGCGGGGTGGCGTTCCTGACGGGGACGGCGGATGACTACATCCGCGCCTTCGACGTCATCACCGGCCGCGAGCTTTGGGCCGATCGGCTGCCGGCGGGGGGACAATCGACGCCGATGACGTATGCGGAGGGCGGGCGGCAGTTCGTTGTAACCGCCGCGGGCGGGCATGGCAGCTTCGGAACGAAATTGGGCGATGCCATCGTGGCTTATGCGCTGCCGCAATAACGCGTGGTCGCTGTGCTGCGTTAAACGTTATGGCCCGGATTGTCCGGACCACCCCGTCAAGCACGTGCGGCGATAGGTGGCCCGGACAAGCCGGGCCATGACGATTAACCGCCGGCCGCGACGATAAACATCCGGCCGTGACGAAAAGGAATCGGCCTACTTGCTCGCCGCCACCGTCACCGGCGCTTTAATCGCCGAAACGATCTCGCGTGCCAGCGCCTGGCTGACGCACTCATACCCGAGATCGTTATGGTGCAATCCGTCCGGAGCCGTAAACAAACCGGGCTTGGCGCCCTCATCCGACCACGCGTCCATCAGCCGGCTGCGCGAGAACAAGTTCACAGCGGTCTCTCGCGCAACGTCGCGCAGCGAATCCTCCAGCACGATATGATCGGTTGCCGCCAGCACCCGGGGCGACCGCTGGTTGTCCATCAGGATCACGTCGATCCCCGCCGCACGCAGCCGCTCCACCCCGTCCGACACCATCCTGTGAAACACCACCGGATCGGCATGACGCATCGCCCCGTTGGCGCCAACCTGCCAGATGACCACCTGAGGCCGCACGGCGATCGCGTCGCCCTGCAGCCGCGCCAGCTCCTCCGGCGCGTCCTGGCCGCCGATACCGCGGTTGATCACCGCGATATGCGCCCCGGGCAATGCCTCCTCCAGCGCCTCCTGCAGCACAGCGGGATACGTGTGCGCACTGTCCGACGCCATGGCGCCCTCGGTCGAGGATGATCCCAGTGCGACGATCAGCCCTTCCTTCCCGGCGGCGAGCGCGGCCCTCAGATGCGGCAGATGCAATGCCTCCATCTCCGGATTGGCCGGACAGGCGCCACCGGCATGGCTGCCGGCCGGGGCTGCGGTGGACATCAAGGCCGCGATGAAAAGGGCGGCGGCGAACCGCGGGGAGCATGGGCGCAGGATCATTCAGTGGTGATGACGAAATCGTGCCGGGCTGTCCATAACAAGGTCGGAATCCGCCGGATTTGTCATTTGTTACATGCTCGCAAGACAGGCATTCGCACAAAAACAGGGCAGCCCGGGCGCGCCCGCCCGTCCGAACTGTTCACGCCGCCCGCGGCTTGTGCGGCTGCAGGCGGCCAGGACACGCCGGGCCATGCCGATGAAAGATCACGCAGCCGTGCCGCCGATGGTCAGTCCGGACAGCTTCAGCGTCGGCTGTCCGACGCCCACGGGCACGCCCTGCCCGGCCTTGCCGCAGGTGCCGATGCCCGGGTCGAGCGCCATGTCGTTGCCGATCATCTGGACTTTGGTCAGCGAGTCGGGGCCGTTGCCGATGAGGGTTGCGCCCTTCACGGGGGCGCCGACCTTGCCGTCCTCGATCATGTAGGCCTCGCTGGCGGAGAACACGAACTTGCCCGAGGTGATGTCCACCTGGCCGCCGCCGAAATTCACCGCGTAGATGCCGCGCTGCACCGACCGGATCATCTCTTCCGGGGTATGCTGGCCGCCCAGCATCACCGTGTTGGTCATCCGCGGCATCGGCGCATGGGCATAGGACTGCCGCCGCCCGTTCCCGGTGGCCGGCATCCCCATCAGCCGCGCGTTCAGGCGATCCTGCAGATAGCCCACCAGGATGCCGTCCTCGATCAGCACCGTCCGGTTCGTCGGCGTCCCCTCATCATCCACCGTCAGACTCCCCCGCCGATCGGCCATGGTCCCGTCATCGACGACGGTGACACCGGGGGAGGCGATGCGCTTGCCCAGCAGTTCGGCGAAGGCGGAGGTCTTCTTGCGGTTGAAATCGCCCTCCAGCCCGTGCCCGATCGCCTCATGCAGCAGGATGCCGGGCCAGCCCGGGCCGAGCACCACCGGCATCTCGCCGGCCGGCGCGGGGATGCTTTCCAGATTCACCAGCGCCTGGCGCAACGCCTCGTCCACCGCGCCGCGCCAGGTGCTTTCCCTGGTGACGAAATCATAGGCGAAGCGCCCGCCGGTGCCGTGGCTGCCGGTCTCGCGGCGCCCGTTCTGCTCGACCACCAGGGACACGTTCAGCCGCACCAGCGGCCGCAGATCGGCGACGCGCGTGCCGTCGGGGCGGATGATCTGCACCGCCTGCCACTCGCCGCTGATGGATGCCATCACCTGCTTCACGCGCGGGTCCTTGCCGCGGGCGTAGGCGTCGATCTCCCCCAGCAGCGACGTGCGCGCGGAGAAATCCATCAGGCTGAGCGGGTTGGCGTCCGAATACAGCCGGGAATTGGTGGCCCGCGGCGGCTCGGACGACGTGCCCGAATGGCCGGCGGAGATCGCCGACACCGTCGCCGCCGCCCGGCGCAGCGCGTCTTCGGAGATTTCGCCGGAATGCGCGTAGCCGGTCGCCTCGCCGGCCACCGCGCGCAGGCCGAAGCCCATGCCGGAGTCGAAATTCGCAGTGCGGATATGGCCGTCGTCGAGGCTGATCGACTCGTTCTCGCGGTATTCCAGGAACAGCTCGCCGTCATCGCTGCCGCGCAGCGCCTGTTCGAGGATGGCGGCCGCGGCTGCCTGGTCCAGCGCGGCATCGGCACGCTCGAAAAACAGTTTGTCGGTGGCGGCGATGGCGCTCATGCGGGACGATCCTAAACAAGTGGCTGCGTGCAAGATGGTACGCGGCAGGCGGTTTGCCTACTCGTCAGGCCAGAATCCTTGGCTGCCCGTGCGTCAGGCGGTGCAGCACGGCCAGGACGGCGGTCAGCAGGATGACGGCGCCGGCCTGGTGGGCGGTCGCCACCGGCACGGGCACGACGAACATCAAGGTCGCCACGCCAAGGATATACTGGCAGGCGACCGCGGCCAGCAGGCAGGCGGACAGCGGCTTCGACAAGCCGAACAGGGGTCCGAGCGACCCCATCGCGGTCACCGTGAGCAGCGTCAGGGTGGCCAGCAGGCGGTGGTCGAACTGCACAGCGGCGACGTTCTCGGTCAGGTTGCGCAGCAGCGGATGCAGCGCGGCATAGCCGGGCGGCACGAGCCGCCCGTCCATCAGCGGAAAGGTGTTGTAGGTGAGGCCGGCATGCAGGCCGGCGACGAACCCGCCCGCGATAATGGTCAGCGCCACCATCCCCAGGCAGGCCCAGGCCAGCACCCGCGGCGCCAGCGGCTTCGGCACGCGCCGGGTGACCGGATGCAGCAGCGACAGCGCCAACCAGATGGTGGCGGCATACAGGATCAGGGCGAGTGCGAGGTGGATGACCAGCCGGTAGGGCGACACCGCGGTCGAGTCCGGCTCGAAGCCGGAGGCGACCATGAACCAGCCGACGGCGCCCTGCAGTCCGCCCAGCACGAACAGCAGCGCCAAACGCGGCAGCATGCGCCGCTCGATCCGCCCGGTGGCGGCGAACCAGATCAGCGGCAGCAGGAAGACGGCGCCGATCAGCCGGCCCCACAGGCGGTGGGTCCATTCCAGCCAGAAGATGTGCCTGAAGCCGTCCAGGCCGAAGCCGTCATTGACCAGGTTGTATTGCGGTATTTTCTGGTACAGGGCGAACAGCCGGTGCCACTCGGCGTCGGACATCGGCGGCAGCGCGCCCATCAGCGGCGCCCACTCCATGATCGACAATCCGGAGCCGGTCAGCCGCGTGGCGCCGCCGAGCACGATCATGACCATGATCATGGCGGCGACGGTGAACAGCCAGATCGCGACGATCCGGCGGTTGTTGCGCCCCGCTGCGCGATCCATGCGGGAGGCGCCGGGGAATTCATGCACATCGAAGGGCATCACAGCATCATATGGCATGCACGGCGGTTAATGAAGCTGTTCGGCGGCAGGATCGTGATTTTCGTGCGCGACGGGCGGGATGGGCCGGGGCTTACCGGGTGCTTCGGTTTGCCCGGCCTGCGGTTGACCGGGCCTGCCGCCGCCGAACAACCTCCGGACTCCCATGCGGGGTATTCCGCGAGCACTTATCTGCGATTCCCGGGTCCACCCGCCCCGGGGTCAGCCCATTCGCTGCGAAGACGCCCCGGGAACCAGGGTCCTTCCCGGCTTCGGCGGTACTACGAGCCTGTTCACTCACGTTACGGCCGTCGGGCCGCTCAGGCACCCGGGTGGCCCCCCATAGCCATCAGGGTAAGGGATCGTGCGGAGCACGGCTTTTCCCCCACCGTCATGGCCCGGCTTGTCCGGGCCACCTGTCGCGGCAGGGTGCTGACATAGGTGGCCCGGACAAGCCGGGCCATGACGATGCAAGAGCGACGCCTCGGCCAAACTTTTCTCCGG
>CAINOE010000162.1 GCA_903851415.1 uncultured Rhodopila sp. | reverse complement strand
GAGACCGGCCACGAAATCGATGGCTTCCTCAAGACGCACGACATTTACGACGGCATCACGCTGGAGGAACTGAACCGCCAGGTGGAGACGCTGGACCGGCTTGGTCTTTGACGCCGCATGCGTGCCGCCGTCGCGGATACCGGCCCGTTGCGCTACCTGGTGCTGATCGGCGCCATTGAAGTCCTGCCCCGGCTGTTCGAACGCGTGTTCATTCCGGAGATAGTGCATGCCGAACTTCGCCATGCACATGCTCCCGCCACGGTGCGCCACTGGGCGGAAGCAGTGCCCTCATGGCTCACCGTCGTGCCCACGCCAACTGTCCAGGACGCCGACCTCGGGCTTCTCGATGCGGGGGAGCGGGCGGCAGTTGCGTTGGCAACGGAGATACGGGCGGATTTTGTCCTTATCGATGAACGCGCCGGTGTCGGCGTCGCGCGAGCCAGGGGGTTGCGAGTCACGGGCACCCTTGGTCTGCTGGACCGTGCCGCGCGACGCGGTTTGACGGACCTTCCCAGCGCCTTTGCCGCACTCAAGGCAACCAATTTTCATGTGCGCCAAGAGCTGCTGGACGCACTGCTGGCGCGGCATCCGAGGGAAGACGGACAGCATGAATGATGGCGTGGGCACCGATATCGGACAGCGGCTGACAGACGACCAACCGGCCGATCATCTCCCCGCGGCCGTCGTGCCGGCTGCGATTGGATTAACGACGACGCCCGAAGCGACCCTGATCCCGGGGCTCATCGCGAACGAAGGCGAACGGGCCAGCCGGCGCTATGTCGATTTTTTCACATCGAATATTCGCAATCCGAATACCCGCCGCGCCTATGGCAGGGCGTGCCACCGGTTCTTCGCGTGGTGCGAGGAACGCGGCCTCGGCCTGACCGCGATCCGGCCTTCCGATGTCAGTACCTATATAGATATACGCCAGCGAACCCATTCCGCCCCGGACGTGAAGCAGCAGCTCGCGGCGATCCGCATGCTGTTCAACTGGCTGATCATCGGCCAGATTCTTCCCAACAATCCCGCCTCGGCGGTGCGCGGTCCGAAGCACGTCGTGACAACCGGCAAGACGCCGGTGCTCGACGCTAAAGAGTGGCGGGCGCTGATCGATGCGATCCCGGTGAACACGCTCAGGAATCTGCGGGACCGGGCGCTGATCGCCACCCTTACTTACTCCTTCGCGCGGATCGGCGCGGCGCTGACATTACGGGTCGAAGACCTCCGGCCGAAAGGCGCCGGATGGGAGCTGCGGCTGCACGAGAAGGGTGGCAAGCAGCACGTCATGCCCTGCCATCACGCACTGGCTGAGGCGCTTCGCAGTTATATCGACGCGGCGGGGATCGCCGGGGACCGGGAGGGATTTCTGTTCCGAACCTCCCGCGGCCATCGGGGGATCACGCTGTCGGAGAAGCCGATGGATCAATCCGACGCATGGCGGATGATGCGCCGGAGAGCGGCGGCGGTTGGCATTGTCGCGCCGATCGGCAATCATTCGTTTCGCGCGACGGGGATTACGGCATACCTGTCAAATGGCGGCACCCTGGAGCATGCTCAGGAGATGGCAGCGCACGAAAGCCCGCGTACGACCAGGCTTTATGACCGGACGAGGGAACGCCTGACCCGGGACGAGGTCGAACGAATCAGACTGTGACCGAATTCAGCGACGGCACTTGGTCACGGTAGAGATACATAACGGCCTTTATGTTGCGCTGTCCGTCCGACCCGTGTCAGTTTCCGAAGTCGGCTGTAGCGAGCCCCTATCGGAGTGATCTCGGCCATAAACGCCGATCTTTCATACTCCGACCTGCAGCGCACTGCGGTTGATTTTGGCAAATTGCAGGATCCTGCAGCCCACTTTGACCGGATTGCAGAGGACTGTGGTCAGGACAAATCATTATATTTCAATGACACCCGCTGCACTCGACTTTGAAAAATAATATCTAGACCGACCGTCGTTGCTGCATGGTGGATGGCTCCGTTCATGGTCGCGCCCTGACCGTCGCCGGTTTCCTTCTCCCCCCAGTCGGGAAAGCGGGTGCCGTCCAACCCCGTCAGTTTCGTATAAATCGCACGGCACCCCTTTACGGGTCCGCCATGGTTGACTAAAGTTCATGCGTCATGTGGCTGTTCCGTGCAGTCTTTGTCATGTTGTCGCTCTAGTTGTGGTGAACAAACGTTCGCCCGGAGTGCTTTACTGAACGACTGTGTCGACTCCAGGTTGTCCAAACCGAACAACACGTGACGCGCCTGGCCGATGCGCCCCCTACGGAGCCCTACGGCTTTTGTGTCTGATTGGGATGGAAGAAACATGGGGCTTTTTGGCGCTCTCGACGAGGCGGTGACCTCGGCATTCGGCTTCGACGTCGGCGAGGTTGCGATAGCGACGGCGCCCACCCAGGCCAGTCCAACGCAATTGGTAAATCTTGGGCTGCAGGCGCTGTCGGTTATCGGCAGTATCGCCGGCTCGGTCGGCGGACCGATCGGCGCCGCGCTACAGATCGCCAGCAACGGCGCGGCCGCTTACAGCGACAAGTTGTTGCTGGACGAAGACCGGGAGAAACTCAGCAATCCCAACCTGACCCTGGTGGATAAGGCGGGTATACTGGGCGACATCCTCGCGGCGGTGGGCAACGACGTCGGTGCGGTCGCGGGCGTGATGCAGCTTATCCCGCCCGCCAAGGGCTTCGCCGAGATGCTCAGCGTACTGGGCGACGCGATCACCGTGGATTCGGTCGCCATTAACGGCTTCCAACTCGGGGCGCAGGTGACGCAGGCGGCGATCGACAAGGTCATCACACCGGCGCTGGCATCGCTGGGGCGGCTGCAAACGACCCTGCAGAGCATCGAGCAAGCGGCAAGCCAATATCTCGGCAACGACTGGGCGGCGGCTTGCAATTCGCTGGTGTCATTCGTCAGTGCGGTAACCGGGGTTGTGAACGCCTTCGGCAGCGGCAACTTCGCGAGCGCCGCAGCGACCGCGCTAAATAGCTTCGATGCAGTTACGACGGCGGTCACCAACTTGGTGTCGTCCAACAATACGACGACGCAGAACTTCCAGGAAACGGTTACTTTTACGTCGCCAGCGGCGGTGTCGGTCACCGCGCAATCGGCGGACAAATCGATTTCCATCAGCGATAACTTGAATTTTGGCGGTACGGGCGGTTACCTGGCCACCGGTGGGTATTCGATGTCGCAGACTGGGACCGCGTCGTTGCTGGATGTTTCTGGCGTGCAACAGACGACGGCGGGGGGCGGTTTTGTGTTGACGGCCGATACCTCGGACGGCGAAGGAAGCGGAACATCGGTTGCGCAGATTGATGCGTCAGGGGATGTCAGCAACCAGGTTCAGCTTAACGGCGTGACGATAGAAGCATCGGGTAGCCTGGTGGCAGGTCTAAGTGACCCGACCAACGATGAGATGACGGTCGCCATTCCAAGCTTGGGGAACGCCGGGAGTCCGATCGTTCAGTATGATACGAGCGGTTCTTTGGGTATCGGGTTGGCGGGCGGGCAGACGATCGTCAGCTTCGACTCTGGCGGGCTGAGTGGCGGGACGATCGACGTGTCGAGCGGTAGCACCGGGACGATCGACGTCGTCACTACGATCGGACCGGATAACTATATGTTTGTCCAGGCGGACACCGCCGTCAGCGGGGTAATGCTGGATTTCAGCTTCGACGGATCGGGCCAGGTTCTGGAGTTGTCCGATCCGATCGACTTCGCGGGGACGATTTCAAATTTCCAGTTCGGCGATACAATCGCATTGGATGGGATCGATGTCCAGAGCGCGACGATCGAGGCAGGCGGCGTGCTGAGCGTCACCGATTATTACGGAGTTATCTACGATCTACAGCTCGACCCATCGCTGGATTATTCGGACTACAACTTGGTGACAGACTACAACGATATCACCGCCGAGCCGCTTTCGGGGACGGCAAGTTCGGCGTCCGGGTCGGTGGACGCGATGGTGATCGACCCAACCAATGGCAACACGCTGACCTATAGTGGGTCGGTTTCCATCGATCCGTCGGTGATCCAGTTTGCCGCAGAGCGAGTCGGCGGTATCTGGAGCCAGTCGGTGCCGCTGCCGGTGAGGTATACGGGCGGCAGTCAGGATCCCGAAGACCTAGATGGTGTCGACGTCAGCAGTTCAGCCGATAATGTTTCCGATTTCGGGATCGACGGCGGCGCTTACGGGCTCGGCCCGGACAACCCAACGGGCACGGTCTACGCCGTATCAGACTTGTATGCGGCAGGCAACTATACGGACGAGGTTTTGCCAGTCTCGCTTGCTTATGACGGGGCAGAGACAAACATCGATGTGACCGCAAGCCAGAAAATTTATGCGATCGCGACACCCGAGCTTTCGGTCGATGGAACGGTTGATCCGGTCTGGTCGCTGGGCACGATCCATGTTGGCGAGACAACCTCGGTCTCGGTGATGATTGCCAATACGACGACAGGGGCGTTGACCGATACGCTGGCGAGTAGCGCTGGCACCGATGGAGAGTTCGCCGCCGCGAACGCGGTGAGTGGGCTAGGGGCCGGCGACAGCGGGACGGTGACTGTTACACTGGCCGGGCTGTATGCGGGGTTCGACAGCGCCGATGGGAGCCTTTTCGGCCTTGTCAGCCAGGACCCTGACCTACCGGACCTGGGGGTTGACGCTCCGATTACTTTGTCGGGCCAAGTGAATTACTACGCCGCGCCAGCGTTCGAGGAGGCGGCGGACGGTTCGGCCAGCCTGATCGATGCCGGCACCGACTGGTCGCTGGATTTCGGCATCATCAATCTCGCCGGGACGGTGACGGCCGGGCTGTTGACGCAAAACATGGAGATCGTGAACCAGGCGCCGCTGCTGAACAGCGATCTGTTGACCGGGTCATTGTCGTTCATGGGCAGCGGATTCGTCTCGGACGTGGCAGACACGACAGTAACCGGCGTGTCTGGGGGGGTGCCTTGGTACATGGGCAGCTTCACGCCCGACCTGTCGCATACCGGCACATATACCGAAACTTTGACGTTCTCTTCGCAGAGCGTGAACGGTTCCAGTACGACGACGCTGGCGGACGAGACGCTGACGGTTTCGGACGTTGTTGTGAACGCGGCACCGTCGATAACCTATTCAGGGCCGGCGGGCGCGCCTGTTAGCTACACCGCGACCGGGACGTTGGCGTATGTCGACCAACACGACTGGATCGCTGTCAAGCTCGTCGCCAACCAAGCTTACGAGGTCACCATCAACGGCCTCTCCGAAGTGGCGGAAGTGACTGTTCAAAACGCGGACGGCACCGATGTCCCGCTCGGCGAATCCACCGTGCTTACCAGCAACTATCCGGCTGCCAACAACTACACCTACTTCATGCCCGCCAACAGCGGCACGTACTACATCGATGTCAGCGATTCCCAGGCCGAAACCCCGGAAAGCTACACCGTCAGCGTCGCCGCGGTGGTAGCTGATTATTCCGATAGCACGTCTCACACCGGCACGGTCGCAGTCGGAGGCAGCACCACGGGGACACTGGCGAACGTCGGCCAGCACGACTGGATCGCCGTCAGCCTTGTCGCCAACAAGGCTTACGAAATCATCATCAACGGCCTGTCCGAGGTGGCGGAG
>CAINOE010000161.1 GCA_903851415.1 uncultured Rhodopila sp. | reverse complement strand
GCCAACCGGCACGGATGGCAGGTTTGAAGTCCTCTATTGGTCGCTCTGGAAAGAGCGGTGGGTTGCCAGCGGTCCGTTCGGACGCACCGTCCTGTCCATCGATGACGCGCTACAGTTTATCGCTCACGAGGATATATTCTGCGCCATGACCTGATCGTCCGGGGGCCAAAATGCGGAAAGTCGAGCTCAGAGCGTCTCCGGGAAGACGAGTAATCGGTCGTCGGGGCGGAAGCGGGCTCGCTTGCCGCCCTGGTATGGTTTGAGCTTTGCCAATGCTGCCTCCTTGAGTGCGAGATGCGCGTGCAGTGCCGCGCGACAATCAAGGTGAGAACGAACTTCACGTCGCGCCGGGAGGCGGCTTCGCAGATCGCCGCGGCATCGGCCGCATCGTTATTCTTTCCCTTCTTCACGAAGGGTTTGACCGCTTCTGGCGGAATCAATTTCACCGTGTGACCGAGGCCGGTGAGCAACCGCGCCCAGTGATGGGCGGCGCCACAAGCCTCCATCACGACCGTGCAGCTCTCCTGTTTCTCGAAGAACGCGATAGCTCCGGCGCAATTTGCGCCTGATCTCCACCTTTCCGGTCTCGTTGATACCGTGGACCTGGAACACGGACTTGGCTGTATCCAGGCCAATCATGGTAATGCTCATGGCGGGCGACTCCCTTTTTGCCGGTTCTGACAACCCGCACTTTGGCATATCGATGCCGTCGGCGGCCGCCCCCCATCTGTCGGAGTTAGCGATTCTGCGGAAGAATATGTCGCAAATGTCCGCGCCCGGATTCTTCTGTTGCGCGAAACGGCGGGGTCTTGAAATAATCTCCGATTTGTTCGTGTTTTGGGCTTAAGTCCGACAGGCTGCTAGCCGCCGAACGGCACGTGCACCCACCCCTGCATCAACACGCGGGCGCTACGGCTCATGATGGCCTTGCTGACTGTCCATTGGGCGTCCACCAGAGTTGCCTGTGCGCCGACGCGCAATGTCCCAGACGGATGCCCGAAGCACACCGTCTCGCGCTCGCCGCCGCCTGCCGCCAGGTTGACCAGCGTGCCGGGCACCGCCGCCGCGGTGGCGATGGCGACCGAGGCCGTACCCATCATGGCATGGTGCAGCTTGCCCATTGACAGCGCACGCACCAGCAGGTCGATGTCCTCAGCGACGATCTGCTTGCCGCTGGAGGCGATGTAGTCGGCCGGTCCGGCGACAAAGGCGACCTTGGGCGTGTGCTGGCGCGCGGCAGCCTCCTCGAGCTTGCCGATGAGGCCCATGCATAGCGCGCCGTGTGCGCGGATCGTCTCGAAGCGCGCGAGCGCTGCGGGATCGCCGTTGATGTCGTCCTGCAGTTCCGTGCCGATGTAGCCCAGCGCGGCCGCATTCAGGAAGATCGTCGGGATGCCGGCGTTGATCATGGTCGCCTGGAACGTGCCGACGCCCGGGACCTCCAGCGCATCCACAAGCCGGCCGGTGGGAAACATTGAGCCGCCCTCGCCTTCCTCGGCCGGATCGAGGAAGTCCAGTCGTATCTCGGCGGCCGGAAAGGTCACGCCGTCTAGCTCGAAGTCGCCGGTTTCCTGCACCTCCCCGCCCGTGACCGGCACGTGGGCGATGATGGTCTTGCCGATATTGGCCTGCCAGATACGCACAACGGCGATGCCGTCATGCGGAACGCGGATCGGATCGACCAAGCCGTTGCGTATGGCGAAGGGGCCCACGGCGGCCGAGAGATTGCCACAGTTGCCGCTCCAATCGACGAAGGGCTTGTCGATAGAGACCTGGCCAAACAGGTAGTCCACGTCGTGTTCGGCTTTGGCGCTGCGGCTGAGGATGACGGTCTTGCTTGTGCTGGATGTGGCACCGCCCATGCCGTCGATCTGCTTGCCGTAGGGATCGGGGCTGCCGATGACGCGCAGGAGCAGCGCGTCGCGCGCGGGCCCCGCGACTCGGGCCGCCTCCGGCAGGTCGTCCAGTGCAAAGAAGATGCCTTTGCTGGTGCCGCCACGCATGTAGGTGGCAAGAACCTTGGTCTGAGGGGCGTGGGCCATGGGGCCTCCTTGCTTTAGACAATGCCCAGGGTGTCCCGGACTGAACATTGAATGACATTGCCTCTATCCGAGCACCCGCGCCAGAGCGCAACCGGGGCTGATCTATCATCTAGCAGGGACATTCGCACTTGGCGGGCTCAGTCGGCACGGACGGCTCCGGTGTGGGCCCACGGGGGACCGTCGCAAATTTGGGTGCCAGGCGGCAACCCGTGCTTGCGGGAGCAGATGGTTGGCGGGCCGGAATCTCTGTCCGCAGCCGGAGCCGAGCACTATCGTGCCTGCCTGTGCCAGGGTGGGTCGTGTGACGGCGGCAAAAAACGGGGTCAAGTATCAGCGCCGAAGCATTGGCGGCGCGCGCGGAGACCGATGCGCACCTTGCGTCCTTGATGGCGGCCGCCCAGGACGGCGATGCCGTTTACTACCAGAGCCTTCTGCGCACATGCCTGCCACTCATCGGATCAATGGCGCGCAGCCACGGCGTGCCGGCGGACTAGGTTGACGACGTGGTCCAGGAGGTTCTTGTGACTCTGCATCGTGTCCGCCACACCTACGACCCGGCGCGGCCTTTCGTGCCTTGGCTGCGGGCCGTTTCACAGCGGCGGGCGATTGACGCGATGCGGTCGCACGGACGCCATCGCACACGGGAGGTCCATGCACCACTCGTCTATGAAAGCCAACCCGATCCCGCCGCGACGGCTGCGCAGGAACTGGAGCGATGCGACGAAGCCCACGATTTGAACGCGGCCGTGGCTGAATTGCCCGAAGGCCAGCACCAGGCGGTCGAGGAACTGGCTCTGCGGGAGCGCAGCTTGGAGGAGGCAGCCGCCAGCACCGGTCGCACCGCGGGCGCGCTGAAAGTGAACCTGCATCGTGCCCTGAAGGCGCTCCGTGCCCGATTGGCCAAAGGAGATGGCAACGATGCCTGATCACATGTCATCACCGGACGCGCTGATCGAGATACTCGCCCATGACCTACGCCCGGGGCGGCGCCTGGCGCCACCGTTCCTGCGCGCGCTCGGCTGGTGCGCCGCCGTCTGCGCTTCGGCCGCGGCGCTGGCATGTTTCGCCGATATTGGCGCCATGGTCCGCAGGCTTACGGCTGCTCCGGACATATGGCTGGCCGTCACGGAATCGACCCTGACCGCGGTCCTGGCCGCGATTGCCGCCTTCCAGACGAGCCTGCCCGACCGCAAGCCGTCCTGGGCGCTGCTGCCCCTGCCGCGCTTGCTGCTGCGTCGGTGCGAGCGGCCTCGGGTGCCTCCGCGTCTGGTTCGCGCCGGGGACACACGCGGCCGATATTGTGGAGGCTCGGGCCTGCCTCGCCTTCATCTGCGGCGTGTCGGGGCCGCTGTCGGTCCTGCTGGCGGAGATGCTGCGGCGGGGCTATCCGGTGCGGCCGAACCTCAATGCCGCCACCGCCGGTCTCGCGGCGGCCGCGGCGGCCGCCACGTTGCTCAATTTTTTCCATCTCTTCGACGCGGCCGCCACCGATCTGGTCGTCCTGGCCAACCGGGTGCTTGCCGGGCGCGCTTTTGGCGAGGCTAAGGCGTAACCGCAGCTGCACCTTTAGCGAACAGGTTGGGGACGGGCGGCACGGGCCGTTGCGTCGCAACCTTTGGAGACGTGCCAAATGCCTGTCCATACCACTTCCGCGGCGACGATCGTTGCTGCCATAGCATTCGTTTGCCCCCCGCCGCCTTCGCCGCCGGGCAGTTGAGCAACAGCCATGACCCGGGATCCAGTACATTGGCACCGGACAAAGGTAAGGACGTGGCCATGGCGCACTCCGGCGGCGATGGTCTGGCGCATCCGTATCAGGGACAATTTCGAGTGGCAGCACCGGCGGTGAGGTCCGACGAGCCACGACAGACGAGCAAGTAAGGGCCTGTCAGGAATCAACCGCTTCGGCTGAGCGGTTGCCAGGCCGGATCGTGTAGTTCCACTCGCCGTGGAATTCGGCGCGGACAATGTTCAGCGAAGCCATCTCCTCATCGGTGACAACGATCCCCTTGGGATAGAGATTGGTGTCGAGTTCGCAGCACACCTTGAGACCGGTGTCGGTCGTGGTGGCGCTGATCAGATCGACAATGACGCGATAACTGACCAGCGGCCTGGCCCGCCAGTTCATGCTGATAAATGAGAACAGGCGGTGCTCG
>CAINOE010000160.1 GCA_903851415.1 uncultured Rhodopila sp. | reverse complement strand
GCGGTAGCTCTCGCGCAGGAGGATGGCGGGGGGCGAGTTGCGGTTCGGGACGGTGTCGATATACATGGCTGGAATGGAGTCGATTCGCCTCCCGAAGTACAATCACATAGCCGTGAATTACATGGCTACGTTCTTGGATGGCCGGGGGTGATTTTTCTAGGAAGTCCGCCGGATTATAGTAAGAGCAAGAAGGAAGCTCGGGTTAAGGCGGCGAGCAGCGGCGGCGTCAGCGCCGTTCTGCCGGTCCCGCACGGCTCGGCGGTTCTGGCAATCCATCTCGCCGGGAGCAACCAAACCCGGTGCGATCATGAAACTCTTCCGGCGAACTATGGAAGTGGACCGCAGGCGGCGTAATACCAGCCGTTTTCCACCCCGACCGTCGGGTTTAGCTCAATACCGGGGCGGGCTGCCGCGTAGCCTCACCCGGCGAAGTTCACCAGCCTGCCCACCGGCTGTCCCAATACCTCATCTTCGCGCATGACCACGTTCCCGCGGATGATCGTCGCTACCGGCCAGCCGGTCACCTCCATCCCGGCGAACGGACTCCAGCCGCAGGGGGTGGCCAGCCATGACTCCTCGATCCGCCGCTGGCGCTTCATGTCCACCAGCGTGAAGTCCGCGTCGTATCCCGCCGCCAGCCGCCCCTTGCCGGCGATGCCATAGACCCGGGCCGGTCCGGCGCTCATCAGATCGACCAACCGCCCCAGCGACAGCCGCCCGGCATTCACATGGTCCAGCATGATCGGCACCAGCGTCTGCACGCCGGGCAGCCCGGAGGGGCATTGCGGCCACGGCAGCAGCTTCTTCTCCCGCGAATGCGGCGCATGGTCGGAGCCGACCGTGTCGACCGTGCCGTCATTGATGGCCTTCCAGGCCAGGGCGCGATGCTCCTCCCCGCGTATCGGCGGGTTCATCACGCCGAAGCCTTCGAGACGATCGTAGCAGTCCGGGGCAACCTGGGTCAGGTGGTTCAGCAGCACCTCGCACGTGGCGATGTCGCGGAAATCCTTCAGGTAGTCCAGTTCCTGCCAGGTCGAGACGTGCAGGATATGCGCGGGACGCCGGGTCTTGCGCGCCAGCGCCATCAGCCGGCGAGTGCCGAGGAACGCGCATTCCTCGTCCCGCCAGACCATGTGGTTGCGATGCGGATCGCCCGGCTTGAACATCGGCTTGCGTTCCTGCAGGCGATACTCGTCCTCACTATGGTAGGCGATCCGGCGGCGGCCGGAGCGCATGACCAGTTCGATGTGCTCGTCGTCCTCGACCATCAGGTCGCCGGTGGAGCTTCCGGCGAAGACCTTGATGGCGCAGACGCCGCGGCCGAGTTCCATCGCGGCCAGCGACGGGATGTTGGTCTTCGTGGCGCCGAAATAGATCCCCATGTCGCACCACGCGACCTGCTCGATATAGGACTGCTTCCAGGTCAGGCGCTCGGCATCGATGATGGAGGGACTGGTGTTCGGCATGTCGAACGCCGCCGTGATCCCGCCGAGAACGGCGCCGCGCGTGCCGGTGGGGATCGATTCCACCGCCGCGTTGCCGGGGTCGCGAAAATGGACGTGCGGATCGATCAGCCCGGGCAGCACATGCAGGCCGGTGGCGTCAACGACTGTGTCCGCGGTGGCGTCCGAGGCCACGCCCAGAGCGGCGATGCGCCCGTCCCGGACGCCGGCATCGGTGTCCTCCGAACCCCAGGGCAATACGCAAGTGCCGTTGCGGATCAGCAGGTCGTAATGGGCGGGCATGGGCGGTCCTTTGCGGTCGGGTGACCGCCTCTTATCACCGTCGGGCCGCCGGGGTCACGCAGCCTACGCGTCGAATGTCAGGCCCCGGTAGACGTCGGCCAGGGACAGGCTGACATTGAGGCCCGGCACGATAATCGTGCCGCCGGAATGGTCGCTGGCGATCCACTCAGCGCCAGGATCCCGCCGAAATACTGTCGCGGCGACTGCAGTCTGCTCCAACAGCACGTATCCGCGCAACGACGGCAACGCGGCGTAGTCGAGCGGCTTGTCCACCCGGTCGATCGTGGCGGTGTCGTCGGAGAGCACCTCGAAAAGCACGACGGCATCGGTCAGGGTGCGTAGGGTTCGGTCGAAAACTCCAGCGAATACGCAAACGTCCGGATAGCGCACCTTCGCGCCCGACCGGATGCGCATTTCCTGGGCGGCGTGATGTGTGTTACAGTGCAGAAGCCCTGAAAGCGCAACCATAAGGTTGAAGACAGTCCTTTGGTGACCAAGGCTACCCCCGGTCATCGGGATGACAGTCCGACCGTCGAATTCATGCTTGCCTTCCTGCTTGTCTTCCCAGGCAAGGAAGCGCTCGGTCGTCCATGTGTCAGTCAACACAGTGTTCATAACGTGAGGATACCACAACCAGTGCGGATCATCCAGAGGTTCGGCGACCTCGTATTATCCCAGCCTTGCACTCACAGCCCGCCGATCACCTTCCGCTCAAACAGCGCATCGATCTCAGACGGCGAATACCCGTGCCCGGCCAGCACCTCCCGGGTGTGCTCGCCCAGCGCCGGAGCGTGCGCCCGCTTCGTGCCGCTTTCGAACTTCGGCAGCCCGGGGAGGTTGGGCATGGGCACCGGTTCCGGCACGCCGGGCTGCGACAGCCAGGACATGATGCCGGTTGCGGCGACCTGTTCCTCCTTCAGGAACTCCTCATAGCTGTTGACCCGGCCGTTCATGATCCCCCTGGCCGTCAGCCGTTCCGACAGCCACGCCGTCGTCCGCGCCGCGACCATCGGCCGCAGCACCGCGTACAACTCGTCAAGATGCGTGGCACGGGCCTGGTGCGTGGCGAAGCGAGGATCGTGCAGCAGCTCCGTCAGTTCCAGCGCCTCGCAGAACGGGTGCCAATCCCTTGGCCGCACCATCGTCACGTTGATCTGACCGTCCGCCGTCTTGTACACCCCGCTTGGCATGCTGGTGCGCTGCGCCGTCCCGCGCTCCAGATGATGCGCGATCAGCCGGATCACCGACAGCAGTGCGCCGCCCTGCATCAGGCTGAGTTCGATGAATCGGCCCTGCTTCACTTCCTGCTCGCGCCGCGCATACAGCGATGTGGCGATGGCCTGGAAGCCGAGCAGGCCGGAGAACATGTCGATCAGCGAAATCGCGATCCGGTGCGGATGCTGGTCGTGCTCGCCCTTGTTCTCGGCGACGATGCCGATGAACGCCTGCAGCACCGGGTCCATGGCAGGGCGCGCCGCCAGCGGGCCGGTTTGCCCGAAGCCGGAAATCGAGTAGTAGATGATGCCCGGGTTGACCGCGCTGACCGCGTCATAGCCGAAGCCGTATTTCTTGATCGTGCCGGGGCGGAAGCCCTCCATGAAGACGTCCGCGTCCCGCAGCAGGCGCCAGAGGATCTCCTTGCCCTCGTGCGTCTTCAAATCCAGCGCCAGGCTGCGCTTGCCCAGGGTTCCATAGAGGGAATACGCCGAATGGTCTTCATAAGTCCGGCCGAGGATACGGGCCCAGTCGCCGCCATGATGGGGGGTCTCCACCTTGATCACATCAGCGCCGTGCTGGGCGAGCATCATGGCGCAGGACGGCCCGGCAATCCCGCCGCTGAGATCGACCACTTTCAGACCGGCGAAAGCGTTGTCGTAGCCCATATTTCCCCCCGTTCTGCCTTGGCGGCAGGATAAGGGCGGATTCGCCGGAAAGGCCAGACCTCGGGGGGCCAATGGCGGGGGTCAGTGCGCCTCGGCGCCGGCCAATACGAAGCGCGCCAGCGCGTGGCCGAGGCAGGTGTTGAGCAGCGCGATCGTCTTGTCGCGCCTGTCCTGTCCGACGCGCTCGAGATCGACCTGGCCGTTGGAGACCCAGGCCTGCGTCAGGTCGAAGCGGCGGAACAGGGAGACATCCGGCATCCCGGCGATTTGCTCCAACACCATCTCATAGGGGTTTATGTCGGTGTTGGCGCGCAGGAAGCGGCTGAACTGGGGATCGATCAGCACCAGGTCCGCCTCCGCTTTCGCCGCGGCATCGGCGCCTTGCTCCAGCACGTCGCGCAACGCCTGCGGCCGGGCCCCGCGCACCGCTTCCACGGTCCCGGTCTGCCACAGCACAAGGTCGTAATGATGCCCCGCCAGTTCCTGCAGCAGGGTTGAATACATCGCGTCCGCGCTCATGTCGCGGCCGCCCTTGACCGTCAGATTGAACTGCGCGCGCGGCCGCATCTCCCGCAGAACATCGAGCATGCGGAAGGGAAACGACGCCTCAGGGGTGCGGTAGGTAAAAGCCGGTCCCGTCGATCCGCCCGTATCCCCCACGGTCGAGCCGGAGCCGATCGCCAGGATTTCGACCTTGCCCGGTCCCGAGAGAGCGTTCGCCACGCGGGTCAGCGGCGCCACCGGCGTGGTGAGGTCCGCGGGCATGTCGCACGGCGGCAAATCGTCATCCGCCGCTTCCGCGCAGCGCGGCGGCCCACAGGCCAGAGCAAGGAAAATAATGGGCAGGGGAAGCCATTTCATAACCTCAACCGGTATCAGCCCGGACATTCACCGGCAAGAGCGCGGATGAGGTGGCAGGTGCGCTGCGCGGACCCTTGGGTTTTCCTTTCGTCCGATACCATGCCGCCAGCGCGCCCAGGCCAACCATCCCCGCGGCGCCGAACAGATTGATGCCAACCTGCATCAAAATGCGATCGTCATATTCCAGGCCGATGCGGGCGACGAAACCCAGCACGATGCCGCCGCAGAACACCGGCAGCGAATTCTGCCCGAGCAGAACCAGCGGCGCGGCCCACCGGGACCGCAGCCAGGGCTGATCGAAGCGGATGGCGCGGACGCACAGCCAGGTCAGCGCCAGGATCGACAGCAGGCGGAACGGATACAGGCCGGTCTTGTCCTCGATGACCAGGAACCGCAGTGGGCTTGCCGTGATCCACTCCAGCAGGCGCGGGTCCGGATCGATGACCAACGTCACCGCCATGCCCGTGAGCACCGTGAGCAGCGCAAGCACGTCGAGCAGCGTTTTGCCGGTTGGCATGCGCGGCGGAGCGCAGGCGAGCAGGACACCGATGGTGAACAGGAACTGCCAGGCGAACGGGTCGAAGAACCAGCCCTCCTCGCCCCACGCTGTCAGGTTGATGCTGGTGAAACGGACGAGCAAATACAGGCAGAACGACAGGCCGAACAAAACCCGCGGCCATCGCAGCAGCCAGATCGTCGCCGCGAAGAAAACCATCAGTGCCACATATAGCGGCAGAATGTTCAGCAGGCTTGGCTGGAACCGCAGCAGCAGCGCTTCCAGGATGCTGCGGTAGGGATCGTCGCCCAGGATATCCAACCGCGACTCCTCCAGATAGTTGATCCGGTTCAGCAGCGTTGCGGAGTAGGTGACCTGCGCCGAAAACAGCATGAACAGGAAGATGTGCGCGATATACAGCGTCCAGGCACGCTTTAGTACGTCGGCCGCGGTGGAGATGTATCCATGGCCGCCAAGCCGCATGCCGTACGACAGTCCCGCCCCATAGCCGGCGAGCAGCACGAACACCTCGGTCGCGTCGCACATCGCGAAGTTGCGCAGGCTGACATTGGCCAGCACATCCCCCGGGATATGATCGGTGTAGATCCACCACAGGGCCAGCCCGCGAAAGAAATCCACTCGCAGGTCGCGCGCAGCGGATTGGCGGATCAGTTCCATGCGCGAGGCTCCTCACGATAGTCCTATGTGGGCGAGGGGAGGGGTACCGAAATCGCGGCGATACGATCCGTCACATCACAGCTTCGCGCACTCCAACGAACCCGGGCCCGGCGTGACCCGTCCCTGTCACGCCGTCCACCCTTGCGCCCCCACCCTTGCATCCGTCATGCCGCCTGCGCCACTTTGCGGCAACGCCGAGCCAATAAGGTTGATCCGATTCCTGTGACCGCCCCACCGAAGCGTCCCCGCAAAACCCCGCGCAAAACCAAATCCCCCCCGGCACCATCGGCCGGCGGCGGGTTCGAGCCGTTGAAGACCGACCGCCTGACCCTGCGTCCGCTGCACCCGAGCGATGCCGAAGCGCTGCACCGGCTGGTGAACGACTGGGAGGTGACCCGCACCCTGCAGGAAATCCCCTACCCCTATCCGAGGTCCCTGGCCGATGACTGGATCGCCTCCACCATCGAGCAGCTTGCCGAAGGGTCGGCCTACCATCTCGCCATTACCGGGCAGGACGGCCCGAATGAGATGCTGGTGGGCGTCGTCGGCCTCCGCATGGACCGCGCCGGCCGCACCGCCCGCCTCGGCTACTGGGTCGGCCGTGCCTACTGGCGGCATGGCGTGGCCAGCGAAGCGGCCAGACGCCTGACAAGCTGGGCCTTCGCCAATCTGGACGTGGACCTGATCGTCGCCGAAGTGGCGGACGGCAACGAACCCTCGCGCGCCGTGCTGCGCCGGGTCGGGTTCCGCCAGGCTGGCATCGGCATGCGGACCTCGCTGACCACCGGCACGGAACACATGGTGACGGTGTTCGAGGCCACCCGCGACGACATCTTCGGCCGCACCGAGGCGCCCGCGGTCGATCCGGCGACGCATCCGCCCGGCACCAAGCCGCTGCTGCTGGTCGCCGCCTGCGCCCTGGTGGACATTGACGGCCGCGTGCTGCTGGCGCGCCGCCCGGAGGGGAAGAAGATGGCCGGCCTGTGGGAATTCCCCGGCGGCAAGTTGAACCCCGGCGAAACCCCCGAAGCCGCCCTCATCCGCGAACTGAAAGAGGAGATCGGCATTGACGTGGCGGCGGCGTGCCTCGCACCGTTCGCGTTCGCCTCGCATGACTACGAGGGGTTTCATCTGCTGATGCCGCTGTTCGTGTGCCGCCGCTGGAAGGGCACCCCGACCCCGCGTGAGAACCAGACTTTGGCCTGGGTGCGCGCGGCGAAACTGTCCGAGTATGAAATGCCGCCGGCCGACAAGCCGCTGGTGCCGCTGTTGCGAGACTTCCTGTAGGGAAACCGTCCATGACCGGGAAAAATCCGACCGCCTGCCTGTTGGTCATCGGCAATGAGGTGCTGTCCGGCCGCACCCGCGATGCCAACATCCAGTTCCTTGCCACGGGTCTGGGGAACCTGGGCATCCCGCTGCGGGAGGTGCGGATCATTCCCGACGTGGCGGAGACGATTATCGGGACGGTCAACGAAGTCCGCCGCAAGTTCGACTACGTGTTCACCACGGGCGGGATCGGGCCGACCCACGACGACATCACCAGCGAGTGCATCGCCGCGGCGTTCGGCGTGCCGTGGGAGCCTCATCCGGTCGCCTGGCCGCGCATGGAGGCCGCCTACAAGCCCGGCGAGTTCAACGCCGCCCGGCAGCGCATGGCGACGATGCCGCGCGGGGCGTCGCTGATCGAGAACGCCATCAGCGTGGCGCCGGGGTTCCGGCTGGAGAACGTTTATGTGCTGGCCGGCGTGCCGAAGATCATGCAGTCGATGTTCGAGTGGCTGGCGCCGTCGCTGGTGGGCGGCGCGAAGATCGAATCCCGTGCGGTGCACGTCATCGGCCTGCCCGAGGGCGTGATCGCCGAGGGCCTGGCCGCGGTGCAGGCGCGGTATCCGGACCTGGATATCGGCAGCTACCCGTTCTACCGGGCCGGCGGTGGCGGTGTGGCTCTGGTGGCGAAGGGCCCGGACGGCGAGGCGGCGGAACGCGCCATCGCCGAGGTGACGGAACTGATTCGCGGGTTCGGCAAGACGCCGATAGCGGGGGAGCCGCCGGAGGTTTGAGGGGGCGTATTCGGAGGCGTGTCCGGCCGGGAAAAGAATGGTGCATCGCCTCGGGCGCCGCTGGCGCTATGGCGGGCTGTACGTCGCAAGAGCCTTAAAATAGGTTTGATCCATGTCATTTTCCGCCTCATCGCCCACGCTCTCGCGCAGTGTGGAGGGTCCAAGCGGCGGCGAGCTGTGCGACCATCTCGGCTAGGACATATCGGCATTGCCTCTCCTGCAAGCCAGAAAGGTCAGGGCCGAAACCGGAAGACGCCGTCAAACGATAATTATGGCTATCGCCAAATGTGTCCGACATCGATATAGTGGCGCGCTGCCACATACGGTGCGCCCGTGCCGTATATTGGTTTGGTTTCTTTTTTGGTATTTCTATACCAGTAGCGACAATAAACTTCCTGATATATGCATACCTGGGTACCTACCTTGATCGCGTAGTGGCGGATGTTGCTTTTGCACCTATATCGTTGGGATTTGCCAGTTGGTTTGTAGCCAGGCGCATTCGATACTTATCGGGAGCATAAATGTCACTCGATCTTACCTCCTATGAGATGACTTTCTTGAAGGGCGTGCTATTTGGCATCTGGTTCGTCTGGCTCGAGCGTGCCCGCCGTCGCCGCGCTCGGAGGATCGCCGAAGGACGGCCGAGCGCGGCGGAGCGGTTTGGGTGGTGGATTGCCTCCTTGCTTGCACCCATCCAACGCGAGAACGACCCACGCCGCCGTTGACCGGACGTTACTATCGAGTGCGGGACCGGTCCTGGGGATTTCGTGAACGACGCTTGATGAGTTCCCTCAGCACAGCGCAGATCGCCCAGATGCTCTGGGCGTCCATGTGGAAAAATAGGGCGGTACCAATATGTAGGTCCATTTCGTTAGTCCTTTTTTAGAACCGGGCGAAACGGACGTATTCGCGCGTGTCACCCGGCTGGGTTGCTCATGGTGGTCATGCAGAAATTTCCTCGGTACCCAGCTATCCCGGCTGGTCGGCACCCAGCTATCCCGGCTGGTCGGCACCCAGCTATCCCGGCTGGTCGGCACCCGATCAGTAGAAGGCAAAGGGTAGACATCCATATAGTGGTGGCGCAAACGCGTCAATCGCTTTTCAAAGGGTAACATCCTGGATCGTACACCACGTGCCGTAATGGGTGTCCCACGCAGCTACTTTCAGGCAGATCAGAAGGCGGATGCGGATAAACCATCTATCGATTTAGCAATATGATAACCGCAGCCACCGACAATAAGCGCAATGGCTGGCGGCACAGGTCCGCCACTGGTGTGGGGACTCCTCCCGCGCTTTCAGAGGCAGGCAGGTAGCCCCATGCGGGCCCTAGGGCCAAATAGTGGGATAGCCGGCAAGCCGCGCGCCAAACTCTCGCGGCCGGGTGGCGCATCGGACCGTGACTCCGGAACGACGCAACGTATCCCTCTGGCGTTGAAACCAATTGAAAAGTATCCTTCGATAGACTGACGGCTGCGGTGGCGGACATCTGCTCGACCGCCTGAAGTAAAAATACGTGGCGCACCGTACCGCCTCGAGCGCCGGTCGTGTTATAGCGGCCGAACGCCGGCTCCTCCCGGAGGTTATTGGATACCACCTGTTACTGAACGAGCGGAAATCTGCCGCATGAGCGATTTGTACAACGTCGACGTCTCACTTTGGTCCGAACGCCAGGCCGAACTGCTGCGCCGCCGCGCCGTCGGTGAGTTGGTCAACGAGGCCGAACTCGATTGGCCTAACATCGCCGAGGAGATCGTGTCATTGGCCACGTCGGAACGCTCCAGGCTGCGGAGCCATATCTGGACCGTGCTCGAGCACCTAATCAAGCTGCAAGCGTGCCCTGCCATGGACCCACCCAGGGGGTGGAGGGCGTCCATACGATACGCCCGGCGCGACATCAAACGAACCCTTAAGCACAGTCCCAGCCTGCGCTCGGCTGTGTCGCGGCTAATCGTCGAAGAAACACCGGACGCTTTGGAGTACGTGGCGGCGGCTATGAGCGACTACGGCGAGCAACCGCGGGTCGATTTCGCCAGCCTGAAATTTACCGAAGATCAGGTGGTTGGGGATTGGTTCCCGGTTGATTAATGTGTTTGCCCGTCAGACACATCGTCCCGCGAGCCGTTGAACACCGCTTGGCGCTGAGGGAGAGCCACTGCATGAGCGATCTCTACGACACCGATATCCTGCTATGGTCAGAGCAGCAGTCTGCGTTGCTGCGCCGGATCGCGTCAGGCGAAACCATCAACGATCAGATCGATTGGCAAAACATCGTTGAGGAGGTGGAGGACGTGGGGCGCAACACCTTGCGGGCCTGCCGGGCGCAGTTGCTTCAGGCCTTGCTGCACGACCTGAAGGCGCAGGCGTGGCCGCTGTCCCGTGACGTGCCGCACTGGCGATCCGAGGCCCGGGTCGCCCGCATCAACGCCGCGGACGCCTATGCCCCGTCCATGCGGCAGAAGATCGACTTGGCGGACATCTACGCCAAGGCGCTGCGCGCGCTGCCGGAGACGATGGACGACCAGCCTCCGTTGCCGGTGCCGGGTGTGTGCCCGGTGACATTGGACGAACTGATAGGCGACATACCATGAACCATGCGGATTTCACTCTGGGAGGAACTTTCCGGTGCGGCGGCGGTCAGTGGCGCTGCACCGACATCGGCCGGCGCACCGTCATCGCTATTCGCATCGACAGCGTGACCGTAGCGGGAACCGGGCCCGAGCGGACCCTCACTTTCGCCGAGGCAGAGGCGGCCGGCTGCTTCAACGGGCCGCCCTACGCCGTCGTAGAGCTTGTTTTCGACGAAGACGACATGGAGGGCTGCACGACCGATGAAGAAGGGCCGCTGCCTTGACGGGGCCCCGGCGTTGTGCCGGACCACACGGGCGATCCAGCTGCCGGTGCCGGCGGTGTGCCCGGTGACGTTGGATGGCCTGCCGGGCGGCGCCTGATCTTACCGGAAAAGGATTGTCTTACGTCACATTTCAGGGAAAAATGACCTTGGAGCGTCGTGCATGGTCTTCGGTCGATGCTCCGCCGCTACGTCCGAACGTCATCCCGCGGCGTTTTTGCCGATCCGCCCTTCGGTCGGTTGGACAGTGGCAGCAGCGCAGGAGCCGGCAAAAAGATCAAGGGAGACAGCACAATGCACACAGGCAGGACGTCACCCGTACCCGGGCCATCCGGGTTCGCAATGCCAATTCTCCGGCAGACACCGGGGCCTTCGCAGTAATGATACTGGCCGCCGCCGCGTTCGGCGGGGCGGCGCAAGCCGCGCCGATGCCTGTGGCCACCCCGGATATGACGCTGATCCCGTTGGTCTCGTCGGATGCCGGCTACGTCCTGAACGGTCCAAGTTCCTGCGGCGACTTCAGCGGAAGCGAATTCTGCATCACCGGCGCGCTGCATCTGATGTTTCCGCCGCCGCTCTCGATCAGCTTCATCGGCGGCAATGAGGTGGAGACCGTCAACTCGGAGATCATCGCGCAGGTGACCGTGAACGGTGGACCTGACATCACCGCGACGCTGTCCGGGCCGACCACCGTCACGGCATTCGGGCGAACCAGCGACAGCGAAGCCGGCACATTCGCCGTCCAAATGGAATGGGACCTGACCGGATCGATCGGCTCGATCGCGGCGGAATTCGCGTCCCGTGCCGACGCGCCCACCACCGGGAGCGACACGTTCGCCGAGATATCGGGACAGGACTATACCACGAGCTACTTCGACGTATACCCGCAAGTATCGGTCGACGGCGGTCCCTTCACGCCGGTGCTCGGGGCGGCCGGACAACCGCAAGCCCAGCTTGAGGCGCTACCGGAACCGGCCTCCGCGGCGATCCTGGGCGTCGGCCTTGCGGTTCTGACCAGTGTCCGGGTGCGCCGCCGCGCCTGATACCGACGGCCAACGCTGCTCGCATCGACAGCGTCATCACAGCGGGCACCGAGACTGAGCACCATCTCACCTGCCGAGGCGGAGACAGCCGGCTGGTTCAAAGGACCGCCCTACGCGGTGGCCGAGATTGTCTTCGACGAAGACGACATCAGGCGTAGACATCTTCAACCGTGATCATGATGCCCGGCGGATCGAGACCCATCTCGCCGCCCTCGACCGTCCGGGTTTCGATTTCCCCGTCATCGCCGCGCCGGTGGTGGACGATCTGCGGCTTGTCCGCCCAGACGATCAGGTAGTGGCGCAACGACGGCAGCCGGAAATACTCCTGAAGCTTCCATGCCCGGTCGATGCCGCTGGTGGCTGGCGACAAGACCTCCACGATGACCAGAGGGTCCGGCAGGGCGATGGCGTCACCCGGCAACGTGCCGCCGCAGCGCAGCACCGCATCGGGTTCATAGTCGCTATCGCCGACCTCGACCGTCATCCCGTCGGTAAACACCTGACAGGGAAGCCCGGCGGCGCGAACCGCGGCATCCAGGGCTTGCGCGACCCGGAACTTGCGCAGGTTGTGATTCGCCCTTTCCGGTGCCGTTGCCACCACCACGCCGTTCACCCGCTCGAAGCGGCCCGCTTCCCGCTGCTCCGCCCAGGCCCGGTAGGCCTCACGGCTCATCCGGAAGGCCGGTTCGTCAACCGCGGCGACCTTGCTCATGCTGTGGTCCATCCTGATCAGACACATGCCAGCGCTCGGGCATCCTACCGGGCGGCGGCGCCGTTTGCACCCGGGCTGCAGTGACAGAGACGGCACACTACAAACCGCACCACGACCCGCGCTCCATTAACCCTTCGTCAACCTTTCCCCCGCATCATGCGCCGCTATGTCCGCCCCCCCGATCATCATCCTCGCCGAACCGGACCCGATCATCAGCAGCGTCCTGCGGGTGGAGTTCAGCGAACTCGACTTCGCGGTGCTGATGGCCGCCACCGCCGCGGACGCCGAGGAATACGCCGCCCGGGCGGTCGCCAACCTCGTTGTCCTGGACGTGGGGTCGCTGCGGCTGGCGGGATACAATGCCTGCGCCCGCATCCGGCGGCGCGGCGGCTACGCCACCAGGCCCATCGTGCTGACCAGTCATGACGTGTCCGAGCGGATGCGGGCGGCGGCGGAAACCGCGGGCGCGAACGTGCTGCTGCCGAAACCCTATTCCGTCCGCGACCTGCTCGCTGCGCTGACGCCGCATTTGCCGCCCGGAGACCCGCTGTTGACGCACCGCGCCAGCAAGCTCGCCCTGGCGCAGGAATGGACCGCGTCGCCCTCGCCCGCAACGCACGCGGGGCGCGACTCGAAACTGACACGGAACGGGCTGCTGCTGCCCATCGTGCGCAGCGCCGGGGTTAAGATTCCGCTCCATCGCAAGACTTGACTTTGATGCGTGATACGTCAGTTTCCGGACGCTGAACGGATTACTGATATCTCACGCATGAGAATCCCCCGATGATCACCGCCGGCCAGGTTCGTGCGGCCCGCGCTTTGCTCGCGCTCGACCAGCGTGGTCTGGCGGAGCTTGCCGGCCTCTCCCTGCCGACAATCCAGCGCATGGAAGCGAGCGACGGCGTGATCCGCGGCAATGTGGATTCCCTGGTGAAGCTCATCGGCGCGCTGTCGGCCGCCGGGATCGAGCTCATCGGCGACGGCGCGGTCAGCGTCGCCGGCGGCCGAGGCGTCCGGCTCGCGCCCGGGCGGGGGACAACCGCGCCATGATGCCGATCGCCTGGGCCATCCCCTGCCTGCTGCTGCTGGCGGCCGCCGGCATCGTCACCGCGCGCTCGGCCCTCGGCAGAGTTCTGGTCTACGGCGGCTGCCTGCTGCTTTGCACCGCCCTCGGCATTGGCGGCTTCCACGCGCTGACCGCCGCGAACCAGCACCTCCAGCTTCCTATCGGCCTGCCCTGGGTCGGCACCCATCTGCGGCTGGATGCCCTGTCGGGATTCTTTCTGATCCTGATCGGCCTCGGCGGCGGCGGCGCCAGCCTGTTCGCCCTCGGCTACGCGAGGCATGAGGAGCATCCGCAGCGCGTGCTGCCATTCTACCCCGCCTTCCTCGCCGGCATGATCCTGGTGGTGCTGGCCGATGACGCCTTCACCTTCCTGTTCGCCTGGGAGCTGATGTCGCTGACCTCCTGGGCGCTGGTCATGGCGCACCACCGGGAGACCGGCAACGCCCGCGCCGGCTACGTCTACCTGATCATGGCGACGTTCAGCGGCCTCGCTTTGCTGCTGGCGTTCGGCCTGCTGGCCGGCGACCTCGGCAACTACGACTTCGACAGCATCCGCAACAACCCTCCGTTGCCCGAGGTGGCGGGCGTGGTGATGCTCGTTGCACTCGTCGGCGCGGGATCGAAGGCCGGTCTCGTGCCGCTGCATGTCTGGCTGCCGCTGGCGCATCCCGCCGCGCCCAGCCATGTCTCCGCGCTCATGAGCGGGGTGATGACCAAGGTGGCGGTCTACGGCTTCATCCGCATCGTGTTCGACCTTGTCGGCCCGACGCAGTGGTGGGCCGGGACGGTTGTGCTGCTGGTGGGCGGGATCACCGCCGTTATCGGCGTGCTTCAGGCGCTGATGGAGCGCGATCTGAAGCGCCTGCTGGCCTACTCCACGGTCGAGAACATTGGCATCATCTTCATCGGCCTGGGGCTGTCGCTGGCGTTCCGCGCCAACAACCTCGGCGCCGGTGCCGCGCTGGCGCTGACCGCGGCGCTGTTCCACGCGCTGAACCACACCACGTTCAAGAGCCTGCTGTTCTTCGGCGCCGGAGCCGTGCTGCACGCCACCGGGCAGCGCGACATGGAGACGCTGGGCGGCCTGATCCACCGCATGAAGGTGACTCCGTTCGTTTTCCTGATCGGCTGCATTGCGATCTCCGGGCTGCCGCCGCTGAACGGCTTTGCCTCGGAATGGCTGACCTTCCAGGCGGTGCTGCTGCGGCCGGAGTTTCCGCAATGGGGCCTGAAGCTGCTGATCCCGGTCGATGGCGCGCTGCTGGCGCTGGCGGCGGCATTGGCCTCGTGCTGCTTCGTGCGGGCCTACGGCATCTGCTTCCTCGGCCGCCCGCGCAGCGATGCGGCGGCGCAGGCGCGGGAAACCGATCCGCTGTCGCTCGCCGCGATGATCATCTTTGCCACGCTCTGCCTGGCGACCGGGATCATACCGGGGTTCGTGATCGACACCCTCGCCCCGGTGGCGCGCGACCTGACCGGCGCGCGCATGCCGGTGCAGCTTGGCGACGCCTGGCAGACCATCGTGCCGATCGCCGCGAGCCGCAGTTCGTATAACGGGCTGCTGGTGTTCGCCTTCATCACCATCTCGATCCTGATCACCGTCGTCACCATCCACCGCCTCAGCGCGCACGGCGTGCGGCGGTCACCCGCCTGGGATTGCGGCTTTCCAGATCCGACGCCGCTCAGCCAATATTCCGCCGCCAGCTTCGAGCAGCCGATACGGCGCGTCTTTGGCACGGTGCTGTTCCGTTCGAAGGAGATCGTGGACATGCCGCCGCCCGGCGACAACCGCCCGGCCGGGATCGTGCGGACCATCCACGACCCGGTCTGGGAGCTGATCTACCGGCCGCTTGCCGCCACCATCGGCTGGATCGCCGGCAAGTCGGACCTGCTGGCCTACCTGACCATCCGGAGCTACCTCAGCTTCGTTTTCGGCGCCCTGGTGGTGCTGCTGATCGCGTTGACGATATGGCAATGATCTACCCGCTGCTGGCGCAGCTTGTGCAGATGACGGTGATCCTGGCGTTGTCGCCGCTGCTGATCGGGCTGGTGCGGAAAGCAAAGTCCCGCCTGCAGCGCCGTCGCGGTTCGTCGCTGATACAGCCTTACCTGGATCTGAGGCGGCTGCTCGGCAAGGAGGCCGTGGTCGCCGACAACGCCTCCTGGCTGTTCCGCATCGCGCCGTATTTCGTCTTTGCGTCCACCTGGGTCGCCGCGGCGCTGATCCCGACCTTCTCCGCCAACCTGATGTTCAGTTGGTCGGGAGACCTGATCGCCATCACCGCCCTGCTCGGCAGCGCCCGCTTTGCCCTCGCGCTGGCCGGGATGGATGTCGGCACCAGCTTCGGCGGCCTGGGCTCGTCGCGCGAGATGATGATCGCCTCGCTGGCCGAACCGGCGATGCTGATGATCGTTTTTTCGGTGGCGCTGATCGCCGGATCGACGGAACTGTCCACCATCGCCGGATACATGCTGAACGGGCAGGTGGGGTTGCGCGTGTCGCTGGCGATGGCGCTGGCGGCGCTGCTGATCGTCGCGGTGGCGGAGAACGGACGCATTCCGGTGGACAACCCGGCGACGCACCTGGAGCTGACCATGGTGCATGAGGCGATGGTGCTGGAATATTCCGGCCGGCATCTGGCGATGATCGAGCTGGCCGCGTCGCTGCAGTTGATGCTGTACCTGTCGATGATCGCCTGCATCTTCTTACCGTTCGGCATGGCGGCCGACGCCAACCGGCCGCTGCTGGACGCCTTCGGCTTCTTCGCCTGGCTGGCCAAGATGGCTGCCGGCGGCATCGCGCTGGGCGTATCGGAGACGGTCGTGGCGAAGATGCGGGTGTTCCGGGTGCCCAACTTCCTCGGCGCGGCGCTGATGCTGGGCTTGCTTGGCGTGCTGCTGCTGTTTGTTTCCAGGGGAATGTGATGGCGTTTGTTTCGCCGCATGGCCTTGCGTTCGACATCGCCCATATGCTGGCCGGCCTGCTGGTCCTGGTCAGCTTCATGATGCTGTACCAGCTCCGGCTGCTGGCGCTGCTGCATGTCCTCGGGCTGCACGCCTTCGTACTGGCGCTGTCGGTCGCCTGGCAGGCGCATATCCAGGGTGCGCCGCACCTGTATATCACCGCGGCGATGGCGCTGGCGTTCAAGGCGATCCTGATCCCCTGGGCGCTGCGCCGCATGGTGTTCCAGATGGGCCTGCACCGGGAGATCGAGACCGTCGGCGGCATCGGCATCACCATGCTCGCCGGCATGGCGCTGGTGGCGCTGTCGCTTCAGGTGATGCTGCCGGTCACCGCCAACGCCGATCCGGTGGCGCGCGAGGATATTGCGCTGGCGCTGTCGGTGGTGCTGATCGGGCTGCTGATCATGGTGACGCGGCAGAACGCCATCAGCCAGGTCGTCGGCTTCATGTCGCTGGAGAACGGCATAAACCTGGCGGCTACCGGCGCGCGCGGCATGCCGCTGGTGGTGGAGATCACCGTCGCGTTCTCCATCCTGATCGCCTTCATCGTCGTCGGCGTCTTCCTGTTCCGCATCCGCGAGCGGTTCGACACCATCGACATCAGCGAACTCGACCGCGTGCGAGGGGGCCAGATGTGATGCCGGATCCGGTCACCGGCATCCTGCTGACGCCGATTGTCGCCGCCGCGATTTTGGTGGTGCTGCCGGGCTACCGGCTCGGCGCGGTGCTGAACACGCTCGCCAGCCTGGCGTCGCTGCTGTTCGCGATGACCCTGCTGTGGCACCGGCCGGCGACGACCCCGTACCTGCTGGTGGACGACCTGAATATCGTCTTCGTGCTGCTGAACTGCTTCGTCGGCTTTACCACCAGCAGCTTCAGCGCCTCCTATATCGGGCACGAGATCCAAATCGGCAAACTCACGCTGACCAACATCCGGTTCTACCATGCGATGTACCAGATCATGCTGTTCGGCATGAATCTGGCCCTGCTGGCCAACAATATCGGCCTGATGTGGGTCGCCGTCGAACTCGCCACGCTGACCACCGTCATGATGGTCGGCCTGTACCGCACCGCCGAGGCGCTCGAGGCGGCCTGGAAATACTTCATCCTCGGCTCCGTCGGCATCGCTTTGGCGCTGTTCGGCACCATCCTGGTCTACCTCGCCGCCCGTCCGGTGGTGGGCGAGGGGATCGACGCGATGATCTGGACCAACCTGTTCCACGCCGCGCCGGATTTTGATTCATCGCTGCTGAACATCGCCTTCGTCTTCCTGCTGCTGGGATATGGAACAAAAGTCGGACTGGCGCCGCTGCACGCCTGGCTGCCGGATGCGCATGCGGAAGGCCCGACGCCGATTTCCGCCGTGCTGTCCGGGCTGCTGCTGAACGTCGCGCTGTATGCGCTGCTGCGCTTCAAGGTGCTGCTCGCCGCCAATCCGCACGCCATCGCACCGGGGCCATTGATGATCGGCCTGGGTCTGCTTTCGCTGCTGTTCGCAGCTTTCATGCTTTATCGCCGCCGCGATATCAAACGCCTGTTCGCCTACTCATCGATCGAGCACATGGGAATCATCGTCTTCGCCTTCGGCATGGCGGGACCGCTGGGAAATTTTGCCGGTCTCCTGCAGATGACGATGCACAGCCTGACGAAG
>CAINOE010000159.1 GCA_903851415.1 uncultured Rhodopila sp. | reverse complement strand
GGCGGCTTGCAACCCGTCGAGGTCAAAGACGACTCCGTCATCCTGCACAGGCTGTGCGCAGATGGCTCGGAAGACGTCCGAGATCGCTTCCACGTTGCTGTCCCCTCGGCCGAGCAGGTCGAGATCGCGCGTTGGCCGGAATGGATCGGCCACCCAGGTCACGAAGAGCATCGCCCCTTTCAGAATGAAGCGGTCGCGATGCACCGAAACACTCAGCCGGTAGAGCAGACGTTCCAGCGCATAGCGTGTCAGCAGGATCTGAAAGTTCGACCTCTCGGCGCGCGCCCGCTCCAGCAGTTGCGCACGCACCGAAGCGCCGATGTTGCGAGGCTCACGCGGCATCGGACGCCATCGCTTCGACATAGGGGCGCATCACCGACCAGACCCTCGCTTTACGCGCCTGGCGCCAGAGTTCATCAGGGGAGCATCGGCGGCGGCGAAGACCCTCCCGCAGCCCTTCCATCGCCACGTCGATGCCGACTTTAGCGCGATAGCGGAAGCAGTCGACGATTGTCCTCGCCGGATCTGTGATGGGGACCTCGACCCCCTCGATACGATGGCGCTCGACGCCGTCCGTCAGAGAATCCCCGGTGAAGCGCACGAACCGGATGGGCGGATAGTCAATCTTTGGTCGCCACGCGGTTCGCTCGATCGCCATCCACACAGCGGCGGGCATCTGGAGCGTCAGCTCGTGATATTGAAGGGCCGATGTCAGGCAGACGATGCCTTTGGGAACCAGGGCCGCGGCTTCGGCAAGCGTATGGGCGGCCTCGAGCTGCACATCGGGGAACTGATAGAGTCCCCGCGCCGGTCGCACGACCGCGTCTTCCCGGACCAGGCGTGCCAGCGTCTCCGGTCCGATACCTTCGGCCACGAATTCCTTAAGCCGGAGCATTCCCCGGGCTTTCAGGAGATCGAGAGCGCGGGTCCGTTGAGTGCTTGTTGACGGCATCGGTCGGTGACAACTCCTCTGCACTGTTAAACTATAGCAGAGGTTTTATCACAGGTGGCTCGGGGGGGAAGCCTTTCCTGCGGACGAGGCGGTCGGAGCCCAGCCGTGGTTCAGGCGCCTTCAGCGCCGGATCAGAACGACACCCCCGATCTGACGCGCTACAACCCGAGCTTCCCTGCCGGGCTCGCTTGGCTGAGCTTGGCCCGTCGGACGTAGCTGCGCATCGTCGTCAGGCTGCGGTGCCGGGTATGCCCCATGATCTCCTCGTCAGGCACCCCGTTACGGTAAGCCGTCGTCACGAACCCAGCCCGCAACCCGTGCGGGCTGACCGGCTCGGCCAGCGTGCCCTTCAAACCGGCCGCGGCGGCGCGCTTGAGCAGGATCTGGCGCACCCCGTCCGCACTCAGCCGGGCGGTCTCGACCGCACCGCCGCGGTTGACTTTGCGGAACAGCGGGCCGGCGGTGACCTCGGCGAGTTCGAGCCAGTCCTTCAGCGCGGTGACCGGGCAGGTTTCTTCGGCCCGGCCGCGCGGGATGGCGATTTCGGCGCCTTCGCCTTGCTTGTCCGTCTTGGAGCGCTCGATCACCAGCTTCAGCCCCTCCTCGGTCCAGGTGACGTGCTCGACGTCCAGCCCGATCAGTTCGGAGCGACGCAACGCGCCGGCAAAGCCGAGCAGGAACAGCGCGCGGTCGCGGGCGCCGGCGATGCCAGTCCCGCAGGCCCGGCAGAGCTTGCGGACCTCAGTCGTAGTCAGCGCCGCGGCCCGCCGTGCCGGCGTGCCGTGCTTGCGGCCGATGCCGCGCAGCGTCTCGCGGATCGCGGGATGTTTGGTGTCGAGCGGATGCCCGGCGACGCCGCAGGCACGCGCGATGGCAGCGACCCGGCGGCGCAAGGTCGGCATCGCGTAGCCTTCCCCCGCCGCGGCGAGATAGGCGCCGACCGTTTCCGGTGTCGCCGGCATGGCGGTGAAGCCGTACTTCGAGCACCAGGCATGAAAGTTGGCGACATCGGTCGAGTATGCCCGCAGGGTCGCCTCGGCGTCGGCGCCATCCTGGTAGGCTTTGGACTTCGCCAGCGCCATGGCTTTGCGTGCCGTCGGCGGCTTGGCGCCGTCCAGCCGTGCGATCTGCCGCTTGCGCGCTTCAGTGACGGTATCGACCATGTGGGACCCTGTAGCACGGGTTAAGACGCCATAACAGCCCTTCCCGCGTGTTATCCGGGGGTCCCGCCGTGCGCTTCGACAGGGGCAAAGCTATCACGCAAAGGCCAATAGCGCTGCGATCCGAAGCTGACACCCCGCCAGCAAGAGGAGGCGCTACGCCG
>CAINOE010000158.1 GCA_903851415.1 uncultured Rhodopila sp. | reverse complement strand
GGGAGGCAAAGGGACCTGCGTTGGCACATCGGGCAGTGCTCCGAAGAGTCCTGGCAATTTGTTGCATCGGGGGAGGCAAAGGGACCTGCGTTGGCACCACCGGCCGGCCGCGTCGCCGAGGAAGCTCTGCAGTTGCATCGGGGGAGGCAAAGGGACCTGCGTTGGCACCCTGGCAACCTTCCGGAAGTCCGCCAGCGTCACGCGTTGCATCGGGGGAGGCAAAGGGACCTGCGTTGGCACTGCAACAACAAGGCATTCGATTTGTGCGCCGGGCGTTGCATCGGGGGAGGCAAAGGGACCTGCGTTGGCACAAGCCGTACCGTGCCGTTGGCGATGTCGCGCAGCGTTGCATCGGGGGAGGCAAAGGGACCTGCGTTGGCACCTCGCGGACCCGCTGAGCCTCGATAGCGGCGAGGTCGCATCGGGGGAGGCAAAGGGACCGGCTTTGGCTCGGGGTTGATGACTGGTTGAGCGGCGTTCACGTCGCATCGCGGCGGCCAAAGGGGCCTGCATTGGCACATCCCGATCGGCTCCGACCGGAGGCTGCTGCAGATACGAAATCGGGCTTGAGCACACGGTATGGGCACTCAGGGGGACCTCAAGGCGGCTTATGCTTCTTGAGTTGTCAATTTGTTAGATGCCTGATTGAGGGATCGTGGCGTGTCCCTCACCCGGCACCAGCCCGCTGGCCGGCTTTATCCGTTCACAATTAATGCCTTGCGTCGCTGAAACCATTTCGGCAATCAGGCCCCTGCAACCAACAGGCGGCGAATCGGTTACGGACATCGCTCCGAGGGACCGCCAAGCGGGGGAAACAGAAAATGCCGACAGCAGGAATGCGCCGCGCCACACGCACCGCCTTGGCGGTAGCGGCCTGCGTCGCCGTCACCAACCAGGCCCGGGCCACCGGCTTCGAGCTCCGAGAGGGCAGCGCCGACTGGATGGCCAACGCCTTCGCCGGCGACACCGCCAAGGCCTACGACGCCGCCACGGTCTGGACCAACCCCGCCGGCATGTCCCGGCTGAACCAGAGCGAAATCGACGCCTCGGTCAACGGCATCTTTCCCAACATCAACTTCTCGGGCGCCAACTATGTCGGCCAGGGAGCCACCACCCCCGGCACAACCGGCGGCAACCTGATCCAGCCGGCCGCCACCGGCGGCTTCTACGGCGTCTGGAGCATCAATCCCGATTTCAAGCTCGGCATCGCTTCCGACACCCCTTACGGCCAGCGCGTCACCAACCCGAGCGACTTCGTCGGCCGCTACCAGAGCGGGGTTTCATCGATCACCGACCTGGCGTTCACCGTCTCGGCGTCGTACAAGATCAATGAGCAATGGTCCATCGGCGGCGGTCCGGTCGTCGACACCTTCAGTGCGCGTCTGACCCAGGCGATCAACACCGGCCCCTATGCCGTGCTGGGCGATCCCGCGGGCGATCTGTATGGCAGCAACGTGGGCGTGGGCTACAACCTGGGCGTGTTGTTCCAGCCGACGCAGGATCTGCGATTCGGCCTCGATTACCGCAGCCGCATCCAGCACAACGTCTCGGGCACCCAGTCGATCTTCATCCCGCCCGCCGTCAGCCTGTTCGCCCCACCGCTGGCCGCGGCCCTGGCCACGCAGAATTCCCCCGCCAGCACCAAGATCACCCTGCCCGACAGCCTCACGGCGGGCGTCTACTACCAGGCCACACCGAAGCTCGCGCTTCTGAGCGACTTCGGCTGGACCGATTGGGCGCTGCTGCAGACGATCAATATCATCCCGTCCTCGCCCTATGCCGCGCCATCGACGCTTGCTGAGAACTGGCGCAGCACCGTCAGCGTCTCCGTCGGCGCCAACTACCTGCTTCGGCCGGACCTGATGCTGCAATGCGGTTTCGCGTTCGACGAAAGTCCGGTGACGAATTCCACCCGCACCTCCCGCATTCCGGACAGCAACCGCTACGACATCAGCATCGGCGCGCAGTACGAGGTTTCGGCCAACGTCACGGTCCAGGCTGCCTATGCCCACGTCTTCTTCGCGTCGGCGCCGGTAACCACGCAGGCCTCCGCGACATCAGGCATTCTTATCGGGGAGTATTCCAATTCGGCCAACACCGCCAGCCTGGGGGTGAAGGTCCGTTTCTGACCCGCCGATTTGCTTGCTTCCACCCGGGACGGCTGATACGGGACTGACCTACGGCCTGGAGTCGCCGATGCCGTCCGCGCCCGATGCAACCCTGATCGAGACCGAGCGGCTGCGGTTCGTCTTCCAGCAACTGCCGCTGACCCTGTCCGTTACCCTGCTGAACGCGGCGCTCACCGCTTTCGTGCTGGCCCCCGTCACGAGCCATGCCGCGCTGTCGGTATGGCTCGCTTTGATCGCCACCCTTGTCGCCGTCCGCTTCGCCCTGCGCCCGGTTTTCTTCCGCCGCCGGCCGGAGGGCACGGAATCGCGCTTCTGGGCAGCCGTCAGCGTCCTCGGCGCGTTTCTGGCCGGCAGCTTGTGGGGCGGCGGCCTGGCGCTGATGTTCCCGGCCAATGAGACGACGCAGCTTTTTCTCTCCTTCGTCATCGGCGGCATGTGCGCCGGCTCCGTCACCGTCAATTTCTCGCATTTCCCCACCGCCGCGGCCTTCATCCTGCCGGCCAGCCTCCCGCTCGCTGTCTGCCTGCTGGTCGAAGGCTCGGGGTCGCGCGACGTGTCAGCGCTGATGGTCGTGATTTTCGCCGGGTCGCTGTGCAGCAGCAGCCTGCGCGCGCATCGCAGCTTCGGCCAGCGGCTCATGTTGCAATATGCCCTGCGGCGGCAGCGGCTCAAGCTGAGCCAGGCGAACGAGCGTCTCCAGGCGGAGATCGCGGAGCGCAGGACGATCCAGGAAACCCTGCACCAGTCGCAGAAGATGGAGGCCATCGGCCACCTGACGGGCGGCATCGCGCATGATTTCAACAACCTGCTCCAGGTCGTCGTCGGCAACCTGAATCTGATCCGGCGGTTGTCCGCCGGCAACGACAAGGTCGTCCGCTACGCGCTGGCGGCGGAGCAGGCGGCGAAGCGCGGCGCCGACCTGACCGGCAGCCTGCTGGCCTATGCCAGGCGGCAGGCGCAGCGGACCGAGCGGATGGACGTCAACCGGTTGCTGCAGGAGTTCGAGCCGCTGCTGCTGCGCACGCTTGGCGGGACGATCGACTTCCGGATGGAGGTGTCGGCGCCGGTGCCAGCCTGCGAGGCTGACCCGACTCATTTCCAATCGGCCATCCTGAACCTGGTGATAAACGCCCGGGACGCGATGCCGCAGGGGGGCGTCCTGTCGGTCCGGTCCGGCGTCGAGATCCTGGAGGCCGGGGATCTCGCCGGCAACGCGGACGCCAGCCCCGGGCGCTTCGTCGCGGTGTCCGTCCAGGACAGCGGCGAGGGCATGACACCCGAAGTCCTCGCCCGGGTGTTCGAGCCATTCTTCACCACCAAGGAGATCGGCAAGGGCAGCGGGCTGGGGCTGTCCCAGGTCTACGGTTTCGCCCGCCAGTCCGGCGGCCACGTGCGCCTGATCAGCGCGCCCGGCGAGGGCACCTGCGCCACGATTTGCCTGCCGGTGGCGCCGGACCCGGAGGAGGGCATGGCGGCGGCTTCCGGCGCGGCCGATGCGTGATGCCGGCATGCCCGCGGCGGACCGGATGACGGTTGGTGTTTCGGTTATGCTAAAGTATCGGCCATACCTTCGTCCAATAGATGCATGGTCGTTTCCGCCGCATCTATAAGCGCAGGCCGGACATTCCGCCCGGCCGAAGACGGAGGTTTCCGATGAAAAAGACGCTCCTTACCGCTTTCACGGTCCTGAGCCTGGCCGCCGCGGCGCTTGTTCCGGTTCTTGCGAGTGCGCGTGATTTCCACAATGGCAGCTCGGTCGCCGGGGATGCCGCGGCAACGCGCATTCAGCAGACCAGCTCATACCAGTAAAGGCGAGCGGTTGGCCGATGCAAGAGGCCGGGTCATTCCCGGCCTTCTTGCCGGACGCCAAAACGCCATCAGTCCGGCGCCGGCGCGCGCCGGAGCTTCGCCTGCATGTTCACCAGATCCGCAAACGAACCAGCCTTCATTTTTCGCATCACGCTGCCTCGGTGCGCCTTCACCGTGATCTCGCTGATCCCCAACTCATAGCCCACCTGTTTGTTCAGCAGACCCGAAACCACCAGTGCCATGACCTCGCGTTCGCGGCGGCTGAGCGATTCGTAGCGATCCCGCAGCGCCCGCAGGCTTTCCTGCTGATCAAGCGCGATATGGCTGCGCTCGATGGCCTGGCGGATGGCGTCTAACAACACCTCGTCATTGAACGGCTTCGTCAGAAATTCCGCCGCGCCCGCCTTCATCGCCCGCACCGTTATCGGCACATCGCCATATCCGGTAATAAAAATGATCGGCATATCAAGCCGATCGGCGGCGACGCGCTGCTGAAGATCGAGACCGCTAAGGTCGGGCAAAGTAACGTCAAGCACCAGGCAACTTGGCGCAACCGCCCGGGGGCGCGCAAGAAATTCTCCGGCCGATGCAAACGTCTCCGGCTGCCATCCGGCGGCGCCGATCAGCAACTCCAGCGATTCGCGTACCGAGACGTCGTCGTCGACAACGAATACGATCGGCGTGGCGTGCGGCATGGCTGATGACCTCGTGGTCAATGCGCGCATTAAGTGCGTGTATATCTCCCGTAATTCAAGAGCATGGCGTGCCGCTCAGGGGACACGAAGCGCGGCACTTAACGCTCCCAGCAAAGCGGTATCGCTGAACGGCTTGAACAGGCACTCGACGGCGCCCGCTGCTATCAGTCGCGGGCGGACCGTCCCGTCGCCATGCGCCGTGATGAAGACGATCGGAATGTGCTGCCGTCGAATCGCCAATTCCCGTTGCAGATCAGGCCCCGACATTCCCGGCATGGCAATGTCGAGGACCAGGCATCGGGTCTCATTGATGCAATCCGAAACCAGGAACTCTTCCGCCGACGCAAACGTCCGGGCTGCGAAGCCGAACTCTTTCAACAGGTCGGGTAGCGACTCGCGAACGGATTCGTCGTCATCGACGACCGATACGAGCGAACGTTTGACCATCATGGATTCCTCAGGACGTACTGCGCATCTTGAACGGCAGACGTCCAAATGGCGCCGAGACCCCGGGCGCGGTTCGCATTCCGGACCCGCCGCGGGATGGAAAATGAAAACGCCGCACCGGGGCCATCGTTCGGCGACGCCCATAGCCGCCCCTGATGGCACTCGATAATGGAGCGGCTGATGGACAGGCCGATGCCCATGCCGCCGGTTTTTGTCGTGTAAAATGCCTCGAACAGGCGGCCGGCGGAGCCTGGGTCGAAACCCGTCCCGGAATCCTGCACCGTCAGGCGGACGCGGTCCTCGTCATCCTGTTCTGTCCTGATAGTCAACTGCCTGGGACGATCGTCAACGCCGTTCATGGCATCCAGGGCGTTCAGCAGCAGGTTCAGGATGACCTGTTGAAGCTGGATGCGATCACCCGTGACGGGCGGCAGGCTGTCGGCAAATTCCTCCCGCAGGATCGCGCGGCTGCGCTGGATTTCGCTTAACGACAGCGCAATGACCTTGCGCGCGGCGTCATTCAGGTCCACCGCCTCGGCCGCGCCATCCTGCTTGCTGAACAGCGCCCGCAAGCGCGCGATGACGTCGGAAGCGCGATTGCCGTCCCGGATCGTTCTCCGCGCGGTCTCGCGTGCCCCATCGACGTTGGGCGGATCCGCGGCAAGCATCCGCAGGCAGGTGCCGGCGTTCGTGATGATGCCTGACAGCGGCTGGTTGACTTCATGCGCGATCGAGGCAGTCAAAGCTCCGAGGCTCGACACCCTGGCGACGCGTGCAAGTTCCGACCTGGTCTTCGCCAGCGCCTCATCCGCAAGCCGGCGCTGCGTCACGTCCTGAACCGCCGCGATGTAGACCAGTTCACCATCATGGTCCCTCGTCGCATGCGCAACGACATGGAGATACCTGACCGAGCCGTCGGGCATCAGCAGCCGGTAATCATGCTCATAATCGCTGCCGCGCCGCTGCCGATCGAGCATGTCCTGAAAGGAGAGGATGTCTTCCGGGTGGACGCGGGATTTGATCCGCTCCAGCGTCAATGGCGCGGCCGGATCGAGTTCGAAAATGCGATAGACTTCGTCTGACCATAGGATTTCGCCGGTCGCCACGCGCTTGGTGAAGCCGCCGGTTGACGTCAGGCGACGGGTTTCCGCGAGAAATTCCTCGCTGCGTTTCAGTGCGGCGTCATTCTGCATCCATTCGATGGCGATGCTTGCGATGTGCTTGACGCGCTCGACGACGTTTTGATGCAAGGTCCGGGGCGGTCCCGGCTGATCGTAGTAGATCGCGAAAGCCCCCAGAACCTTTCCGGCCCGCGATTCGATTGGCGTTGACCAGCACGACCGCAACCGGTGCGCCATGGCCATCGGGCACCACGCGGACCCCGCCCAGCGCGTCTCCAGCGCCAGATCCGGCGCAACGACCTGTTCGTTCGCATACGCCGCCATCGCGCATGGACCCGAGTCCGGGGCAACAGGCCGGCCAACGATCGAGGCGATGAAGCTGGCCGGCAGGCTCGGCGCGGCGCCGTGTTCGAGACGCGTGCCGCTCCGATCGACCAGGACGACGCTGCAATAACAACCGCTCGTCGTGCTTTCGACAAGCCGGCACAGCGCTTCCAGGATTGCCGGCATCGGATCGCCGCCCGCGACCATTTCAAGCAACCGCTTTTCGCCGGCAAGCAGGGCTTCGGTTCGCTTCCGGTCATCGATATCGGTGTTGATCCCGCACCACCTGACGACCTTGCCGGATGCGCCCGCCATCGGATTGGTGCGGAAAAGGAACCAGCGATACGCCCCGTCGGAACGCCGCAGCCGTGCCTCCAGTTCGCCCGGTTTGCCGGAAGCCACAATCGAGCGCCAGCCTTCCAGAAATCCACGCGAATCGTCAGGGTGCACCGCATCCAGCCATCCGGAGCCGCCAGTGTATTCGCACCAGCGTTGATTGACGAAATCGATCTGTCCATCAGGCGCCGCGGTCCACACCAACCCGGGAAGCGCATCGACAACGCGGCTAAGCTCGTTCTCCATACCGGCCCTTTCACCCCGCCAGGATGCGCTGTCCTCCGTGCGGCCGTCCATCATACTTTGGTGTCGGCTCGCGGCCGGGAGGCCCGATACGAAAGTATCGCCGATACCATCGTCTAATGGATTGGCCGGTCCACTTCCGGCTTGATCACCCCGGTATTTCACGAACGCGGACCGGGAGAACAGACATGTCCCAAATGGCCACACCGCTCAGCCGGCGCGGCTGGCTCGGCGCCTCGGCTGCCGGAAGCCTGTTCGGCGCCGGCCTGTTCGCCGGTGCCCGGGCGGCTCCGGCCGCCGGCAGGATAAGCCCCGCAACGAACACCTCATTCGCCTCCCTGAAACAGATCGACGCCGGCGTCCTTTCGATCGGCTATGCCGAGGCCGGCCCGTCCGATGGTCCCGCGGTGATCCTGCTTCACGGCTGGCCGTACGACATCCAAAGCTATGTCGATGTTGCGCCACTGCTGACGCCGGCGGGCTACCGGGTGATCGTCCCCTATGTGCGTGGCTGCGGCGCAACGCGCTTCCTGTCGGACGCAACTTTCCGCAACGGCCAGCAGGCGGCGGTCGCCCTCGATGCCATCGCCATGATGGACGCCCTGAAGATCGAACGGGCGATCATCGGCGGTTACGACTGGGGCGGCCGGACGGCCGATATCATCGCCGCGCTTTGGCCGGAGCGCTGCAAAGCCCTGGTCGCGGTGAGCGGCTATCTCATCGGCGGTCAGGAAGCCAACCGGATGCCGCTGCCGCCGAAGGCGGAATACCAGTGGTGGTACCAGTATTATTTCTCTACCGAACGAGGCGCCCTGGGCTACGACAAATACCGGCGCGAATTCGGCAAGTTGATTTGGCAACTCGCGTCGCCGAAATGGGAATTCGATGATGCAACATTCGACCGCACCGCGGCGTCGTTCGACAACCCGGATTACGTTGCGATCGTCATTCATAATTACCGCTGGCGGCTCGGCCTGGCGAACGGCGATCCGCAGTACGATGACCTGGAAAAAAGGCTTGCCGAAGGCCCCGCCATTGCCGTGCCGGCGATCACCCTGGAGGGCGATGCCAATGGCGCGCCGCACCCGGACGCGGAGGCTTACCGCAAGAAATTTACCGGCAAATACGAGCACCGGATTATCCGGGGCGGCGTCGGTCATAATCTGCCTCAGGAAGCACCGCAGGACTTCGCCCGGGCGATCATCGACGCCGGCAGGTTGTGACCGGTGCTTCTTCGCTGGTGGAAACAGGAGAACTTCACGACCGGCGCAGCAAAAGGCACCGCCCGCATAACCGGCGTCTCGCCATGGCGCCGGCGGCGGTGCGGTTGTTGTGCCATAAGCGAACCGGGGCCGGATGCCGGTTGGCCGGAACGTTGGCGGCCATCTTCGCGGCGGAGTATCCGGGCGCAGCGAGGACCGGCAGGTGAAGGGGCTCGGCCCTGGATCAAGCCGTCACACCAACGTGACGCCCCGCTGCGCCGGGCTTGGTTGAAGCGCCAGTGCAGCGGTCTCACATTGTGGCCTGAGCATGAAGAGGGAATGACAAATGAAAAACTTTACTATCGCAACTGCGCTTGTTTCTGCCGGTTTGTTGACCATGCCGGTGGCATTTGCGCAGCAGACACCGAAGGATACTGTGTCGCAGAAAGACGAGTTGGGTGCCACGAAGCAGAAGACTCAAGCCGACCCGACCGGCCAATACAACTTCCCCACACCTGGCGGGCAGTATTCCAGCCGCCCCGTGTCAAAACCGCGGACCGAAGGGCAGGCGATGACCGGTAACACTAACGGTGTAGGCGGTTCGAAGTAATCCAGGACCACGCTGCGGTGCCTGACGCAGCCAATCAGGCCGCCCGGCGCACCGCAGCGACTTCCGTTACCAAAACGTTTTAATAGCCCGCATCGCTTTCCCGCCATGAACCCGTATCGTCGGCAACCGTCCAATTCGGCGCCGGTGTTTGGGCGGTCAGACCCGATCGTGGGGCAGGCCACAGCGTCGCCGGACGACTTTGAATGCCTCGGTGGCGTTGGAGTTCCCGGCGCTGACTTCAACTTCACGAATCGTCGTGCCGTGGCGTTTGGATTGGCAAAAAATCGGATACATTGCATCCTGGGTAACCATAGCCCGGGGAAGGATGCAGTGGATGCCGCAACGGATGATCCGAGCGCTTGCCGCGGCCGGTGTTGTACTGTGCGGCCACGCCCCGCTCCGCGCGGCTCCCCCTCCCGGGGCCGATCCGGAACTCTCGCCGTGGTTCAGGAGTTTGCGGCAGCCGAAAACGGATTTGTCGTGCTGTGATCGCTCCGACTGCCGGACGGTGCAATACCGGATCGTTGACGGTCATTTCCAGGCCTTCATCGGCGGCGAGTTCGCCCGCTGGCAGAACCCGCCCTATGACTGGGTCGACGTTCCCGAGTCGAGCGTCCTGCACCGGCACGACAACCCGACCGGCGAAGGCGTTGCCTGCTGGTCGGGCCGGGCAATCATCTGCTTTGTCGAGGGAACCGGCACCTGATCGAGCGAGCCGCTACGCCGCGCGCGGCGCACTTCCCGCTATTTCAGTCCCCGTCCGTACTGGTATAACCACCGGACCAACCAAAGGAAGGATCGGACTGGCCCGCCCCGGGCAGGCCGCGCCAATGCCGCGGGGAGGATGATGGATGGACCTGATCGAAACGGGCGGCGTCGATGAGCTGCGCGCGCTGCAACTGAAGCGCCTGCGGGACGTGGTGCGCCGCGCGCATGACCGCATCCCGCACTACCGCAAGGCTTTCGCTGCCGCCGGCGTGCATCCGGACGATCTGCACCACCTCAGCGACATCGCCCGGTTTCCGCTCACCGCCAAGGAGGATCTGCGGCAGAACTATCCATACGGGATGTTCGCCGTGCCGCTGGAGCAAGTCGTCCGCATCCACGCCTCCAGCGGCACCACCGGCAAACCCTCCGTGGCCGGCTATACGAAAACCGACATCGAAACCTGGGCGCGGCTGATGGCGCGCTCGATCCAGGCGGCCGGCGGCAGCCGGAGCGACACGATCCACATCGCCTACACCTACGGCCTGTTCACCGGCGGCCTGGGCGTGCATTACGGCGCCGAGCATCTCGGTGCCGCCGTCATCCCCGTCGGAGGCGGCTTCACTGATCGGCAGGTGCAGATCATCGCCGACTTCCGGCCAACCATCGTCATCGCAACCCCGTCCTACATGCTCGCCATCGCCGACGCGTTCGAGCGGCACGGGATCGACTCGCGAAAATCCAGCCTGCGCCTCGGTATTTTCGGCGCCGAGCCGTGGGGCGAAGGGCTGCGCGCAGAGATCGAGCAGCGCATGGGGATTGAGGCGCTCGACCTCTACGGCGTGTCGGAGGTCATGGGTCCCGGCGTGGCGCAGGAATGTGCGGACTCAAAGGGCGCCCTGACGGTATGGGAGGACCACTTCTACCCCGAGATCATCGATCCGGACAGCGGGCGGCCCGTGCGCGACGGCGAGCCGGGGGAACTCGTCCTGACCACGCTGACCAAGGAAGCGATGCCGCTGATCCGCTACCGCACCCGCGACCTGACCCGCCTGCTGCCCAATCCCGCCCGCGCCATGCGGCGCATCGCCCGCGTCAGCGGCCGCAGCGACGACATGCTGATCATCCGCGGCGTCAATGTTTATCCCTCCCAGATCGAAGCCGCGCTGGCTCTGGAGGACCGCCTGGCCCCGCACTACCTGATCGAGCTGCGCCGGCCGGGCCATATGGATGAAATGGACGTGGTGGTCGAAACCCGATCGATCCTGGGCGGGAAGCTGAGCGCGGCGGATTTGGCCGGGCTGGAGCGGAGCGCTGAGCACCAGATCAAGGCGTTTGTCGGTGTCACGACGAAAGTGCGGGTCGTCGAACCGGGGACGCTGGAACGCTCGCATGGCAGGGCGCAGCGGGTGCTCGACCTGCGGCCCAAGGGGTGACGCACATGCCGGCGATCACCGCGGACATCGCCACCGACACCGCCAGCTTCGGCCAGTTCTGGCAGCGTTCGGCTGATTCGATCGCCCGCCTGCCGCCGCGCGCCGCGCGCACGAAGCCCGAAGCCGATACCGCCGCGGCGCTGCACCGGGACGCGCGGGGCGCGCGCGACCGCTTCCTGCGCCAGCACGTCGAAAAGGTCTATGCCACCCTGACCGGCGGCTTTTCCCGCTTCGTGCGCGTCGAGGATTTGGTGCTTCAGGCGGCGGACGCCTTTCCCGGCCTGGTGCCTGACGCGGCCGCTCTTGCCGCCGAGGCGCGGCTTCCGTTGCGCGAGAAGGAGGGGTGGGAGATCGATCAGGCCATCCTGATCGCGCAAATCCTGGCTCACCCGCGCTGCGGGACGCATTTGTGTCATGCGATGCTGCTGCCGCGGCCGGAAACCGCGGCGGCGCTGACGAAGCTGGCAGCCGATGGCTGTGTCGATCTGGGTGCGGCCCGGGTGGAACGCCGCGGCCGGGCGGCCCATCTTCTGGTCAGCAACCCCCGATACCTGAACGCCGAGGACCAGCAGACGATCGCGGCGTTCGAAACCGGCGTCGATGTCGCCACGCTGGACCCGGCGACCGACATCGCCGTGTTCCGCGGCGAGCCGGTGCAGAACCCGAAATACGCCGGGCGGCGGATTTTCGGCAGCGGCATCAACCTGACGCATCTGTATCGCGGCACCATCCCGTTCGTGTGGTATCTACGGCGCGACCTCGGTTTCGTGCACAAGCTGCTGCGCGGGGTCGCCTCGCCCGATGTGCTGCCCGACGACGTGAACGGCGCCGGCAGCGAAAAGCCATGGCTCGCCGCGGTGGAAGGGTGGGCCATCGGCGGCCACTGCCAGATCCTGCTGGCGGTGGATTATGTGCTCGCCGCCGCGGACGCCTTCATGACCTTGCCTGCCCGGAAGGAGGGCATCATCCCGGGCGCGGCCAATCTGCGTCTGCCCCGCTTCGCCGGCGACCGCCTGGCGCGGCAGTTGATCCAGGCGGAGCGGCGTCTGGAGTGCGACAGCGCCGAGGGGCGGCTGATCTGCGATGAAATCGTCCCCGCCGCGGACATGGACGCCGCCGTCGACAGCACGGTGGCGATGTTGACCAGCGCCGGAGCGGTGGGAGCCATCGGCAACCGGCGCGCCTTCCGGGTGGCGGTGGAGCCGCTGGACCTGTTCCGCCGCTACTTTGCGGTTTACGCGCGGGAACAGGCGTCCTGCCATTTCAGCGAGGCGCTCATCGGCAATCTGGAACGTAACTGGGGCGCACAGAGCCGGACGCCCTGAACCGCACAAATCCGGCCAAAGCGCCACCTTCCGGCGCCGGAGTGGCGTCCGATGCCGCCGGCAGCCGGGAAGTTCGGCACTATCCCGCCGATTCGGCAACGGACTTCGCAGAACGCGTGTTTCGCGTTCCAGCTTTGTGATCGTTATGCGCTCCGGGGAAACACCATATGAAGTGCGTCTAGAGTGTCTCCGTCCAGGCATTGCGAATGCCGACGGGAAAACAGGAAACGTGTGCCAAGATCTGAGGGTGGTTTCCATGCCGACCGCCAATAAACCGGGATCGACTCTTTGCGCGTCCCTGAGCATCATCGAGAACGGTCTTTTTCACGCCACTTATCGCAACACCGATGCTTCCGGCGATCTGCGGCTGTTGCCCATCTATCAGGTCGGTCAGTCCATGTCCGAGGCGATGCGGCGGATCGAAGACAGTGCTCATTCGCTTGGCTATCAGACGATTGTCTGGGACGCGGATGACGTCGATCGCTTGCATTGACCGGGCGGGAGTTTGTCCGGACCATCGAGCGGGGCGGCATCGTTGCTAACCCGTGGTTACTTTGCCGTGGTGGTTGAACTGTGCCAAGCGCCCGAAGCAGTCCCCCCGGCGTCTCGCATGACCGGAATGTTGGTGCAGTGCCCGCCCCACGCCGCGACGGTCATGCCACATCTTCGTGACAAAGGCCGAAATCCTGCGCCTTCCCGTTGATGTCACCCACGTTCGGCAGCATACCCGTTACCATGGCGCGGTAATATCGGTCCACGCCGATACAACCGCGGAGCCTGTGCCCTATGTTGACATTGCCGTCCCGGCCGGGACCCGTGGTTCGTCCGCACCGTGAGTGGCAGATGGTCTCGGCTGACGAGGCGGCCGGGATGATCCGTACGGGCGACACGGTGGCGGTCGGTTGGCTCGGCGATGCTGTCGCGTCCGCAATGCAGGCGGCGTTCCTGGCCCGGCGTCAGCCGCGGGATCTGACGCTGGTGTATGGTGCGACGAAGGGCAATGCCCGCACGCACGGCCTGAACATGCTGGCCGAGGAGGGCCTCGTGCGGCGCGTCATCGGCGGTCAATGGCATCCGGTCCCGGCGCTGCACGCGTTGGCCCTCTCCGACCGGATCGAGGCGTATAGCCTGCCCGTCGGCATCATCAACCGCCTGTTCCGCGACATCGCCGCGGGCGTGTCCGGCCATCTCAGCCGCAGCGGTATCGGCACCTTCACCGATCCGCGCAACGGCGGCGGCCGGCTGAACCGCTCAACCCGGGAAGAGATGGTGCGGCTGGTGCATTCCGCCGGGGAGGAGGCGCTGTTGTTCAAGACTTTCCCGGTCGACGTGGCGTTGATCGCGGTGGCCTTCGTCGAAGGCACCGGCGAGCTCGCGATGACACGGGATGCGATGGCCATCGCCCGCGCGGCACGCAAGAGCGACGGGGTGGTGATCGCCCAGACGGACCGTGTCGGGACGCTCGACAAGCTGCCGCAAGGCCAGATTGTCGCGCCGGATGCGCTGGTCGATGTGCTTGTCGCGGCCGGCGGTCAGGATCGCGCGCCGGAAAGGTTCGTGACCGGCCCGGCCGGCCTCTCCCGTACCTGACGCCGCCGGAGCGCCGCGCGGGCGCCAGGACGTCGTTCTCTTCTCGTCATGGCCCCGCTCAGGCGGCTTCTGCCAGCCCCAGTCCGGCTACCGCGGCATCAAGATCGGCCTGCATAGCCGCGATCTCCGTCTCCAGGCCTGCTGCGCTGTATGATCCGATATCGTGTTCCAGCGTGCTGGCGCGCTGGGCCAGCGCAGTGGCGCCGACGTTGCGGGCCGCCCCGGCGACGCTGTGGGCGGCACGGTAGATTGCCCCGGCGTCGCTCCGGGCAGCGGCCTCGCGCATGGCGTTCAAAATGACGTTCGTGTCCTCGGCGAAGCTGGCGAGTATCTCCCTGACAGCGTCCTCGCCGAGTTCCTCGATGAGATCGCTGATGCCGGGCATGATGTCCTCCGTTGTTCCTTGACGCGCATGCCGCGCCGCCGCGTCCAGACCCTCGGCGATCACGGCGCGCAGGCTATTCAGAGTGATCGGCTTCGTCGCCACCGCATCCATTCCGGCCGCCATGCACTCCGCCAGGTTGTCCGATCGGGACCCTGCGGTCAGGCCTGCGATCGCCACCCTGGACCCCGGCCGCTCCGCCGCCCTGATCCGGCGCGTCGCGGTCAGTCCGTCCATTTCCGGCATCATCACGTCCATCAGCACGACATCATACGGTTTCAGACCGAAGGCGGCGACCGCCTCCACGCCGTTGCACACGGTGTCGGATTGATGGCCCAGGCGTTCCAGCAGGCGCAGCGCGACGAGCCGGTTGGTCGCATTGTCCTCCGCCACCAACACGCGCAACGCACCGGCCGGGCCGGGATCGTACGCCGCTTCCGGCGCGGTCTCCGGCGGCGGAGCCTCGGCCGCTCGCGGCAGAGTCACGTCGAAGCGGAACACGCTGCCGATGGCCGGCTGGCTTTCCGCGGCAATCGTGCCGCCCATCAACTCCGCCAGCCGGCGGCAAATCGCCAACCCCAGTCCGCTTCCGCCGAAGCGGCGCGATATCGACCCGTCCACCTGGATGAATTCATCGAAGATCCGGCCGATGGCGTCCGGACCGATGCCGAGGCCGGTATCGGCGACCCGGAACAGCAGCCTGACGCGCCCATCTTCCGCCGCTTCCTGCCCCAGGCTCAGTGTCACCCCGCCCTGGCTGGTGAATTTGACGGCGTTGCTGACGAGATTCAGCAGTATCTGGCGCAAGCGGCCCGGATCGCCGGTCACCGGCCCGGGTTCGGCCGTCTGCACGCGCAACTCCAGTCCCTTGGCTCCGGCCTGTGCCAGAAACAGGCCGGCGACGTCCCGCATCACAACGTTGGGGTCAAAATCCACCGCCTCCAACTGCATCCGCGAGGCTTCCAGCCGCGAGAAGTCGAGGATGTCGTTGATCAGGTTCAGCAGATGGCTTCCGGACTCCCGGATCAGACGGACATACTCAAGCTGCGCCGCGTCCAGTTGCATCCCGGACAGCAGGTCCGCCACGCCGATAACCCCGTTCAACGGCGTGCGGATCTCATGGCTCATCACTGCCAGGAAGTCGGAGCGGGCCTGTGCCGCAGCCTCCGCCGCGTCGCGCGCCTCGGCCAGCGCCCGGGCGTGCTGCTGCTGCTCGGTGACATCGGTAATCGTGCGCACCGCCAGCCCGCTCTCCAGGGCCCGGGTGCGGAACTCCAGAACGGCGCCGTTGCGCCGCATGCGCTGGTAGACTGTGCTGCCCGGCTCGATGCCGCCGGCACGGACCAGCGCGCGGACGGATTCCGCCTGCCCTTCGAACTCCCCGTTGTTATGCTGCCAGTTCAGCAGGGCGTCGAACGTTACGCCGGGTTTGGCAAGTTCGGCCGGCAGGCCCAGCAATTCGGCTGCCCGGGCGTTGATGACGGGGACCTGCCGCTGCGCATCGACGACCAGCAGACCCTGGCTGATGTTGTCCACCGCGGCCCGCAGGATCGCCTGCGATCTGCCGGCTTCGCGCCGGTTGCGCGCCAGGATCGAGGCGACGGACAGAGCAATCAGCGTCAGCCCGGTGCCGGCCGCGACGCAGCCGGTGAGGTCCCGGCGATACTCGGCAAGCGCGTCGGCGGTGGACAAACCGACCGCGACGACCAGGCCAAAGGGTTCGACCCGCCGCCAGCTATAGATGCGGTCGATGCCATCCAGCGGGCCGAGCATCCGTGTCGAGCCATGCGGGGCTGTGGCGGCCCCGGCCATCAAAGGCGTTGGCGCCAGGTCCGATGCCAGGTTCGCGACGCCGCCCGGGGCGGCCGCGCGCACGATCGCGTCCTCGCCGATCACCAGCAACGCGCCGCGTCCGACGTCCAGCGAGCCGTAGAAGCGCGACAGAAACGCCGGATCGAGGGAAGCGACGATCACGCCGTCAAATTCCCCGCCCGGCGTGAACAGCTTGCGGACGAACTGCACCGACCACTTCCCGGAAACCCGGCCGATGACCGGGCGGCTGATGAACAGCGCATCATCAGGCTGATCCCGAGGCACCTGGAAATGCTGCCGATCGGCGATGCTGACGCGGGTGGCGGACGGACTGAGGTTCGTCGCGACGATCGCGCCGGTGCGGTCCGCGATGGAAAGCTGCAGGGTCAGGTCGCGGGTCAGGCCGCTGTCACGCTCCCACGCAGCAAGGTCGAAATGCTCCGGATCGTGCGCGCGCGCCACCCGCAGCGCGCGGATGGTGGTGTCGATTGCCTCGACGCTGCGGCGAATGTTCTCCTCGAACGCGTGCGTCAGGTTGCGGGAGCTCTGTCCGGCTTCCTCCATATCGGCGTGATGCGTCTGAACGAGAAACGCAGCGAGACCCAGCCACAGCAAGGCTATGATCGGAATGCTCGCCAGGGCGATCCGCGGCGGCATCGAATCGTTTCAGCCCACCTCCACGAGATCGGCCGACTGGGCCAACTGCTTTTCGAATTCATCCGGCGGTACAGCCCGGCCATACAGCCAGCCCTGGCCGACCTGGCAGCCGGCATCCTCCACCAGATTGGCCATGGTTTGGGTTTCCACGCCCTCCGCAACGACCTTCAGGCCAAGTTCCCGGCCCAGTGAGGCGGCGGCACGGACGACCTTGCGGGAGTCGCGGCTGGCAACGGCTTCCCGCACGAACGCCTGGTCGATCTTCATTTCATTGAACGGCATGCGAACCAGCGACAGCAGGCTGGAATGGCCGGTGCCGAAATCGTCGATCGACAGGTTGACCCCGCGGATCCGCAGCCGTGTGAGGATTTTTGTCGCGCAGGGCGTGTCGGGAATGCCCTTGTTTTCCGTAACCTCCAGCACAAGCGCACCGGGAGGCACGCCATGCTGCTGGAGCCGCTGCTCGATGCGGTCGTTCAACCCGGGATCGTCCAGCAGCAGCGGCGACAGATTGACCGCCACCCAGCAGTCCGGCCGGTGCCGCCGCCAGCGCGCGCAAGCCTCCAGCGCCAGGTCCAGCATCGTATCGGTCAGATCGGCGATCAGGCCGTTCTGCTCCGCCACCGGGACGAACGACCCTGGAGCGATCGATTGGCCGCCGGGCTGGACCCAGCGGGCCAGCGCCTCGGTTCCGACAACGGCGCCGCTGGTCAGCGACATCTTCGGCTGGAACCATGGCCTGATCCGCCGATCCGCGATGGCCGCGCGGATGCGCTCGGGCGGTATCAACAGGCCGGCGTCGGCGCTGAGGCGCTGCGCGCCCGGCTCCCGGCTCAGCATGCGCTGTAACGCCGTCGGAAGGATCGGCTTGCGCAGCACCCCCGCCACGCGGAGTCCGAGGCTGGAGGCCAGGCGCTGGCTGGCGGCCAGGATGCGTCCATCGAAGCCGGACGCGAGCACGACAACCGCGGACGGGTTGAACTGTGACAGCAGCGGCAGGGCCTCCAGCCCGTCCTCATTGCCGAGCAGCAGATCGACCAGCACGATATCGAAGCGCGCGCCCTGTTCGAGCATGTCCCGGGTTTCCGCGATGCTGGCGGCGGCGGTGGCGACGAAGCCCATCCGGCTGGCGGCATGCGTCGTGATCGCGCGATCCAGCCGCTGATCATCGATGACGAGCAGGCGCTGGGGCGCCGGCAGGCCGGGGGGAGGGGAGTCGGTGGAGTGACCGTGCGGCATGGGGCGATGAATAACACGGCAAGGTTAAGCAAGGGTTAACGGTGGCCGCGACTGCATGCGGCGAGGCGAAAAAATGCCGGCGTCACAACTCACGTTGTTGTCATGGCGCTTCGCCGGACGCTTCGCCGCTTTCTTTGTCTCGCCCCCGTTCGTTCATACGACTGTAATCTTCGGGATGCTAACCGGATGGCCATGCCGGCGTTATTTGCGCTGTTGCAAGAAGGTTCCGGGATGGCCGCGCCCCGCCTCTGCTGCGGTGTCGAAACAAGGATTGGCGTTGATGAACTGGAACAGAAGGCTGAGAACATCGACTGCGATGGCGGCATTGCTTGGCATCAGCCAACCGGCTGCGGTTTTCGCGCAGACAAGCGATCCGGTTACGGTCGGGCCGGTGTCGAGCGCGGTCGTGCAACAATATACCCACGAGCCGTCCGCCGAGCCGTCGTTGTCTTATGCGGACAAGCTGGCTTTGCTGCGGCAGAAGGTCAAATACGTCTTCGTTCTGTTCCAGGAGAATCGTTCGTTCGACTTTCACTTCGGAACTTTTCCTGGCGCTGATGGGTTGTTTTCGAAATCCGCCGATCAGACGCCGGGTTTTGTTCAGCCGCTCGTCGATGTGGACGGGTCGGTGGGGACGATTTCGCCGTTCCTGATCACGCAGACCGTTACCGACGCGAACGGCGCGACGGTGCCGCTGTATCCGGCCGACACGGATTCGGTGGATCATTCGCACACCGGCATCGACAACTCGCTCGACGTTGACGCGAACGGTGTTGCCCACAACGATCGCTATGCGCTGAACGAGGAGGGCCTGACCACGAAGGACGGGCAGATCGTGTCGCTGTCCACCGGCTCGGCGGCGGCGTCGAATCCGACCCTGGTGCAGAAGCAGCGCGGCGAACTGGTCGTCTCGCATATCGACTGCGATACGATCCCGTTCCTGTGGCAATGGGCTGATCGTTTCACGTTGTTCGACAATTTCCATCAGACGATCATTGGCCCCTCGACGCCGAACGCCATCGCAATGATTGCCGGCCAGTCGGGGCAGACTCAGTGGGCGCTGCATCCGGAGCAGGGCAGCAATAATACCGGAAGTTCGGTGATCAAAAGCAGCGGCGGCGAGCCGATCGTTGCGGACCCAGGGCCTTTTCCGGGGTCTAATCTGGATCAGTCGCCGATCAAGCCGCCGTATAATGCGGCCGACGAGAATCCGGCCACGCCGGCGCTCAACCAGACTTACGCCAGCCTGCCGCTGTCGTTCATGGGCAACCAGATCGAGCAGATCATCCAGACGGACCAGAACCCGGCGCTCGACCTGGCCGACGTGCAGCACGACATCCAGACGATTGCCGGCGGGCTGGATTCGGTGAACTGGGGCTGGTATCAGGAAGGTTACAATACCGAGCCTGCCAGCGCGGCCGGTTCCGCGGCGAATGCCAGCTATATCGTGCATCATAATGGCCCGCAGTATTTCGGCTATATCGGCGACAATCCCCAGGTTGCGTCGCGTCTGCACGGACTTGGCGATTTCTTTGCCGACGTCGCCGCGCAAAAGCTGCCGTCCACCGGCGGCGTGTTCTACGTCCGCGGCGGCTACGACAATATCTTCGGGCTGAAGCCGGTCGATCCGAACCCCGCCGTGCAGACGAATTTCCCGGGCGACGACGATCATCCGGGCTATTCCGACGCGCAGATCAGCGAGGCTTTGCTGGCGAAGGAGATCAACGCCATTGCCTCAAGCCCGTATTGGGCGGACAGCGCGATCATCATTACCTATGACGAAACCGACGGGCTCTACGATCATACGGAGCCGCATATCCGGTCGTTCGATCCGGAAGGCAGCCCGCTGACGGGCGGTCCGCGCATCCCGGCCATTGTCATTTCGCCCTATAGCCGGGTGCATGCGATCTCCCACGCCTATGCCGAGCATAGTTCGGTCATCAAGTTCATCGACGAGCTGTTCAACCTGACTCCGCTGGCGGATTTGCCGGATGAAGTCAGGGGCCGGAAGCTTGGGCTGCAGGAATTCGGGCAGAAGGATCTTGGGCCAGCTGACGCGCGGGTGCCGGAGATCACCGACCTGTTCTCGGCCTTCGACAATGCCCGGCTGACCGGGGCGTATCAGCCGCTGCCGGCGGAATACGCTCAGATCGCGGACTCGGTGGTGACGGCGCTGCCGCCTTACGGCGGGCAGGGGTGCTATACGCTGAACATCGTGCCCACGGATTACCAGGGCGGCAAGCTGATCGATCCGCCGCCGGCCGACTTCAACCCGCGGCCAGGGACGACGCCGGGCATCCCGACGTCCGGCACCTGGACTCCATGATCCGGCTTGCGCTGCTGGCTGGTTTCCTGATCGCATCCACGCGTGCCGCCCTGGCGGGCGGCACGCTGGAGGACGTCCGGGCAGCCGGAGTCCTGGCCTGCGGCGTTACGATCGAATCGGAGGACTACTCGAAATCGGAGTCGCACGGCGATCTATCCGATCTTGGCCTGGATTTGTGCCGGGCCGTGGCGGCGGTTGTGCTGGGCGACGCGGGCAAGGTGACGCCGGCGGTGTTTCCTGATGATACCAAAAGTCTGGCAGCGGTTGCCTCCGGCAAGATCGTGTTGCTGGCTGGCGGGACGCCGAACCTGGCGGATGAAGCGGCTTACGGGATCGCCTTCGGGCCGCCGGTGTTTCTGGATGGCCAGGGATTCCTCGTTCGCAGGCAGGATGGTCTTGCGGCGATCAAGGATCTTGAAGGCAAGCAGGTCTGCTACATCACGGAAACTCGTGCCGAGGACGATCTGATCGACGGCCTGGCGCGCCGCGGCGTCCACGTCATTCCGTTTCCGTTCGAAGAGACCGGCGAGATGGAGGCGGCGCTGGTGACCGGGCATTGCGCCACGATTGCGGCTTCGGTTTCGCAACTGGCGGGGATGCGCACGGGGTTTCATGCAAAGACCCCGGACTATGAGGTCATGCCGGAGACGATTTCGGTGCTGCCATTCGCCCCGGTCTACAAGGCCGGCGATCCTCACTGGGCGCAGATCGTTTCCTGGACCCGGCATGCGCTGGTTCTGGCGGAGGAAGCCGGCGTCACCCGGGACAACGCCGCTGCCTTGCGCGGCAACGGGCGGCCGTCGCAGCGGTATCTGCTCGGCGGCGTTCCCGGCATCGGCAAGCCGCTCGGCCTCGACGACGGCTGGGCGTTCCGCGCCATCACGGCGGTGGGCAATTACGGCGAGATCTTCGAACGGGATGTCGGCGACAGGTCGCCGCTGCGAATAGCGCGCGGGCGCAACGCGTTATGGACCCGGGGCGGAGTAATGTACGCGCCGTCGGTTCGGTAAGGTTCCGGACGGCGCCGTCCCTGGCAACGCCCCGTTGCCCGGGCTGCCTCACGTCATCCAGGACAATTGCCGGCCTTCGCGCAACGTTGTTGTCACGGCGGTGTGGTTCTAGGCTGCCTCGACGGTAAAGCCGGCCTCGCGGATCGCCTCCGCCACGGCTTCGTCCGAGGCGGTCGTATCCACACGCACCTGCTTGGTCTGGAGATCGGCTTGCAGCGTCGCCTTGTCATCCAGATCGCGCACTGCGCCGGTCAAGGCACGGACGCAGCCATCGCAATGGATATCCGGCACATGGAACAGAGACATCGTTCGGCTTCCTTTAGGCATCGTCGGCGCGTCCGTATCACGATAAGGTGCCGGGGGCAGCATCATAGGACGGTTAGCATCGGGGACGGCGCGCATGGTGCGGCTTTTTCTTTACGGCACGCTGCTCGATCCGGCGTTGCTGAGGAGGTTTGCCGGCCGCGCCGTCCCGCTGACGGCCGCCACGCTGCACGGTTGGCGGCGGGTGTCCTTGCAGGGCACTCATTACCCGACCGTCCGCCGTGCCCGCGGAACGGTCAGCGGCGCCGTTGCGACGGTCGATCGCGCGGCGCTGACACGGCTTTCGGCCTATGAAGGCCCGCGCTATCGCCTGACGCCGATTGTCGTGCGCACTGCCCGCGGCGAACAGGCCGCCAGCGCCTGGATCGCGCCAGGCGGAACGTTGCGCGATTGGCCATGATGGCCTACCGTTCACTGCGCGGATCGAACGCATGCTGCAACCCGTCGCCAAGGAAATTCACCGCGATGACCGTGATGAAAATCAGCAGCCCCGGGTAGATCGCCAACGCCGGCGCCGTGGTCACCAGTTCCTGCGCGTTGTTCAGCATATTGCCCCAGCTTGGCGTTGGCGCAACGATCCCGAAGCCGAGGAAGCTGAGTACCGACTCGAACAGGATCACCCGGCCGACGGTCAGGGTCACGGCAACGATCAGCGGCGTCGCGACGTTCGGCAGGATATGCGCGGTCATGATGTACGCCGGCCGTCCCCCGCTGGCGCGCGCCGAACGGACATAGTCACGCTCTTTCAGGGCCAGGGTGGCGGCCCGGGTCAGGCGCGCGATCCCGGTCCAATCCACCAGCGCCACGATGACCACCACCCGCCAGAACCCGGCCGCGCCGGAATGCGCGAACTCCGCCGAGAACCCCAGTTTCGTCAGGTCCAGCGCACCGAGCACGATCAGCAACGGCAACAGCGGCAGCGCGATCATCCCGTCGGTGAAACGCATCAGCACGGCGTCCAGGCGCCGGCCGAAATAGCCGGAGATCACGCCGATGGTGAGGCCGATCGCGCTGCCGACCGCGGTCGCCAGCACGCCGACAAGCAACGAAATCTGGCCGCCGAGCATCAGCCGCACCAGCTCATCCCGGCCCGCGTCGTCGGTGCCCAGCGGATGCGCGGCCGAGGGCGGGGCGTATTGCGACAGCAGATCCGTCTCGTACGGATCGACCGACAGCCACCACGCGACCGGCGCCGCCGAAGCAACGAACAGCACCAGCAGAAGCAGAACGATCAGGCTGCCCATGCCGGCGCGGTGCCGGCGGAACCGCCGCCAGCGGAGCAGCCAGGGGGAGACGGCGCGATCCGTCCTCACAGCGCTATCCGCGGATCCAGCCAGCCATACGCCAAATCGGCTGCCAGATTGGCGAGCAGCGTCACCAGCGTGGCGAACAGCAGGCCGCTCAGGGCGAGGTTGAAATCGTTGCCGAGGATGGCATCGTAGATCATCTTGCCCATGCCGGGTTGGGCGAACATCGTCTCGGTAATCAGCGCCCCGCTGAACAGCCCGCCGAAGCTGAGGGCGATCACCGTCACCACCGGGATCATGGCGTTGCGCAGGGCATGGACCAGCACGACCCGGCGTTCTCCGGCGCCCTTGGCGCGGGCGGTGCGGATATGGTCCATGCGCAGGGTCTCGATCATCGCCGCGCGGATGAAGCGGGTGAAGGCCCCGATATTCGCCAGCGCCAGCGTCGCCACCGGCAGGATAAGATGGCGCACCTGATCGGCTATGCCGCCATCGCCGACTGTGCCGATGCCGCTGGCGGGCAACACGTGCCAGGTGACGGCAAAGATAAGGATCAGCACCAGCGCCAGCCAGAACACCGGCACGGAAATGCCGGCGAAGGCGAACAGGCTGATGATGCTGTCGGCGACGCCTCCGGGTTTCAGCGAGGCCCATACGCCGAGGGCGAACGCCAGCGCCACGCTGACGGCGAAACTGGTCAGCATCAGCTTGCAGGTTTGCAGCAACGCCGGCAGCAGCACCGTCAGCACCGGCTGGGCGTGGGTGCGGGAGTAGCCGAAGTCGCCTTGCAGGGCCGCCGCCAGCCAGTGGCCGTAGCGCAGCAGTATCGGCTGATCGAGTCCGTAGATAGCGCGCAGATGGGCGACGACCTCGGGCGTGGCGCCCGGGTTGGAGGCAATCATCACGTCGATCGGGTCGCCCGGCATCAGGCCGATAAGGCTGTAGATGACGAAGCTCATGACGAGGAGGACGAGCGCTGCCTGGCCGCAGCGGGCGAGGATGAAGCGGGTCATCGGGGCGACCCGCCACCCATCGCGGCACGGGGACTGGACTCCGTCATGCCGGCGCAGGCCGGCATCCACGCCTTTGCCGCAGCAAGCACCGCAAGGCGTGGATGGTCCGCCTGCGCGGACCATGACGGGGAAGTCATTCCTTGAAGTGACACGCCGCCCTCTGCCCCGGCCTCCCCGGAGCCGGCTCCAGCACGGGTGCTTCGACCCGGCAAATCTCCCGCACCTTCGGGCACCGCGTGTGAAACACGCAGCCGGGCGGCGGGTCGAGCGGGCTTGGCATCTCGCCCCCGATCGCAGCGGCGCGCCGGTGGCGGCGGCCGATGCGCGGCATCGCCTCCAGCAACGCCATCGTGTACGGATGCGACGGTGTTCCGAACAGATCCGCCCGCGGCGCCACCTCCACCAGCCGCCCGAGATACAGCACGGCCACCCGGTCAGCCAAATGGTTCACCACCGCAAGATCATGGCTGATGAACAGATAGGCCAGCCCGCGTGCCCGCTGCAGCGCGCCCAGCAAATTCAGGATCTGGCTCTGGATCGATACATCCAGCGCCGACAGCGGCTCATCCGCGACGACCAGCGCCGGGTCCGGAGCCAGTGCCCGGGCGATCGCGATGCGCTGGCGCTGGCCGCCGGAGAACTCATGCGGATAGCGGTTCAGCGCATCCCGCGGCAAGCCGACCTGCCCGGCCAGGTCCGCGGCGCGATCCGTCCGTTCGGAGGCGCTGCCAATGCGCTGGATGCGCAGCGGCTCGGCGATGATGGAGGACACCGGCATCCGCGGGTCGAGCGCGCCGAACGGATCCTGGAAGATGATCTGGATCGCCCGCTGCGCCGCCCGCATAGTGGTCTTGTCCATCGGCTGTCCTCGGAACCGCATGGTCCCGGCGGTCGGCCGCTGCAACCCGGCCACGACGTTGCCGATGGTGCTCTTGCCGCTGCCGCTTTCGCCCGCCAGCGCGAGGGTTTCGCCCGCAGCGACCTCCAGGCTGACACCGTCCACTGCGGTCAGTATCCGGCGCCCGGCCGGGAACTGCACGCGGATATCGTCCAGCGCGACGAGGCTCACCGCCGCACCTTGAAGCAGGCCACACAGTGTCCCGGCGCTACTTCCTCCAGCCTCGGCTCCGTCCCCCGGCACCCCCCATCCGCCCGCTCGCAGCGATCGGCGAAGCGGCAGCCGCGGGAGGTGCTGTCCGGGTCCGGCACACCGCCCGGGATCACCGGCAGAACCGCGCTGCGCCGCGCCGGGTCGGGCAATGTTGCGATCAGGCCGAGCGTATACGGGTGCAGCGGCATCCCGAACAGATCGTCCGCGGAGGCCCGCTCCACCACCCGGCCGGCGTACATCACGATGATCTCGTCAGCGATCTCGCTGATCACCGCCAGGTTGTGGCTGATGAACTGCATCGCCATGCCGATTTCCTGCTGCAACGATTGCATCAGGTCGAGGATCTGCGCCTGGATCGTCACGTCCAGCGACGTCGTCGGCTCATCGGCGATCAGCAGCGCCGGGCGGCAGGCCAGCGCCATGGCGATCATCACCCGCTGGCGCATCCCGCCGGACAACTGGTGCGGATACGAGGCGGCCCTTTGTTTCGGCGAGGTGATTCCCACCGCCGCCAGGGAGTCCACGGCGCGTGCACCCGCGTCGCGCCAGGACAAGCCCTGGTGCAGCACCATGACTTCGGCGATCTGGCGGCCGACGGGCATCACCGGGTTCAGCGCGGTCATCGGTTCCTGGAACACCATCGCCATGCGGGCACCGCGCACTTTGGTCCACTCCGATGACGGCTGGCCGAGCATCTCGCGCCCCTCCAGCACCACGGACCCGCCGACACGGCCCGGCCCGGGCACCAGGCCCATCGCCGCCAGCGCGGTCAGCGTCTTGCCGCAGCCGCTTTCGCCGACGACGCCCAGGGTGCGGCCGGCGCTGATGCCGAAGCCAATGCCGGCGACGACCTGGCGTGCGCCGAAACTGACCGTCAGGCCGCGCACATCCAGAACCGGGTTCATTCCGCGTGCCAGCTCTCGGCGCGCAAGGTGCTGACCTGAAAGCCGGTGGGATCGACGCCCTTCAGCCAGAGCGGCCAGACATGCGCATCCGCCCCGTAGAACAGCGGCAGCACCGGCAATTGCTCCGCATAGATCCGCTGCATCCCGGCCCAGAGCGGACGCCGCTTTGCCGGGTCGAGTTCCTTCTCCATCGCGTCGATATCGGCGTCCATTGTGGCGTCGCGGAAGCCGGGGTAATTGCCGCCGCCCCAGTTGTTGGCCGCCGTTGGAATCTGCCCGCTGCTGAGCGTCTGCCGCGGCGTGCTTTCGATCGCGCTGATCCAGGCGAACATCGCCAGGCCCTTGAAGGCGCGATGCTTCAGGGTTTCGCCGAACAGCGTGCGTGCCGGCTCGTTGCGGATGGTGGTTTCCACGCCGATGCGGCGCCACTCGCTCTGCATCACCTGCTGTAGCAGCTCCCGCACCCGCACGCCGGTGCTGGTGGAAAATTCCAGCGACAGGCGGTCACCGGCGGCGTTGCGGCAGATGCCATCAGGCCCCGGAGTCCAGCCGGCCTCGGCCAGCAGAGCGCGGGCAAGGGCCGGGTCATACGGCCAGGCGGGCGCCTCGGCGCTGTACATCGGCTGCTGCGGGCTGACGAAGCTGTTGGCAATCGGCACGCGCCCGCCCATCAGCTTGTCCACCATGCTCTGGCGGTCGATACCCATCAGCAGGGCGCGGCGGACGCGGATGTCCGCCAGGATCGGGTTGTCGAGCTGCAGGTCGATATGCGTGTAGGCCATGTTCGGCTTGTAAGCGTAAGTGAAACGATCCGGGTACTGCTTTTGCAGCGTCAGCACCTGATCGAGCGTCAGGCCGATGCCCTCGCCCGGCACCATGTCCACGTCGCCGCTGAGCAGGTTGCTCTGCAAGGCGGCGGTATTGCCGATGGTCTTGACGATGATGCGGTCGAACGCGGGCTGCCTGCCGTGCCAGTTCGGGTTGCGCTCCAGCACCACGCGGGTGCCGGTGTCGTAGCCCGTTATCCGATACGGCCCGTTGTAAAGCCCTGGATCAGTCGGCGACGTGCTGTAACGGCTGTTTTGCAAATAGGCGGCCGGGCCCGGCGCCTGGTCGAACACCGGTTCCTCCAGATGCGCCGGCAGCAACTGGCCGAGTTCGTCGAACTGGTAGTTCGGTTCGGTGAAATGCAGCACCGCCGTCAGATGGTCCACCACATCCACCCGGCTGACGATCGACCAGGTGTGGGCATTGGCGAAACCGCTGTTGGGATCGCGCCCGGCGCGGGCGGTGAAGGCGAGATCCTCCGCCCCCAGCGGCGCGCCGTCGCCCCATTGCAGACCGGGCTGAAAGTGGAACGTAACCGCCATGCCGCGATCTTCCAGCCGCGCGCCGCCGTTGGCGATCGAGGGAACCTCGGTGCACAGCAAACAAACCAGCTTCCCCGCCGCATCGTACGCCGTGACCGGCCGATCGGCCAGGCCGAGAAGGTAGAACTTGATGAGGTCGGGATCGATGTCCGGGTGCAGCGTGGATGGAAACGATGCAACACCGATGGTCAGGTCGGGATGCGGGCTCGCCGCCGCGGCTGGGCGGGACAGCAGCAGCAGCCCGGCGCAAAGCGCCGCCGCCCGCATCATTCCGCGTGCCAATTCTCAGCCCATTCCGTTCCATAATCGGCGTGCCCCGTCGGCGCGTAGCCTTGCAGCCATGCCGGGGTTACATGCGCCTCCGACCGGAAGAACAGCGGCAGCACCGGTAGCTGCCGGGCATAGATACGCTGCATGCCGGCCCAGATCTGTTTCCGTTTCACCGGGTCCAGTTCCCCCTCGGCGGCGGCGATATCGGCGTCCATCTCGGGGTCGCTGAAGCCGGGGTAGTTCGCGCCGCCGTAGTTGTTCGCAGCGGCCGGGATCTGGCTGCTGCCAAGGGTCCGGAACGGTGTTTCCGTCACGGCGCTGCTCCAGGCATACATGACCATCCCGGTGTAGATGCGTTTCTTCATCGTCTCGCCGAAGAAGGTCCGGGCCGGCTCGTTCCTGATCGTCACCTCGATGCAGGCATTCTTCAGGTTGCTTTGCAGCACCTGCTGCTGCAATTCGCGCAGGCGGTTGCCGGCGGTCGTGCTGAACTCGAAACTCAGGCGCTCGCCGGCGGCGTTGCGGCAGATGCCGTCCTCGCCCGGGGTCCAGCCGGCCTGTTGCAGCAGCGCCTTCGCGCCCGCCAGGTCGAACTTCACCACCGGGATCGACGGATCGTAGTTCGGGCTGAGCGGATTGACCCAGGTTGCGGCGACCGGCTGGGTGCCGCGAAACAGGCGTTCCACCATGGTCTGACGGTCCATCGCCATCAACAGCGCGCGGCGGACCCGCACGTCCACCAGCAGCGGGTTTTCCGCCTTCAGGTCGATATGCTCGTAGTTCAGGCTCGGTTTGAAAATATAGCGGAACGAGTCCGGGTGCTGCTTTTGCAGCGCCAGCACCTGATCGATGGTCAGGCCGATGCCCTCTCCGGCGACCATGTCCACGTCGCCGCTGAGCAGGTTGGCCTGCAGCGCCGCGGTGTTGTCGATGTGGCGCAGAACGATGCGCCGGAAGCCGGGTTTTGTGCCGGACCAGTGCGGGTTCGGCTCCAGGACGATTTGCGAGCCGCTGTCATAGCCGGCGATCAGATAGGGACCATCGTAAAGTCCGGCCGTCACCGGCGCGCGGTTGAAGCTGGTTGCGTTGATGTAGTCTCCGGGCGCGCCCGCCTGCGCGGCAACCGATCCCTCGATGTGCTCCGGCAGGATCTGGTCCCACTGGGCGAAGTCCGTGCGGACGCGGTCGAGGTGCAGCACCGCCGTGCGGTCGTCCACGACATCGACGCTGGTGGCGCGGCTCCAGGGATTGGGGTTGGAGAAGCCGCTGGCGGGGTTGCTGCCCAGCTTCCAGGTGAACGCGATATCCCGGGCGGTCACGGGCTGGCCATCGCCCCAGGCGAGGCCGGGCTTCAGCGTGATGGTCACCGCCATGCCCTGCGTGCCGCCGGGCCGGGTTTCGATCCTCGCCAGGCCGTTCTCCAGAGTCGGCAGCTCGGCGCAGAGCAGGCAGGTGTTCTGCCAACCGGCATCGAATGCGGTGATCGGACGGATCGCGAAGCCCATGGCGTAGGATCGGACGACTTCGGGGTCGATGTCGGGATGCAGGCTGGAGGGGAACTGGGCGATGCCGATGGTCAGGGTATCATGCTGCCCGGCCGCACGTCCGGCGTCTGCCGCGGCGGTCAGAAGACACGCCGCGAACAGAGCCGCGCAAGCCGCCCGGAGCCTCATGCGATCACCATCGTTGCAATTTGGACCAGCCCGCCCGGCGGCGGCAAGCCCCCGGGTTCTGCTCCCGGGTTCGCATCGCCGGCCGAAGGGGACGAGGCCGGCCAGGACGCGGGACGCTCAATGCAGCGGCGGCGGGGCCATTCCGGAACCGAGCCACGCGGCCGCCATGCCGGCCTGTCCCGCCGGACGCTGGCCGGCCAACCTTGCCAACTGGGAACGGACCTTGTTCTGGAGCGCGACGCGGCTGCGATGGGCGCGCCAGACAAGGCTTGTTTCGACGGTGACCGCGCGCCGGTAACCCGCCAAGCGCAAGGCCTCGGCGTCGCTGCTTTGCTTGGCGGCATCGTCGTAGAACTGGCCGATCTTGTTGGCGCCCATGCCGCCCGTTGCCAACCAGTCCGGCACATAAACGTTACACAGCAGGTCAATATCGCTCAGTAGCCGGCTCACGCCGGTTCCAGCGGCGGGGCTGGATATCTGGAACGCGTCCCCAATGAGGACGACGCCGTCGCGGCGGTGGCCGGTGGAGCCAACCAGATCGATAACACGGTACTCCACCGGTCCGGCGTTGAGTATTTCGCCGGTGATGTCCTCTATGCCGGGCATCGCGCGCCGAAGCGTTTCCCGTGGATCTTGACGGAAGCATTGCGTCCAGGGATCAGCCGACCCGTGATAGGTGAACAGGTTGCCGCGAATCCGATCGCCGATGGCGAAAAGCGTCAGGTAGTCGATTTTGTCGGCCGGCCTCTCTCCCTGCACCACCAGAACGGATCTGTCGAAGAACGCCGGCGCCTCGACTTCGAGGTCGAAACCAAAGGCGAGAACCTGGATGCCGAAACCGGCCGTCTTGCCGATGCCGGCCCTGGCGAGCAGTTGCCGCCCGGGTCCGGTGGCGATTACGGCCAGCCGGCCGGTGACGGCCTCGCCGTTCGCCAGGACAACGCGCTGTCGGTCCGGACCGGGAACGATATCGGTGACCTTGGCGCTGACGAACCGAACCGGTTGCGGAAGGTGCTGCCGCGCCCGATTGACCATCGTTTCATATGAAATACCGTAATGCGGAACCGTTACGACTCCGAGCCGGCGCCCGGCCCGGATCCCAACGGCTCGTTCGGCCGGAACCGTATCCCCGATGACGATTTCGAGCAGACCAAGCCTGGCGAGCATCTCCACCTGATACCCGACCAATTGTTCGGCCCGGAAATCGGGCGGATAAACCGCGGCGCGGTCAATCAAGGCGACGCTCACGCCCGCCCGGCCCAGCAAAATAGCAGCGAGCGTGCCGGCCAACCCCGCGCCAATGATGACGACATCTACATCCGATGAAGGCGGCCCGAAATCGGTATCAGCGGACAAGTGATTCTCCACGATCATTATCTCGGCCACTAAAGCGCTCGTTTTGAGGAATAGATACGATAAACCCGCGTGTTCCTGAGATTGTGTTCGTCTCGTTTGCTAAACATTGCAACGCGGGTGCGTTTTGGCCTTCCAACGAACCGGGCAACATCATCTCACCGGCGTTCCGGACCCGCTTCCAGCAGCGAAAGGTTCTGTTCAGCCAGATCCGCGGTCGTGCTGTTCGGATCGGCGCCCTTTGCGCGCTCCCAGTCCACCCGCGCGCCCGCCCGATCGCCCATGCGCTCCCGCAGAATGCCGCGCTCCAGCAGCGCGTCCGCGTAATCCGGGTCCAGCGCCAGGGCTCGCGTGACGTCCGCTTGCGCCAAATCGAGTTCATTCAACCGTCTGTGCATCACCGCCCGAGACACCAATGCATCGGCCCGGCTCGAATCCAACTGCAACGCGGCCCCCAGGTCGTTCACGGCGTCCTGGAAACGATCAAGCATGGCTTCGGCCGTGGCGCGCATGATGAACAACTCGGTATCGGCGGGAGACAGCGCCAGGGCCTCGGACGCATCGACCTCCGCCTGGTCCGGCTGCATAACCATCAGCCGCGCCTGTCCCGCCTGCCCAAGCACTACGGCCCTGGCCATCGGTGGCGCTTCACTGCCGCGGGCAAGTGTTTCCAGCACGACGGCGCCGGCCTCCGGCTTGCCGGTCACGATAAGCGCCAGGCCCTGGCAATGAGCGGCGCCATCGCCTCCGCCGCTTGCCCGCAACGACTCGGCCGCCGCAACCGCCCCGGCCGGATCATCCGCCAGCGCAGCGAGGCAGGTTTCATAGTCCTTGCCCTCGGCGATGCGCGGCGGGAAAGGCGGCAGCGGAAGATCCGCGGTGGCGTCCTCCTGCTGGTCCGCCGGCGGAGGCCACCACCGCCAACCGGCCGCCAGGCCGCCCATCAGACCAAAAGACAAGCCTATAGCTGCCGCACGCCTGAACATGCGGACGGGTATAGGCCGGTTGAGACGAGGAGGGGACTCCATTCTGCCTCCGGATGGGTGCCGATCCGGCGCGGTTCAGCCGTCTCGTCATGCCGGCGAAGCATGCCCCGGCGAGGGAGGGGGGCGGTATCCACGCCCGTCAGGCGGCGGCCTTCGCCTCACGGCGGCGGCGGTGCAGGATGAACTCGGTGTAGCCGTTCGGCTGGGTCCGGCCCTCGAAGATCAGGTCGCTGGCGGCCTTGAACGCCACGCCGTCGAACCCGGGCGCCATCGGCTTGTATAGCGGATCGCCCTCGTTCTGGCGATCGACCACCAGCGCCATGCGCTGCAAAGACTCCGTGACCTGCGCCCTGGACACAATCCCGTGATGCAACCAGTTGGCGATGTGCTGGGAGGAAATGCGCAGGGTCGCGCGGTCTTCCATCAGCCCGATGTCGTGGATATCCGGCACCTTGGAGCAGCCGATGCCCTGATCGATCCAGCGCACGACATAGCCGAGGATTCCCTGGCAGTTGTTGTCCAGCTCCTGCCGCACATCCTCCGGCGACCAGTTCTGGCCGTCGGCGACCGGGATGGTCAGCAGGTCCTTCAGCGCGGCGCGCGGGCGGGACGCCAGTTCGGTCTGCCGGGCGGCGACGTCCACCTGGTGGTAGTGCAGGGCGTGCAGCGTCGCGGCCGTGGGCGAGGGCACCCAGGCGGTGTTGGCGCCGGCCTGCGGGTGACCGATCTTCTGCGCCAGCATGTCCGCCATGCGGTCGGGCGCGGCCCACATGCCCTTGCCGATCTGCGCCTTGCCGCGCAGGCCGCATTCGAGGCCGATCTCGACATTCTGGTCCTCGTAGGCCTTGATCCAGGCGGTGCCGCGCATCTCCGCCTTGCGGATCATCGGACCGGCCTCGATCGAGGTGTGGATCTCGTCGCCGGTGCGGTCCAGGAAGCCCGTGTTGATGAATACCAACCGGTGCGACGCCTCGCCGATGCTGGCTTTGAGGTTGGCGGAGGTGCGCCGCTCCTCGTCCATGATGCCCATCTTCAGCGTGTATTGCGGAAGCCCGAGGATGGTTTCGACCCGATCGAAAAGGTCGTTGGTCAGCGCGACCTCCTCCGGCCCGTGCATCTTCGGCTTGACGATATAAACCGATCCCGCGCGGCTGTTCTTCAGCGGCCCGGTGCCCTTCAGATCGTGCAGCGCGATCAGCGAGGTGACGGCGGCATCCAGGAAGCCTTCCGGGACCTGCTGATCGGCCGCGTCCAGCACGGCGTCGGTATACATGTGATGGCCGACATTGCGGATCAGCATCAGGCTCCGCCCTGCCAGCGTCAGCGTCCCCCCGTCCGGCCTGGTATACTGCCGATCGGCGTTGAGCGCGCGGGTGAGCTGGCGGCCGCCTTTTTCGAAGCTGTCGGACAGGGTGCCGTTCATCAGGCCGAGCCAGTTGCGGTAGGCGACGACTTTGTCTTCCGCATCCACCGCGGAGATCGAGTCCTCCAGATCCTGGATCGTCGTGATCGCCGATTCGACGATCAGATCGGCCACCCCGGCCGGATCGTCCTGGCCGACCTGGTTGCCGCGGTCGATGACGATCTCAAGGTGCAGGCCGTTGTGCCTGAGCAGGATATCCGTCGGCGCGGATGCCTCGCCGCGATAGCCGACAAACTGGCCCGGGTTTTTCAGGCCGGTGGAGCCGACCTTCAGGACGCCGTCCTGCACGGTATAGGAGGTGGCATCGGCATGGCTGCCGCTGGCGAGCGGCACCGCCGCGTCGAGGATCGCGCGCGCCTTTGCCACGACCTTGGCGGCGCGCTTCTTGTTGAAACTGCGTCCGCGTTCCGCGCCGTCATCGTCGGAGATCGCGTCGGTGCCGTACAGCGCATCGTACAAACTGCCCCAGCGGGCATTGGCCGCATTCAAGGCATAGCGCGCATTGGTGACCGGCACGACAAGCTGCGGGCCGGCGATGCTGGCGATCTCCGGATCGACGTTTGCGGTGCTGACCGCGACGGTCTTCGGTTCCTCGACCAGGTAGCCGATGCCGCGGAGGAAGGTCAGATAGCCCTCGATGTCGGCGGGCTTACCTTTGTTGGCGAGATGCCAGGCGTCGATCTGCTGCTGGATGCCCAGTCGCCTGTCCAGCAGCGCCTTGCAGCGCGGCGCGAGATCGGCCAGCAAAGACGCAAAGCCGGACCAGAAGGCGTCGCTGCGGATGGCGGTGCCGGGCAGGGCTTCGCGGTCAACGAAATCATAGAGCGGCTTGGCGATGCGAATGCCGGCTGTCTCGACGTAGTCCATGCGAAGTGCCTCCTGCGGGACGAAAGAAAGAGGCGGCGATATAGGACGGAAGTTCCGGGGCTTGCCAGCCCCGGCGCGCCGGCGGCGGTTGGTCGCTCACGCCGCGTTCAATCCACGGCGCGTTTTTCCCGCGAAGGGGTGATCTTGACTCCGTGGTGCCCCGCACAATGTCCGTCCTGCGGATGACGGTTTGCGCCGCGTCCGCGTGACGTTTCCCCCCCAAACTTAAGCGGCGTCTTCGGGCGCCGTTTTTTTTCAGCCGCGCGGGTGGGTTTTTCGCCAGACCGCGAGAAGCGCCGTGTCATCGACCGAGGTGTAGCGCTGCGTCGTGGACAGGCTGGCGTGGCCGAGCAGGTCCTGGATCGACCGCAGGTCGCCGCCGCTGGCCAGCAGGTGGGTCGCGAAGGAGTGCCGCAGCGCGTGCGGGGTGGCATGTTCCGGCAGGCCGGCGAGGCGGCGGTAGGTGCGCAGCACCTTCTGCGCCACCGCCGGATCGAGCCGCTTGCCGCGGGCGCCGAGGAACAGCGGGTTGTCCGGCTGGCGGTCGGGATGCAGCGCCAGCCAGGCGTCGATGGCCTGCCGCACCGCGGGCAGCACCGGGACGATGCGGGTTTTCGACCCTTTGCCGGTGACCGTCAGCGTCAGGCTGGCGCGCATGGCCGCGGCGTCGCGGACGTTCAGGCTCAAAGCCTCGGCAATACGCAGGCCGCTGCCGTACAAGAGCGAAAAGAACGCAATGTCCCGGGCCTGCAGCCGGGGATCGTCGGAGACCTCATCGACATGCTCGGTCACGTCGCGGGCCTGGCCGATGGTGAGCGCCCGCGGCAGAGCAGGGCGCGCGCGTGCGGTGGCAATCAGGCGGACGGCGGTGATGTCCACCCCGTGCCGGCGGTTGAGGTAGCGGAAGAAACCGCGCACCGCCGACAGATGCTGGGCGCGGGAGGCGGCTGCCAGTCCATCGTTCGAAAGGGCCGCAAGCCAGGCCCGGATGTCCGCCGCGCGGAGGCCGGCCAGGGCGGCGAGATCGGGTTCTCCGCCCAGATGTTTCGTGAGGAAGCCGAGGAAGCCGGAGGTTGCGTGCGTGTAGGCTTCCACGGTGTTGGCGGCCGCGTGGCGTTCCTGTTCCATCCAGTTCAGGAAGCCGACGCGGGCGGCGTCCGCGGTCATCGCCGGGATCGGACCCGGGGACAGGGGAGCGGCCGGTTTCGCGGGGCGGCGGGTCATCGCGGTGCCCCGGGCCGCCACCCGCCGCCGTCCCGTTCGTCACGGCCGGGCCATGACGGTTTGAGGGCGCTGCCGCGAGAAGCGGTCATTCCCGGGCGTCGCCTGAAACGATGAGATCAAGCCGGACCATGGCGGTATGACGAGCCTGGCTGCGACACGTGGCGGGGAGGATGGTGGGCTTCGTTCTTTCGGTCATGCTTACACCGGCTGATCCCCGGCGGGTAGGCGCGTGGCGTGCCGGAATCGCGGCCATCCGGATTCGCATTGCGATGCCGCGGAAGCGGATCGTGAGTTTCTGTCGGAACCGGACATGCGGCACGCCGGGCAGAACAGCGAGAAACCGGAACAAGTCTTGATGTCCTCGGCAAATCGGCCGCATATTCTGTCTCACGAACACGTTATCCGGACGCGCGCATGAACTTTGATCCCGCCGCTCCATCACCCCTCCCGGGTGATGTGCCGCCGTCCGAAGGAGACCGCGATCCGAACGCGAAAACGGTTCCGGACGTCCCGGACGACCCGGGGTCCTGGCTACTGGCGGCTCAGCAGGCCCGGCAAAATGGCCGGATCAGGGAAGCGCGGCGGTTGCTGCTGGCGGCGCATGACCGCTTTCCGGCTGTCGCGCAGGTGCTGCACGACCTCGCGCGCCTGGCCGAGGCGATGCCGGACTGGCCGGAAGCCGAACGCCATTGGCGGGCGTTTTCGGATGTGAATCCGTCGGTTTGGTGGGGCCAGTCCCACATCGCTCATGCGCTGCGCCGGCAGGACCGGCACGCTGAAGCCGACGCGGTGCTGGCAGCGGCGATGGAGCGGTTTCCGCACGAAGCGGGGGTGTTCGCCGATTATGCGCGCGGCGCGGACGCTCGCCGCGACTGGATCGAGGCTGAAGCGCGCTGGGCCGTCATGACGGAACGCTTTCCAAACGCCCGGGAGGCCTGGGCCTCGCGCGCCGCGGCGCTCCGCGAGACGGGCAGGCCGGGCGAGGCCGAGGCGGTCCTGACGAAGGGGCAGACCTGTTGCCCCGGCGACGCGCGGCTGTTCAGCGACTATGCCCGGCTGGCCGAGATCAGGCGCGCCTGGCCGGAAGCGGCGGCCCGGTGGGCTAAGGTGGCGGAGCGTTTCCCCGCCCTGTGCGAGGGCTTGACCGGCCAGGCGCGGGCCTGCCGCGAGCTGGGACAAACGGATCAGGCGCATACCCTTTACATCCGTGCCCTCGAGAGTTTTCCCGGGACCATCGAACCGGTTCACGAGCTTGCCAGACTGGCCGAATCTCTGCGCAACTGGCCGGCGGCGGAGCGCTGGTGGCGCATCGCGGTGGCGCTCGATCCCGGCTTCGGCTGGGGCTGGATCGGCCTCGCGAGGGCTCTGCGCGAGCAAGGGCGCGATGCCGAAACCGAGACGGTCTTGCTCAGCCAGTCCGGCACGTTCGCGCAAATTCCGGCGTTCCTCACCGACTATGCGCTTGTGGCCGAGCGAGCGGGAAACTGGCCGGAGGCGGAGAAACGCTGGCAGGCCGTTCAACAACGGTTTCCGGATCTCTGGGACGGCCACGCCGGCGTTGCGCGGATGTTGCGTGCGCAGGGCCGGACGGACAAAGCGCGGATCTGTCTGGAAGCGGCGGCGCAGCGATTCCCCGCCATTGCCGCGCCGCTGCATGATCTTGCCCGGCTGGCGGAGATGGTGCGCGACTGGCCGGCAGCGGAGCGGTGGTGGCGGGCATCCCTGGTGCTCGACCCCGGTGTGGCCCGGGCCTACACCGGGCTGGCGTCCGCTTTGCGGGAGCAGGGCCTGTTGCCTGCCGCCGAGGCCACGTTGAGCGGCCAGTTCGGCCGGCTCGGTCGCGAGCCTGTGCTGTTCGTGGAATATGCGCGGTTGGCCGAGTTGTCGAAGGATTGGCCGGAGGCCGGACGGCGCTGGGAAAATGTGCTTGCGCAATTTCCGGACGTCGGGGAGGGCTATGCTGGCGTGGCCCGCGCGCTGCGTGAAAAGGGGGATTTGGCAGCGGCTCGGGACGTGCTGACGACCGCTGCCGCCCGGTTCCCGAACATGTTGCAACCGCCGATAGATTTGGCTGGGTTGGCGGAGACCGAACAGGATTGGATGGCCGCGGAATGCTGGTGGCGCCGCGTCATTGCGTTGGACGGTTCCCTGCGATGGACCTACGGACGCCTGGCCAACGTGCTTCGCGAGTCGGGCCGGATCGATGAGGCCGACGCGGTTCTGGTTGACCAGTTCGCGGCCCGGGCGGACGAACCGTCGATCTTTGTCGAGTATGCCAGGCGCGCCGAAAGGTCGAATGACTGGGCGGCAGCCCGGGAACGCTGGGACAATGTCCGCCATCGCTTCCCGGATTTCGCGGATGGCTATCGGAGCGGCGCGAACGCAATCCTCCAGGCGGGAGCGTTGCAAGAGGCCCGGGCTTTGCTGATTGAAGCACTCGAGCGGTTTCCCGGCCACGCCGGACTGCGGTCCGATCTTGGCCGCATGGCGGAGCGGCGCGGCGATTGGGTCGAGGCGGAACGTCAGTGGCAGGCGTGTCTCCAACTGGATGCCGGCAACTGGCGGCCCTATACGGCGTTGGCCAATGCTTTGCATGAGCAGGGCAGGCACGCCGAGGCGGCTACCACGGTGGTGGACGCAATCGAGAGATTTTCCGGGATTCCGGACGCTGTGGCGGACATCGTGGATCAGGTCTGCAGGCCGGGCGGACATCTGCCGGACTGCCAGTTCACTGCGCTGGCGCGTCTGGTCGAGGCCCATGCGTCCGAACCGGCGGCATCCTACCGCATTTTGACAGCGCACGCCTTGCTTGCGCGGGAGCGCCTCGACTGGGCTGAGTACAGCCGGCGTCTTTCCAGGGCGTGCGAGGCGGCCCCGGCCGGCCATGTCCGGATGCAGGTGCTGTCCGCCGAGGCCAATGAGTTGCTGTCGGATCACGACAGCGCCGCAACCATGATCGTCGATTCCACCCTGAGCCGGCGCTACCCATTCGCGCCGGAGGCGGACGTAAGCGATCGCGATCTCATGGCGTCATTCGAAAGTCTGGGCGGCGGGCGTGGCGGGCTTCCGGACGGCGGAGGAACGGGCGGCTGCGAATTTGGCTTCGTGCAACGGCGATACGGCGCCGAACCGTTGAGCTTGCTGCGATGGGCCAGCGTTGAGCCGCGGGATCTGAAGCGTGCTCTCGAAAACAGGTTCGCGGGGCTGGGCGATCCCGACACAACCGAACTGCAGGCGATATCGAGCTACGACTGGCAGGTGCGGGAAAAAGATTACAACATCAATATGGATCATACGCACCTCGATCGCGGGAAGGTCGGGATCGAAGAGGCAAAGGCAATGGTCTGCAAGCGGTTCAGGTTCCTGAGCCGCAAATTGATGAATGACCTTGCCGAAGGGGAAAAAATCTTCGTTTACCGCCTGGCCGACGCCAGCGCCTCTGAGAATGATATCCGGATGTTGGCGGCAGCGGTCCACCAATATGGGAAGAACGTCCTTCTGTTCGTAACAAAAACCAACGGCATGCAGGAAGAATTTTCCTTTGAGGCTCGTAACGAGGGCCTCCTGCTTGCCAGGATCAGGTACGAATATGGCGATCCGTTCAACCCCGAACCCTGGTTGAACATCTGCCGATACGCGTTCGCCGCCGCTCGTGGCCGCCGATGCCTCGCCGCCGAGGCCTGATCTCCCGGATCCACGCGCGCCGGTCGGGCGGGCTTGGGTAAGCTGCCCGCGGCCAGGCTTCCCCGGCCGATTCCATCTGTCATGCCAGTCCGCGATGAGAGCGACTCTTCCCGCAAACCGTCATGGCGCGGCTTGTCCGGGCCATCCATCGCCGCACGTGCTGGAACAGGTGGCCCGGACAAGCCGGGCCATGACGATCGGTGGCGGGCTATGTGTCAAGACTCAACGAGGATTGGTATCAGACCCGGGGTCGGAATTCCGGTCTCCCCCGAAAGCCGCGTCCCGTCCCGTGGAGCAATCCGACGGCATCGGACCTCAGCCCGGCAGCCAGGCTCAACGGCGCCACAACCGCGATCCATCCGACAGGCCGGGGGAGGGAATCCACATTTAGTGTTTCAAGTCCGCGTCGCTCGCTATATATACGTCCCCAGAGCGGAGGGCTTCTATGGACGGATTCGGTTTCGATTTCTCCCGGCCACACCGGCTGGACATGGTGCCGGGCGCCTTCTTCGGCGATGCTCCGCTGCCGGCGCGCCTGCTGGATGCCGGCATGGGTGTTGCCGTCGCCCGCCGCACGGTCTTCCGGCCCGTCGATGACGAGTGCTTCGGCCGCGTTGCCGATCGGGTGGCCGCCGGGAACATGGCGCTGCTGGGGCGCGAGCCAAGCGACGCCGATCGGCAGGAGCAGGCGCGGCTGCGCAATGCTATCGCTACCGGAGCCCTGCTGACCTCCGGCCGGCACCTTCAGCACGGCGACATGGAGCAGCCCGAGCGGAACATGGAGGTGTTCACCAACTGCGCCACCGCCATCGCCTCGTTCGCGAAGTTCTATCTGCTGCTGAACGGCTCCGGCGTCGGCCGCGCCTATGACGATGCGCTGACCGCGGTTGACTGGGCCCATGCGCCGTCGCTGCTGCTGCACCTGTCGCCGCTGCATCCGGATTATCCGCACAGCACCGAAGCCAAATGCCGCCTGGGTGTGGACCTGGGGCTGCTGCCCTGGGGGACGACCTCGGACGACGGCGGCGTGATGGACGCGTTCCTGGCCCAACATCTTGTGCTGGATCTGGAGTCGGTCCCGGCCGATGCGGTCCGCCACCGGATCGCCGACAGCCGCGAAGGCTGGGCCAAGGCGGTCGAAATCCTGGAGGCGATGGCCTTCCGCCGGGAGAGCGACAAGACCCTGGTGCTCGACCTGTCCGACATCCGCTGCGCCGGCTCGCCGATACGCGGGATGCAGGGGCGTCCGGCGTCGGGTCCGGTGTCGCTGATGCGCGCCTTCCTCAATATCCGCCGCCACGTCATTGACGCGGCGGCCACGCTCGAGCCCTGGGAGCAGGCGCTGCTGATCGACCATCACCTCTCGGTCGAGGTCCAGGTCGGCGGCGCCCGCCGCGCTGCCCGGATGGCGACCAAGAGCTGGCGCGACCCCGGCATTCTGCGCTTCATCCGCGCCAAGTCCGAGGGCGGGCTGTGGACCGCCAACCACTCGGTGATGGTGGACGCCGATTTCTGGCGCCTCGTGCAGTCCGGCGAGACCAGCCCGCTGGCAGTGCACGCTCAGGCGGTGTTCGCCGAGGCGACCCGCTGCGCCTGGATCAACGGCGAGCCGGGCTTCATCAACGGCGACGCTCTGGAAGACCACCGCACCGGCACCGCCTGGGACAAGCCGGTGCACGAGGACGGCCGCGATTTCCGCAGCAGCCGCTATCAGGTGGATGAGGCTGCCGGTTTGCTGGCCGATGCGTCGCGCCGCGCCGCCTCCTCGCGGTTCCCGGTCACCACCAACCCGTGCGGCGAGATCGCCTTGCACGTCACCGGCGGCTATTGCGTGATCGCCGATTTCGCGCCTTTGCTGGCCTGTCCCGTGCCGCTGGAAGATGTCACTCCCGGCATGGCGCCGGCCGATGTGGCGGCGATGTGGGATGCGCGGGTGGAGGACTCCGTGCGGCTGGGCGTGCGCTTCCTGATGCGCGCCAACAGCATGGACGCCCTTTATGCAGAGGAAGTGGCGCGCACCAACCGGATGGGCATCGGCCCGACCGGGCTGCACGAATGGGCGTGGCTGCGATTCGGCTTCGATTTCAACGACCTGCTGGACGAGGTGAAGTCGGCGCCGTTCTGGGCGATGCTCGGACACCTGTCCGAGGCGGCCAAGCAGGAGGGTGCCATCTACGCCGACGAGCTCGGGCGGGTGCGGCCGACGACGGTCACCACGGTGAAGCCGGCGGGCACCACCAGCAAGCTGTTCGGCCTGACCGAGGGCGCGCATCTGCCGGCGCGGCGGCAATATCTGCGCTGGGTGCAGTTCAAGGGCGTGCAGGATGCCGAAACCGGCGACTGGGCCCTCGGCTCCGATCCGCTGCTGGCGGAGTATGCCGACCGCGGCTATCCGATGCGCACGCTGAAGACATTCCCGGGGATGACGGTTGTCGGTTTCCCCACCGTGCCGCTGCTGATGCGCCTGGGTCTGGGTCAGCGCAGCGTCACCGCCGGGGAGGCCTCTCCGACGTCGCAATACCTTTGGCTGCGGTTGCTGGAGGAGCACTGGATCGGCGCTGAGCAGGGCAACCAGGTCAGCTACACCCTGAAGATTTTCACCGATCGGCATGACCTGGATTCGTTCCGGGCGATCGTGCGGGAGCAGCAGCCCACGGTTCGCTGCTGCGCGGTTCTGCCGAGCCGTCCGGATCATGAGCTTGGGTATGAGTATCTGCCGGAGGAGGAGGTGTCGGCGGAGGATTTCGCCGCGATCGTCCTGGGGATCGAGGACGGGATGGCGCGCGAGGGCATCGATCTGGTGCACCTGCAATGCGCGGGCGGGGTTTGCCCGATCTAGCGTTTTCAGGCTGGCTGGAAAGGCGCGGTAAGCGGCCACGACCAGGGTCATCGCCGCCGCCGCGCCCGTTTCTTTACCACGATGGTTGCCTCGCATGACAATGCTGCGCCGGGTCTCCCCGGCGACAGACGTTTCACCCCGGCGCCGGACGTCACACGCGAAATCATATTGCCTGTCGTGTGTCGTCCGGGGATGCCGCGGAAAAATCTACAGCAGTGCCTCGGCAGCTTCCGTATCGCCCAGCTCCCGAAGCGCCAGAGCGAGGCCGCGGGTTGCGGCGGCATCGGCAGGAAACCGGGAAAGGGTCAGGGTCCAGCGCCGCCGGGCTTCCGGCCAATCGCCTCGTTGCTCCGCCAGTTTCGCATAGTCAACATACAGCATGACCTCCCCCGGGTGTTGGGCGATCCCGGCCGACAACGCCTCTTCCGCGTCCTTTGGGCGACCCTGCTGTCGCAAGGCCGCCGCGAGCGAGGAATGCACCCACCAGGACGCGCCGGGAGCACCGAGCCTGCGCCGCCAGATCTGTTCGGCTTCGGCCCACTCGCCGCGTTGTTCCAGGAACCGCGCAAGATCGTGTTGGGCGGCGAAATCATCCGGTTTGGCCTGCGTCGCGGCACGCAGAAGGCGTTCCGCGCCGGCCAGGTCGCCCTCTTGCTTCAAAATCGCGGCAAGGCCCAGAAGCGGCGCGGGATGGTCAGGAAACTTCACGCCGGCATTCTCCCAACGCGTCTTCGCGTCAGACTGGTTTCCGCTCGCCTGTGCCAGACGGGCGTAGTCACACCACAATCCGGCCTCGGACGGATGCAGCGACAGCGCCTCGGACAGGACCGCGTCGGCCTCCGGCAGCCGTCCCTGGCGCTGCAACGTTGTGGCGAGAGCGGAATGGGTCCACCACGGCACGCCGCTGGTGCCGCGCAGACGACGCCAGATCTGTTCGGCGCCAGCCCAGTCGCTGCGCTGCTCCAGCAACCGCGCAACATCGTGTTGGGCGGTGAAATCATCCGGGTTCGCCTGCAATGCGGCACGCAGAAGGCGCTCCGCGCCGGCCAGGTCGCCCTCTTGCTTCAAAACCGCGGCCAGGCCCAGACGCGGTGCCGGATCGTTGGGAAACTTCGCGCTGGCATTCTCCCAACGCGTCTTTGCGTCAGCCCGGTTTGCCCTCGCCTGCGCCAGGCGCGCGTAGTCGCATGACAATATGACTTCGGCCGGATGCAGGGACAGCGCCTCGGACAGAACCTGGTCGGCCTCCGGCAGCCGTCCCTGGCGTTGCAACGTCGTGGCGAGAGCGGAATGGCCCCACCATGCCGGGTTCGGAAGCGCCAGGAAGCGGCGCCACAAAGTCTCCGCTTCCGTCCACGCGCCACGACGCTCGAGAAGTCGCGCCAGGTCATGCAGCGCGCTTACGTCCGATGGACTGGTCTGAAGCAGGTCCGCAAGCATGGTCTCGGCTTGATCGAAACGATGCAGGTCGCGAAGACAGGCGGCCGCCTCCAGCCGACTGGCCGCGCGATCAGGGGCAGCCTCGCATAATGCCTCAAACAGGGGCAGCGCGGCGGCGGGTCCGGACTCACGGCGCGTGTGCCGGGCAATGTCAAACCGAGCCTGCCAATCGGCTGCCGATTCAGTTTCCGCCAGCTCATTACTTTCGGCTGAAGTACTCGCCTCAACGGCATGTTCTTTATCAATCGACAACGATATCGGCGCCTGAGACACCTCCGTCAACCGCTCCTCCGGCGGCGCCGCCTCGATGACTGCTGCCTCTGCCACCGATCCGCCGGCCTGGCCGTCACCCTCTGTTGCCGATGATATCGTGGCTGCACCTGACGGCGTTCCGGATTGGCGGACGGACGGTGCCACGGGATCTTTACGCCAGCCAAACAGACCCGCGATGTCGGAGATGAGTGATTTCAAGCCAATACTCCTGAAGTTCGGACAACTGTCCCGGCGGCCCGCAAAATGAGCGTATAGCGAGAGCATTGCGTAGGTGCAAGGCGAAACAATCTCGCGGCCGGGCGGCCGTTTGGCCGCCGCGCAGCCGTGCCCGCCGGTGCCCGGTCACGTATAACGCCCGCGGTTCGTGGAACGCCGGGGCAACCGGCTGCGAAGCGGATCGGACGTTGTGCCGAAACGCGACAGGTTCGGCACCGGACGAACTTGATCTCGATCGGTTCGTATGCGTCTATCAGACCGTCCCGAACCCGAGGCTGCCATGCGCTTCCGCGTTGCGATCGTTTTGCTGTTTGCGTTTCTCACCGGCTGCGGCGGCAGCGCCGGCAAGAGTTTCTATGTCTTCTTCCAGCCCTATTCGTCGGCTCTCGACGCTCAGGGATTGGCCACCGTCCAGGCCGCGGCAGCCTATGCCAACGCCCATGCGTTGATGCCGGTCGCCCTAGCCGGAGACGCCACCCGGCCGGATACCGGCGATATCGACACCCTGCGGCAGGAGCGTGTCGCCGTGGTGAAGGATGCGTTGGTCCAGGCGGGCGTGGGCGCGGCAGGTATCGATGTTTGGGGGACGGGTCTGGTCTATCCGAACGGCGATCCCGGGCAGATTGTCGGACGGGTGGTGATCAACGTCGGGCTTTAGGGCAGTGGCCGAGGCGGCAGGATAGTCTTGTCTGCGTGCGTAAATCTTGGATCGCCGGAACGAACTGCATCAGCCCATCCGCGGCCGGGGCACCAGTGGTGATGGACGGTTGCAACACGCGCAAGCGGGCCGGCGGCTGCTCGCCCCGATCACCGGGACGATAGCGGATTGCCGGCCCGCTGCGGGCAGGATGCGGCTACCGCCAGCGGACAATGCCGATCTTGGAAGCAATGCCCAGAACCAGCACGACGGTCGAGGCCAGCAGCGCCACTATCAGCAGCAGCTTGATGATGTGCAGGGTCAGCCCGATCAACGCCGCGCCGACCCATATGATGGCAAGCCAAATCAGTATTGTCTGAGCAGGCATCCGGCCCTCCTGTTTGTCCGGTAGCCCGTAGCGGTCGAATTGTCCACGCCGGGGACCTGCGCCGGCCGGCCCGCAATTCGTCGTGAACGCGGCGCAGGGAGGTGGCGGCACGCGCCCACTTCGTCGCCTACTTCATCAGAACGATGGAGGCGGCCATGAATGAGCCCACCAACCCCGAGGATCGGCTGCTTAGCGTTGCGGAACGGGAGATCGTTCAGCAAACCAGGCCACCGGGCATCTCCGAACGCTCCAGGCAGGAACTGCACGCCCTCGCCAGGCGGCTGCGTCAGGCGCGCGACCGGGCGCACCGGATCGGATGGCAGCAGAAGCGCGAGATTCGCGGCAAGGCCGACCCCAAAGGCGCAACGCCGGCCCGCGACAACCTGGGAACCGAGGCCAAGGCGAAGGTTCTGGCCGATGCTCTGGCGCGCGTCGCCGCCGCGCTGCGGCAACTGGATACTCCGACGCAGGCCGAGGTGATGCGCAAGGCCGTGGCGTTGAAAGCGACCAAAGCGGCGCCTCGTCATCCCTCGGCCGGACGGACGGCATCGGGCGGCATGCAGCCGAAAACCAGCCGGCGCCCGACGGTGAGAGCCGATCCGCGCGAGATCGGCCGGGTGTCGCAGGCGGTCAAGGTTGCTCAGGCGAAGCGCGACCGGTGATCGCCGGCTGGCTATCCGGCCCGGATTCGCCGGGCAGGGTGACCGTGAACCGAGACCCTTCGCCTTCGCGGCTTTCGACCTCGACCTCCCCCTGATGCAGCCGCACCACCATCGCCACCAGGAACAGCCCGATTCCGGTGCCGACGAACCCGGACACGTTGCTGCCCCGGTAGTAGCGTGAAAACACGTGCGCCCGGTCCTTCTCCGGGATGCCGATCCCGCTGTCTCCGACGGACACCGCGACGCGCCCGCCGATGGGTCCGGCACTGACCGTCACCGCGGCGGCGTTCGGGGAGTATTTGATCGCGTTGGACACCAGGTTGCCGAATGCCTGGAACAGCAGCTTGGCGTCGCCGCTGATCCGCAACGGCTGCGTTTGATACGCCTCCGTGATCCGCGCGCCCGGAGAAATTTCCCGCTGCACGCGGCAGACATCGCGCAGGACCGGGATCAGGTCCATCGGCTCCGGGTGAAAGAACAGGCTGGCGTCGCCGTCCATCAGGCGCGTGGTATCGACCAACTGATCGATCATGCGGACGATCCGGGTGACCGCGGCCCTGATCCGGCCCGCCCTGTCGACGATGTCCTGCGGCTGCAGGCGATCCTTCAGGTTGGCCAGCCGCTGCGCCTGGGCGTCGATCTGGGTCAGCGGGGTGCGGAACTCGTGCGTGATGACCGAGACGAAATTGCGCTGCATCCGGGTCACCGCCTGCTCGTGCGCCAGCTTTTCCTCCAGCATGGTGGCCTGCTGCGCCAGGCCGTGCCGGCTTTGCATCAGCTCGATCGCGTTGGCCCTGAAGACCACGACGGCGCGCGCCATTTCGCCGATCTCGTCGCTGCGCGCGGTGTGGCCGACGGCGATGCCGGTATCGTTGGCCGCAAGCTGATGCATCGCGCGGCCGAGTTCGAGCATCGGCACGGAGATCCGGCGTTGGACCTGGGCGATGACCACCGCCAGGACCACCCCGGTGAGCGCCAGGGCGAGGCCCATCACCCATCTGGCCTGCTCGTAAGCGGCGGCGGAACGCTCGCTGGCGCGGGCCGCCAACGCAACGTTGGCTTCGGTCAACCGGTCCAGCAGGTCGCTGGCGGTGTTGTAGGTGGTCCGGGAGGAGCCGCGATAGACGGAGGCCGCTTCGGCGCCGCGTCCCGCCGCCGACAGGGCGGTGACGTCATCGGCTATGGTCTTGTAGCGTGCCCAGGTGGCGGCGAACTCCCGGTATAATGCCGCTTCCTCCTCGCCGTGGCGGATCGTCTCATATTCGCGCTGCGCCCGGGCAACGGCCTGATCGAGGGAACGGATGTCCCGCTGGCTGGCAGCGAGTTCCCCGGCGTTGGCGGCGAGCAGGCTGTCGGCCTCGGCGGTCCGGTAGTCGGAGGTGAAATTGTTCAGGTCTCCGAGCAGCCGGACGCTCGGCAACCAGCGCTTGCGGAGATCGGTCGCCACTGCGTTCGCGTGGCTCAGGCTCCAGACGCTGGCCAGCCCGAGCACCACCACGGTCGCGAACAAGGCGGCAAACAGCAGGAACAGGCGGCCCCGGAGCGACAATGCGGTTCTCATGCCAATCGGTTCCACCCGTTTGTTGACTGCGTCGAGTTAGCGCGATATCGGCAAGAAACGGTGTCCTTTTCGTCATGGCCCGGGTTGTCCGGGCCACCTATAGCCGCACTTGCCGCGACAGGTGGCCCGGACGAGCCGGCCATGACGGGGAGTGGGGCGGCAACCGCATGTATGGAGCAAATCGGATTTAACATGGCTGCCTCAAACCCGCATGTGCTGTGCGTCGATGACGACCGTGAAACGGCGGGGCTGATCGCCGAGGAACTCGTCGACCGCGGCTTCAGGGTCAGCATCGCCTGCGACGGGGAGGAAGGCTTCCAGGCCATCCTCACCACGCAACCCGACATAGCGCTGGTCGATGTCACCATGCCGGTGCTGTCCGGCTTCGACCTGCTGGAACGTCTGGTGTCCCTGGCGCCGCGGTTCAGCAGCATGCCCTTCCTCTATCTGACCGCCCTGTCGGACCGGGCGAACGAACTGAAGGGGCGGCAACTCGGCGCTGACGACTACATCACCAAGCCGGTCGATTTCGAAATCCTGACGGCGATCATCAAGGCGAGGCTCGCCCGCGTGCCGCGCGGGGCGATCTGGCCTGCCGCGGTCGATCTGACCGAACGCGAGGTCGAAACACTGACCTGGGCGGCGCGCGGCAAGACCTCCTCCGAAATCGCCATCATCCTCGGCCTGACCAAGCGGACCGTCGATTTCCATATCGACAATGCCCGCCTGAAGCTGAACGCCACGTCGCGCATCCATGCCGCGGTCAAGGCGGCGGCTGGCCAGTTGATTGATCCGTAGCGCCGGGATCGTCCTTGCTCAGGAACACCCGCTGCAACGCCGGCACGACCAGCAGCAGCAAAATCGGGCCGATAAGCATCCCGCCCACCACCACGGTCGCCAGAGGCTTTTGCACCTGGCTGCCGATGCCGTTGGACAGCGCGGCCGGCAGCAGGCCGATGCAGGCGGCGAGCGACGTCATCAGCATCGGGCGCATCCGCTGTTCAGCGGCGTGGAACAGCGCGTCCGTCGCGCCCATCCCCGCCGCGCGAACCTGATTGTAGTAGGTGATGATCAGAATGCCGTTCATCACCGACACGCCGAACAAGGAGATGAAGCCGATGGCCGAGGACACGCTGAACGCCAGCCCCGTGACATAAAGCGCAATTATGCCGCCGCCGATGGCGAACGGTATCCCGGCCAGCGCCAGCAGGCTGTCGCGCAACGAATTGAACAGCACATAAAGCAGGATCAGAATCAGCGCCAGCGCGATCGGCACGGCGATCCCGAGCCGGTGCTGAGCCAGTTCCAGATCCTCGAATTCGCCCGCCCAGACCAGGCGATACCCGCTTGGCAGCGTAACATTCCGGGCGATGCGCTCCTTGGCCTCCGCCACGGTGCTGCCGAGATCGCGGTCCCGCACGCTGAATTTTATCGGCAGGAACCGCTTCGTTGCCTCATGGTAAATATACGACGCGCCGGTGTCGAGGCTGATCGTTGCCAGTTCACGCAGCGGAATATACGCGGTGGAGCCGGCCGGCGTCTGGTATCCGACCTTGATGTTGCCGACGGAGTCCATCGTGTTGCGGTATTCCGGCGCAAGCCGGACCACGAGCGCGAACTGCCGATCCCCCTCAAGAATGGTGGTCGCGGTCGTTCCGCCCAACGCCGCCTGGACAACCGTATTGACGTCCCCGGTGTTGAGGCCGTAGCGCGCGGCCTTTTCCCGATCCGCCCTGATGTTCAGGTTCGGCTGCCCCTGAACATGGAAAATGCCCAGATCCTCGACGCCTCTGACCTGCGCCATCTGGTCCCTGATTTGCGCGCCCAGTTTTTCCAGGACGTCGAGGTTGGGACCGATGACCTTGACCGAATTGGCGCCTTTGACGCCGGAGATCGCCTCCTCGACATTGTCCTGGATATACTGGGAAAAATTGAAACTGACGCCCGGGAGTTCGTCATCGAACTCCTTTTGCAGCTCCGCGGTCAGCTTGTCCTTGTTCAATCCCGCGGGCCATTCATCATAAGGCTTCAGCGGCACGAACAGCTCGACGTTGGAAAACGGCGATGCGTCGCTGCCGTTGTCCGGACGGCCGTGTTGCGACACCACGGTAATGACCTCCGGATGGCGCAGCAGGATATCGCGGATCTTCCGGGTCGCTTCGGTGCCGGAATTCAAATCCATCGTCGGCGGCATGGAGGCGCGGATCCAGAAATTGCCTTCCTCCAGCGCGGGCAGGAATTCGCTGCCCAGCCGCGTCGCCAGCACGCCCGTCCCGGCCAGGAACACCACCCCGATGCACACCATGATCCATCGCCGGTTGAGCGACCACCGCAGCGCGGGCGAGTAGAGCGTGCGCAGCGCACGCACCACGATGGTTTCGGTTTCCTTGACGTGCGCCGGCAGCAGGATCGAGGCGAGCACCGGGGTGATGGTGAAGCTCGCGATCAGCGCGCCGGCCAGGGCATAGCCGTAGGTCTTGGCCATTGGACCGAAGATCTGGCCCTCGACCCCCTGCATGGTGAACAGCGGTACGAAGGCGGCGACGGTGATGGTGGCGGAGAACAGCACCGCCCGGTCAACCTGCAGGGCGCTGACCAGGATCAGCCTCAGCCGGTTGTTCCAGGTTTTCACCGTGGAGGTGCGGTGCGCGCTCGTCGGATCGATCCCGAAACTGCCTTCCGCAAGGTCCTCCAGCAGTTTTGCCCGCTGCGCCGGACTTGCCTGGATGTTGCGGTAGATGTTTTCGATCATGATCACCGCCGAATCGACGATGATGCCGAAATCCACCGCGCCGATGGACAGCAGGTTGGCGTCCTGGCCTTGCAGCACCAGCAGGATGATGGCGAACAGCAGCGCGAACGGAATGTTCAGGCCGACGATGATGGCGCTGCGCAGATCGCCAAGAAAGACCCATTGGATCAGGAACACCAGCGCGCAGCCGAAGATCAGGTTATGCAGAACGGTATGCGTGGTCACCGCCACCAGCGAGGTCCGGTCGTAGTACGGAATGATCTTCACCCCCGGAGGCAGCGTTCCGTCGACATTCATCTCATTGATCGCGGCCTGGATCCGCGGCACGACATCGTTGGTATGATAGGTTCGTCCCATGACCACGATCGAGGCAACGATGTCGTCCTGGCGGTCTCGGCCGGCGATGCCGAGCCTGGGGACAAACCCCACCTTCACGCTGCCGATGTCCCTGATCCGGATCGGCACGCCGCCGGTCTGCGTGACGACGACGTTTTCAATGTCGCCGACACGATACCCTTTCGTCAGGTCGTCATTGCCGCCGTCGTCGATCAGGCCGATGCCGCGGATGTTGACGGACTGCTGGCCGATGCTGATTTCGCGGCCGCCGACATTGATGTTGGCGTTGCCCAGCACCGTCAGCAACTGCGGTATCGTCACCCCGTAGGTCTGCAACTTTCCTGCATCGGCCTCGACCTCGAACTCCTTGGTCGTGCCGCCCCAACTGTTGATCGCCGCGACGCCGGGGATTGTCGACAGCCGGCGCAGGATCACCCAGTCCTGGACGGTGCGCAGATTGGTCAGGCCGAAATGCGGCGGTCCGACGACCTGGTAACGAAACACCTCGCCGACGAGGCTGGATTGCTGGATCTGCGGTATCTGTGCCTGCGGCAGGGTAACGTTCTGTTGAAGACTCAAAGCGGCCTGCGTATAGGCGAAAAAGTAATCGATGCCGTATTTGAAAGTGACTCGGACGAAGCTCAGGCCGTAGAACGAAGTGGAGCGGATGTTGTCGATGCCCGGCGTCGAGTAAAGGCCGATCTCGATGGGCGTCGTGTAGTATTTCTCCATCTCCTCGGCAGACAGGCCGGCTTGCTGGGCGGTGATTTCCAGGATTACCGGCGCCGGATTGGGGTAGGCCTCGATGTTCAGTTCGGTGAACGCGGCGAAGCCGCCGCCCAGGAACACCAGCAGCGACATGATGACGACGGTCCGGTGGCTTAGCCCGAACGCAATGATCGATTTCAGCACGATGGACTTTCCTCAACGGCCAAGGTTGCAACGACCGTTTTTCAGTCCGTCGGAGCGGGCGCGAGCATGTTGTCGAGGAACACCGCGCCGTCGGTGACCACCAGGTCGCCCGGCTTCAGTCCGTCGAGACTCTGGTCGTAGCCATCGTGCTGCAAGCCGATGCGGACCACCCGCTGGACGAAGCTATGGCGGTCCGCCGTCACCCAAACCGTCATCGTGCCGTCGCCCTCCCGCACAACGGCATTGACCGGAACCGCGGTTGCGGTCACCGGCCGGCCGGTCGTGATGACGAAATGCGCGAACATGCCGGGCCGCAGCTCGTGCGCCGGATCCTGCACCTCCGACCGCACCAGCAGCGTATGCAGGACAGGATCGACGGTTGCGCCGACGGTCGTGATCCTGCCTTCATACACATGGCCCGGATGGGCCATGACCGAGACCTTGACCGCCTGGCCGGCGGTCACCGCCGCACTGTCGGCTTCGGCGACATTGCCCAGCATCCACATGGTCGAGATGTCGGCGACGGTGAACGGCGCGGGGGCGTTGCCGGGCTGCACGAACAATCCGGGGGCGGCGCTTCTGGCGGTCACCCGCCCGGCGATCGGGCTCGCCACCACCAGGATCGAATCGACCTTGCGCGTCGCCGCGATCTTCTCGGCATCCGCCAGGGACTTGCCGAACATCCGCAGCGCATCGACCGCGGCCTTGTAGCTGCCCTCGGCAGCCTGCTGGTCGGACACCGCCTGGTCGTAGTCTTTTTGCGCCAGGCCCTTGACGCCATAGAGGTCCTTGGCCCGGTCCAGCGCCCGGCTGGTCAGCCGCAGCACGCCGGCGGCGCTGATCAGCGTCGATTCCGCCTGCACCAGATCAGGGCTGTCGATGGTGAAAAGCGGCTGGTCCTTGCGGACGTCATCGCCCACCCTGGCGAACAGGGAGACGATGCGGCCCTGGTAATTCGTGAAGACCTGGGTCGCCATGTCCTCGTTGAAGTCGATGCTGCCGACAGCCTCGGCCTCGACCGGAAACACCCGGGCCGCTACCGGCTCGATTTTCAGCGTCTTCGTCTGCCTCTCGGTCAGATCGAGGCTTGGCGCGGCGGCTGCACCGCCGGGCGCGGGTTGCGGTTCCGAGGCCGCGGCACCGGCCGTCGCGAACGGTCCGGGCAACGATACCGCCGGCAAAAACCCCACGGCGCCCGCGATCGCGCCGCCCGCGACGACCGCGCCAATCAGATAGCGGGCAACCTTCGACCGCAGACCATCGTGAAAACGCATCCCGTGACCTCGTGCTGCACGCGGGCACTGATCGCGGCTTCGCTCCGGCGGGTCTACTGCGACAAATCACAGTTCCACGCCGCACCCGCTCTCCGTACACGGGACGGCATAATCAGGGCATGGAGTGGCGGGCGTGGCCGGACGAACACAACCCTGCGGCGCGTCCGCCGCACTTGCCGCGGTCCTGGCGCTTTCGGCCTGCGCGGTGGGACCGGATTTCAAGCGTCCCGAATCGCCGCCGGGCGCCGGCTTCACCCCCGCGGTGCTGCCCGCCGGGACCGACTCCGCGCCCATCCACGGCGGCGAAGCGCAGGTTTTCGCCATCGGCCGCGACATCCAGTTCGACTGGTGGACGTTGTTCCGGTCTCCCGCCCTGAATGCCCTGGTGGAGCAGGCATTCAACGCCAATCCGACCATCGGCGCGGCGCAGGCGGCGCTGCAGCAGGCGCAGGAAAACGTCTATGCGCAGCAGGGCTATTTCTTCCCGGCCCTGAACGCCGGCTACACCGTCCAACGCCAGCAGCTCGCCGGCAATCTGAGCAGCAATGCGCCCGGGCTGCAGGGCAATGGGAGTTTCATCGGTACCGACTCGCCGGCGAAGCCGGTGACCTACAATTTTCACACCGCGCAATTGACCGTCGGCTACGCGCCCGACGTGTTCGGCGGCAACCGCCGGCAGGTTGAATCCCTGCGGGCGCAGGCCGACAATCAGCGCTTCATGTTGGAGGCGGCGTATATCACCCTCGCCTCCAACGTGGTCGCCGCCGCGTTGCAGGAGGCGTCCACCCGCGAGCAGATCGCCGCGGCCAGGGAGGTCATCCGCGTCAACGAGGAGTCGCTAAGGATCCTGCGCGACCAGTTCCGCTTCGGCTACGCCATGCGCATCGATGTCGCCGCGCAGGAGGCGGCGCTGGCGCAGGCGAAGGCGCTGCTGCCTCCGCTGGAGAAGCAATACGAGCAGACCCGCGACCTGATCCGCGCTTTGGCGGGCAATCTGCCGAACCAGGACGTCGCGGCAACGTTCGAACTGGCGGCGCTGCACCTTCCGCAGGAGCCGCCGGTCAGCCTGCCGTCGAAGCTGATCGAGCAGCGGCCCGACATCCGCGCGGCCGAGGCGCAGATGCACGCCGCCAGCGCCGAGGTTGGCGTGGCCATCTCGGCGATGCTGCCGCAAATCACCATCACGGCGGCGCTCGGCGGCGCGGCGGCGAGCTTCAGCCAGATGTTCGCCCCCGGCGGACCGTTCTGGAGCATGGCCGGCGGCGTGACGCAGCCGCTGTTCGACGGCTTCACCCTGCTGCACCGCAAGCGCGCCGCCGATGAGGCTTTGATCCAGGCAGAGGCGCAGTACCGGAGCACGGTGATCGCGGCGTTCCAGAACGTCGCCGATACGCTGCATGCGCTGGTGTCCGATGCCTCGGCCCTGGCCGCCGCGGTGGACGCCGAGCAGGCCGCGAAGGTAACGCTGACTCTCACCCTGCGGCAGAGCCAGGACGGGTACGTGCCCTATCTTGCTCTCCTGTCGGCGCAACAAGCCTATGAGCAGGCCCTGTCGGCGCGGGTGCAGGCGCAGGCGATCCGCTATGGCGACACCGCCGCTTTGTATCAGGCGCTGGGCGGAGGCTGGTGGCACCGGTCCGGGCAGCAGACGGCGTCGAGGTAAGAGGACAATTTTGTACCCCCGATACCCGATCACCCCATCTTGCGTTCAACCCCTGCTGCGTGCCATGAACCCCCCGGTCCACGCAACAAAAGGGCACGTCCATGCAACGCGAAGTTTTTGTAGTTTCCGGCGTCCGCACCGCCATCGGCGATTTCGGCGGCAGCCTCAAGGATGTCCCGCCGACGGAGCTCGGCGCCAACGTATCGCGGGAGGCCCTGTCCCGCGCCGGGATTGACGGCGCCGAAGTCCAGCACGTCGTGTTCGGCAACGTCATCCATACCGAGCCGAAGGACATGTACCTGTCCCGCGTCGCGTCGGTGAACGCCGGCGTGACGATCGAAGCCCCGGCGCTGACGGTGAACCGCCTCTGCGGCTCCGGCCTGCAGGCGATCATTTCCACCGCGCAGGCGATCACCCTCGGGGACGCCGATATCGGCCTCGCCGGCGGCGCCGAGAGCATGAGCCGCGGGGGCTACCTGTCCCCCGGCCAGCGTTGGGGCCAGCGGATGGGCGACGCCACGGTCATCGACATGATGGTCGCCGCGCTGAACGACCCGTTCCATACCATCCACATGGGCATCACCGCGGAAAACGTCGCGGAAGCGCATCAGATCACCCGGCAGAACCAGGATGACCTCGCGCTGGTATCGCACCACCGCGCGGGCCATGCGATCAAGGAAGGCCGCTTCAAGTCGCAGATCCTGCCGGTGGTGCTGAAGACCCGCAAGGGTGAGACGACCTTCGACACCGACGAGCATGTCCGCGGCGACCTGAAGCCCGAGGACCTCTCGAAGCTGCGCACAGCGTTCAAGAAGGACGGCACCGTGACCGCCGGCAATGCCTCCGGCATCAACGACGGCGCCGCCGCGGTGGTGCTGGTGGACGGCGATACGCTGGCCAAACGCGGCCTCAAGCCGCTGGGCCGGCTGGTGGCCTATGCCCATGCCGGCGTCGAGCCGAAGCTGATGGGCATCGGCCCGGTTCCCGCCACGCGCCTCGCGCTGAAGAAGGCCGGCCTGAACCTTGCGGACATCGACGTCATCGAGGCGAACGAGGCGTTTGCCGCACAGGCCTGCGCGGTGGCGAAGGAACTGGCGTTCGATCCGGACAAGGTCAATCCGAACGGCTCGGGCATTTCGCTCGGCCACCCGATTGGCGCGACCGGGGCGATCCTGGTGGTGAAGGCGCTGTATGAGCTGGAGCGAATCGGCGGCCGCTACGCCCTGGTGACGATGTGCATCGGCGGCGGGCAGGGGATCGCGGCGATCTTCGAACGTCCCGCGCACTAAGACTGAGGGACGGGTCCGGCGGCGAAACCCGCCGGACCCGTCCCGCGCTTCCCTGGCTGCTCGGGCGGCAAGATTCAGCAGTCGGTCACCGGGGTGACCTCCGGGGTGAAAAAATATCCGCCGTAGCGGATCGTTTTGATAAATGACGGATCCTTCAGATTCGTTTCTATCTTGCGGCGCAGACGGCTGATCTGCACATCGATGCTGCGGTCGAACACCGCCGCCGCGCGGCCGTGCAACAACTCCAGCAGGTCGTCGCGCGACAGCACCTTGCGGGAATGCGTGCAGAACAGCGCCAGCACATTGAACTCGCCGCTGGTCAGGGACCGCGGCGCACCGCTCGGGTCGAACAACTGCCGGCGCGCCATATCGAGCCGCCAGCCCTCGAACATCAGGATCTGCGGCGACGGCGCGGACACCGTCTCCGGCGCACCGCTGCGGCGGATCACCGCCTTGACCCGGGCGACCAGCTCGCGCGGATTGAACGGCTTGGGCAAGTAATCATCGGCGCCGAGTTCAAGCCCGACAATCCGATCCGTTTCAGTTCCGCGCGCAGTAACCATTATGATCGGCACCGATGATTTCCCGCGCAACCGTCTGCAAATGCTGAGGCCGTCCTCTCCCGGCAGCCCGACATCCAGAATGACACAGTCGATTTTGCCGCTCGACATGACCCGGTCGAGGTCGCGGCCGCTGCGGGCCGGGCTGACGTCGAAGCCGTGGTCAGTCATGAAACTAACCATCATCCGGCTGATCTCCGGATCGTCTTCGACAACGGCAATTCGCGATAAAGTCTCCATGGCCCACCTTTCTCGCCGGACCATGGCACCGTGAGCCGTTCACAAACAAGTGTAACCTGCGTCTGACACAAATTGACATATTCGTCAAGCGCCCCGACCCGGCGTCAACGGTGGCTAAAGTCCGGCCGCCCCGCGGGGTAGCCGAACGCCTACTGATCAGTATACTCCCGGATCTGGACGGGGCCGCTGCCACACGGCGGCCGCAGCAGGGAGACAAGCATGAGCCTGAAAGGCGCGGCCTATATCGCCGGGGCGTGGGAACATCCCACCCGAAAGGCGCCGGACAAGTCGATCGCAATGCTGCATGCCGAATGCGCCAGGGGCGCACTGGCGGACGCGGGTCTGAGCAAGGACGACGTGGACGGCTATTTCTGCGCCGGCGACGCGCCGGGCACGCTGGGCCCGCTGTCCATGGTCGATTACATGAACCTGAAATGCCGCCACGTGGACAGCACCGATGTCGGCGGCTCCTCCTACCAGGTCGCCGTGGGGCACGCGCTGGAGGCCATCGCGGCAGGCCGGTGCAGCGTCGCGCTGATTACCCTGGCCGGGCGGCCGCGCAGCGAGGGTCAGGCCACGGGCACGGCGCCGCGTCCCGGCAACCCGGCCGCGCCGGAAATGCAGTTCGAGTTCCCTTACGGTCCGGCAACAGCGAACCTGTACGGGATGTGCGCACAGCGGCACATGTATGAGTACGGCACAACCGGCGAGCAGCTCGCCTGGATCAAGGTCGCCGCCTCCCACCACGCGCAGCATAACCCGCAGGCCATGCTGCGCGAGGTGGTGACCGTCGCAGACGTGGTCAACTCGCCGATGGTCTCCACCCCGCTGCATCGCCTGGATTGCTGCGTCATCAGCGACGGCGGCGGCGCGCTGGTGCTGACCAAACCGGAAATCGCCAAAAGCCTGAAGCGGCCGCTGGTGAAGGTCATCGGCGTCGGCGAAGCGCCGAAGCACCAGGCGGGCGGCGAGATCGACCTGACCTATACCGCCGCCCGCTGGTCCGGCCCGCCGGCCTGGGAGATGGCGGGGATCAGGCCATCGGATATAAAATACGCCTCGATCTACGACAGCTTCACCATCACCGTCCTGCTGCAGTTGGAAGATCTCGGGTTCTGCGAGAAAGGCCAGGGCGGCCGATTCGTTTCCGACGGCAACCTGATCTCCGGCACCGGCAAGCTGCCGTTCAACACCGACGGCGGCGGACTGTGCTCGAACCATCCGGCGAATCGCGGCGGCATCACCAAGATCATCGAGGCGGTGCGCCAGCTTCGCGGCGAGGCCCATCCCGCGGTGCAGGTCCGCAATTGCGACCTCGCCATCGCGCATGGCACCGGCGGAACCATCGGCACGCGCCATTGCGGCAGCACGGTCATTTTGGAACGGGAGTGATCGGCATGGCTTATGTTGCGAGAAAGATTCAATTCGTCGGCACGCCGGAAACCAATCCGGAAACCAAACCGTTTTTCGACGGCGCCGCCGAAGGAAAACTGATGATTCGCCGGTGCACGAGTTGCAATAAGGCGCACTGGTATCCGCGCGCGCTGTGCCCGTTCTGTTTCGGCGAGTGCGCGTGGGAGCAGGCGTCGGGCAAGGCGAAGATCTATACCTTCAGCGTGATGGAACGTGCCGATCCGCCGTACGCGATAGGTTACGTGACGTTGGAAGAAGGACCATCTGTATTGACCAACTTCATCGACACCGACTTCGGCGCCCTGCGGATCGGCATCGACGTGAGTGTAACGTTCGTCAAGACCGAAGGCAGCGGCCCGGTTTTGCCGTTCTTCACCCCCGTGCGCACCGAATGAAATGACCTGCCGCGCCGCCGCCGCCCGGAATGGCGCATGACGCCCCCTGGCCGGCGCCGCTTCTTCGCCGGCGGATCCGGACTGCGCCGTTGCCCAAAAGCAGCCGATCGGCAGCGGACCGCTGAACGACCGGTCCGGCACGCGCGCGGCGATGGCGGACCGGCCGGTTTGACGCAGCCGTTGCTTCGCGGCGCCCCGCCGGAAATCAGACCGCTTCGGCACCGGATACGCGCACCGCGGCGCTCGAAAAAAGAGCGCCGCGGAAGCGAACTTCCGCGGCCAGGTTGAGGGGAGGAAACACCTAGCTTCTAACTCACGATTTCGTCAGCAGGCAACCAGATTCTCACAATTTCGCGATCACAAATCTTGTCAACTTCGGTCGCATTCACGGATGCGGCGGCTGATAGCATCCCCGACCGCAGGGCGGGCGTCACCCACGGCTTGACGTGCACGCCAACTCGATATTTTCCCAGAACGGACGATGTTGCGATCCCGCATCAGCATCGCGCTCCGCGGTTCCGGGATCTGCTTCGGTAGCAGGGCAACGCATCATGCGCCCGACGACCTGCAATGCAGGCACGGCGGCCGCGATCTCATTGCCGAACCGGATGCGCTCCGCACGGGCCATGCCGCGACTGAACCGGTTGGTGGCACGGTGCCGGTAGCGGCGGGCGCCGGTATCCGGTTCACCCCGAAGCCGGGCCGATCCGGGGGCCTTCGCCGTCAGACCCTTGACCGGGAAACGGGACAGATATTCCATTTGCCTTCGCTCACTCCCCCTTGAGGCGCCGCTTGCGCCGCCCCACTTCGACGGCAAAGCCTGCGCGTGTCGCCTTGTCAGGGGCATGGACGGGCCCGTCGCCTGAGTGAAGGGACAGAAGCATGGACATTCAAAAGTTTACCGAAAGATCGCAGGGCTTCCTGCAAGCCGCGGGTACCATCGCGATCCGCGAGTTCCACCAGCGCATCACCGCCGAACACCTGCTCAAGGCGCTGCTGGATGATGAGGAAGGCGCCGCTGCCGGTCTTATCAAGGCTGCCGGCGGCGACCCGAAAGCCGCGGCGGCTGCCAACGACGCCGAAGTCGCCAAGCAGCCGAAAGTCAGCGGCGGCGGTGCCGGCCAGCCGACACTGACACCTGAACTGGTCCGCGTTCTGGACGCCGCGCAACAGGCCTCGACCAAAGCCGGAGATGAATACGTCGCGCAGGACCGCCTGCTGGTCGCGCTGGCGGACTCCGCCACGCCGGCGGGTCGTGCGCTGAAGGCGGCCGGCGTGACGCCGCAGGCGCTGGAAAAGGCGGTCAACGAGATCCGCAAAGGCCGCAAGGTCACCAGCGCCAATGCGGAAGCCAACTTCGACGCTCTGAACAAATACTCCCGCGACGTCACCGCCATCGCGCGCGAGGGCAAGCTCGACCCGGTCATCGGCCGCGACGAGGAAATCCGCCGCACCATCCAGGTGCTCGCCCGCCGCACCAAGAACAACCCGGTGCTGATTGGCGAGCCCGGCGTCGGCAAGACCGCCATCGTCGAGGGCCTGGCGCTGCGCATCGTCAACGGCGACGTGCCGGAAGCGCTGAAAGGCAAGCGTCTGCTGTCGCTCGACCTCGGCGCCATGGTCGCCGGCGCGAAATATCGCGGCGAGTTCGAGGAACGGCTGAAGGCCGTGCTGAAGGAGATCGAAGGCGCGCAGGGCCAGGTCATCCTGTTCATCGACGAGATGCATACGCTGATCGGCGCCGGCCGGGCGGACGGCGCGATGGACGCGTCCAACCTGATCAAGCCGGAACTGGCGCGCGGCACGTTGCACTGCATCGGCGCCACAACGCTGAACGAATACCGCAAGCACGTGGAGAAGGACGCCGCCCTGGCGCGCCGGTTCCAGCCGGTGTTCGTGGGCGAACCGACCGTCGAGGACACCATCAGCATCCTGCGCGGCATCAAGGAGAAGTACGAACTGCATCATGGCGTCCGCATCGCCGACGCCGCCCTGGTCGCCGCGGCGACGTTGTCGAAGCGGTATATCACCGACCGGTTCCTGCCGGACAAGGCGATCGACCTGATCGACGAAGCCGCAAGCCGGCTGCGCATGCAGGTGGACTCCAAGCCCGAGGCGCTGGACGAACTCGACCGCCGCGTCATCCAGCTCAAGATCGAGCGCGAGGCGCTGAAGAAGGAAAGCGACCCGGCGTCGAAGGACCGCCTCGGCAAGCTGGAAAAGGAGCTGGCCGATCTCGAGGACCGGTCGAACGCGATGACCGCGGCCTGGAAGACCGAGAAGGACCAGGTGCAGGAGACCCAGAAGCTGAAGGAGCGTCTGGACCAGGCGAAGTCCGAGGTCGAGGTGGCGCAGCGCCGCGGCGACTATACCCGGGCCGGCGAGCTGACCTACAGCATCATCCCGGACATCGAGCGGCAACTGGCGAAATCCTCCGACGGCAAGCTGGTGAACGAGGCAGTGACCGAGGAAAGCATCGCCGGCGTCGTCTCGCGCTGGACCGGCGTGCCGGTGGACAAAATGCTGGAAGGCGAGCGGTCGAAGCTGCTGGCCATGGAGGACAAGCTGCGCCAGCGGGTCATCGGCCAGGAAGAGGCCCTGAAGGCCGTCGCCAACGCCGTCCGCCGCGCCCGTGCCGGCTTGCAGGATCCGAACCGGCCGATCGGCTCGTTCCTGTTCCTCGGTCCGACCGGTGTCGGCAAGACCGAATTGACGAAAGCCCTGGCCGGCTTCCTGTTCGACGACGACAAGGCGATGGTGCGCATCGACATGAGCGAGTTCATGGAGAAGCACGCTGTCTCCCGCCTGATCGGCGCTCCCCCCGGCTATGTCGGCTACGATGAGGGCGGTGTGCTGACCGAGGCCGTGCGCCGCCGGCCGTACCAGGTGATCCTGTTCGATGAGGTGGAGAAGGCGCACGAGGACGTCTTCAACATCCTGCTTCAGGTGCTGGACGACGGGCGGCTGACGGACGGGCAGGGGCGGACGGTCGATTTCAAGAACACGATCATCGTTCTGACGTCGAACCTCGGCAGCGACATCCTTGCGCATCAGGCCGAGGGTGAGCCGACGGCGATGGTGCAGGGCGAAGTGATGGCTGTGGTGCGGCAGCACTTCCGGCCGGAGTTCCTGAACCGGCTGGATGAGATCGTCCTGTTCCGCCGCCTGCAACGCAGCGACATGGCGGCGATCGTCGAGATCCAGTTGGCCGGGCTGCGCAAACTGCTGGCCGACCGCAAAATCGGCCTGGAACTGGACCGCAGTGCGTTGGATTGGCTGGCGGCGGAGGGCTACGACAGCACCTATGGCGCCCGGCCGTTGAAGCGGGTGATCCAGCGGTCGCTGCAGAACCCTTTGGCCGGGTTGATCCTGGAAGGCGGGGTCAAGGAAGGCGAGACGGTGCGCGTGAGCGCCGGTCCGGACGGGCTGGCGATCAACGGGCAGTTGGCTGAGGCGGCTTGATCCTGGATGCCGGGGAGGGGGCTTGCCTCCATACGCGCTAAAATAACCCGGGAGTCGGCGGCCCGTCCCATTGTGTCATGGCCGGATCTAGTCCGGCCATGACACGGGGGCGATATCCCCGCCGCCAGCCCTTATTTTAGCGCCTATGGGGCGTGCACCCTTCTCCCGGCGCCTCTCGGCTCCGGCAGCAAGGCTGCTCACTGCCTGAACCCGATCGGCTGCGTTTCCGGATCGTTGTTTGGGCTGAGGCAAAGAAATCTCTTGCAGCCTCCCGTATTTGTTATGATATAGTTCCGTACGGAGCTCGGCCCGGGCGCTTGTGTCCGGGAATGGTAAACCTCCCGAAGGACAATGATATGCCTCATCTGATTCGCCTGCTCGTTGCGTCGTGCTTCGCCGTAGCCCTGGCAGCGCCGACCTTTGCCGCCGAAAGCAAACCGGTCACCCCGGCCCCCGCCGCCCATCATGCCAAGGCAACGAAAGCCAAAGCCGCGGCGCCGAAGTCGGAGACCGACAGCCTGAATGCACAGAGCCTCCAGGCGGCGAGGGCTGGCCAGAACTTCGCACCTGCTGCCTCGAAGTAAGGTTTTCGCAGCCGTCGTTTGACGGAGCGGCGTGTTCCCGGTGCCGCCGGGGACACGTCAGCGTCTGCGCGCATGATGGTGCGGCTGTCATACATGTCTGCGTTGAGACTGACCTGCCCGGCCCGCTTTCACGTCGTGGCCCGGCTGTCCGGGCCACGTATGCCAGCACAGTGCCGCGACAGGTGGCCCGGACAACAAGCCGGGCCATGACGTTTATGGGCAGAGTGGCCTTGACCGGCCGCTGGGAAGCGGCTGATGCGCCGCGGGCCAATGACGCTTTGCAGCCCGCTCAAAGACCCGGGCGCGGACCCGGGTCCATCAGCGATGTCCGTGCGATCAGCGCGTTCTGCACACGCGTCAGCAAGGCGGAATGGTCTGTCTCCGACACGTTGTCGCTGCGCATCACCAGTTGAACCAGCGGGTCCCTCAGCAGCGCGGCCAATGTCAGCGTGCAGCCTGTCGTCTCGCACATCATCTGTCACCATTCCCGTTAAGCCGGAAAGCACCGTAGCCGCTTTCGAACAGGACTGTGGAAATGAATTGTGTCCTAAAGTTGCCTTTATCCGGGAATTTTTCGTGTACCGAGAACGATTATCGCGGATGCATGGCGGATTGGCGACATCCGGGTCGGGTTGTGACGGCGGGCGCCGCCATGTGATCGATATCAGAACAGCCTCGCCGCTGCCGCATTCACCCGTGCCTCCCGCTCGGTTCGGATGGCCGCCATGCGAGCCCGCGCGGAGGCCACCAGCGCCGGCCGCGCCGTGTCCGGATGACCGGCATCGAACGGCGGGGCAGGGGCATACTCGATGCCGAGTTGGATGACTTCCGCGGCATCCCGGCCGGCCAGTTCCGCGACCATGGTCAACGCGAAGTCGATGCCGGCGGTGACCCCGCCGCCGCTGAAGAACTTGCCGTCCCGCACAACCCGCCCCAGTGTCGGGATGGCCCCGAACGGCACCAGCAGGTCGGTCCAGGCCCAATGGGTCGTCGCCTTCCTGCCGCGCAACAGGCCGGCCGCACCCAAAATCAGCGCGCCGGTACAGATCGACCCGACAAAGCGTGCTTGCCCGGCTCGCACCCGCAGGAAGGACAGCACGACCTCATCGTCCATCAGGTCCGCAACGCCGGGACCGCCGGGAACGCAGATCACATCGAGATGCGGACAGTCGTCCAGCGTTGTGTCAGGCAGCAGACGCAATCCGCCCTGCGTCCGGATCGGGTCGAGCGTCTTCCACAGGACCCGCACATCGGCGTCGGGGAGGCTGGCGAAGACCTGCAACGGCCCGGTCAGATCCAATTGGGTCATCGCCGGAAAGGCCAGAAGGCCGATACGGAGCGCTGGCATTGTATTCCCCCGCTGTGGATCGAGGCCGCTGCCGTGGCACAAGCCAGGGGGAAAACCAAGGTTCCGGGCAGGGACCGTTTCCAGAAGTCCCCGCCCTTCCCATTGCTACAAAGGCCGGCCCGGTTCGGCTCTCGCCGGAGGCACGTCCGCCCCGGTCGCCAGCGGTTCGGCGTTCGGACCGCGGGTTTCGTCGAAGCCCTTCCAATCCGGCCCATACGAGGCGCGGCGCTGCTGCCAATCCACCGGTCCATGCCGTCCCAGGATATCCTCGGCCCGCGCGGCATCGGCTTCAGCCACGCGGACGGTGACGAGCGACCCGCCGCCGCGGACTCCTTCCGCATAGACATGAGCCTCTTCCTGACTGACGCCGGCCCCGGTCAGAGCGCCGATAAGTCCGCCCGAAGCCGCGCCGATGCCCGCGCCGGTCAGGGTTGCGACGAGCCAGCCGGCCGCGACGACCGGACCAACGCCGGGAATCGCCAGGGCGCCGATGCCGGCCAGAAGCCCGGCACCGCCGCCTACGACAGTGCCGAGCACGGCGCCCGCGCCGCCGCTGGTTGCCGCGGTTGTCGTGTGCACGTGGGACGACCCGTTCTGAGTCCTGTCGTTGGCGACGAGGCTGATGTCGCGATGCGGGACGCCGGCCGCTTCCAGTTCGTTCACCACCTCGCGGGCGTGGTCGTAGCTGTCATACAGGCGTGCAATGGTGCGTTGTGCCATGGGACGATCTCCTATTGCGAAACGCCGATGTTGCCTTTGTAGTCGAGCCAGACCTGGTCGTTTGACCCGTCCTTCTGCGCCTTGCCGTGCCAGACGCCGTTGTTGTCCTTCTTCAGGTCGCTGACGTTGGAAAAGCCTTGCCGCTCAAAGCGCGCCTTGGCCTCGCCCATTGTGAAGCTGTTCGACCCCGCGGCTGGCCTGGAGGCGTTGTCCGATGTGGTGGCGACGGCCTGGTTGTTGTTGCCCGCTGCCGCCGGCTTGCCGCTTTGCACGCCCTGCGCGAGGCAGGTGCCGGTTGTCAGGACCGCCGTCATGGCGACCCCGAGGACAAAGGATTTCATGCTGCTCTCCTGGATGTTGCTGTTCGCTGACAACAGGGCGCCGTTGCCGGCTGCCGCTTGGGCACTCCGGGAAACTCAGCGTTTGCCGGGGCTTACCCGGACGCCGCGCCTGTTCTCACCGGCAGTAACGCCAGCGGGCGGCGTCGGGTTGCGTCGCGGTTCAGGGGCCGCGGCGGCGCATCCCGCTGCGGCCCCGCCGCTTCGACGGGTCGTAGCCGCCACCGCCCGGACCCATCGGCTCGGGCCCGCTTCTCTTGTTCATGCGTGCCGCCGCGGTCGCCACGGGTGGGGCCGGCAAGCCCAGTTCCAGCGCTTCCAGCCGCTTGATCTCGTCGCGCAGCCGTGCCGCCTGTTCGAACTCCAGATCCGCCGCCACCGCCCGCATCCGCTTTTCCAGGTCCGCGATCGCCGCCTTCAGGTCCTTGCCGACGAACTCCTTCGTTTCGGAGCCGGCGACCGGGGCAACCGTCACGTAATCCTGCTCGAACACGCTCTCCAGGACATTGCCGATGTTCCGCCGGATCGAAATCGGCGTGATTCCGTGGTCTTCGTTCCAGGTCCGCTGCTTGTTGCGGCGGCGTTCGGTTTCCTCGATCGCGGCGCGCAGCGATCTTGTCATCACGTCGGCATACAGCAGGACCCGGCCGTCGATGTTGCGGGCGGCGCGGCCGATGGTCTGGATCAAAGAAGTTTGCGAGCGCAGGAAGCCTTCTTTGTCAGCATCAAGAATTGCCACAAGCGAGCACTCGGGAATATCGAGACCCTCCCGCAACAGGTTAATGCCGACCAGAACGTCGAAGACGCCGAGGCGGAGGTCGCGGATGATTTCGATGCGCTCCAGCGTGTCGATATCAGAATGGAGATAGCGGACCTTGACGCCTTGTTCCGTCAGGTAATCGGTCAACTGCTCGGCCATCCGTTTCGTCAGTGTCGTCACCAGGACCCGGCCGCCGGCCGCGGCGACCGCTTTGCATTCATGCAGCAGGTCATCGACCTGGTATTCCACCGGCCGCACCTCGGTGACCGGATCGATCAGGCCGGTCGGCCGGATGACCTGTTCGGCGAACACGCCGGCGGTGCGCTCCATCTCCCACGGTCCCGGCGTGGCCGAAACGAAGATGGTCATGGGACGGAAACGTTCCCACTCCTCGAACTTCAGCGGCCGGTTGTCCACGCAGGACGGCAGGCGGAAGCCGAACTCCGCCAGCACTTTTTTGCGGGCGTAGTCGCCTTTGAACATGCCGCCGATCTGCGGGACGGTGACATGGGATTCGTCGACGATGAGAAGGGCGTTTTCCGGCAGGTATTCGAACAGCGTCGGCGGCGGGTCGCCGGGCGCGCGGCCGGTCAAATAGCGGGAGTAGTTCTCGATCCCCTTGCACGACCCGGTGGTTTCCATCATTTCGATATCGAAGATCGTGCGCTGCTCCAGCCGCTGCGCCTCCAGCAGCTTGCCTTCGGCGTTCAGCACCGCGAGCTGCTCTTTCAGTTCGGTCTTGATGTCGCGCACCGCCTGGGTCAGCGTCGGCCGCGGCGTGACGTAGTGGCTGTTGGCGTAGACGGTGATGTCCTTCAGTTCGGCGGTGATCTCGCCGGTCAGCGGATCGAACTCGCGCACGGTTTCGATCTCGTCGCCGAACAGCGTGATGCGCCAGGCGCGGTCTTCGTAATGGCTCGGGAAGATATCGACGATTTCGCCGCGCAGCCGGAAGCAGCCGCGGGCGAAGCCGGTGTCGTTGCGGCGGTATTGCAGATCGACCAGCGCCTTGGCCAGCTTGTCGCGGTCGATCCGGCCGCCCACCTCGAGCTTCGCCACCATCTTGGAATAGGTCTCGACCGAGCCGATACCGTAGATGCAGGACACCGAGGCGACCACGATGACGTCGTTCCGCTCCAGCAGGGACTGCGTGGCGGCGTGGCGCATGCGGTCGATCTGCTCGTTGATCTGCGCGTCTTTTTCGATATAGGTGTCGGTGCGCGGGACGTAGGCTTCCGGCTGGTAATAATCGTAGTAGCTGACGAAGTATTCGACTGCATTGTCGGGGAAAAAACTTTTCATCTCCCCGTACAACTGTGCCGCCAGCGTCTTATTTGGCGCCAGTATCAAGGTCGGCTTTTGCACCTGCTCTATCACCTTCGCCATGGTGAACGTTTTGCCCGACCCGGTGACGCCGAGCAGCACCTGGTCGCGCTCCTCGGCGTTCACCCCGCGGACGAGTTCCCGGATCGCCGCCGGCTGGTCGCCGGCGGGCTCGTATTCGGAGACGGCGCGCAAGGTCCGCGTCATCGGCTTGGCCGCCTGCTTCTGCGGCATGAACAGCACCGGCGGGGTGCGGAGAAGGGTCTGCGACATGGGGTCTCCTTGGCCGGCATACTTGGGGCGCCGGGGCAGGCGCGTCGAGAGGTCAGAGCTTCCCTGCTGGTGCACCCCGCAATTTCGGTGCACATCCATACTTGATTCTGATACGACCCGTCCTGGACCGGAGGCTCGGCCCGCGGGCAGGATCAGGACGATGATGCGACTTTCGAAAACCACCACGGGAATGGTGCTGTTCGGGCTGGATACTGCGCTCGTCCTGGCCGTCTGGCCGCTCGTCCTGCTGTTCACCCGGCCCGGGCTGCTGTCGCTGTCCGTCCTGCCGGTGGACGCACGCGGGTTCAGCTATCCGCTGTTCGATCTGCTGCTGCTGTTCGCCATGGGCCTCTACCGCCGCGACGCGGTCGTGGACCTTGGGCGTTCCCTGACGCGGGTGCCGCTGGTTGTCGGCATGGGCGCTGCGCTCGCCGTTCTCTTGTCGTTGATCCAGCCGCTGCTGATCCACGGCAGCGCGGCCCCGGGCGGCGAAAACCAGGCAGTGCTGTTCGCCGTCGCTTTCGTGGCGTTCACCGCCTGCGCCTTTCTCGCCAGGGTCGTCATCGACCTCATGGTGCGCCGGCACATCCTCAGCCGCCGGCTGCTGATCATCGGCGCCGGCCAGCGCGCCTGGGACCTGCTGCTGATGCTGGGCCGCGAGGGCAGCACGCTGAACGACGAGATCGCTCTGCTGCACGATCCGGCGTTCGGCGAAATCGACCCGCGCCTGGCGGAGAACCCGCCCGGCCGCATCCACACGCCGGCCGGGTTCGATGTCCTGGCTGTCGCCAGGATGGCGGCGGCCGACATGATCATCGTCGCGCCGGATGAAAGGCGCGGCATGAACCTGCAGCGGCTGCTGGAGTGCAAGCGCGCCGGTTTCCCGGTGGTGCAATATCTCAGCTTCGTCGAGACGGAGATCCGCCGCATCGACCTCAAGCGGATGGAGCTGGGATGGCTCGTCTTCAGCGGCGGCTTCACCTTCGGCGCCCTGGACCGCTTCCTGAAGCGGGCGTTCGACCTGCTGGTCAGCTCGGTCGTCCTGCTGCTGACCGCGCCGCTGATCCTCGGCGGCATGTTCGCCATCCGCTGGGAAGGGCCGGGTTCGGTGTTCTACTGGCAGGAGCGTGTGACGCTGGACGGGCGCGTGTTCTGGATCATGAAGCTGCGCACCATGCGGGTGAACGCCGAGGCCAAGGGCGCGGTCTGGGCGATGCAGAAGGACAACCGCATCACCAAGGCCGGCGCCTTCCTGCGGCGCACCCGGATCGACGAGCTGCCGCAACTGGTGAACATTCTGCGCGGCGACATGTCGTTCGTCGGCCCCCGCCCCGAACGGCCGATGTTCGTCGCCGAACTGGCGGATAAGATCCCGCTGTATAACGAGCGGCACATGGTCAAGGCCGGGCTGACCGGCTGGGCGCAAATCAACTACCCCTATGGCGCCTCGATCGACGATGCGCGGTCGAAGCTCAGCTACGACCTGTACTACGTGAAGAACTTCTCCATCCTGTTCGACTTCGTCATCCTGCTGCAAACCCTGCGCGTGGTGCTGTGGCCGAGCGGGGTGCGGTAAACCGCCAACCTGTCAGCGGAAACCGGGCGCCCGGCCAATGACCGGACCCGCCAAAGTTATCCACCCTTCCCAAGCTTACCCCGGCCTGGTGCCCGGGAGGCTGCCCGCGCGGGCGAGGCCGCCGGCCGGACCGGTGCCCCCCGTGTGCGGGCCGGCGCCCGGGCCGGCGGCTCGGCCGCCTCGGGCTCACGGTCAGGCTGCGGCTCGGCCGCCTCGGGTTCAGGGTCGGGCTGCGGCGCAACCGCCTCGGTTTCGGCCTGCGGTTCGGCCGCCGCGGGTTCGCCGGGCATCCCGGCAATCCCGGTTGCGGCCTCAGCCTCGCCGGCATAGGCCCAGAAACCCCGGACATTGGCCAGCACAGGGTCCTCCGGCACGATCACCCGCGCCTTCGGGAAGGCATCCTGCACCGCCTCCGCATAAACCGCGGCGCCCCCGCCGGCCAGCAGCACCGCATCGATCGGCCGGCGCTCGCTGCGCATCGACTGCTTCAGCGCCGTGATGGCGACGGCGGCGGTCCGTTTCGCCGCCGCGGCGATATACGGCGCCAGCTCGACCGGCGATCCGAACAGCGGCACCCGGCCAACCCCGGCGCGCACCAGCTTCTCGAACTCGTCGCGGCCAAGCCCGCCGCCATGGTCCCGCCGGATCAGCTCATCGGCGGCTTCCAGCAGCAGGCTCATGGCGTTGGCCGAGGAACCCGAATTGGCGAAGCGCAGTTCGCCGCCATCGATCAGCACCCAATCGACCGAGAAAAACCCGGGATCGACAACCACGACCCGGGCCTGGTCGAAGCCCTCGTCCGGCGCGCCTTGGATCAGGTCGAGATAGGCGCCGAACGGCTGCGGCAGGATGTCCACGGCCTTGACCGTCACCTCGCGCCCCTGCGTGACCTGGTGGGTGCCGGTGAGCAAGGCGCTGAGCTGCTCGCGCCGAACCGGGTCCTGGTAGTGGTTGACCGGCAGGCCGGTCACCAGGCGATCGACCCGCTTGCTGCCGGCGGCGACCAGCGAAGCATGGACCAAAGCGCGATAGGCGGGCGTGGACGGATAGTCGGGATGCAGCTCGCGCTCCCAGTTCTGCAGCCGGCTCGGCTCCACCCCGGCGGCCCAGGCATCGCCGTCCACCGTCACGGCGAGATGCCCGTCGTCGCGCGCGCGGCCGAACTGCTCCGGCATGGCTGCGGCGGGTCCCGCGCCGGCCGGCAGAATGACCGTGGCAGGCGGCGAGCCCAACGGGCCAGATAGAACTTTCAGGTTGGAATAGCCAACATCGACGGCAACCAGGAACATGGACAACTCCGCGCGCGGATCGGCATTGAGACGAAGCCGCAAGGACTCCGGACTGATGCGCGGGCGAGTAGCATGCGATGCCCACCGGGTCATGCGACAATGGGCTGACACAGGCGGCGGGCGCTTCGGCCCCGGGGAGTCAGGTTTTTTCGAAGTCGATGCGCTCGGCCACGGGCAGGCCTTGCAGGAAGCGGCGCAGGCAATCGATGGCCAGTTCGACCGCACCCAGCCGTACCCAGTCGCGTCCGCCGAGGATGCGGGAGCGGCGGAACGCGATCCGCGCTTCCGTTGCAATGCCTATCCAGATCGTGCCGCCGAAATCGATCCGGTCGGCGCCGCCGTCGAGTTCGATCAGCACCGCCAGCGCGTGGCTGGCGCCGGTGTGCTCGCGCGCCGCCCGGGCGACCGCCTCGGTGGCGGCCTGGTCCAGTTCGGCGGGAAGCGGCACGCCGAACAGGCGATCCAGGTGGCGCGACACGGTGCCGTGGCGAAAGATTTTTTCGGCGCCCGGCAGATGCGCGATGCGGGCGGCGATCTGGCCGGCGGTGAAGGTTTCCACCACGGTCAGGGTGCCGCCGAGCGCGGCCAGCGCCGCCAGCGTGACGCCTTCGAGCGTCTCGTCATCCTCGGCGACAATGAAGTTGCCGAGCCGCCTGCGCACCTCGGCGGTGACCGGGGCGAGTTTGCGGTGGACGTCGTCCATGCCGGTGCCGCGGACGGTCAGCTTGGTCTCCAACTGCGGGTAGTGCGCGCGGAAGCCGAGCTTGACGCCGCCGTCCGGGTCCAGCGCCTCCACGCCGGTCAGCAACTGGTCCACATGCGATTCGCCGAGGCCGTAGGAGTGGAACCGCTTGAGGTAAATCGACGCCGGCACGCCGGAGCGGGCCAGGATGCGGGGGATCACCTGCTCCTCCAGCATGCGGCGCAGTTCGCGCGGCACGCCGGGGGTGAAGAAGAAGCGCGCGCGGCCGATGTCGAGCGCGAAGCCGCAGGCGGTGCCGACGGGGTTGTCGAGCATTTCCGCGGTTGCCGGCAGCATCGCCTGCTTGACGTTGTTCGGCGGCATGGCGCGCATGCGGCGGGCGAAGAAATCCTGCATCCGGGCCAGCCAGGGTTCGTGCAGGACCAGTTCGACGCCGGCCGCCTGCGCCGCGACCTCCTGCGACAGGTCGTCCACGGTGGGGCCGAGGCCGCCATTGACGATCACCGCATCGGCGCGTCCGGCGGCGAGCTGGAACGCGGCGAGCAGGGCTTCGCGGTCGTCGCCGACGGTGGTGCCCCAGTAGACGGACAGGCCCACGTCTTCGAGCTTCTGGGCCATGTAGGAGAAGTTGGTGTTGGTGATTTTGCCGGTCAGCACCTCATCGCCGGTGCAGATGATCTCGATGCGCATGCGGTTCCCCTGTTGGCGGCAGATTGGGGGGAAGCGGCGCGGCGAGCAAGCAGCGTCCGGGCAGTCCGCACCGTCAGGCGGGGCGGGGCCTTATGACCGGGGAGTTATGCCAGTCCGCGATAAGAGCGACTCTTCCCGCAATCTGTCATGGCCCGGCTTGTCCACGCCACCTGTCGCGGCAGGGTGCTGGCATGGGTGGCCCGGACAATACCCCGGACAAGCCGGGGCAGGGCCTTGACGTGGAGAGGGGATCGACGGGTCAAAGCCAACGCGAACCCGTATCGCCTCAGTGATCTTTACCCAATTCCTTGATCAGACCCGCAACATGTTCGTAGGCGAGCGGATCGCTTCGCTTCATATCCCTGATGACATCGAGCCAGCGAACAACTTCCGCGAGGGTCACTTCCTCATGGCTCGGCTTGCCCCCGAAATCAGCCGCCGCCTTGTCCGCCCGGGCGGCCAGCTCGGTGAACCTGTAGATTGAATCCTGCTCCTTCGGGGTAAGCTCGTTGCGGTTCAACCGGGCTATCAGCAGCGACATCGCATCCATGATGCGATTGATCTGGCTGCCATAGCTGCCGACGGTGTTGAGAACCTCCGTCTCGACGGGCCTGTCGGCGACATTGCAGCCGAACGTGATATGCGGTGAGAACCAGTCCTGGAACCAGCCCTGCCAGTCGGTCGAAGGCAGGTACATGAAATTCCTGAGCGATGAGAAGTCCGCCAGTGACCCGCTGCTGTGTGCAACAACAGACCTTGTTCCCGGGTTGCTCATGGTCATGTCTCTTTTCTTGCAGCCGCCAGGTAAATATCCGGTCGAAACTCCAGGCCGTATCGCCCATTTTCATAACAGGCGCCTGTTGCGCCGCACGTCTGGGCATTTTGCGGGACCGGCCTCTTGTAACGCGGGATACGGCTTCCCAATAATCCGGTTTCCGTATAGCTGCTTTGTCGCGCTCGCGCATTGACCTGGATCAACGCGAAGGCGCCCGAACCGAACCTCCATCCCCGGCGTCTGCCGCCCGCCCGTCAGCGCCGGCACGTGCCTGGCCAGATACCGTCACGTTCGCCGCCGCAAGCTCCCTGCGCAGCACCGTTTGCGTCAACCGTCAGCGCGGCCCGTGTCATCGCCGTGGCGTCCGAGTGGCCGAACGAAATCCAGCCATGACACAGAGGCTACGAACCAGCCACCTGAACTCCCCAATCCCATCGCTTCTACCCCAACACGTTGCTATACTGCACCGCATGGACGGCCTCCAGCCCGAGCGCAACCGCCTGATCCCGATGCTCCTCAACCCGGGCGGCAATCCTTCGCGCCTCTCGCAGATCCTGTTCGCCCTCATCGCCTCCCTGGTCGCCGCCAGCCCCGCCTTCATCATCCCCCATCCGGCGGTCATCGCGGCCATCGGACTAGTCCCGCTGATCATCGTCTTCGCCTTCTACAATCCGTTCATCCTCTGCCTCGCCTTCATCTGCTTCAGCTTCTTCCGCATCCACGAAGCCTTCATGGTGCTGAACAAGCTGCACATCCCGCAGATGCTCGCCATCGGCACCCTCAGCGTGCTCGGCCTCCAGGTGCTGTTCCACCGCATCAAGGTCGCATGGACCCCGGAGCTGAAGCTGTTCACCGTCTTCTTTGCCCAGGTCACCTTCGGCTGCTTCGTCGCCTCCGGCCGCGACGTGGCGTTCCAGTACTGGACCGAGACCTTCTCCAAGATCGCGCTGATGGTGTTCGCCATCGCCAGCCTGGCCAAGCGTCCGCAGGATTTCGCGCTGGCCGCCCGCGCGTTCGTGCTCTCCGGCATGCTGATCGCCTCGGTCGCCATCTACAACCACGCCAACATGCTGGAGGTGGTCGAGGGCTCCCGCGTCACCGTCGGCCGCAGCACCGGATCGGTTCTGGGCGATCCCAACGACCTGTCGCTGGTGCTGCTGTTCCCGCTCAGCTTCGCCGTCTCGCTGGTGTTGACGGGCGGCACCCCGTTCCTCGGCCGCGTGCTGGGCCTTGTCGGCGCCGCCACCATCGCGGTGGCCATCCTGGACACCCAAAGCCGCGGCGGCCTGCTGGGCATGGTCGCGGTCTGCGCGGTGTTCGCGGCGCAGCGGATCAAGAGCAAGGCGCTGCTGATCGGCATCGGCGTCGTCGGCGTGATGGGGCTGTTCGCTGTCGCCGGGATCAGCGGCCGATCCTCCGGCGGCGCGGCGGAGGGCGCGTTGGTGGATGAAAGCAGCGAGGGGCGGCTGCGCGCCTGGGGTGCCGCCTGGCGCATGGCGCTGGCCCGCCCGCTGACCGGCGTCGGCCTGAACTGCTACGTTTCCAACTACTTCTTCTACCAGGACTGGTGGGAGGGTTTCGCCAAGGCCGTGCACAGCACCTGGTTCGCCGCGCTCGCCGAAACCGGCTTCATCGGGTTCGGGATTTTCATCACCATGGTGGTCCGCACCGTCCGCAGCGCGTTCCGCAGCGGCAGGATCCTGTCCCGGGCGGCCACCGGAGACCGCTACGACGCCGCGGTGTTCGGCACAGCGCAGGCGGTCATGGCGGGGATGGCCGGCTTCGTCGTCTGTGGATCGTTTCTCACCCAGGCGTTCACCTGGCCGTTGTACATCCTGTTCAGCCTGGCGGTGGCAGTCGCGCGCTACATTGAGGCGAACGATCTGTCGCCCAAGCCGGATGGTGTCTGACAGACCGCCGGGGCGGTCAGACCATCCGCAACAGCCGCCCGATCCGCACCGCCAGCCGCGCCAGCGCCGGAGTCGTCACCGGCCGCAGCAGCCGCGGATCGTAGCCGGCGAAGCGGCGGTCGTTCTCGCTCAGGCAGATCGCCATCAGGCCCAGCGGGCTGATCTCCATGTCGCTGACCGCCTTGCTGCCGGTCAGGGTGAAGTTGTTGTCGGGCGACGCCGCACGGCCGCCGTCGAGGTCGTGCGCCAGGCCGATGCGCTCCTGCACCAGGAACATCCAGGTCCGCGCGACGCGCCATTCGAAGCGGATGCGCTGCCAAAGCCCGAGCCGCTTGCGGTGCCAGGCCAGCCAGTTGGCGAACAGCAGGATATGCCGCGCCTCCTCCTGGATCACCGGCTCGAACGTCTCGACCAGCGCCTCAGGGAAAAACCCCGACCGGCGGGCGAGTTCGAACAGCCCGAATGCGAAGAAGCTGTCGATGCATTCCGAATAGCCGGTGACCAGGTAGCCCCATTCCGGGTCAGTCGGCAGCACGTCCGGCTGTTCCGCCGCCAGGGGGATGCCGTAGCTGGAGACGAGGTCGGACAGCACCTCCCGATGGCGGCCCTCCTCCCAGCCGTTGCGGCCGATGGCGTGCCGCCAGATCGGGTCCTCCACCGACTGGCTGTAGGCCATCATGCGGGCGCGGGCCTTGTCCTCCGTCGTGACGGCGATGTCCCATATCGGCAGGCCGACGAGCCGCTGCAGCGCGTCCGGCTCCAGCTTCGGCCATTCGATCACCGAGGGCTTGTACGGGTTGAACGTGTCGCGGAACATCTGGCAGGCGGCATCGCGATGCCGATCGGTGCCGATGGGCAGGTCGCCCGGGTACGGCCAGGTCCACGCGCGCGCGGCGGCGTCGGCGGTGTCGATTTCAGCTTGGGTCGGGGGCATCCGCGCTGAATAAGGTCCCGCACGCGGCCGTTCAAGAGCGATGACGGCGTGGCGCAAGCCGCTTCGCCCGGGGTATACTCCCGGCTGCCACGGCGAATCGGCCGCTTGCAACGGAGTTTCCCGCGCCGGATGTTCGCCGACACCACACTCAACGACCCCGCCGAGGTGCTGCGCCGCGTGTTCGGCTTCCCCGGCTTTCGCGGCCAGCAGGAGCCCGCGGTGCACCACGTCGTGGCCGGCGGCGACGCCCTGGTGCTGATGCCGACGGGCGGGGGGAAAAGCATCTGCTACCAGGTGCCGGCGCTGTGCCGCCCGGGCACCGCGGTGATCGTCTCCCCCCTGATCGCCCTGATGGACGACCAGGTCGCCGCGCTCCGCCAGGTCGGCGTCAACGCCGGCGCGCTGCATTCCGAGGTCGCGCCGGACGAGGCCCGCCTGATCAGCCGGGATCTGTTCGAAGGTCAGCTCGACCTGCTGTACGTCTCGCCCGAGCGGCTGCTCGGCTACGGCACGCCGGAGCGCCTGATGCATGTGCGCCTGGCGCTGCTGGCGGTGGATGAGGCGCACTGCGTCTCCCAATGGGGTCATGAATTCCGCCCGGAGTTCCGCGAATTGTCGCGGCTGGCGGACCTGTTCCCTGGCGTGCCGCGCATCGCGCTGACCGCGACGGCGGACCCGCGCACGCAGCAGGACATCCTGGCCGCGCTGCGGATGGAGGGGGCGAAAGTGTTCGTCTCCAGCTTCCACCGCCCCAACCTGCGCCTGTCGGCTGAACCGAAAGTCGGCGAGACAGCCCAGCTTCTGGATTTCCTCAAGGCGCATCGCGGCGCCTGCGGCATCGTCTATTGCGGCAGCCGCGCCAAGACCGAGCGGGTGGCGGCCAGGCTGTGCGAAAAAGGCTTCCAGGCGCTGCCGTTCCACGCCGGCCTGGACCCCGAGCTGAAACGCGACTCGCTGATGCGGTTCCGCTCCGGCGAGCCGGTGGTCATGGTCGCCACGATCGCCTTCGGCATGGGCATCGATCGCCCGGACGTCCGCTTCGTCGTCCATCTCGACATGCCCGACTCCCCCGAAGCCTATTACCAGCAGATCGGCCGGGCCGGGCGCGACGGCGATCCGTCGGATACGCTGCTGCTGTATGGCGGCCAGGATGTGGCTCAGGCGCGCCACTGGCTGGCGCAGTCCGCGGCGCCGGAGGCTCGCAAGCGGGTGATGCGCACCAAGTTGGAGGAGATGGTCGCGCTGACCGAGGCGGTGACCTGCCGCACCAAATCGCTGCTGACCTGCTTCGGCGAGACCCTGCCCTGCGACTGCGGCCACTGCGACAACTGCGAGGCGCCGCCGGTGACGGTGGATGCCTCGACCGAGGCGCAGATGGTGCTGTCGGCGGTGTACCGGACCAACCAGATCTTCGGCGCGGCGCATATCGTGGCGGTGCTGCGCGGCGAAAAGACCGAGGGCGTGCTGAAGCACGGCCACGACCGGCTGCGCACCTTCGGTGTCGGCGCGGCGCATAACGGCACCTATTGGCGCGGGCTAATCCGCCAGTTGATCGCGCTGCGGGCACTGGACGTGGACACCGAGGGGCATGGCGGGCTGTTCCTGGTGCAGGAGGAGGCCCGGCCGATCCTGCGCGGCGAGGTGAAGGTTGTGCTGCGGCAGGATCGCCCGGCGGCGGTGCGGGGGCC
>CAINOE010000157.1 GCA_903851415.1 uncultured Rhodopila sp. | reverse complement strand
CGTCGCTGACCAGGTCCAGCGTCACCTGTCCGGCGAGCGTGCCGGCGGTGCCGGTGTTGACGGTGACGCCCAGAGTGGCCGAGGCGCCGGCATTGATGTCGCCGGTGGTGGCCGGGGCGACTGTCAGCGGGCCGGAGGCGCCGGTCACGTTGGCCAGCAATTGCTCGGAGTAGCCGTCCGCCGCGGCAGTGTTGGCGATGCCGATGGACAGCGCCTCGGTGCCGCCGACGCGGGTCACGAAGGCGAGCGGTACGGTCACCGCCGGGGATGCCTCGCGATAGACCCCGCCCAGAGGGGTCTCCGACTGGTAGGACGGGGCGGCGCTGAGCGCCAGAAACGTCGCGCGGGAGACTGTATCGGACGCACCGCCGGTGTCCTGCGAAACGGTGATCGCGCCATAGAACGTGTCGTTGGCGATTGTCGCTGGATCGGTTGTTGCGTTAAGCAACCCTGTGACTGAGCGCGACGTGTTTGCGACGATCGTGTTGTTGGAGAAGATCAGGCTGCTGCCGGCGTAGGCGCCTTCGGCGCCGAAATCGACGGCGTGCCCCTGCGGGGAGTTCGGCCCCTTTTCGATGAAGTTGCCGGTCACGATGTCCGTGCCGCCGTTGGGCAGGTCGATCTCGTAGCTGGCCGGGGCGTTGCCGTCCGCGATCACGTTGTTCTCGATCGTCGAGGCGAGTGCGCGGGACTTGATCTCGTGCCCGCCCAGCGCGTCGTGGACGTAGCTGCCGGTAATGGTGAACTGAGTCACCGCGCCGATATAGAGGTCGTGGTCGTAGCCGAACCGCGGATTGCTCGGCGCGACGCCGTTATTGTCGATCTCGGAGTTGGCGATCGTCACCGTCATGCCGTTGACGCTGGAGGCATTGGCGAAGCCGGTAAGGATGCCGTCCTCGTTGCCGTGGATGCGGCAGTCTTCCACCAGCAGCGCGCCGTTCCCGGTCTCGAACAGAATGCCGGCGCCGTTCGCTCCTCCTACGGAGGGCGGGTTGCTGGCGTCATCCACGGCGCCTGAGATGTCGAGGCCCTTGAGTGTCAGGTTGACGTCCTGGTCGACGGGCACGTCGATGACCGCGCGTCCGTTCGGCGGATCCGGCTGAGGATTGGTCAGATAGGCTATGCCCCCGACGGATTCGATCGTCAGGTTATGGGTGATGCTGGGAAAGTTCTCGCTATAGGTCCCGGCTGAGATCTGGATGACGTCGTTGGCGGACGAGTCCGAGATGGCCTTGGTAAGCGTGTCGTAGCTTTGTCCTGTCGTGATGTTGACGACGCTCATACCCATCTCTCCGGCGCGTTGCGTTGGTTCTATTATGGAATTAATCCGCAGACGAACGCAAGTTGTCCGGCGCCAGGGAAGCGGCCGTCGTCCGCCGCCAAAAACGCAAAAAGCCGGCACTCCGCGAGACGGCCGCGGCGGAGCGGCGGTGTCACGGAGTGGCGGCTTTCAGGCGGATGGTCCCGGCCGGGACCATCCGGAAGCGGGATCAGCGGACCGAGGTGATCGCGTTGCGGTTCTGCGCCCAGGCTTCCTCAGTGGAACCCTGCGCGGTCGGGCGGTCCTTGCCGTAGCTGATCGTGCTCAGACGCGCCGAGGCGACGCCCTTGGCCTTCAGGTAGGACGCGGCGGAGTGCGCGCGGCGCTCGCCCAGGGCCAGGTTGTACTCTTCCGTGCCGCGCTCATCGGTGTTGCCGGCGACCTGAACGTTGACGCTGCCATACTTGGCGAGCCAGGCGGATTGCTTGTCGAGCGTGGCCCTCGCGTCTTCGCGCAGGCTGGAGGAGTTGAAATCGAAGAAGACGCGATCGCCGACATTGGCGACAAGGTCTTCCTGGCTGCCGGGAACGATCCCTGCGGCGACCGGCGTCGGAGCGGGGGCTTCCGGAGGAGGTTTGGTCGCGCACGCCGACATCAGCGCGACAGCGGCCAAGGCGCCGAGGGTCTTTGCATTCATAAGGTCTACGTCCCTGGATGGGGTGCAATCGGATGCGCAAGCTGCGCCGGCGCAGAGGAAACAGTAATCCGTTCCGTCCTGGTGAGCGATTAACGCTTCCCGGCGACAGCGGTCAAGTTCCGGCCCGGCATAGCCTGACACATCGGTCACATGTTGCATCGTTGACACAGCCGCTGGCTGGCCACCCGCGCCGCTTTCGTCGCGGCCCGGAGGTCTCCCCGACGGAGCCGGGACAGGGCCTTGACGGTGTGGCCTCACGTCCCCAGCGGCGACCACGCCGGATCGGAGGCATCCGTCGGTGTCGGCACCGGCCGTTCATTGAACCCGGTGATGTCGACCGACACCAGCCGCGACGAAAATCCGCTGCCGCGCGGGCCCTGCGACCGCGTCTCCCGGTAAAACATCAGCACCCGCCCGTTCGGCGCGAAGGTCGGCCCCTCGACGTCCCAGCCTTCCGAAAGCAGGCGCTCGCCCGAGCCGTCCGGATGCATCACGCCAATGGAAAAGTTCGAGGTATCCCCGGCATAGCGGGTGAACGCGATCAGGTCGCCGCGCGGCGACCATACCGGCGTGGCGTAGCGGCCGTTGCCGAAGCTGATGCGCCGTGCGCCGCCGCCGCCCGCGCCCCTGATATAAATCTGCTGGTCGCCGCCGCGGTCGGAGGCGAAGGCGATCTGTGAGCCGTCCGGGCTGTAGCACGGGCTGACATCGATCGACCCCGACTCGGTCAGCCGCCGTGACGTGCGGCTGCCGAGGTCCACCGAGATGATGTCCGATCCGCCGCCGTTCGACACCGCCATGATCACGCTGCTGCCGTCCGGCGCGAAGCGCGGCGCGAACGTCATGCCGGCGAAGTCCCCGAGTTGCGTCTGCCGCCCTGAGGTCAGGTCGAAGATATAGACGCGCGGCCGGTTGTTGGCATAGCTCATGAACGCGATCTCATCGCGCGTCGGGTGGAAGCGCGGCGTCAGCACCAGCCACGACCCATCGGTCAGGATGCGGTTGTTCTCGCTGTCCTGGTCCATGATCGCCAGCCGCTTGGTGCGGCGGTCGCGCGGGCCGGTGGCGGAGATGTAGACGATGCGGGTGTCGAAGTAGCCTTTCTCGCCGAGCAGCCGCTCGTAGATCACGTCGGCCATCTTATGCGCGATGCGACGCCAGTTCGACTGCGCGGTGGTGTAGGCGGTGCCCTGGATCTGGGTCCCGGGCAGAATGTCCCAGAGGCGGAACTCGACCCGCACCTGCCCGCCGCTGCCCTGCACGCTGCCGGTCACCAGCGCCTGCGCACCGGTGGGCTTCCAGTTCTGGAAGTTCGGCGTCGAGCCGGACGGGCCGGACTGGATGAACGCGGCGTGGTCGATGGTCCGGAACAGCCCGCTGCGCGCGAGGTCATTGGTGATCACCCCGGCAATGTCGCGGCCAAGCTGCTCGTCGCCGCCGAGGTCGGGCACCGCGATCGGTATCGGCTCGGTGCGCGCGCGGTTGACGTCGATCACCGCCGACTGGCTGCCGGATGCGGGCTGCGCAAAGATCGGCACCGGCGCGGCGCCGAGCAGGCCGGTGGCGCCCGCGATCACGGAGCGCCGGCCGAGGGGCGGGGTTGGGATATGGATCATGCGGTTGTTTTCCACCTCAGAGTGCCAGTCCGGACTGCGCCGGATACGGATCATGCTTAGGGGCTGAACCGGAAGGTCAGGACGTTGACCTTTCCCAGGACCTTGTCGGGCAATGGCAGATTGGCGCAGCGGGCATCCATGACCGCGCGCACCGCCCGTTCAGCGAAGGCGCGGAAGCGCGGATCGCCCATGCGGCCGATGTCATCGCCGGCGACCTCGGCCCGGCGGGCCACGCCGTTAGCGTCGGTCGTCACCGTCAGCAGCACGCGCTGCTTGTCGATGTCGAGCGCGCCGGCATCCTTTGTCCAGCATTCACGCACGTGGTCGCCAATGGCGCCCCGTTCCGCGGAGCTGAGCGCCGCGGTGTCATTGCCGGCCGGATTGCCGCCGCCGTTCGGCGCGCCGCCGGAGCGCGGGTTCGGCCGGCCTTTCGGAGGCGCCGACTGGGCCATCTGCTGGCGCAACTTCTCCAGCGTGTTCTCCACCGAGCTGCTGTTGGGCGCCGGATTCTTGGTGATGTTCGGCTGCGAGGTGGTGCTCGGCGGCGCGGGCGGCGGGGGCGCCGGGGGAGGCGGCAGCGGCAGCGGCGGCTGCGGCCT
>CAINOE010000156.1 GCA_903851415.1 uncultured Rhodopila sp. | reverse complement strand
GCCCGGCCATCCACGACTTTGGGTCATCCGGCACCGCCGGTCGTGGATGGCCGGGCCAAGCCCGGCCATGACACGCAGGACGGTGCCGCCATCCCGGCCGCCATCATTGGGGTTCATGAATGAACCCTCATCCCGCCTCCATCCACCGTTACTCCTTCCGTGTCTATTACGAAGACACGGACGCGGGCGGAGTCGTCTATCACGCGAACTACCTGCGCTTCGCCGAGCGCGCCCGGACGGAAGCCTTGCGCGACGCGGGAATCCCGCATGCGGAGATGGTTGAGCGGTGCAGTGTGATGTTCATGGTGCATCGCGCCGAAATCGACTATGTGCGGCCCGCGATGCTCGACGACCTGCTGGTGGTCGAGACGGAGACGCTCGACGTCGGCGGTGCCAGCGTCGTGCTGCGCCAGGTGGTGCGCGGTCCCGCCGGGATCTGCGCCTCGCTCCGCATCAGGCTCGCCTGCGTCGCGATCGGAGGCAACAAACCGGCACGCATTCCGCCCAGATGGCGGGAGGCGATGGCCGGCATGCGTGTTGAAACAGGGGGTTAAGCAGTGGATCGGGTTGTTGATGCGGTCAATCTGGGGACGCCCGGCGGCGATCTGTCGCTGTGGGGCCTGTTCGTGCAAGCCGACATCGTCGTCAAGCTCGTCATGGTCGGCCTGCTCGCCGCCAGCGTGTGGGTCTGGGCGGTGGTGTTCGAGAAAGTCACCACCATCCGGAAGGCGAACAAGGAAGCCGACGCGTTCGAGGACCGGTTCTGGTCCGGCGGCAGCCTGGACGAACTGTTCGACCGCGAGGGCACCAATCCGAACCATCCGATGGCCTCGGTGTTCGCCGCCGCGATGGGCGAATGGCGGCGATCCTTGCGGGTCGCCGGCGCGGATATCAGCCATACCAGCGTGCGCGAGCGCATCGACCGCGCCATCAACGTGACGATTCAGCGCGAGATGGAGCGGATGGAGCGCTGGATGGTGTTCCTCGCCTCCGTCGGCGCCACCGCCCCGTTCGTCGGCCTGTTCGGCACGGTCTGGGGCATCATGCACTCGTTCTCCGCCATCGCGGCGATGCACAACACCAATTTGGCGGTGGTCGCCCCCGGCATCGCCGAGGCGCTGTTCGCCACCGCCATCGGCCTGGTGGCAGCGATCCCGGCGGTGCTGGCCTACAACCAGATCAGCAACAGCCTGTCGCGCTTCGCCGGGCGGCTGGACAATTTCGGCAGCGAATTCAGCGCCATCCTGTCGCGCCAGAGCGAGGAAAGGGGCTGAGCCATGGCCGTCTCCCTGAACCAGAGCATACGCGGGCGCCGCAACCGCTACCGCCCGCTGGCGGAGATCAACGTCACCCCGATGGTCGACGTGATGCTGGTGCTGCTGATCATCTTCATGGTGACCGCGCCGTTGATGACATCGGGCGTGTCCGTCGACCTGCCGAAGACCGACGCCAAGCCGCTGAACAGCGACAGCGAGCCGCTGACGGTGACGATCAAGGCGGACGGCTCGATCTTCCTGCAGGACCAGGGCGTGGATGTCGGCGAACTGGTGGCGAAGCTGCAGGCGATCTCGCAGAACAACCCGGAGCGGCGGATTTTCGTTCGCGGCGACAAGGATCTGGCTTACGGCCGGATCATGGAGGTGATGGGCACGATCACCCAGGGCGGGTTCACCAAGGTGGCGCTGCTGGCCGAGCAGACCGCGGCGCAGGCTGCAACGCCTCCGGCCGCCCAGCCCACCGGCGCACCCGCCGCCTCGGCCAGGCCCGCCGCCGGGCAGCGCAAGTAGGGACGGCGGAGCGATGGGCAGCGCGATGGCAATGCGGGAGGCGAGGCACCTGTCGGTGTGGCGGGCGAGGCACCTGTCGGTGTGTCATGGCCGGGCCTGGCCCGGCCATCGACGACTTGCGGTGCTGGTGGCGGCAAAGTCGTGGATGGCCGCGCCGGGCCCGGCCATGACACGAAGTGTGCAGCCGGCCACGGTTGTGCAGCCAGTCACTGCTGGCCATCCGGCCGCCAGGTGACCCCACCGTGCTGCAGCAATTCTCCGGACTGGACAGTCACAGCCGCCGCCGCACCGCGATGAACCCGCGGCTGCGGACGGGACTGATCGTCTCGGCGGCGGCGCACGTCGTGCTGCTCCTGGCTCTGTTGCTCGGCCTGCCGTCCTTCACCCAGAAGGACGAGGAACCGCCGGAGGCCACCGTCGCGATGGTGTTCCAGGGCACCGCGCAATCCTCCATGCGCGCGCCCAACCAGGCCCCGGTCCCCGCCCCGGCCAAGGAAACCGCGCCGCCCGCCCCGCCGGTGACGGAACCGCCGAAGCCACAACCCACCGAGGCGCCACCGCCGCCACCGCCACCACCACCACCGCCGCCGCCGCAGACGCATGTGGAGCCGGCGCCGCCGAAGCCGCCGCCGCCGGTGCTGACACCGCCGCCGACTCCCTCGGCCGAACCCGCGCCGGTGGTGCCGCCGCCGCCG
>CAINOE010000155.1 GCA_903851415.1 uncultured Rhodopila sp. | reverse complement strand
TCTGTCCAACGCCTACACGTTGTACAATCCGAAGATGATCGCCGTTTCGACCACCTGCATGGCCGAAGTCATCGGCGACGACCTGCAGTCGTTCATCAGGGGCGCGAGAGAGAAGAAGTCTGTTCCTGAGGACTTCAACGTCCCCTACGCCCACACCCCGGCCTTCGTCGGCAGCCACGTTACCGGCTACGACAACATGCTGAAGGGCATTCTGGAAAACTTCTGGAAGGGCAAGACCGCTACACCGGGCACCGCGATCAACATCATCCCGGGCTTCGACGGTTTCGCTGTTGGCAACAACCGCGAGCTGAAGCGCATCCTGGATGAGATGGGCGTGGAATACACGATCCTGTCCGACGTTTCGGATCAGTTTGATACCCCCTCGGACGGCGAGTTCCGCATGTTCGACGGCGGCACCACGCTGGAAGCGACGGAAGCGGCGATCAATGCCAAGGCGACCTTGTCGCTGCAGGAATACTGCACGCCGAAGACGCTGGAATACGCTGAGACTTTCGGCCAGAAGACCGCCAGCCTGCACTACCCGCTGGGTGTTGGCGGAACCGACGATCTGCTGACCACGATTTCCGAACTCAGCGGCAAGCCGATCCCGGACTCGCTGGAGAGGGAGCGTGGGCGTCTGATCGACGCGATGGCGGACAGCCAGGCCTGGCTGCACGGCAAGACCTATGCGATCTACGGCGATCCGGACTTCGTCTACGGCATGGCCCGTTTCATCCTGGAAACAGGCGGCGAGCCGCGTCATTGCCTTGCTACCAACGGCAGCAAGGTTTGGGCGGATCAGATGCGGGAACTTTTCGCATCCTCACCGTTCGGCGCGCAATGCCAGGCGTGGGCTGGCAAGGATCTGTGGCACCTGCGTTCCATTCTCCATACCGAGCCGGTGGATCTGCTGATCGGCAGCTCGTACGGCAAGTATCTGGAGCGGGACTGTAACGTGCCCCTGATCAGGCTGACCTTCCCGATCTTCGACCGGCACCACCATCACCGCTTCCCGGTCTGGGGCTATCAGGGGGGACTGCGCGTGCTGGTAACGATCCTCGACAAGATCCTCGACAAGCTCGATCTCGATACGATCGATCCGGGGGTCACTGACTACTCCTACGACCTGGTGCGCTAAACGACGAACGGCGGGCGGCCTCGTGCCGCCCGTCATTTCCCGGGAGAGTCCGTATGAGCGAAGCTTTGAAGGCCCGCATCGCCGACGTTTTCAACGAACCTGGCTGCGACAAGAACGCCGCCAAGGATACGAAGGAACGCAAGAAGGGCTGTTCGAAGCCGCTGACACCCGGAGCCGCTGCCGGCGGCTGTGCTTTCGACGGCGCAAAGATCGCGCTGCAGCCTCTGACCGACGTCGTGCATCTGGTGCACGGTCCCCTCGCCTGCGAAGGCAATGGCTGGGACAATCGTCACGCTTCCAGTTCGGGTTCCAGGCTCTATCGCACCGGCTTCACCACCGACATGACGGAGATGGATATCGTCATGGGCAACGGGGAGAAGCGGCTGTATCGCGCCATCAAGGAAGCGATCGCGCGGCACAACCCGCCCGCGGTGTTTGTTTACGCAACGTGTGTGCCTGCCGTCATCGGCGACGACATCGAAGCCGTCTGCAAGCACGCGACGGAAAAGCTCGGCACGCCCTGCATTCCGATCAACGCGCCCGGCTTCGCGGGTTCGAAAAACCTTGGCAACAAGCTGGCCGGGGAGGCGCTGATCGACTATGTTATCGGAACGATCGAACCGGAGATCGTGACCGACACCGACATCAACATTCTCGGCGAATACAACTTGTCCGGTGAGCTTTGGCAGATTTTGCCGCTGCTCGACAAGCTCGGAATCCGGGTTCATTCCTGCATAACGGGTGACGCGAAATTCCGCGAGGTTGCGTCTTCGCACCGCGTTCGCATCAACATGATGGTCTGTTCGACCGCGTTGATCAACGTGGCGCGCAAGATGGAGCAGAAATTCAGCATCCCGTATTTTGAAGGTTCGTTCTACGGGATTTCAGACACATCCGACGCCCTGCGGACGATCGCCGGGATGCTGGTCGAGCGCGGCGCCGATGCGTCGTTGACCACCCGGACCAACAGCCTGATCGCCGCCGAGGAAGCCCGCGCCTGGGCCCGTATCGAACCCTACCGCGCCGCGCTGAAGGGCAAGCGCGTTCTGCTGTATACCGGCGGCGTAAAATCCTGGTCGATCGTTGCCGCCTTGCAGGAAATCGGCATGGAGATCGTCAGCACATCCGTGCGGAAATCCACCGACAACGACAAGGACAAGATCAAGGCGCTGATGGGCGGCGATGCCCACATGGTGGACGCCATTCCGCCGCGCGAGATGTACGCGATGCTGATGCGCGGCGAGGCCGACATCATGCTGTCCGGCGGCCGCACCCAGTTCACCGCGCTGAAAGCCAAGACCCCGTGGCTGGATATCAACCAGGAGCGCCACAACGCATACGCCGGCTACGACGGGATGGTCGAATTGGTCTCGGAACTGCACCGGGCGATCGTTAACCCGGTGTGGCAGGAACTTCGCCGTCCGGCACCGTGGGAAATGACCGCTTCGGCCCTGCTCGAATCCGCCTGCTGAGGGCGCCATGGCCGAAATCATTCATTCGCACAAAAGCCTCGCCACCAACCCGCTGAAATCCTCGACGCCGCTCGGTGCGTCGCTGGCTTATCTCGGCGTGGCCGGCTCGGTTCCGTTGCTGCACGGATCGCAGGGCTGCACCTCGTTCGCCCTGGTGCTGACGGTTCGCCACACCAAGGAAGCGATTCCGATGCAGACCACCGCGATCGATGAGATCGCAACGATCATGGGCGGGTCGGAGAACCTGGAAGAAGCGCTGATCAACCTGACCAAGCGGATGAAGCCCCGCTTCATCGGAATCGCAACGACCGCGCTGATGGAAACCCGCGGCGAAGACATCGTCGGCGACCTGAAGCTGATCCTGGAGCGGCGCCCGGAACTGCGGGACGTACGTGTGGTGCTGGCAAGAACCCCGGACTTTGCCGGCGCGCTTGAGGACGGCTGGTCGAAGGCGGTCACCGCCATCATCGACGGGATCGTCGAGCCACGCGACTCCGCGGTGCCGCTGCACCAGCAGATCAATATCCTTCCGGGCGTGCATCAGACCGCCGGCGACATCGAATGGATGGTGGAAACCGCGGAATCCTTCGGGCTTACCCCGGTCGTGCTGCCGGACGTGTCCGGATCGCTGGATGGCACGGTGCCGGACCATTACATCCCAACGACGTTCGGCGGCACGACGATCGAGTCCATTGCGCACATGAGCCGTGCGCTTCATACCGTCGCCATCGGCGAGCATATGCGCGCACCGGCGGAACTGCTGGACGAAAAGACGGGCGTCAGGTCCACCGTGCTTGCAAGCCTGACCGGCCTCGGCCCCTCAGACGATTTTGTCGCATTGCTGACAAAGGTCTCCGGCCGCGCTGCGCCACCGCGCCTCCGCCGCCAGCGCAGCCAGTTGATCGATGCGATGCTGGACGGGCATTTCTATTTCGGCGGCAAACGCATTGCGATTGCGGCCGACCCGGACCTGCTGACCGGGCTCGCGGGGTTTTTCGCATCGATGGGGGCGGATATCGTCACTGCCGTCGCTTCGACAGCGAATTCCCCGCTGCTATCCGAAGTGCCGACAGCGCGCGTCGTTGTCGGCGACCTTCAGGACCTGGAGGATAGCGCCGCGGCGGCCGAAGCCGATCTGCTGGTCACGCACAGCCACGGGCGTAAGGCGAGCGAACGCCTCGGCATCCCGCTGCTGCGCGTCGGATTTCCGATCTTCGACCGGCTCGGCGCCATGCACCGTTGCACCGTCGGCTACCGCGGCACGCGCAACCTGATTTTCGAAGTCGCGAACATCATCCTGTCCGGCCTGCATGAGCACGCGCCGGAAGATTTCTCCCATGCACTGCCCATCGTCGAGGAGAGCCGCCATGCTGGCGCAACGACTGCAACTTGTTGAACCGACCGAGCCGGCCGCGGGACCGCGGCTGCGCATCGCGATCGCCACCCAGGATCTGAAGAGCCTGAACGCTCATTTCGGCTCCGCCCGGCGGTTCGCCATCTATGACGTGACCCCAACGGATCACCGCTTCATCGAAGCCGTCAGCTTCGGCGAAATCTCGAACGAATCCGGCTCCCACGTCAAAGAAGGCGACGACAAGATCGGCCCCAAGGTCGAGGCCCTGGCCGGCTGCCACCTTCTGTTCGTCCTGGCCATTGGCGGACCCGCCGCGGCCAGGGTCGTCAGTGCGCACATCCATCCGGTGAAGCTAACCAAACCGGAAACGATCGAAGGCATCATCATCCGCGTGCAAACGATGATGAACGGCAACCCGCCGCCCTGGCTGCGCAAGGTGATGGGCGCGCAAACACCGCGCTCGATGGATTATCTGGACGAGGACTGAAACCATGAGTGCCACGCTCGAAGACCCGATGACCACGCCGTTCCTCCAGTGCCTCGTTGGCCGAATCCGCGCCGAAGACCAGTTCGGCGCCTGGGACCGCAAAACAGACACAGACCTGCTGAAGGACTACCTGATAACGAAGGCGGAACGCCGCCAGATCCCGATCATCGGCGATCCCGATCCGGAAACCCTCGACCGCGTCGAGAAATTCTACCAGGCCGTTGGTCTGACGGTGGAACGCCTCACCGGAATCATCGCCACGCCGATGATGAAAATGAGCCACGAGGGCTTCGGCCGCGTCGTCCTGATCGCCGGCAGCCTGGTTGTTCTCGCCAAGACCCTGCGCGACGTGCACCGTTTCGGCTTCGAAGATCTCGCCGCTCTGTCGGCCGAAGGCATGAAGGCCGCGCAGGCGGCGGTTGCGATGATCGAAGCCCATCCGGAACTGGCCCGCGCGTGACGCCATGAGCGACATCGAAACTCTTAAGGCGGAGCTGAAGAAACTCTCCGCCAAGGCGACATCGGCCAAGATGGACCTGCACGATCTGTCGGAAGAACTTCCGAACGACTGGGAGAAAATCCCCGAAGTTGCCGCCAAAGCTTTCGCTGCATTCACTGAACTGACCGCCAAGCGTGCGGAATTGAAGAAACTGGAATCACAATGAGCCAATCAACGCGCGACGGCCGCGCCTGGGAGCCGCAATATCTTCAATCGATCGACCCCAAGGTCTGTATCGGCTGCGGCCGGTGCTTCAAGGTCTGCGCCCGCGGCGTCATGACCCTGTCCGGTGTCGATGAGGACGGCGCATTCGTCGATCTGGACGATGATGACGAGATCGAGCGCAAGGTGATGATCATGACCGACGACGGCAACTGCGTCGGCTGCGGAGCGTGCGCCCGCGTCTGCCCGACCAACGCCCAAAGTCACGGACCAGCAACCTAACGGAACCGAACCATGCAACCCGCCGAAGTCTATGCTTGGCTCACAGCCATCCCCAACATGGGATGCGATGGTTTCGATGCGCATATATCAGCATCGATTCTGGCGTTGGCACTGTGGGAAGCTGAAACCGGCCGGTTGCGTCCAACCGACACGATCGGCCTCGACGGCGAAGCGCTGTGCGCCCTTTCGAAAGAACTGTTCCCGCACGCAGCGAGCGTCTTCTCCCGTTGGAAGGGCGAAACCGCCTCGCCGGCATCTGAAGACGAAGCCTGCCTGCGGGACCTGCTGCGGCGAAGCACGACTCATGGGTCGGCATTCCAGAATCAGCTTGCGGATATGATCGCGCGCCGGTGCCTGCGTCCTAATCATCTTTGGCAGGATCTCGGTTTGCGCAACCGCCAGGAACTCGGCTGGCTGCTGATGCGGCATTTCGAACCTCTGGCGGAGCTGAACCGTTCCGACATGAAATGGAAAAAGTTCTTCTACCGGACCATCTGCCGGGATGAAGGCTACACGCTCTGCGCCGCGCCGAGCTGCGCCGAATGCGATGACTTTGATAATTGTTTCGGCGAGGAAGGCGGCGAGAGCCTCCTGGCCCAGGCGCGCAGGCAGGCTGAGCTTCGCTGCTGATGTAGGATTTCTTGTGTCGGGGTTGCGACACGTCGTAACCCCGACGCAAACAGCCAAAACAATCCAGCACTTTCAATATATTAAAGTTGGCACGCTGCTTGCTGTGCATCGCACCATCAGCAAGATGGGGTTCCGATGATCAACCTGACCGACAATGCAATCAACGCGGTGCGGACCGCCATGGCCGGCGCTCAAAGCGGCGGCGTGCAGGGTCTGCGCATCATGGTGCAGACCGGCGGGTGTGCCGGATACAAGTACTCGATGGGCCTCGTGCGCGACCCCGCGCCGACGGATTTCGTCATCGAACATGGCGATGTGCGCGTATACGTCGATGCCGAGAGCGAGCCGCACATCAATGGCACCACCGTTGATTTCGTTGTTGGCCTGGAAAACTCCGGTTTCACTTTCACCAACCCGAACGCCACGTCCAAATGCTCCTGTGGCAAGTCGTTCGGCTAAAGGATTAGCGCCATGTGGGACTATACCGACAAGGTCAAAGAGTATTTCTACAACCCCAAGAATGCCGGCGTGCTTGAAGACGCCAACGGCATCGGCGACGTCGGCGCCATATCCTGCGGCGACGCGCTTCGGCTAATGCTGAAGGTCGATCCGGAGTCGGAAATCATCCTCGCCGCCAAATTCCAGACCTTCGGATGCGGTTCCGCCATCGCATCCTCCTCCGCTTTGACGGAAATCATCATCGGCAAGACGATCTCCCACGCGCTGGAGCTTACAAATCAGGACATCGCCGATTTTCTCGGCGGACTGCCGCCGGAAAAGATGCATTGTTCGGTGATGGGCTATGAAGCCCTGCGCGCCGCGATCGCCAACTACAAGGGCGACAGTTGGGTCGATGACCACGAAGAAGGCGCGCTGCTCTGCAAGTGCTTCGGCGTGGATGAAGGCATGGTGGAACGCGCCATCCGCGTCAACAAGCTGACATCGATGGAGCAGGTCACGCATTTCACCAAGGCGACCGGAAGCTGCAGCACCTGCGTGGAAGATGTCGAAGCCGTCCTGACGCGGGTCAACAGCGAAATGGTGGCCGCCGGCGATCTCGATGCCGAACTGGCCTACAACCCGGCCCGCAGCGCTCTGCCGCAACGCCGCGACAAGGTCAAATCATCCCCGCTTGGCACCGCTCCGAAAAAGGAGCTGACGTTGCTTCAGCGCATTCGCATCATCGAATCCGCCATTGAGGAGCTGCGCCCTTATTTGAAAGCCGACGGCGGCGACTGCGAACTCGTGGATGTCGATGGCGACCGGGTGCTGGTGAAGCTCTCCGGCGCCTGCGTCGGCTGCCAGGCTGCCAGCGTCACCATCGGCGGGATCCAGGAAAGGCTGATCACCAAGCTCGGCAGCCCGCTCAAAGTCATTCCCGTTCCCGGCCACTGAAAAAGGGCGATCATCATGCGACCGGTTTATCTGGACAACAACGCCACCACCCGCGTCGATCCGAAAGTCGTCAGCGCCATGCTGCCGTTTTTCACCGAGCAGTTCGGCAACGCATCCTCCATGCACGCCTTCGGCTCCGAGGTTGGCTCTGCCCTGAAAAAGGCCCGAGGCCAGTTGCAGGCGCTGCTGGGAACGGAATTCGACCACGAGATCGTCTATACCGGCAGCGGTACGGAATCCGACAACACCGCGCTGCTGTCCGCGCTGGAAACCCAGCCGGGCCGCGATGAAATCGTTACATCGACGGTCGAGCACCCCGCCATTCTGGCGCTCTGCCAGTGGCTGCAAAAGAACCGGGGCATCAAGGTGTTCTACACCCCTGTGGACAGCCGCGGGCGGCTCGACATCGACGCCTACCGCAAGGCGCTCGGGCCGAAGACTGCCATAGCCTCCATCATGTGGGCAAACAACGAAACCGGCACGATCTTTCCGGTCGAGCAACTGGCGGATCTGGCCCACGACCATGGGGCGCTGTTCCATACCGATGCCGTGCAGGCCGTCGGCAAGGTGCCGATGGACCTGAAGACGTCGGAGATCGACATGTTGTCGCTCTCCGGACACAAGCTGCACGCGCCGAAAGGCATCGGCGCGCTCTATGTCCGTCGCGGCGTGCGGTTGCGGCCGTTGCTGCGCGGGGGCCACCAGGAACGCGGCCGGCGCGCCAGCACCGAAAACGCGCCCGGCATTATCGGCCTGGGCGTCGCGGCGGAACTGGCCCTGCAGCACATGCACGACGAACAGACGCGGGTGGCCTCGTTGCGGGACCGCCTGGAAAAAGGCCTGCTGCAGCGTATCGGAAACGCCTTCGTCACCGGCGATGCCGAAAGCCGCCTGCCCAACACCAGCAATATCGCCTTCGAGTTCATCGAAGGCGAGGGCATCCTGCTGCTTCTGAACAAGGAAGGCATTGCCTGCTCATCCGGTTCAGCATGCACGTCCGGATCGCTGGAGCCGTCGCACGTCTTGCGCGCAATGAAAGTGCCTTACACGGCAGCGCATGGCGCCATCCGGTTCTCGTTCTCTCGCGATAATACCGAGGAGGATGTTGACCAGGTTCTCGCGGTGATGCCGGGTGTGGTGGAACGGCTGCGTTCGCTGTCCCCGTTCTGGAAGTCCGGGGAAAAGACATCGTTCGAACCCACCTACGCCTGACCGCGATGTCCGCCGCAATCATGGGCACACAGGCGGAACAACCGCCCGGATTGTGGGCAACGATACGAGGCGATGTCGGCTGTGTCCGGGCGCGCGATCCCGCGGCCCGCTACACGGCGGAAATCCTGATCACCTATCCCGGAGTCCACGCGGTGCTGATGCATCGCGTGGCGCACCGGATGTGGCGAAACGGTTGGCGCTTCCCGGCCCGCGTTCTGTCGTGGTGGGCGCGTGTAACGACAAACGTCGATATCCACCCGGGCGCCCGCATCGGCCTGCGCCTGTTCATCGACCACGGCGCCGGAGTGGTCATCGGCGAAACGGCTGAAATCGGCGACGACGTCACGCTGTATCATGGCGTCACGCTGGGCGGCACAAGCTGGACCCCCGGCAAGCGCCACCCGACGCTGAACAGCGGCGTGCTTGTCGGCGCCGGAGCAAAAATCCTCGGTCCGATCATCGTCGGTGCCAACGCGCGCATCGGCGCCAATGCGGTGGTGATGCAGGACGTTCCGCCCGGCATGACGGTTGTCGGAATCCCCGGCCGCATCGTCCGGGATACGCGCGTGCGCCACAGCATCGATGGCCGCATCGACCTCGAACATCATTTGATGCCCGATCCGGTCGGCGAGGCGCTGTCGGTGCTGATCGACCGCATCGAATTTCTCGAGGCCCGCCTGGCGCACATGCAGCGCCGCGACCGGGCATCCGCCGAGACGACATGTTCCGATTGCGACAAGGAGAACACGCCATGAGTGGTTTGCTGGATCGTCTGCGCGGCCTGTCGGCCGCCGAGGAGTTCTTCGACGTGCTCAAAGTCCCGTACGATCCGGAGGTGCTGCGGGTTGCCCGCCTGCACATCCTGAAGCGCATGGGACAGTACCTGTCGGAACAACCGCTGTCTGCGCTGAGCGACCACGCCGCCGAAGAAGCCTGCCGGGACACCCTGGCGCGGGCCTATAACGACTTCGTCGCCTCGTCGCCGTTGCAGGAGCGGGTGTTCAAAGTCCTGAAGGATGCCGTCGCCCCCGCCAATGTGGGCTTCGTGTCGTTGTCCGACATCGCCGATCCCGACGAAGCCGCCTGACTTGTCTGTTTCACGACAGGACAAAGTGTCGCACCCCCGCCCGAACCCGCGGAAAACCGCCATTTCTTAGTTGGCACGGTCCTTGCCATAGCATCAGTGAAGAAAGGAGTGGCCATGCACATCGTCGTTTGCATCAAGCAGGTACCGGACAGTGCGCAGATCCGCGTGCATCCCGTTACCAACACGATCATGCGCCAGGGGGTGCCCACCATCATCAACCCGTACGATCTGTTCGCGCTGGAGGAAGGTTTGCGCCTGCGCGATCGGCTCGGCGGCACGGTGACGGTGCTGACCATGGGGCCGCCGATGGCCGAGGACAGCCTGCGCAAGGCGCTTGGCATTGGCGCCGATCGCGGGGTACTGTTGACAGACCGTTTCTTTGCGGGTTCGGACACGCTGGCGACAAGTTACGCGCTGGCCCAGGCGATCCGCAAAATCGGCGAAACCTGGGGCGTGCCGGAAATCGTATTTACCGGCAAACAAACCATCGACGGCGACACCGCGCAGGTCGGCCCCGGCATCGCCCGGCGCCTGGGCTTGCAGCAACTGACCTATGTGTCCGCGATATCGGAAGTCGATCTTGCGGGCAAAACAATCACTGTGTCGCGCCGCGCCGAGGGTGGCGTGCAGGAGCTCAAGACAGCCCTGCCCGCGCTGATCACGATGCTCGAAGGCAGCAACGAGGTGCGCCGCGGCTCCATTGCCGATGTGCTGCGCGGTGCGCGGGCGGAGCTGGTGACCTGGAACGCCCAGGCTGCCGGCATCACCGACATGTCGAACTGCGGGCTTAAGGGATCGCCCACGGTGGTGAAGCGGGTGTTCGCGCCCAAGGCACGGGCGACGAAGGCGGTTCCGATCGAAACTCGGGAGCGCGACGCTGAAACGATCGCCGAGGAAGTGATCGCCAGGCTTTATGAGACGCAGCCGGCTCTGGAAGCCGAACTGCTTCGCACGGCCGCCGGTTATTGAAAGGAAGCGGACCATGAGCACCGCACCAACTCCCGCCGCGCCAAGCCGCGCAGGAATGAAGAAGGAACTGCCGGAGCGGTTCAGAAGCTACAAGCACGTCTGGGTTTTCATCGAGTATGAGCACGGGGAAATCCATCCCGTTTCGCTCGAGCTTTTGGGCGAGGGCCGCAAGCTCGCGAACAAACTGGGCGTGGAACTGGCCGGCGTCCTCTTGGGTGGCAACCGAGCTGCCCTGCAGGAGGCCGCGGTCCAGGTGTGGGAGCACGGCGCGGATCTGGTTTATATCTGCGCCGATCCAGTTCTGGAACACTATAGGAACGAGCCGTATACCAAGGTGATGACGGATCTGGTCAACACCTATCAGCCGGAAATCTTCCTGCTGGGTGCCACGGTTCTCGGGCGCGACCTGGCGGGAGCGGTGGCCACGACGTTGCTGACAGGCCTGACGGCCGACTGCACGGAACTGGCGATCGACGATGAAGGTTCGCTTGCCGCGACCCGTCCCACCTTCGGCGGATCGTTGCTCTGCACTATCCACACCCTGAACTTCCGTCCGCAGATGGCAACGATCCGGCCGCGCGTGATGGCGATGCCGCCCAGCACGCCCGGGAAGACGGGCCGGATCGTCGACCACGCGGCCGGTTTGCAGGAACTCGACATCATCACCAAGGTATTGCGTTTCCTGCCAGACAGGGACAGCAACAAGGCCCAGCTTGCCTACGCCGACATCGTTGTCGCCGGCGGCCTGGGCCTGCGCTCGCCGGAAAACCTGCAGCTTGTGCGGGCGCTGGCTGCGGTGCTTGGCGGCGAATGGGGCGGCTCCCGTCCACTCGTCCAGAAAGGCTGGATGGACGCCGATCGGCAGATCGGCCAGACGGGAAAGACGATCCGGCCGAAGGTGTATATCGCCGCCGGCATTTCCGGTGCGATCCAGCACCGCGTGGGTGTCGAAGGCGCCGATACCATCATCGCCATCAACACCGACCGCAACGCGCCGATTTTCGACTTCGCTCACTTCGCGATCGTGGCGGATGCGATCGAAGTGTTGCCGGCGCTGACTGAAGCATTCAGCAAGCGCCTGTCTGTCAACCGGTTGGCGGGGTAACGAAAATGGCCACAGTTCAGGAACGTTTTGACGCTATCGTCGTCGGCGCCGGTCCGGCCGGCAATGCGGCAGCCTACACCATGGCCAAAGCAGGCCTGAATGTGCTGCAGCTTGAGCGCGGCGAATATCCCGGCTCGAAAAACGTGCAGGGCGCCATCCTGTACGCCGACGCGCTGGAAAAGATCATTCCGGATTTCCGGGAAGATGCGCCGCTCGAACGGCATGTCATCGAACAGCGCATCTGGATGATGGACGACAGCTCGCACACCGGGATGCATTACCGGTCGGAAGACTTCAACGAGGAAAAGCCGAACCGCTACACCATCATCCGCGCCCAGTTCGACCGCTGGTTCAGCTCCAAGGTGCGCGAAGCCGGCGGGATCGTGTTGTGCGAAACGACTGTCACCGAACTGGTGAAGGACACCAAAGGCAACGTCATCGGCGTGCTGACAGATCGTCACGGCGGTCCGCTGCTGGCGGATGTCGTTGTGATGGCGGAGGGCGTCAATGGCCTCGTCGGACAGCGCTCCGGCCTGCGCGACGAACTCAAGCCCGACAACGTTGCGTTGGCAGTGAAGGAAATGCACTTCCTGCCGCAGGACGTGGTGGAAAGCCGCTTCAACCTGAAAGGCGACGCGGGCGTGGTGATCGAGGCGATGGGCACGATCACCAAGGGCATGACCGGCACCGGCTTCCTGTATACCAACAAGGAATCCGTTTCCATCGGCATCGGCTGCATCGTCAGCGACATGGCGAAGAGTGGAATCAAACCGTACAACCTGCTCGATTCGTTCAAGACGCACCCGTCGATCGCGCCGCTGATCGCCGGGTCGGAGGTGAAGGAATACGTTGCTCACCTCATCCCCGAGGGCGGTTTCCGGGCGATGCCGGAAATCTATGGCAACGGCTGGGTGGTGACCGGCGATGCCGCGCACCTGGTGAATGCGGTGCACCGTGAGGGTTCCAACCTGGCGATGACCTCCGGGCGGCTGGCTGGCGAAACGATCGTCTGGCTGAAGCGCCGCCGCGAACCGTGCACGTCGGTCAACCTGTCCGAGTACAAAAAGCGTTTGGAGGACAGCTTCGTGCTGAAGGATATGCGCAAGTATCAAAAGATACCGGCCCTGCTGCATGGCAATCGCCAGTTGCTCGACCTGTATCCGCGCATGATGAGCGGGATCGCGCAGACCTGGCTGCGTGTGGATGGCAAGGCAAAGACGGCTAAGGAATCGGAAATCTTCAAAAGCGTACGAAAGCAACGTGGCTTGGCTGGATTGGTCGCTGATGGGCTGCGGTTCGCGCGGGCCTGGCGTTAACAGGAGGCATCAATGAGCACACTCAACACACGCATCGAAGAGAAGCTGTATCAGAACCGGTATGTCGTCGACGCCGGCAAGCCGCACATCAAGGTCAAGGAACATACGGTTCCCTCGCCGGAACTGAAGTCGCTGGTCACCACCTGCCCGGCGAACTGCTACTCCGAGAACGAGCAGGGCCAGGTCGAGATCGTTGCGGATGGCTGCATGGAATGCGGCACCTGCCGCGTCGTCTGCGCGGAGACGGGCGAAGTGGAATGGAACTATCCGCGTGGCGGATACGGCGTTCTGTTCAAGTTCGGCTGATCCATGGTCTATGTGCCTGATGCGGACATCGATCGTCTTATCGCCGAAGACGCTGCCTTCGGCGATCTGACGACCACCGCTTTGGGTATCGGCGGCGAACCGGGCGTGATGCGCTTTGCGGCGCGTCACGCCATGGTTGCCTGCGCCACCGAAGAGGCCGCCCGCTTGCTCGCCCGTCTCGGTGTGAGAGTGGAATTGATCACCCGCAGCGGGCAGGCGGTCGAACCCGGCACGCCGCTGCTGACGGCGACCGCCCCGGCGGCGACGTTGCATACCGGCTGGAAGGCGGCCCAGACGCTGGTGGAATGGGCGTCCGGCATCTCCACCGCTGTGCGCGCCATTGCCGACGCGGCACGGGAACACCGGCCCGGCATCGTCATTGCCTGCACCCGCAAGGCGGTCCCGCTGACGCGGCTGTTGTCGATCAAGGCGGTTCATTCCGGCGGCGGCGTGATGCATCGCACCGGCCTGTCGGACACCGTGCTGGTGTTTCCCGAACATCGCGTGTTCCTGCCCGAATTGGACCCGGCCGCCCTGATATCGCGTCTGCGTGCCTCGGCACCGGAGCGCAAACTGGCTGTTGAGGTAAACGATCTCGAAACCGCGCTGGCCTACGCCAGGGCCGGCGCCGACATTTTGCAACTGGAAAAGTTTCCGCCGGATTCAGTGGCGCGCGTTGCAGCGGCGCTCGGTTCGCCTCCGCATCGGCCACTGATCGTCGCGGCGGGCGGTGTTAGCGCGACGAACGCCGCCGCCTATGCCGCTGCTGGGGCGGACGTGCTGGCCACGTCCGCCCCGTACTCGGCACCCCCTCGGGACGTGCAGGTGACCATTACACGCGCTTCATAGAGTTGCCTGGTCCCAACAGGCGCGCCCGGCACACGATCAGTTGCAACCGCGGACGCTGAAACGGGCTGCGCCAGCCCGCGTTCCGTCGCCGCCATGACAAACGTATCCCACTTGCAAACTAACAGCGCCGTAAGCTGGGGGCTCGACGCATCGGACTGCCTGCGCATCGACGGCCGCCAATGCCACGTTTTCGACCAGGGCCAGGGGCCGCCCGTCGTCGTCTTGCATGGACTTGGCAGTATAGCACAGGAGATTGCCCTCCCCCTTCTCCCTCTAACCCGCCGCTATCGCCTAATCGTTCCCGATCGGCCTGGTTACGGTGGCAGCACCAGTTTGCACCGGAGCCGGTTGCGTCCGGACGAGCAGGCGTCTTGGCTGCGCGGCGTCTTGCGAAAATCCGGTGTCGCAAGGCCGATCATTGCAGCGCACTCGATCGCCTCGGCGGTGGCGCTGAGTTATGCGCTGCGCTTTCCAAACGAAATCGCCGGCCTCGTGCTGATCGCGCCGTTCTGCCGCCCGACCCGGCCCGCACGAATGCCATTGCTGCGGCTGGCCTTGCTGCCATTCGTTGGTCGTTTCGTGCGCGAGTGGATCTTCCCGGTGCTGGCGGACTGGTTCGGCCGCAATCGCCTGACCGCCGCATTCGCGCCGGACCGTGTGCCAGATTACCTGCGCGCGATGCCGCTTCGCGACCTCGTGAAATCCGACACATTGCAAACAATGGCCGCCGAGCTGTTCGGGTTCAACGACGCTATGTTCGCCCGCCGCAATGCCTTGCGCCATCTGGAAGTGCCGACCGTCGTGCTGGCGGGCGAGGCGGATCGGACGGCGGACCCTGACCTGCACGCCGCCTGGATCGCGCGGCGTCTGCCGGAGGCGCGCCTGGTGCGCCTGCCGGGGGTGGGCCACATGTTGCAGCATGCCAGGCCCGGCGCCGTGATGCGGGCCGTTGACGATGTCGCGAAGCTGGCCGCGTAAATCGCAAGTGTTGTCGCGTTTGTGTAGCGCCTGTCGGGGTTGCCGGATCATCGGGACTTCCTCTTTAGCGTTTGTGGGAGCACCGAATGAACGGACAGACACGTAGACCGCGTATCGCCATTATCGGCGCCGGGCCAGGTGGTCTCGCAGCGGCAATGCTGCTGTCTCGGACAGACGCATCGGTTACCGTCTTCGAGCGGCTTGATCGCGTTGGCGGTCGTTCCGCAACGATCGCGGCCCGCTCGCCGGTGGGAACATTCCGGTTCGACCGTGGACCGACGTTTTTCCTCTACCCGCGCGTGCTGTCCGAAATCTTTGCGGCGTGCGGACGGGACCTCAGCCGCGAGGTCGATTTGTTGCGCGTCGATCCGCAATACCGGCTGCTGTTCGAAGCCGGCGGCGAGATCGGCGCCACCTCCAACATGCCCGAAATGGCCCGCGAAATCGCGCGGTTTTCGCCGCGGGATGCCGAAGCCCTGCGCCGATTCATGGAGGACAACCGCGCCAAGCTGAAAGCCTTTGAGCCGGCTTTGGGATCGCCGCTGAACAGCGTGTTCGACCTGCTGCGGCCCGGTATGCTGAAATCGCTCCCCAGCCTGCGGCCGCATCAGACACTCGACCGCTATCTTGCCCGATACTTCAAGGATGAGCGGGTGCGGTTGGCGTTTTCATTCCAAAGCAAATATCTCGGCATGTCGCCGTTCCGCTGTCCCAGCCTGTTCAGCATCCTGTCGTTCATCGAGTACGAATTCGGCGTCTGGCATCCGCGCGGCGGATGCGGCGCGGTGATGTCGGCGATGGGCCGGGTCGCGCGGGAATCCGGCGTGGATGTGAGGCTCGGCTCGCCTGTGCAGGAAATCCTGTTCGAAGGCCGCCGGGCTGTCGGCATCCGCTCGGCCCGCGGAACGGAACGTTTCGATGCGATCGTCGTCAACGCCGATTTCGCGCAGGCGATGACCACGCTGGTGCCGGATTCGTTGCGCCGCCGCTGGTCGAACCGGCGCATCGAAACCCGCAAGTTCTCGTGCTCGACGTTCATGATGTACCTGGGCCTGGAAGGTCCGATGCCGGAACTCGATCACCACACGATCTACCTGTCGCGCGACTATCGCCACAACTTCACCGAAATCGAGAACGGAAGCGCGCCTCCGGTCAACCCCTCATTCTATGTGCAGAACGCCTGCGTGACGGATCCGCATCTTGCCCCGCCCGGCCACGCCACCCTGTACGTTCTTGTTCCGGTGAGCCGGCGTATCGGCGCCGGGATCGACTGGGCGGCCAACAAGGAGCGCTTCCGTGCGTTGACCCTGGAGAGACTCAGCCGTCTCGGCCTCAGGGACATCGAGCGGCGCATCCGGTTCGAGAAGATCGTCACGCCTACGGATTGGGAGCACGATCTCAACGTCTACACCGGGGCGACCTTCAACCTGTCGCACAATCTCGGCCAGATGCTGCATATGCGGCCGCGCAACCGATTCGAGGATCTCGACGGCGTCTACCTCGTCGGCGGCGGCACCCATCCCGGCAGCGGCCTGCCGGTGATTTTCGAATCCGCCCGGATCACCAGCAAGTTGCTGATGCAGGATCTTGGGCTGGCAGCCAATCGATACGAGCCCGCTTTGAAGGAGGCGGTATGAGTCCGCTGCCAATCGGCATTATCGGCGGAGGGTTGGGCGGCCTGGCGGCCGCATGCACGCTGAGCGCGCGCGGCCACCGGGTCATCCTGTTCGAGAAGAACGCCTGGCTCGGCGGCAAAGCCGCGGTGCTGGAGCAGGATGGATTCCGTTTCGATATGGGGCCGACGATCCTGACCGTGCCGCGCGTGCTGGAGCGCGTTTTCGCCGAAGCGGGGCGCGACATGCACAAGGCGCTCGACATGCGGCGGCTCGATCCGCAATGGCGGTGCTTCTTCGATGATGGATCGAGGCTTGATCTGAACGAAGCTTTGCCACAAACAGCAGACAATATCGCCGCCTTTGCCCCCGGCTCGCAGGGCGGCTTCCGGGATTTCATGAAGCTGGCAGAAAAGCTGCACGAGGTCTCGGAGAAATTCTTCTTCTGGCGGTCGGTCGAGGACATCGGCGATACACTCGACCTGCGGAAGAACATGGATCTGGCGACCCTTCGGGACGTGCTCAGCCTGCGCATGGGCACCACCGTTGCCGGAACGATCCGCCGGCGGGTGCGCGACGGGCGGGTGGCGCAGATGCTCGATCATTTCGTGCAATATGTCGGATCGTCCCCGTACAACTCACCGGCGGTGCTGTGCGCCATCGCGCATATGCAGACGGATGGCGGCGTATGGTATCCAATGGGTGGAACCGGCGCGGTGCCGGCGGCTCTGCAAGCGCTGGCGACAGATCTCGGCGTTGACATCCGGATGGGCACGGGGGTTCGACGCATCCTCAGCGATGGTAACCGCGTCACCGGCATCGAGACGGACGCAGGCGAAGACATCCGCCTCGGCGCGGTCGTTTCCAACATGGACGCCGTCCGCACCTACCGGGAACTTGTCGGCGGGAAACCCGCGGCGCAGTTCGCCGGCCGCTGGAAGCCGGATCCCGCCTGTTCCGGTGTCGTGCTGTATCTCGGCCTCGACCGGCCCTATGAACACCTCGCGCACCACGACTTCGTCTTCTCCGCGGATCCGAAGCAGGAATTCGATTGGATCTACCGCAAGGGCGAACCGGCGCCGGACCCGACATGCTATATTGCGGCCCCTGCCCGCACCGATCCGTCCGTTGCTCCGCCGGGTTGCGATGCAATCTACGTTCTGGTCCACACGCCGTATCTGCGTCCGCACCATGACTGGAAGCGCATGCTGCCGGCGTATCGGCAAACCATCTTCGGCAAACTCGGTCGTTGCGCGGGGATGGATGATCTGGAGAAGCGGATTGTGTTCGAGGCGGCGCTGACGCCGCAGGATATTCATGAGCGGTATCGCGTGCTCGACGGTGCGATCTATGGCTTGGCCAGCCATGGCCGATTCTTTGGCGCATTCAAGCCGGGCAACCGGTCGCGCGATCTGAAAGGCCTGTATCTGGCGGGAGGGGCGGCGCATCCGGGTCCGGGCATGCCGATGGTTCTGATGTCGGGATGGATTGCCGCAGACAGCCTGCACAGCGACATGGCGCCTGCACCGGCGGAAAGAGTTTCCGCATGAAAGCGGGGTGGATTCTCGGCTGTGCCGCGCTGGGGGTTACGCCCGCGCTGGCGGCGAACCTTACTGTCACGGTCACCGGAATCCGCAGCAACCAGGGCAGGATTGTCGTCGCCATCTGCGACGAGGCGAATTTTCCGAAAGGCGCCTGTCCCTATCACGGAGAAGCGCCGGCACGCATCGGCCAGGTTACCGTGCGCGTGCCCGGGTTGCCCGCCGGCACCTGGGCGGCGGCCGTCTACCACGACGAAATCGGCGATCAGCCGATCAAATACGGCCTGCTCGGCGCGCCCAAACAGGGATTCGGTTTCAGCCGCGACGCAAGGATGCGGTTCGGGCCGCCGCGTTTCGCTGACGCGGCGTTCTCGCCCGGCGACTCCGTGACGGTGCCCCTGCACTATCCGCGGTAGGCCCGATCACTGCGCCGGATAGGCGCGGCCTCTCCAGGTCGCGGGTATCCCGCGAGCGGCCCGGGCCAACGCCGTCCACTGCACCAACAGCAACGCAGCCACACCGATGGGATGCAGCAATGCGCTCAACACCGGCTGACGCAGCCGCCACGCCAGCAGAAAGCGAAGCCCGAACGATGCGCAGACAGCGGCGGCGCTCAGCACGCCCGGCTCGATGGCCAGAAGCACCGGTGGCAAGACCTGCCCGATACCAAGAATCGCCGTCCAGACAGGCAACGCTTTCGGCGTCGCCATGCCTTCCGTTGCGTTTTTGGTCAGGCCTTCCCAGAGGTCGCCCGCATTCGTGTACATGCGGCAGGCGGCGATATCCGTCGCGTCGAACAGGCCGGTCGGGATGCCGGCGGCGCGGAACGCCCGCGGCAGCTTGATGCCGTCGTGCAATGAAGCCCGGATCGCCGCGTGGCCGCCGGCTCGCTGGTAGGCATCTCGCCGCGCAATGAACAACTGCCCGCAGCCGGCGCCGAACGCCGGACTGACAGCCCGCCGCATCATCCCCATCGGCAGATAGCCCAACAGCAGGAACTGGATCAGGGGCAGCAGCAGCACCTCGGACCAGGTTCGGACGATCTGGCGGGGAAAGCCGCTGGCCAGTCCGACATCGTTGCGCTGCATGAAGCCCGCCATGCGTGACACCGCATCCGGCGAAAGCCGCACATCGGCGTCGACGAAAACCATGAGTTCGTGGCTCGCCAGAGTCGCCAGATGCGCACAGGCATGTTGCTTACCGGACCATCCCGGCGGCAGGTCCGGGGCGCTGGCAACCTTCAGGCGCGGATCGCCGATCGAAGCCAAGATCTGCCCCGTGCGATCGGCTGAATGATCGTCCAGCACGATCAGCTCCAGGTCGACGCCTTTATTCGCCAACACAGCGGCGCACGCGGCGCCGATGGTGGCCTCCTCGTTTCGCGCCGGGATCAGCACCGACACGGCGGGCACTGCGATGGCCACCGGCGGCGCGACGTAGTAACGAAGATTGGCCAGCGCCAGCAGCAAAGGGCCAGCGGCCAAAACAAATGCGAAAATCACGCCCCCGGCTCCCGCTGTGGTTCGTGCGCGAGTTCCGGCCGCCGAAGCCTCGACGTCGCAACGATCCGGCGCCAGACGTCGTAGATCCCGCCGACACCGACACGCCCCCGCAGCACCCGCGAGAAACGGCCCGGATCGCGGGATATTGCGGCCACCGCCAGCGCATCCATCGTTTCGGTCAGACATTGCTCCAGCAATGCGTTCCAGGCGGCGACGCCCAAATTGCGGCCCCCGCCGGCTTCCACCGCATCGCCGAATCGGAACAGCGCTTCCGGCTTGCGTTCGTTCCAGAACGGGTACTCGATGGCGAGCGGCACGATCACCGCATTCGGCAACCGGCGCGCGAGATGCGCCAGTCCCGGCCGCAGCCGGAGCGGACGCACCCGCGGGTCAGTGAAATGCCCTTCGGAGGTCACCCACAGCGCCGTGCCCGGCCGGGACAAAATCCTTCTGCTGGCGGCCAAGAAACGCGCGGCGCCCTGGTGCGTGGCGGTGTCGATGCCGTAGACGCCGAAGCGGCGGAACAGCCTGTAGCGGCCCAACGCCTCGGCCTCCATCGGCCCGAAGCTGATCCGGTCACGCAGGATTGTATTGGCCAGCAGCATGAACAGCGCCGGGTCCCACCACGACGGATGATTCGCATATATTATCAGCGGCCGATCGGCCGGGACGTCAGGGATCCCGGCACCGCTGATGCGGACGGCGTGGAAGTTACGCCAGAAGAACCAGCGCAGGTACCAGCCGAACGCCCGGAACAGACGCGGCGCGTGCAGCGCGAGCGGGTCGTCCGGCAACGGAACGGTCTGGCCTGCGGACATCGATCACCGAGCAACACCCTAGCGGGCACATGGGGAGCACCCCGGCGGTTTGAAGACCAAAGCACAGCCTCGCTACCTGTCCGCCATCCTCCCCAGATACGCCTCCACCAGCGGTCCCCAGATCGCGGAACCGCCATTGCCGAAAAACAGCGTATGGCCGTCCCTGGCGAACGGCGGAAGCGGATGAAACTCCGCCCGGCCACCCGAGCCGGTGAACGCGTCGTACATCCGCTGCGCCAGGCCCGGATCGAAAAAGCTGTCGTTCGCGGTATAAATCCACAGCATCGGCGTGGTGGCCGTCCTGCCCAAAACCCCGGCCGCGAGGACCAGTTGGTCGGGCCTGCAGTTGTTGTTCGGGATACCGTGAATATGCCCGCCATGACCGCCGGCCATGCTCACCATCGCGGCGACATGCGGATGCGGCACGCTGTCGTATCCGTCCGTCACCCATCCGCCGACGGACTGGCCGACAACCACCACCCGGTCCGGCTGCGCATAGGGCAGCGAGGTGGCATAGCGCAGCAGCGCATCCACATCGCGCGCGCCCTCATGCGCCGCGCGAACCAACGCATCGGCGCTGCATGATCCGGAGGTTTCGGCCAGGTCGCCGCCGGTCTCGCCATAGCCGCGACGAACCCCGGCCACAACCAGATAGCCGCGCGCCAGGAACCACTGCACGGCCTCGTTGCCGCACGCTGCCGGCTTGACCTTGGACACATCGGCGTCTGCCGGCTTGCCGTGGTTGATCAGCACCACGCGCGCCGGTCGGTCGCCGGCCGGGCGGCAGATGCGCGTGTAAAGAAGGCGCGTTCGGCCGCCCCCGTCCTGCGCCGGCACCCAGTGGATTTGCTCGCGCCACGGACCTGTCGGCTGGCCAACCGGCCCCGGCGTCTCCGCCCGCGCCGTGGCGAGGGTCAGGATGACCAGGCCGATGGGCCAGAGGCGCATCTACCGGCGGCGCAGCGCGGCTACATCGCGGACGGCGCCGCGAGCCGCGCTGGTGGTCATTGCCGCATAGGCGCGCAACGCCGACGAAACATGGCGCTGGCGCGGTTCGGCCGGCTGCCAGGCGGCATCGCCCTTCGCCTCCATCGCCGCCCGGCGCGCCGCCAGCACGGCGTCCGGCACATCAAGGACGATCGATCGCGCGGGGATGTCGATGCGGATGACATCGCCCTCCTCGATCAGCCCGATCGTGCCGCCTTCCGCCGCTTCCGGCGAGCAATGGCCGATGCACAGGCCGGATGACCCGCCGGAGAAGCGGCCGTCGGTGATCAGAGCGCAGACTTTCCCCAGGCCCTTCGACTTCAGGTAACTGGTCGGATACAGCATCTCCTGCATCCCCGGTCCGCCGCGCGGTCCCTCGTAGCGCACCAGCACGATGTCGCCCGGCTTCACCGAGCCGCCGAGGATGCCGGTCACCGCCGCATCCTGGCTCTCGAACACGCGGGCCGGGCCGGAGAAGGTCAGGATGCTGGCATCCACCCCGGCCGTTTTGACGATGCAGCCTTCCTCGGCGATGTTGCCGTACAGCACCGCCAATCCGCCGTCTTTGGAGAAGGCGTGTTCGGCGTCGCGGATCACCCCCTTCTCCCGATCGTCGTTGACCGCGTCCCAGCGGACCGACTGGCTGAACGCTTCCGTCGTCGGCACGCCGCCGGGGGCGGCGCGGTAGAATGTGCGGACTGCGTCGTCCCTGGTGCGGCGGACGTCCCAGCGCTCCAGCCCCTCGGCGAGGGTTTCGGAGTGGACCGTCGACACCGAAGCGTCGATCAGGCCGACACGCTCCAGTTCGCCGAGGATCGCGAAGATCCCGCCGGCGTGGTGGACGTCCTCGACGTGAACGTCGGGCACCGAGGGGGCGACCTTGCAAAGCACCGGCACGCGGCGAGAGAGCCGATCGATGTCGAGCATGGTGAACGGCACTTCGCCCTCGTTGGCGGCGGCCAGCAGGTGCAGCACGGTGTTGGTTGAGCCGCCCATGGCGATGTCGAGCGTCATCGCATTCTCGAACGCGGCAAAGGTGGCGATGCTGCGCGGCAGGACGCTTGCGTCATCGGTTTCGTAGTGGCGGCGGGTGATCTCGACGATCTTGCGCCCGGCCTCCAGGAACAGGTCGCGGCGGTCCGCGTGGGTGGCGACGACGGTGCCGTTGCCGGGCAGGCCGAGGCCGAGCGCCTCGACCAGGCAGTTCATCGAATTGGCGGTGAACATGCCGGAACAGGAGCCGCAGGTGGGACAGGAGGACCGCTCCATCACCTCGACCTCCGCGTCGGTGTTGGTGTCGTCGGCCGCGGCGATCATGGCGTCGATCAGGTCGACCGAGCGGGACTTGCCCTTGAGTACGACCTTGCCGGCCTCCATCGGGCCGCCGGAGACGAACACGGCGGGGATGTTGAGGCGCATCGCGGCCATCAGCATGCCGGGGGTGATCTTGTCGCAGTTGGAGATGCAGACCATGGCGTCGGCGCAGTGCGCGTTGACCATGTATTCGACGCTGTCGGCAATCAGCTCGCGCGAGGGCAGGCTGTACAGCATGCCGTCATGGCCCATGGCGATGCCATCATCGATGGCGATGGTGTCGAATTCCTTGGCGACGCCGCCGGCCGCCTCGATCTCGCGGGCGACGAGCTGGCCGAGGTCCTTCAGATGCACATGCCCCGGCACGAACTGGGTAAAACTGTTCACCACCGCGATGATCGGCTTGCCGAAATCGCCGTCCTTCATGCCCGTCGCGCGCCACAGTCCGCGCGCGCCGGCCATGTTGCGGCCGTGGGTGGTGGTGCGGGAGCGGTAGGCGGGCATGGCGTGTGTCCTTAACGTTTGGGGGCGTCGCCGCCCCGGGTGGCGGGACGTCTAGCGCGGGCGGGGCGGATAGGCCAGTGAGACGGGAAAGCGAGACCCGGCAACTGCGACAAAAGGCTGGAAAATGTAATGCGAACTCCTTACCATTCTCGCCGTTGGAGGTCGTCATATTGATCGAAGAAATCTGTACCATCACGGCGAAGGGCCAGACCACCGTCCCGAAGACTGTACGCCAGGCGCTCGGCATCGGGTATGGCGGCCGCATCGCCTTCCGCATCGAGAATGGCGCAGTAACCGTCCATGCCGCTGATGAGACCGTGTCGGACCCCGCCCTCGGACCGTTTCTTGCGCTTCTGGCGCGCGACATCGAAAGCCATCCGGAGTCCCTTGTCGCTTTGCCTTCATCTTTGATCGAGCGCATCCAGTCCCTGACTGCCGGCGTCACCGGCGATCCGGAAGAACCGATTGAAGGCGATGTCGGGTTGTAGGCGGTGATCCAGCGACACGGCTGGACGTTGTTCGCGACCCCCTTGTTCGTCGACCAGGTCGAAAAGCTGATCGACGCCTCGGAGCGGGCGCGCCGGTCCGATCCGGTCAAGTGGCAAAGCAACGCGAGCGTTAAACTGCTGGCGACGCTGATGACCCTGGTGCTTGAGCGGATACCGCGCGACCCGCTCGCGCCTGACTTCCGGCAGGGCAATACGCTTGGCGCTGAGCACCGGCATTGGTTCAGAGCCAAGTTCGCGGCCAACCGCTTCCGGTTGTTCTTCCGCGCGGACTCAGCATCGCGAATCATCGTTTATGCGTGGGTGAATGACCGCGACACCCTGCGCAAAGCCGGCGCCTCGACCGATCCGTATGCTCTTTTCTCCGGCATGCTGAAGCGCGGTAATCCGCCGGGCGGTTGGCCCGCGTTGCTTGCAGAGGGACAGGCGGCGAGCGAACGCTTCACCGCCGCCATAAACGATCAGCCCCCGCCGAAGTCGCGCTGACGCGTCGCTGTCAAGTCTCGACAGCCGCCCCAACCCTGCTAAAGCACCGCGCCATGACGTCTCGGTATGATGACCTATCCAAGGGAGACGTCATCCGCAACTTCGAACGCCGGGACGCGCGCCGGGCTCTCGGGCTGGTTTGGGAACGGGATCGGATCGCGCAGGACGCCGCCCGGTCATCCGCCGCGGAAACGACAAAAAGCCGCCGCGGCTCGCCGTCCTCACGGTCAGTGCTTGTTGCCGCCGATCCGGTCCTGCACCGCCAGCAGCAGCCCGGATACCACGAACGTCAGATGAATGCCGACCAGCCAGGCCACATCGACTTTGTTGGTGGCTTCGATGTTCATGAACGCCTCCAGCAACTGGATCGCCGAGATCGCCACGATCGAGGTGATCAGCTTCATCTTCAAATCGGCAAAATCGACCTTGCCCATCCAGGATGGCCGCTCCTCCTTCGTATCGGTCTCGATCCGCGAGATGAAGTTCTCATACCCGGCCAGGATCACCATCAGCAGCAGGTTGCCCGTCAGCGCGATGTCCACCAGCTTCAGGCTGACGACGATCGTCGATTCCAGGTCGAGCGCGATAAAGTCCGGAAACAGCGCGACCAGCTTCTGGACGAACTTGAACGCCAGCAGCGCCAGTGCGATGACCAGGCCGAGGTAGAACGGCAGCAGCAGCCAGCGGCTGGCGAACAGCACGCGATGCAGGAAGCGTTCGATCATCAGGCGGCAGGGCCCCGGCATCCGGCCGGTAGGCAACACACCCTCACCGCCACGCAGGACGGCCCCCCGGGATGGTTGCCCGCCTCAGCACCATGACCGGTCATACCGGCGCGCCGGCGATGTCCAAACGCGCCTTGATCCGCCCCACATCGCTGCCGATGCGATCGACGGGACGGGAAAGCGAGGCGTAGCCCCGTTCCAGGAAGCCCAGCCGCTCTTTCACTTCGATGATGTCAGTCTTGATCTGACTGATATCGCCGCGCATCGCACGTAGCAGTTCCAAAACGAGGCTGTCAGACATTCGTCACCCGAAAACAGTTGGCGCGCAACCTGTAGAAGAGCGTTACGATTACCCCGGCTCGGCGCACCTGATCAAGATATCCGTCGCTGCCGCTGATCACCCCGCCGACAGCCGCAAGCTGCCCTCCGCCGTCAGGTGCGCCACCCGCCCCCCGGCGACCACCGCCACCGCCCGGCACGTCCCCGGATCGACCACCACCATATCGGCTCGCTTCCCCGCCTCGATCACGCCGCGGTCCGACAACCCCGCCGCCCGTGCCGGGTTCTCCGCGATCAGCGCCCAGGCGCGCGGCAGGTCCAGCGCGCCCCGCTCCGCCAGCACGAAGGCGGCCCGCAGCATCGCCGGGTAGTAGTAATCCGACGTCAGCACGGAACACACCCCCGCCTCCGCCATCGCCGCCGCCGAAGCCCAGCCGAGATGCGACCCGCCGCGCACCACGTTCGGGCACCCCATCGCCACGAAATCCCCCGCCGCGACCGCCGCGGCAGCCACCTCCTCCGCGATCGGGAACTCGCAGATGCGGGCGCCGCGGGCGCGAAACCCGTCGCGCGCGGCGATGCTGTGGTCGTCGTGGCTCGCCATCGGCAGCCCGGCCGCCCGGGCGGCGGCGCCGATGCGGTCAAGCGCGGCGGGCACCGCGTCGGAGCGGGAGGCGACGCCGTGCGCCATCGCCTGGAACGCCTCCATCTTCATCCCGGCGCGGCCGCTGTACTTGGCGCCCTCCACCGGGTCCTTCAGCTTGCGGACGATGGAGGGCGTATGGTCGTTGAACGCCACCAGATGCACATGCCCCGCCTCGATCGCCGCGACCGCGGTGTCCAGGGCGTCGAGGTTGTACGCCTCCCACCGCAAATGCACCCGCATGTCGCAGGTCCAGGCATGTGCGAACAACGCCGCCATCATCGCGTGCCACGCGTCCAGGCTGCGCAGCCCCGGCTCCCACGACAGCGTCACGCCATGAAACGCGGTTGTAATCCCGTTCGCCAGCAACTGCGATTCCGTGTCCCGCAGCGCCAGATCGACGGGAAAATTCACCCCGGGCCGAGGCTGGATCTGCCGCTCGAACGCATCGCCATGCAGATCGACGATTCCCGGCAGCACCAGCAGACCTGACGCATCGAACCGCGCGCCGCCTGAATCACCGCCGATGCGGTCAACCAGGCCGGCGCGAACCGCCACATCGGTCTGTTGCAGGCCCTCCGGGCCGAGCAGCACCGTCCCGCCGCTGATACTGAAATCGCGCATTCCATCAGACCTTCATGGCTCGAAGACGATCTGCACCCGCGGCGTGGGATAGCACCCGACGGCGAACTCGATAATCGCGCCGTCGCGGTCCACGTTGATGTTCTCGCCGACGAGCAGCGGCCGGCTGCGCGCCATCCGCAACAGCTCCGCCTCGGTCTGGGTTGGCAGCCGGGCGGTCACCCGGGTTTGCAGCCGCAGGTAATCCTCCACGCCAACGGCGCGCAACGCGTCCGTGATGCGCGGGGACGACTGCAACGCCTGAAGCATCCCCTTCAGCCGCGGGGAAAAATAATGCCGCGTCAGGCTGACCGGACGATCATCGGCGAGGCCCAGACGCTCCAGCATCACGATCTTGCTGCCGGCGCGCACGTCCAGCCCGGCGGCAACGCGCTGATCCGCGACGATCTCCCGCAGCTGGCGGACCAGGCCGGACGGCTCCTTGTTGTGCTTGCGGATCCACTCGGAGAACCGGGTGCGTGCCTCGACGGTGTAATCGAGCACGTCCTCCGCGACGAAGCTGCCGCGGCCTTGCTCGGCACGCACCAGCCCGTCGCGGGACAGCTCCTCCAACGCCCGCCGGACGGTATGGCGGTTGACGCCGAAGCGCGCCGACAGTTCCGCCTCCGTCGGCAGGCGCCCACCCGGCTGGTGCACGCCTGAGGCGATGTCGCGTTGCAGCGCACCGGCGATCTGGCGCCACAGCGCCACCCCGTCCTGGCGGTCGACCGGATGGGTGGCGGGCTCGTCCATCCCGGCGGTCGGGTTCATCGTTCTTTCATCCAATTCGGGCCCCTTTAGTGGTTGACGATACGCGCACCCGGCCCTAGCTGTCTAGATGTCTAAACAACCTCAGGCGCTCATGACCGATCGCGTTCCTGTCAGGACTTCCCGCCAGCGTTGGATGGCCGTTCTTGCCCGCGCCCCGGCCGATCGGCTGGAGGCTTTGTTGAACGACGCGGGCGGCGTGCCGGATTACACCGTGCTGCGCGGGCCTGAAGGCGGTCTGGTGATGGTGCGCGGACGGGCCGGCGGGGGCGGTGCGCCGTTCAACCTTGGCGAAATGACCGTCACCCGATGCACCGTGCGGCTCGGGTCCGGGCCGATCGGCCATGCCTATGTCGCCGGCCGCGAACCGCGGCGGGCCGAGATTGCCGCGCTGGTGGATGCGCTGATGCAGGATCCGGAGCGGGCGGAGACATTGGAAGCCCGGATGATCGCACCGCTTGAGGCCAGCCAGAAGGCGAGGCGGGCCGAGCGCTCCGGCAAAGCCGCGGCCACCCGGGTGCAGTTCTTCGCCATGCAGACGATGCGGACATGATGAGCGCCCTGACGCCGGGCTTCGCCGAGCCCATCGGCGGCGCGCAATCCTGCTTCCGTCTCCTGCTGGACGCCATGGCGCGGCCGGGCCGGGTGCATACCGTCAGCGGAGTGGAAGCGCCCGCCCCGCTGTGCGATGCGGCGGCGGCGGTGGTGCTGACGCTGCTGGATCACGAAACGCCGCTTTGGCTGGATCCGGAGGCGGAAGCGGCCCGCGCGTGGATTGCGTTCCATACCGGCGCGCCGGTGGTTCATGACCCGGCGCGGGCAACATTCGCGCTGGCGCTTTCTCGGGCTGTCACGGACTGGAGTTGCCTTTCCACTGGAACCGACGAGGCGCCGGAAACCTCCGCCACGGTGATTCTGCAGGTTGCCTCATTAGCGACTGGAAAGGACTTCCTGCTGGAAGGACCGGGGCTGCGTGAGCCGGCAATTCTGACCGTGGACGGACTGCCCGCGGATTTCGCCGCCATATGGCGGAGCAATCATGCGCTGTTCCCCCGCGGCATCGACCTGATCCTGTGTGCAGCCGGCCAAATCGCCGCCCTGCCGCGCAGCGTCGCCGTGCGGGAGGGCTGAGTCATGGCTTATGTAGCGGTCAAGGGCGGCGAACAGGCGATCGACGCCGCCCACGCCTGGCTGGGCGAGGAGCGCCGCGGCGACACTTCCACGCCCGCGCTGTCCGTTGCGCAAATTCAGGACCAGCTCGGCCGCTCCGTTGACCGCGTCATGGCCGAGGGATCCCTCTATGATCGGCAATTGGCGGCGCTGGCGATCAAGCAAGCGCAGGGCGACCTGATCGAGGCCGCGTTCCTGTTGCGCGCCTACCGCACCACGCTGCCCCGCTTCGCCCACTCGAAGCCGATGGAAACCGCCGCGATGCACATCGAGCGGCGGATCTCCGCGATTTTCAAAGATCTACCCGGCGGCCAGGTGCTCGGGCCGACGTACGATTATACCCATCGCCTGCTGGATTTCGGGCTGCTGGAGGATGATGCACTACCCGCCGCTCCCGCCGCAGCACCGGATGCGACGGCAATGCCGCGGGTCCCCGACATCCTCGGGCAAGAGGGATTGCTTGAGGCGGACGCAGCATCCGATCGCGAGCCGGGCGACCTCACGCGAGACCCGCTGTCCTTCCCGGCGGAGCGCGATGTAAGGCTCCAGGCGCTGGCGCGCGGCGATGAGGGCTTCCTGCTCGGCATGGGCTACTCGACCCAGCGCGGTTACGGCGCCTCGCATCCGTTCGCCGGCGAGATTCGCATGGGCGAGGTGTCCGTCGAGATCGAGCCGGAGGAACTCGGATTCGCCATCGATATCGGCGACCTGGTGCTGACCGAATGCCAGATGGTCACCCACTTCAAGGGATCGAAGACGGTGCCGCCGCAGTTCACCCGCGGCTACGGGCTGGTGTTCGGCTTCGGCGAGCGCAAGGCGATGGCGATGGCTTTGGTCGATCGCGCCATGCGGGCGGCGGAACTGGGCGAGGACGTGACCGCTCCGGCGCAGGATGTCGAGTTCGTGCTGTCCCACGCCGACAACATCGAGGCGACCGGCTTCGTTGAGCATCTGAAGCTGCCGCACTACGTGGATTTTCAGAGCGAACTGCAGAACCTGCGGCGCATGCGGGCGGAGGCGGCGGCATGAAAGGCTACAACTTCGCCTATCTGGACGAGCAGACGAAGCGGATGATCCGCCGCGCGCTGCTCAGGGCGGTGGCGATCCCCGGTCACCAGGTGCCGTTCGGCTCACGCGAGATGCCGCTGCCGTATGGCTGGGGCACCGGCGGGATCCAGGTGACGGCCTCGATCCTGGGGCCGGATGATGTGCTGAAAGTGATCGACCAGGGGGCCGACGACACGACGAACGCGGTGTCGATCCGCCGCTTCTTCGGCCGCACCGCCGGGGTGCGGACCACCACGGCAACGGCGGAGGCGACGGTGATCCAGACGCGGCACCGCATTCCCGAGAAAAGCCTGCGCGAGGACCAGATCATCGTCTACCAGGTGCCGCAGCCGGAGCCGCTGTGGCGGCTGGAGCCGAGCCGGGTGGAGACGACGCGGATGCACGGCCTGGCGGATTACGGGCTGATGCATGTGAAGCTGTACGAGGACATCGCCCGTTACGGCCAAATATCCATCGCCTACGACTATCCCGTCATGGTGAACGAGCGCTACCTGATGTCTCCCAGTCCGATCCCGGCGTTCGACAATCCGAAGCTGGACATGATGCCGGCGTTGCAGTTGTTCGGCGCCGGGCGGGAGAAGCGGATTTACGCGATCCCGCCCTGGACCCGGGTGCGATCGCTGGATTTCGACGATCACCCGTTCCGGGCGATCAACGCGGCGCAGCCGTGCGGGTTGTGCGGCGCGACGGATGCGTTCCTGGATGAGGTGGTGACGGACGATCGCGGCGGGAGGCTGTTCGTGTGTTCCGATACGGATCATTGCGCCGATCGGCGTGCGGCGGGGCATGTCGGGGCGGACGCGTTGCGGGAGGCGGCGGAATGAGCGGCGCCGCTTTGTTGCAGAGCCGGGTGTTGGTGCGCTTCGTGAGGGGCCGTTGGGGTCCGTTCTTCGGCAAGTATTTTAACACAGAGGAAGAAACGAGGGCCACAGAGGACACGGAGAAGGCAGGTATCGCGCTTCGCGTTCCGTGGTATGATCGACGCACAGCGTCTGCATGGCTGTGCCGCATGCGGCGTCCTTTCGGGCCCGGCGTTTGTTGCAGGCCCCGGCAGATGATACCTTTCGGTCTCTCTGTGTCCTCTGTGGCCCTCGTTTCTTCCTCTGTGTTAACCAAGCGGTGGCAAATACCCCAATGTCCCGGACGGTCGCCCTCCCTTTGCAGCGATCGGCGGCCGGCATGACCAACGCTGGCCCGAAGCCCGACCCAACGCTGCTCTCCGGCCGCGGCTTGAACCTGTCATTCGGCGCCATCCCGGCCCTCGCCGAGGTGGACGTCGATCTCTGGCCGGGCGAGATGTTGGCAATCGTCGGCGAATCAGGTTCCGGCAAGACCACCCTGCTGAATGTGCTGTCCGGCCGGCTCGCACCCGACAGCGGCGTGGTCTGGTATCGCGACCCCGACGAGCGCCTGATCGACGTGCATGCGATGCCGGGCGCGGCGTTGCGCACCCTGCATCGCTCGGACTGGGGGTTCGTGCACCAGGACCCGCGGCAGAACCTTCGTATGAACGTCAGCGCCGGCGGCAATGTGGGGGAGCGTTTGATGGCGCGCGGGGCGCGGCATTACGGCGACATCCGCGCCACCGCCCTCGACTGGCTCGCCCAGGTCGAGATCGACGCCGATCGGCTGGATGATCTGCCGCGCACGTTCTCGGGCGGGATGCTGCAACGGCTGCAAATCGCCCGCACCCTGGTGACGCATCCTCGGCTGGTGTTCATGGATGAGCCGACGGGCGGACTGGATGTTTCTGTGCAGGCACGATTGCTTGATCTGATCCGCTCGCTGGTGGTGCGGCTGCGGATCGCGGTGGTGCTGGTGACTCACGATATCGCGGTGGCCCGGCTGCTGGCGCACCGCATCGCGGTGATGCAGCGCGGGCGGATCGTCGAAACCGGATTGACCGATCAGGTGCTGGACGACCCGCGGCACCCCTACACGCAGTTGCTCGTCAGTTCAGTGCTGAATGCATGAGTATGCAGCTAGAACAAGGACTTGCGGTGGTTGGGTGGGGTGTGTTAGACCGAGTCCCGGAAGGCGGTCGAACGCCCTCCGGGCCCCGGTGCAGGTCAGAAGCGGATCTTGATTTTGAGCTCGATCCAATTCTTCCCCCACCGGATGATCAACATGACATTTAACGTCACATTTTCTCTTCGATGGCAGCGTTGTCCCGGCAACAGGGCACCATGCTCCGTTTCCACCAGGCCAGGCCGCGACCGCGGTGACGCGGTTTCGTTCTTCGGAACTCATCAGGCGGCTGCGAAAGCACATCTGCGTTTAAGTCTTTGCTTCGACTGCCCGACGAGACACCAAAAAGGTGACTCATTGGTTAATAGGATGCGTTTTTCATGACCGTCATGCTGCGCACGTCCGGCCTGGCAAAAAGCTTCACCCTGCACCTGCGCGGCGGGCTGCAAATGCCCGTGCTGTCCGGGGTCGATCTCGAGGTCCGGGCCGGCGAGTGCCTGGTGCTGTCGGGACCGTCCGGCGCCGGCAAGTCCACCTTGCTGCGCAGCCTGTTCGGCAACTACCGCGCCGACGGGGGCGCCATCATGGTGCGGCACCGCGGCGCCATGGTCGATATCGCCACCGCCGAACCGCGCACCATTCTGTCGGTGCGGCATGAGACGCTCGGCTATGTCAGCCAGTTCCTGCGCGTGGTCCCGCGCGTCGCCGCGCTGGATGTGGTGGCGGAGGTGCTGCTGTCCCGCGGCGCGGATGCCGCGGCGGCGGCAGAACGGGCGCGCTCGCTGCTGCTCGAGCTTGCCATTCCCACGCGGTTGCATGCCATCCCGCCGGCCACGTTCTCCGGCGGCGAGCAGCAGCGGGTCAACCTCGCGCGCGGCTTCATCGCCGCTCAGCCGATATTGCTGCTGGACGAGCCCACAGCTTCTTTGGATGCGGACAACCGTAAGGTCGTGATACGAATGATCCGGGACGCTAAAGCGCGCGGCGCCGCCATCGTGGCCATCTGCCACGACTCCGACGTCCGCGACGCCATAGCCGATCGGCTTTTTGGAATGACACCTTACCGGGATGCTGCATGACGCCGGAGACGATACTCACCAACGCGATCCTGGTCCTGCCCGATGAAACGCTGCATGGCACGGTCGTGGTGCGCGGCCAGGCGATCGCCGACGTGCAGCCGGGACGATCGCACCTGCCGGGCGCCCTGGACTGCGGCGGCGACTACCTGATCCCGGGTGCGGTCGATGTGCATACCGACAACCTGGAACGCCAGGTTCAGCCGCGCGCCCTGGCGCGCTGGCCGTCCCGCTCGGCCATGGTGGCGCATGATGCGCAATGCGCCGCGGCCGGCGTCACCACCGTGCTGGACGCGCTCTGCCTCGGCGACCTCGGCTTCGACCAGGAGCGCATCCAGACCTTCCGCGACGGCGTCGCCGATGTGGATGCGCTGACCGAGGCGGGGCTGCTGAAGGCGGATCACTTCCTGCATCTGCGCTGCGAGGTGCCGGCAATGGACATGCTGGACCTGCTCGACCCGGTAGCAGACCATCCGCTGGTCCGCATGATCAGCCTGATGGACCACAGCCCCGGCGTGGGGCAGTACGCGGATATCGACTTCTACCGGAAGCTGCGCCGGCGGGAGGGCGGCCTCGACGAAGCCACGATCGACCGCAGGATCCTGGAAATGCAGGCCCATCGCACCCGTTGGCGCGACCCGAACCGGAGGGCGTTGCTGGACCGCGTCCGCGGCACCTCGATCGTCCTGGCCAGCCACGACGACCGGACCGAGGAGGAAATCGCCGAAAACGCCGCCGACGGGATCAGCATCAGCGAATTTCCGGTGACGATGGAGGCGGCCCTGGCGGCCAAGCGGGCGGGCATCCAGGTGATCGCGGGCGCGCCCAATATCGTCCGCGGCGGCTCGCATTCCGGCAACGTCTCGGCGATGGACCTGGTTCGCGCCGGGGCGGTGGATGCATTCGCCTCCGACTATGTGCCGCCCAGCCTGATCGAGGCGGCGTTTCAATGCGCGCGGGAGGAGCGGATCACCCTGCCGGCGGCCGTGGCGATGATCTCCGACCATCCCGCCCGCATGTCCGGCTTGCCCGACCGCGGGCGGCTCGAGCCCGGGCTGCGCGCCGATGTGGTGCGCGTGCGGCTGCACGGGTCCTTGCCGATTGTGCGGCAGGTCTGGCGCAGCGGGGAGCGGGTGATCTGACATGGCGCGGGTGGCGATCTATTACGCGCCGCCGGCGGATGACCCGCTGACCGAGCTCGCGGGCCATTGGCTGGGACGTGACCCGGTGACCGGCGCGCCGATGGTGCAGCCGGCGCTGTTCGGCATCGAGGAAGTGACCGCCGAACCCCGTCGCTACGGCTTCCACGCGACCTTGAAGCCGCCGATGCGGCTGGCGGAGGGGCGCAGTTGGGTGGAGCTGATGACCGCCGTCCGGGCGCTGGCCGCCGGGATCGCGCCGTTCGACCTGCCTCGGCTGGCGGTGCACGACCTGCGGGGCTTCCTGGCCCTGCGCGAAACCGAGCCGTGCCCGGCGTTGCAGGCGCTGGCCGATGCCTGTGTCGAACAGCTCGACGCGTTCCGCGCGCCGCCGTCCGAGGCGGAACTGGCTGCGCGCCGCGGGGCGCAGTTGACGCCGGAGCAGGAGGCGATGCTGGCGCGCTGGGGCTACCCTTACGTGTTCGGGACCTGGTTCTTCCACATGACGCTGACCCGCCGCCTGTCGGACCCGGAGAAGGAGGTCTTCCTGCCGGCGGCCGAGGCGTATTTTGCCCCGGTGCTGGAAGTGCCGCGGCGAGTCGCCGATCTGTGCATCTTCACCCAGGTGGGTCCGGACGCGTCGTTCAACATCGCGGAGCGGGTGCGGCTTAGGGGGTAGCGCGGCGCTGCTACGCGACCTTGTTCAGGCAGCATTTCTTGAACTTCTTGCCGCTGCCGCAGGGACAGGGATCGTTGCGGCCTACGCCGCGATAGGGATTGCGGACGGTCTGGGCTTCCCGGTAGGAAACCGGGGCCGCCGGGCGTGCAGGGGGCCGCGGCCGCTCCGGTTGAAAGCACATCCAATCGGCCATCAGCGTCGCGACGTCCTCGAAGCGGCCATCATCCCGGACCGTCGAATTGAACACCGAGGCCGGTTCGGCTGCCTGCCGCGCCTTGCTCAAATCCTCCTGGAAATGCTTAAGGCTCATCAACCCATCGCCGATCCAGCCGCGCGCAAAGGCGTCCTCGACCAGCGGCACGAGATCGTCGAGGCAAAGCAGTGCGATGGCTTGTTGCCAACCCACCCAAACCCAGTTCTGCTCCTGCGGCTGAAGGATCGCATGCAGGCGGCGTAACCAGGCCGCCGTCTCGTCCCGGCCGATGCGTCCGGAGGCGGTCAGCACGACAACGGCGCCGAGGGCGGCGTCGCGAACGAACTCGTCCACATCCTCGGACTCGACCAGGGCTCGCAGCGGCGCCTGATCGCCGTCGTAGACTCGGGCGAGGATAACGCCGAAGTCCTCGGTGATCCCATCGCCGATCATCGGGTCGAGCCGCTCGCGGGTGGCGGCGAGAGAGCAGAGGGGACGGTAGGCGCGCGTGTCGCGAAGCTGCGCCATCAGGTAGATGCCAAAGCACAGGACATCGGCGTCGCGTTGGGATGGCTGCGCGCCGATTGCGGCTTCAAGCATCGCGATCAGCACGGGGCCGACTTCTTCCCAACGGTCCACGGCCTGCTTGAGGGCATCGCGCGGCACGGCGTGTTGGACGATAGCGGCGCCAAAGGCGTCGAGGATGGCCTCGGTGGTCAGCGACTCGGCTGTGGTCATGGCAGTGGGGCTCCGTGCGGAGCCGGGGTTGGTGGCATGGGTGGGGACGGAGGTCCAGTCGGATCGAAGGTCTTCCGGCCCCCGGCTGAAACCCGATCTATCTCGCGGCGTCGCTCAGCGTGCGAACATCATCCGCGGCATCGGCCAGCTACTTCTTGAGGAACGGCAGAGAGCCAGCGCCCTTCTGAACCGTGTAGGTCATATTACCGCTCGGTTTCGATGACGGCACAGGCGGCTTGATGCGCGTGGACGCCGCCGTGGAGGAAGCCGCGGTTTGGGCTTGCGAAGGTGCGGTTGTCATGGCAGCGCCTCTATAAGGCCGAACTTTACGGTCACAATGATCAGTATGGTGGCGAGCAGCGCGAACAACAAACTCAACAGCAGACATAGCACGGCTCGGGCGCGATGGCGATACCGCTGCAACGTGATGTCCCGGTTTGCCGAAACGACCTCCGCGAAGGTGTCAAGCAATTGCGCCCGCACGTCGAGCGTGACCGCGGTATCCAGATCGTCGCCGCTCAAAGCCGTGCGGGCGTGATAGATATGGAGCTCACGCATGCGTTCGAGAGTCACCGGTTCCGGTCCGGCACGCAGATACTCGCGCTTCCTGGTCGCCAATCCGAGATAAGCCGGGACGGCGCCGCTCAGGATCATCACGAAAACCAGAAACAGCCCGGCGAGGAAGACCGGCCAGGCGCACGGGACGACGGGCCAGCCGAAAGCTGCCGGCTTGCTCCCGGCTGCAGGATTTGAGAACCGCACTCCAGGACGGCAACTGCGTGGCCGAATAGTTGAGCGAGGCGACGATCAGCCCCAATGCCGTGGCAAAGAACGGCAAGGTCCGGTGAACGTCTTCCTCCGCCCCGAGCTCCTGCCGATAGAAGTCGTGCAGCAGTGCGAACAGCGCGCTGACCGTTTTTTCACCGAGCGGCGGGGTTTCAGCCACCTGATCCATTCCTTTGCCGGCGCATATGAACTCACGCCCGGATCAAATCCAGCAGCGCCTCCTCGCTCAGCCGCCCCGCCGTCTCCGACCCGTCCAGCAGTTCCGACGCCAGGTCCCGCTTGTCCCTGTGCAGCGCCAAAATCCGCTCCTCGATGCTGTCCTGCATCACCAGCCGGTAGATCGTCACCGGCCGCTCCTGGCCGATGCGGTGCGCCCGGTCGGATGCCTGGTCCTCCACCGCCGGGTTCCACCACGGATCGAGGTGCACGACATAATCCGCCGCCGTCAGGTTCAGCCCCGTCCCCCCGGCCTTCAGGCTGATCAGGAACAGGTCCGCCCCGCCCGCCTGGAACGCCGCCACCCGCTTCTCCCGCTCCGCCGAGGGCGTGCCGCCGTCCAGGTACTCATACCGCACGCCGCGCTCATCCAGCGCCGCTCGAACCAGCTCCAGGTGGCCGACAAACTGGCTGAACACCAGCGCCTTGTGCCGGTTGCGGATCAGCTCCTCCGTCAGGTCCAGGAACGTCGCCAGCTTGCCGCTCGGCACGCCAGCCGCCGCGTCGATCAGCGCCGGATTGCAGCAGGCCCGCCGCAGCTTCGTGATCTCCGCCAGGATCTGGATCTTCCGGCGACCCTCCGGCGCATCAAGCGCCTCGATCCGCTCCAGGGAGCGTTGCCGCAGCGCCTCGTAGAACGCCCGCTCGCCCTCCAGCATCTCCACATTCAAAGTCTGCTCGGTGCGCGGCGGCAATTCGCTCAGCACCGCCGCCTTGGTCCGGCGCAGCAGGAACGGCCGCAGCAGCGCCCTTAATGCCTGGCGCGCCTGCGCATCCTTGTCCCGCTCTATCGGCCGCGCGAAGCGCTTCTGGAAGCCCTCGCGCGACCCCAGCACGCCCGCGTTGACGAAATTGAACAGGCTCCAAAGCTCGTCCAGGTAGTTCTCGACCGGAGTCCCCGTCAGCGCCAGCCGGAACGCCGCCTGCAACCCCTGCACCGCCTGCGCCCGCTTCGTCTCGGCATTCTTGATTGCCTGAGCCTCATCCAGCACCACCATCTGCCAGGACCGCCCGCTCAGCAGTTCCGCGGATTGATGCAGCAGGCCGTAGCTGCACACGAGCACGTCGCGCGCGCCCAGGCCCTCGATCAGCGCCGCCCGGTCGCCCGTGGCCGGAAGGCGGTGTGTCGTCAGCGTCGGCGCAAACCGGGCGATCTCCGCCTGCCAGTTCGGGCACACCGAGGTCGGAGCAACCACCAGGCACGGCCCCTGCTCCGCCCGGTCCAGCATCACCGCGATCGCCTGCACCGTCTTGCCGAGGCCCATGTCGTCGGCAAGGCAGGCGCCCGCACCCCAGCGCGCCAGGCGCGACATCCAGACGAAGCCCTCCACCTGGTAATCGCGCAACTCCGCCTGCAAGGTCGCCGGGATCGCCGGAGTCCAGTCGGCCGCCGCGCGGATCTGCGAAACGTGCTTCTTCCAGGCGGCGTCGGACTTCACCTCGCCGGCGTCCTCCAGCACCGCGTCCAGCGCCGGCGCACCCAGCGCATGCACCCGCCGCCCGGCCTTGTGCGGTTCCGAAACGGCGGACAACCGCTGCAACTGTGCCTGCAACTGATGTGTCAGCGCGACGAAGCGGCCATCCGCCAGTTGCACGAACCGCCCTTGCGCCTTGTCCAGGCGGTCGAGCAGGAAGCGCATCTCCAGCACCTCGTCCTCGTCCAGCGCGACGGTGCCGTCGATGCTGAACCAGTCGCGGTCGCGGGCGACGCGCAGCTTCATCTTGCCGGGGGTGACGGCGCTGACCCGCATCGTGCGGCCTTCCGGCCATTCCACCGCCAGCGGTCCGGCGTAGGCCTGCAGTTCCAGCAGCAGGTCGAGGCTGCCGGCCAGATCCTCGACGATCAGCTCATGCGCGTCCGCGCCGCCGCGATCGCGCAGGGTCGGGCAGGCTTCGGCCAGAGCCGTGCGCTCGGCCAGTTCCCGCGGCAGGTCGCGGATGGCGCGAACCACCAGCCCGCCAACGGTCGCCAGCACGGAACGCCCGCCCAGCCCGGCGACATAGGCCGGACCATCGGCGCCGAACGGCCGCACCAGCAGGGTCAGCCGCAGCCCCGCCTCATACGGCACCAACTGGACCACCGGGGCTGACTGACCCTCGATCCCCGGCTGCTCCAGCTCGGCGATTTCGGCGCGTATCGGCAGCGCCGGATTGTTCTGCCGCACCATCGCGACCACCTGGTCGCGCGCCGCGGCGGGAACGTGCAGCCCGTTGGCGCCGAGGATCTCCTGCACCGCCAGCAGCTTTTGCGAGAACTCGATCACCCGGTAGCGGCCGGGCGTCTCCGCCTCCAGGAACGCCGCCGGCTCGGTTCCGCCATGCGACAGCGCAATGCGGTAGCCGCCCGGTTGCTCGGTCACCAGCAGTTCCACCGGGTAGGCGACGAGTTCGAGCTGCTGCGACCGCCGCCCGGCATGGAACACCGCGGGATGGCCGACAAGGGCCGGGATGGTCCGGGAGACGTCGAACCAGAAGCTTTCCTCACCGTACCAGCCGGCGGTTTCCTTGCGGATCGTGCGCAGCGCGGATCGGTCTTGCGGCGTCAGGTAGTCCAGCCGCGGGTCCTGCTCATGCAGCCGCTTCATCGCCACCGGCCGCCCGTCGGTCCAGCCGTCGCGCCCCTTGGCCGACTGTTCTGCGACGGTGACCTCCTTGCGGTCGGGATCGAGGAACCACACCAGGCGCTTGGCCTTGCGCTGCACCTTGGCGACGTCGCCGGCCTCCGCGCCGGTGAGGAAGGTGCCCAGGCTCTCCAGCGCCCGCTCCCACGGCTGAAGGGTCCGGATGAGCCCGGTGAACGCCAGGCCGGGATTCCCGGCGAGCCAGGCACTATACGGCGCGGGGTTTGCCGCCACCTCCGCCAGGATTTCCGCATGGATGCGGGCGATCAGCGGCAGAACGTCGCGCAGCAGGGTGAAGCGGATGGCATGGTCGTCGCGCTTCTCGCGTGAGATCGCGCGGTCGACGGCATGCTCGGCCAGCGACACGCAGGCGACGGCGAGCGGCGCGGTCAGCTTCGTCTTGCGCAGTGAGGCCAGCAGTTCGCGCGCCTTGGGTTCCAGGCCCCGGGCCAGCCAAAGCACCGCCTGCATCGCCAGCAGGCCGCCATCGCGCGCGGCCATTTCCGTCTCCGAAAACGCGGCGTCGAGTCCGGTCTGGATCTCGGCGTGCAGCGCGGCATCGTTCGCGCCCAGCAGCGCCAGCAGGAACAGCACGCGGTGCTCCTGCTCCAGGAACAGCTTGCGCCGGCCGAACCGCTTGCGGCGCAGCTTCAACGCCTCGCGATAATGCAGCAGCGCCGCGTCGTTGCGGGCTTCGAGGAAAGCGACCGCGCCCTCCAGCGACTGCCGCGCGTCGGCCTCGGGTTCCGTTTGCGCGGCGTCGCGCAGCGCGTCGAGCCTGCCGGCGAGCAGATCGTAGCGCAGAAGCTGGGCCGCCAGGCCCCCGCAGCCCTCCTGTCCGCGCTGCCTGCGGCCGAGCGCGATGATCTCCGGCATGTCCGGGCCGCCCGAACCGGTCACGATGAAGGAATTGAGTTTGGCTTCGAGCAGCGGGACCCGGATCTCCGGGTGCCGGCTGGCAATCCAGGCAGCTTCGAGCGGCGCGTCGTGGAACGCGGTGGCAAGGGTCATGACCGTGGATTGCGGACCGAACGTCTTGTCGCAGAGGTTACGATTGAGGCGGAACTCGACCTCGTTGTTGGTGTAGACTTCCAGCCGGATCAGCCGCCACAGCGCTTTCGAGTCTGTCGACTCATAATATCGGTTCGGGTTATGCGACGGCAGCACCAGGCGGATCGCCTGCGCGAGCACCTTCGCGTCCTCCGAGGCAGCGGCGTCGGCCGCGACATGATGCAGCAAGCCCGGCTCGCAATCGAGATCGGCAGTCAGAAATCCCTTGCTAAGCAGGTCGTTGATCACCGGGTTCACCGATTGGGACGACCAGCTTCCGCCTGCGATGGCGCGTAGCCCGGTTCGCGCCAGAACGTTGGCGAAGTCGCCTCTTGGCACGCCCGGAACGATCAGGCTCTTCAGGCGAAGGACCAGTTTGGCCCCGGGCGGCAGCCGGACGTAGCGATCCCACAGAGCGGCCGACGATAGGCTGGGGGAGATGGCGTTCATTGATCGATGATGAACGAAAGCCACCCGATTCGTGAACCCGGTTGCTTCCCGTTCCCGCCAACCCGCCGCATACTTCTTCGAACCAACAGGAGGCCGCGGCCCATGTTCACCACCCGGCCGGAAATCGCCGGCACCTTCGGCGTCGTCGCCAGCACCCACTGGCTGGCCAGCCAGTGCGGCATGGCGGTGTTGGAGCGCGGCGGGAACGCGTTCGATGCGGCGGTCGCCGCCGGCTTCACCCTGCATGTCGCCGAACCGCACCTGAACGGCCCCGGCGGCGACGTGCCGATCATTTTGCACAGCGCGGCCAGCGGCGATCAGCATGTGATCTGCGGCCAGGGCTTGTCGCCCGCCGCCGCCACACCGGCAGCGTTCGAGCGGCTCGATATCGAATTCATCCCGGCTACCGGGCTGCTACCCGCCGTCGTTCCCGGCGCGTTCGACGCCTGGTGCCTGATGCTGCGCGACTGGGGCACCCGGGAACTGCCCGACGTCCTGGAATTCGCCATCGGCTACGCCCGCAACGGCGTTCCCGTCGTGCCGCGCATCAGCGCGACGATCGCCGGGGTGCAGCCGTTGTTCGAGCAGGAATGGACCACGTCCGCCGCGGTGTTCCTGCCGCATGGCCGGGTCCCCGCCCCCGGCAGCCTGTTCGCCCGCCCGGCGCTGGCGGACACCTATGAGCGCGTGCTGCGGGAGGCTGTGGGGCCGACCCGCGAGGCGCGCATCGACGCCGCGCGCAACGCCTGGTATCGCGGTTTCGTCGCCGAAGCGGTTGACCGTTTCTTCCACAACACGGACGTGCTTGACACCAGCGGCCGGCATCACCGCGGGCTGCTCACCGCCGATGATTTTGCGCAATGGTCCGCCACGGTGGAGGACCCCGTCAGCTTCGATTACCACGGCCACACCGTGCTGAAATGCGGGCCGTGGAGCCAGGGACCAGTGTTTCTTCAGCAACTCGCGCTGCTGAAAGGTTTCGATATCGGCGACATGCACCCCGTCGGCGCTACATTCGTCCATACGGTGACCGAGGCGGCGAAGCTGGCCTATGCCGATCGGGAGGGATATTACGGCGATCCGGATTTTACCTCGGTGCCGCTGGATGTTTTGCTGTCGGACGAATACAACGACCGCCGGCGCGGATTGATCGCGGACACCGCGTCGCTGGCGCTGCGGCCCGGCATCGTTCCGGGATACCATCCGTTCGTCGATCATGATGCCGCCTCGCGGGTCGCCATGCTGACCGCCGGCACCGCCGGAAGCGGGGAGCCGACAGTGGCGAGCCTTGGCGCCTCCGGCGGCGACACCTGCCATGTCGATGTCATCGACCGTTGGGGCAACATGGTCAGCGCGACGCCCTCGGCCGGCTGGCTGCAATCCTCGCCGGTGATCCCGGAGCTCGGCTTTCCGATGGGCACGCGCGGGCAGATGTTCTGGACCCGTCCGGGGCTGCCGAACAGTGTTGCTCCGAAGAAACGGCCTCGCACGACGCTGTCGCCGAGCTTCGCGCTGCGCGGCGGCAAGCCGTGGATGGCGTTCGGCACGCCTGGCGGAGAGCAGCAGGACCAGTGGTCCGTCATCTTCTTCCTGCGCATGGTGCACCACGCGATGAACCTCCAGCAGGCGATTGACGCGCCGTCGTTTCATGGCGAACACTGGCCGTCCAGCTTCTGGCCCCGCGCGGCGCGGCCCGGCAAGCTGGTGCTGGAAGGCCGCTTCGGCGACGATGTCCTGGCGGACCTGCTGGCGCGTGGGCACGATGCGTCCAAGGGCGAGGACTGGAGCGAAGGGCGGCTGTCGGCGGCGAGGCTGGAACCGGACGGGCAGCGGCTCGCGGGTGCCAACCCGCGCGGCATGCAAGGCTACGCGGTGGGCCGCTGATGCGCACGCTGGTTCAGCCCGGTCCGGTGCATCCCAACCGCATCGACCGGGTCCGGGATACTCCGCGTTTCCTGCGGTTTCGGCTTTGCGCGGGGGTGCGATCGGGTGCTGGAGGTTACGGCGTAAGGATCAGCTTCACACCGGCGGCCGACGCAGCCTCGCACAAACGCCGATCGAGGGAGGCCAGCGGCAGACCGGACCGCAGCGCCAGTTCCAGGTAGCACGCGTCGTAAACGGTCAGGTCCCGTCCCGCCGCCAGCGCCGATATCGGGCCGAACGCCAGGGCCGCCGTACTCTCGTCGATCCTGATCGGCAGCTCGCTCAGGATCGCCATTGCCTGCGTTCGCTCCGCCAAGGTGATCCGTCCACGCCGTTCGGCGGCGCGCAGCACATTGGCGACCTCCAGCGGCCAAAGGCCGGGCGTCAGCGCCCCGGCCTCGGCGGTGACAGTGAGCAAGGCGTTCGTGGCCTCGGTCGCCTCACCCGGGAGCACCCACGCCAGAGCTGCCGAGCAGTCCAGGACGCAATACACCTACCGGCGCCCTTCCTCCCGGTAGGCATCGAGTTCATCCCGCGTGAAGCTCTGTCCGCGAGCGGCGATGCTTTCCCGGAGCGCATGCAGCTTCGCGACAGCGTCCCGCGCCAGATCAGCCTTGGGGATTATGGGAACAAGTCTGGCAACGGGCTTGCCACGGCGCGTGATCGCGACTTCCCGCCCCTCCTCGACCTGATCGACAAGGCCGCTTAGCCGGTTTTTCGCGTCGAATAGAGTAACCGTTTCCATGGCACCTAGCCTTTCCAGCTAGCTAGATAACACGGGGCGCGGCGGGTTTCAATGCCTCGGCGCGAAAACGCGCGGCAGGCGTTGGAACTCAAAGGCTTGGAAAGTCATCCGAAAGTAATCCGTGGTGGTCGTGGACCGCGTTCAACGCGGCGACAACCGCCTCAAGACGTTCGTCCGCCGCCCACTGCTGTGAACGATTCATCTCGATCAAACCGGTTGGCAAGTCCTCCGCCGCCTGAACATCACGATGCATTGTTTCCTCGTCGGTTTACCCACCACCAAAGCGATGCGCAAAGCCTGCGCAAATGAACACCAACGAACCCGTCCGGACGGAACCGGTCCGCCTCCCTTCCCCAACCTTGCCGCCCTCCCTACAATGCCGCCGCGCCAACCCGGGGGAAACCATGCACTGGACCGATCGCCGCGAGCGATACCGCGAGACCATCGCCACCGGCGCATGCGTCCATCCCGCCTCCGTCCACGACGCCATCTCAGCGCGCATCGCAGAAGACCTCTGTTTCGATATCGGCATGTTCGCCGGCTCCATTGCCTCCTTCACCGTGCTGGGCGCCCCCGACCTGATCGTCCTGACATTGACCGAATTCGCCGCCCAGGCTTACCGCATCAACCGCGCCGGCAAGCTGCCGCTGATGGTGGACGCGGACCACGGCTACGGCAACGCATTGAACGTAATGCGCTCGGTGCAGGAACTGGAGACCGCCGGCGTCGCCGCGCTGATGATCGAGGACACGCTGCTGCCCCGCGCTTTCGGCGAAACCAGGCCGGGCCTCATTTCGCTGGAGGAAGGCGCTGGCAAAATGCGCGCCGCCCTCGCCGCCCGCGAGTACCCCGCCCTGTTCATCATCGGCCGCACCAGCGCGCCGTCGATCGCCGGCCTCGCCGACGGGATCAGGCGCCTGAAAGCGTATGAACAATCCGGCGTGGACGCGCTGTTCATCGCCGGCGGCCTGACCCGCCCGGACCTCGACGCCATCGCGGCGGAGGTCTCCATCCCCCTGATGCTCGGCGGCGTGCCGGCTGATCTGCAGGACAGAGAGTACCTCGCCAGCCGCGGCGTGCGGGTGGCGCTGCAAGGCCACCAGCCCTTCGCCGCCGCCGTCAAGGCGACCTACGACACGCTCAAGGCGTTGCGCGACGGCGTCAAACCCTCGGATTTGACCGGCATTGCCTCGCCCGAGCTGATGGCGCGCGTGACCCGCGACGGCGACTACAAGACCTGGACCGAAAAGTTTCTCAACTGATGACCATTCTGACTGGCAAGGCCCGGCTCGCGGGCATCACCGGCTGGCCCGTGGGCCATTCCCGCTCGCCCCGGCTGCACGGCTTCTGGCTGGACCGCTACGGCATCGACGGCGCTTATGTGCCGCTGCCGATCGAGCCGGGGCACTTTCCGGAGGCGGTCCGCGGCCTGGTTCGGGCCGGGTTTGCCGGCGTCAACTGCACCATCCCGCATAAGGTGGCGGCGTTCGCGGTCTGCGACGCGGTGGACGAAACCGCGCACCGCGCCGGCGCGGTCAACACCCTGGTGTTCCGCGACGGCCGCATCACCGGCAGCAACACCGATGGCTGGGGCTTCCTGGAAAACCTCCGCGCCAACGGGGTCGATCCCGGCGCCACGCCGGCCCTGATCCTGGGCGCGGGCGGCGCGGCGCGGGCCATCGGCGCGGCGCTGCTGGGGCTGGGAGTCGATGTCACGCTCGCCAACCGCACCCGCGCGCATGCCGATGCGCTGGCCAGGGACCTGCCGGGATTGCATGTCATCGATTGGGAGCAGCGCGGCGCCGCGCTTTCCGGCCACGGACTGCTGGTCCACACGACGTCGCTCGGGATGGCGGGCAACCCGCCGCTGCAGATCGATCTCGACCGCGCGCCGCCCGGCATGACGGTGGTGGACATCGTCTATGTGCCGCTGGAAACCCCGCTGCTCGCCGCCGCCCGGGCGCGCGGCCTGCGCGGCGTCGATGGCCTCGGGATGCTGCTGCATCAGGCGGTGCCCGGTTTCCGCGCCTGGTTCAACGCCGAGCCGGTGGTGGATGACGCGCTGCGCCGGTTCGTGGCGGCGGACTTGCTGCCGGCGTGAGGATCATCGGCCTGACCGGCGGCATGGGGATGGGAAAGTCCACCGCCGCCGCCGCGTTTCGCCGCGCCCGCATCCCGGTGTTCGATGCCGACGCCGCGGTGCACCGGCTTCAGGCAACGGGCGGTCGCGCGATAAAGGCGATCGAGGCGGCATTCCCGGGGACGATCCGCGACGGCGCGGTGGACCGCCCGGCGCTGCGCCAGGTTGTGCTCGGCAACCCGGAGGCGCTGACCCGGCTGGAGTGCATCCTGCACCCGATGGTCGAAGCCGAGGAACGCGCCTTCGTCGCCCGCGCCCGCCGCGCCGGGAAGCGCGCCGTGGTGCTCGACATCCCCCTGCTGTTCGAGACCGGCGGCCACCGGCGGGTCGACACGGTCGTCGTCGTGTCCGCGCCGTTGCCGATACAGATTCACCGTGTCGGGCTGCGCCGGCGCATGAGCCGGCAGGATATCGAGGCGGTGATCATCAGGCAGATGCCGGACCGGGACAAGCGAAGACGGGCGGACGTGGTCGTGCGGACGGGATTGTCGCGAAACCATACGCTGAGGGTACTGAACCGGTTCATCCGGGGTCTCGGCGATGCTGATGCCAGCATATCAGTTCGGTATGCGCAAAAACCTTGCGTTCGATCCAAATCAGTGGCATAGACACGCGCGACTATTCAAGAAAGATACTTTTATCGCGGAAAGCGACGACGGTGACGGGTGAAGCGGCAAACCGGATGATCCATTCCCTCGATGTCAGCCCGCTGATCACGGGCGCGATCAAACACGGCGACTTCAGCCGGCTCTATTTCAGCCCGCGGCACTTTCAGCCCGGCACGTTCAACGCGTACCTGCTCGCGGCGGGCCTGGTCGCGGCGGCCACGACCCTGCAGGTGGCGTTCGGGTCCGCCGTTCCCGGGGCCCAGTTCCTCTCGCTGTTTCCGGCGGTGATCGCGGCAACTCTGTTCTGCGGCACGGCGGCCGGGTTCTTCTCGATCGCCATGGCGACGCTCTGCGCCTGGCTGTTCGTGCTGCCGGACGTGGTCTCGTTCCGGCTGGAGGGCGTCCGGCAGACCTCCGTGCTGCTGCTGTTTGCGGCGACGGCGAGTGCGGTGGTGTTCATCGCCGGGGCAATGCGCAAGGCGATCGATCGGGCCCGTCACCATACCCGGACTTTCGCCGCCATGTTCGAAGCCTACCCGGACGCCATCCTTCTGGCCGATCGGCGGGGCCGAATCACGAACGTCAACCAGCGGATGGTGGACCTGTTTCGCATGCCGCGCGGCGAACTCATCGGCGCGCCGGTGGACACCCTGTTGCCGCGACGGCTTCGGGAAGATCATGCATCGCCGATGGCGTCATACCCGGCTGAACCGCGCCTGCGCGAGGTTGGGGCGGGACTGGACCTTGTCGCGGTGCGGGGCGACGGCGAGGAATTCGTTGTGGACGTCAGCATCAGCCCCATCGAGATCGATGGCGAGGCGCTGACGATCGCCACGGTGCGGGACAGGACGGCGAATAAAGCCCTGCACAAGGCCCTGGCCGAGAGCCGCCACCAGCAGGCGATCCTGGAGGAGCGCGCGCTGCACACGCGCGCCCTGCATATCGCGCTCGAGAGCACGACCGACAGCGTGATCGTCGTCGACCGCGACTGGCGATTCACTTACCTCAACGCGCGCGCCAAGGCTCAGATCGCGCACGGCCGTGACCTGATGGGGCAGGTTGTTTGGGACATGTTTCCGGAACTGGAAAGCAGCCTCATCGGCATGGCCTGCCGGGCGGCGGTGGAAGGCGGCATGCCGACCGGGGCGGACGACTGCTTCGCTGGTTCCAATGCCTATTTCGATGCGCATGCCTATCCGTCCGCCGACGGGTTGACCGTGTTTTTGCGGGACGTGACCGCGGAGCGCGAACTCGCGGCCGCGAAGGCCGAGAGCGATGCGCTGTTGCGGCTGTTCATCGACCGGACCCCGGCGTCGATCGCGATGTTCGACACGGACATGCGCTATTTGGCCGCCAGCCGCCGTTTCGCGCTCGACCACCAGCTCGGCGATGGCCTGCCGGAGTCGCTTATCGGCCGCAGCCATTATGACCTTTTCCCCGACCTCCCCGAGCAGCGGCGCGCAATCCACCGCCGCGTGCTGGCCGGGGACACCCTCTCAGCCGCGGAAGACCCCTTCCCGCGCACCGACGGGCAAATCGAGTTCCTGCATTGGGAGATGGCACCCTGGCGGCGGGCGGACGGCACCATCGGCGGAGCGGTGCTGTTCTCCGAGGTCGTCACCGGCCGCGTGCAGGCCGCGCTGGAGCTGCGCAAACTGACCGAGGATCTGAAGGCGCGACTGCGGGAGAACGACGATCTTCTGGCGCGGCTGCGCAGCGAGACAGAGGCGCGCGAAGCGGCGCAGGAGCGGGCCGCCCATGCCGAGCGGGTCGAGGCGCTGGGCCAGCTTGCCGGCGGCATCGCCCACGATTTCAACAATGTGCTGCAGATGGTCAAGGGCGCCGCCACGCTGATCGAGCGTCGTCCGGGAGACGAACCGGGCGTTGCCCGGCTGGCGGGGCTCGCGCTCGAGGCGGCCGAGCGCGGCGGGGCCATCACACGGCGGCTGCTCGCCTTCGGGCGGCGCGGGAATCTGCGCGGCGAAACGCTGGACATTGACGCGGTACTCGGCAGCCTGAAGGAAATTTTCGTTCATACCCTGGGCGCCGGCATCGAGGTGCGGATTGGCCTGGCCGATGATCTTCCGCGGCTTTTCGTTGACAAGGCGCAGCTTGAGACGGTCCTGGTCAACCTTGCCACCAATGCCCGCGACGCGATGCCCGGGGGCGGGTGGCTGACCATCTCCGCGGCGGCCGACGACGTGTCCGCCGACAGTGCCGGGCTGTCCGCCGGCCGCTATGTGAGGATCGAGGTCTCCGATACCGGCACGGGCATGGACGCAAAGACGCTTGCCCGCGCGTTCGAACCGTTCTTCACGACCAAGCCCGCCGGTGTCGGCACCGGGCTTGGCCTGCCGATGGCGCGGGGCTTCGCCGAACAATCCGGCGGCGCGTTGACGGTCGAGAGCGGCCCGGGCAACGGCACCACCGTCACGCTGTGGCTGCCTGCGCATGATCCTGACAGCGGCGCCCGGGAGACGGTTGCGCCTTGCGTTGAAGCCGAAGCGGCGGAGTCCGGAACCAGGATCGCGTCGGCATCCGCGCGCGTGCTCCTTGTGGACGACGAGGAGGCGCTGCGCGACCTTCTGGCGCAGAACCTGGAGGACCGGGGCTACGACGTGCTGGTGGCCGCGGGCGGCGAGGCGGCGCTCGCGCTGCTCGCCAGCGGGCAGGCTGCGGATGTTCTCGTGACCGACCTGTCGATGCCGGGGATGAACGGCATCGCCCTGATCCGGGCCGCGCAGAGTCTGCGCGCCGAGCTGCCGGCGGTGCTGCTGACCGGCTATGTCGGCGACGAGGCGGCCCTCGCCATGGGCGCGGCGATTTCCGGCGCCTACTCCCTGGCGCACAAGCCGATTGGCACGAACGATCTGGTCGACCGGATCGAGGCGCTTTTGGCAGGACGATCATCTCCGTAGAGGCGGACGCGGATTTTTGGCTTACTGTTTCGATTTCCGTGTTGTTCGATTGTTGCGTAGGAGCTGACCCGCCGCGCACGTTTGATCCAGATCAATGTCCCGAGGGCTGCGAGGCCCACCATGAAGAGGACTGAATCTGGACCTGTCCTTCATGCAACGATCCCGCCCGCTCGCCGCCGCGACCCTCTCGCTCATCCCAGGCCCGGTCCTGGCGCGCCTGACCGTGTTGCTGACCCGCGCCATGCGCCGCCGCCACCCGCGCCTGGTCGCCAATTTTGCCCGGCTCGATCCCGCCGTGGTGCATGTCTTCCCGAGCGACCTGCCGCATCGCTTCGCGATCGAATTCGGCGGCGGGAAGATGGATGTGCGCGTGCTGCCCGGCGCGGATGTCCGCGCCAGGCCCGGCGACGAACCGCTGGCGCCCGACGCGGAGATCCGCGGCAACCTGATGGCGCTGATCGACCTGCTGGAAGGCCGCACCGACGGCGACGCCATGTTCTTTAGCCGGGAAATCGAGATCACCGGCTCCACCGCCGTCATCGTCGCGGTGCGCAACACGCTGGATCGCGAGGAGATCGCCATCACCGACGAGATCGCCGCGATCTTCGGCCCATTCGAACGCCCGGCGCGGCGGATCGCCCGAGGGGTGGACGATGCCATCGGGCGCGCCCGTGCCCGGATCGCGACGATCCATGCCCGGCTGCATGAGGCCGACGGCCCGGCGCGCGACCTCGGCGCGGAATGCGACGCGCTGCGGGCCGAAGTGAAGGCGCTGAAGGCGCGCGTTGCCAAATTCGATGTCAGACAGATGCGGACCGATAGTGCCGCGACAGGAGCCCCATGAGCCTCGAACTGGTTTGCCCCGCCGGCACTCCCGCGGCGTTGCGCGCCGCGGTCGATGCCGGTGCCGACACGGTCTATTGCGGCTTCCGCGATTGCACCAACGCCCGGAACTACCCCGGCCTGAATTTCGACCCCGATGAGATGGCCGAGGGCGTCGCCTATGCGCACCGCCACGGCCGCAAGGTGCTGGCCGCGGTCAACACTTTCCCCCGGGCGGGCGATGCCGGGCCGTGGCACGCGGCGATCGACAATGCGGCGCGGGCCGGCGTCGACGGGGTGATCCTGGCCGATATCGGCGTGCTGGACTACGCCGCGACGAAGCACCCTGACCTGCGGCGGCATTTGTCGGTGCAGGCCTCGGCGTCCAACGAGCTGTCGATCGCCTTCTACCGCGACCGCTTCGACATCCGCCGCGTCGTGCTGCCGCGCGTGCTGTCGGTCGAGCAGGTCGCCGCGCTGGTGCGCCGCATCGGCATCGAGACCGAAGTGTTCGCCTTCGGCAGCGTCGGGCCGATGTCGGAAGGGCGATGTTTCCTGTCCTCCTACATCACCGGCCTGTCGCCGACATCCGAGGGCGCCTGTGCCCCGGCGAGCCATGTTTCTTACAAGGAGGACGGGCCGGAGACGCTGTCGCGCCTCGGCGACGTGACGCTGAACCGCTTCAGCCACGGCGAGCCGGCCGCCTACCCGACGCCGTGCAAGGGCCGCTATGTCACGCATGGCCGCACGTCGTATCTGTTCGAGGAGCCGGTTGCGCTGAACGCGATCGACATCCTGTCCGAATTGCAGGCGGCCGGGGTGACGGCGCTGAAGATCGAGGGGCGGCAGCGCAGCCGCGCTTACGTCACCGAGGTCGTCGGCAGCTTCCGCAAGGCGATCGACGCGCTCGACCGCGGCCAGGCCGGTTCCGCCGGGAACACCCTCGCCGCCGTCGCCGAAGGTCAACGCGAAACCCATGGCGCCTACAAGAAGGGCTGGAGATGACCAATACCGCGAAAGGCAAGCTCACGCTTGGTCCGCTGCTGTTCCATTGGGCGCCCGAGACGCGCCGGGATTTTTATGCCCGCATCGCCGATGAGGCGGAGCTGGACTGCGTCTATTTCGGCGAGGTCGTCTGCTCGAAGCGGGAGCCATTCTTCGAGAAGGACAACGAGGCGATTGTCGCCCGTCTGGAAGCGGGCGGCAAGCAGGTGGTGCGCTCCACCCTGGCGCTGATGACCCTGGACCGGGAGGTCGCGGCGGCGCGGGCGCTGGCGGAAACCGGCGTGCTGGTCGAGGCCAACGATGTCGCCTGCCTGCAGGAGGTTTCCGGTCGGCCGCATGTCATCGGCCCGTATATCAACGTGTTCAATGAAGGAACGCAGGACGTTCTGATCCGCGGCGGGGCCGTGCGCATCGTGCTGCCGGTGGAAGCCACCGCCGCCACCGTCCGCGTGCTCGCCAGCCGATCGGCTGTGGAGACGGAACTGCTGGTGTTCGGAAGGCAGCCGTTGTCGGTGGCGATGCGCTGCTATCATGCGCGGTCGCATGAGCTGACGAAGGACTCGTGCCAGTTCGTCTGCGGGCAGGACCCGGATGGGCTGGCGGCGGATACCATCGATGGCACGCACCTGCTGACGATCAACGGCACGCAGACGCTGTCGAACGGCTATCTGGTGCTGCTGCGGGAACTGGCGTCGCTGCGCGGGATGGGGGTGACCCATTTCCGGCTGTCGCCGCAGCATGTCGACATGGTGGCGGTGGCCCGCGCCTATCGCGCGGTGCTGGACCACGCCATCACGCCGGAGGAGGCGTCGGGGGATCTGGCCGCGCTGACCGCGGCGCCGTGGCAGAACGGATTTCTGCACGGGCGGGAGGGCCTCGCCTGGGTGGAGCACGAACTGCAACCGGCCTGAAGCCGCGACGGTGGTCCGGAAGCGGTGGAACGGCGGGTCTTTCCGTCCCTGCGCATGGCCGGATTTAATCCGGCCATACGCGACTTTGCTTGATGCGGCACTGCAGGTGGTGGCCGGGACAAGCGCGCCCATGACACCAAGGCACGAGCGCCCGGGTGGGACCTCAGCTACGCAGCGACCTCGTTTTGCAGATCCTGCAGCATCGTCAGGTGCATCTGGATCACCATGCGGGCCATGACCGCGACCGGCTCATATTCTTCAGTGGACACGGCGCCGTTCAGGAACGCCTGCTGAATGTTGAGAAGCTGCTGGTGGCCGATGATCTGGCTGTGGATGAATTGGCCGTCAAACTCCTTGCCGGACTGCGCCTCCAGTTGACCCATCAGTTCAGCCTCGTGCGGGTCGAGCGCGAGAGGCGGCGGATCGGCCTCGCCGGTGAGGACCTGGGCGACGGTTGTCTGCTCGGCCACCTCAAACTGCGCGAATTGCCTGACCTTGGGGCGCGTGGCGTTTGCCACCGCAAGCTGGCTGATCTGCTTTGAGAAATTGCCGGACTTGAGCGTCTGTTCCCGGTAGCCGGACGCCGTCAGGCGCATCGGCGTGCCCGAATCCGCCACGCTCTGCGCCAGAACCCCGCGGCGCGGGAGGGCCATGAAAGCCGAAGTCGCCAGGATGCCGGAAACCGTCATAAGCGCGTTGCGCCGTTGCATGAATTTCTCCTCCGCGTTGGACGATCTCGCCGCAACGCTTACGGAGCAGCATGGTTCAAACGGCGCGGGTTACAGACCCGACACTCATGCGCGCGGTTGCGCTACGCCACGGGCGGCAGATCGTAGAAGCGCTGCGCGGTCCGATGGAACAACGCCGCCTTCTCATCCGCCGAGCATCCCGCGGCGATCCGCTTGAAGGCGTTCCAGAGAACGGGATAGGCGCACATGCCCTTGTCGACCGGGAAGTTGCTCTCGAACATGCACCTGTCGGCGCCGAAGGTCTCGATCGCGTGCTCGAAATACGGGCGCCAGGCGGCGGCCATCTCCCCGGAGGAGGGCGGCAGCGGCTGCCGATCGAAGCCGAAGCCGTTCACCGCCATCGCCAGGCCGCCGAGCTTGATATGCAGGTTCCGGCAATCCGCCAATTCGGTGATATACGCACGCCACTGCGCGAATACCTCCGCCCGGCGATCCTCGTAGGGGCCGACGCCGAGGGGACCGCCCGCGTGGTTCAGCACGACTTTCTGGTCCGGGAACGCCCTTAATAGATCCAGCAAATCGGCCAATTGCGGGTGATATAGCCAGGCATCGAAAGTCAGGCCGAAGCGCTGCAGGCGGCCGAAGCCGGCGCGGAAGGCGGGATCTTTGTACAGGCCGGGGGGTGCGCCGGGAGGCGCCGTCGGGGCGATGCCGGGATCGTAGGCGCCGCTGTGGCGGATGCCTTTGAAGCGGCCGCCGCCAGCCTCGATATGGGCTTGCAGGACGGAGTCGATCCGCTCGCCCAGGGTGCAGTCGGCGTGGCCGGCGATCCCGGCGCAGGGACGGAAGGCGCCCTGTTGGGCCGTCTCGCCGACGACGAATTCGGTTTCGCCTACGGGGCGTAGTTCCGGCGGTCCGTCGGGGCGGTATTCCTGGCCGCACTGGATGAACACCGTGGCGAGCACGTTGTGGCCGGTTTGGATGTCGGCGGCGAGGTCTTCCAGCAGATAACGGTCCGGCCTCGCCCGCCACAAATGATGGTGCGGGTCGATGATCGGCTGCGCCGGATCGATGATGTCTTCATGCAGTTTCGCCAGCCAGTCGGGCCGGACGCGGGGATGCGGAAACGGTTGGCGTGCCTGCTCTTGACTGGACATCGCGGCTACTCCCGGATCAGGGGGCTTTTTCATAGCACGCGGCCGGACAGGTGTGAGGACGTTTCGCCGTTACCGCGCCTGGAAGTCGGGCAGGCGGCGTTCGGCCATCGCCCTGGTGCCCTCCTGGAAGTCGGCGGTGTGGCGCAGCCAGTCCTGTTCTTCGTATTCGCGCTCGGTTGCGCGGGACACGGCGTCGGCCAGGTCGCGGCGCAGGGTTTCCCGGGTGGAGATGACCGCGAGCGGCGCCGACTGGGCGATCTCGGTGGCGAGTTCGACGGCTTTGGCGCGCACATCTTTTGCCGGGACGCAGTAGTCGACCAGGCCGATCTTTAGCGCGTCCTCGCCGGTGATGCGGCGGCCGGTATACATCAGCAGCGCGGCCTGCTGGTCCCCGATCAGGCGCGGCAGGGTGACGGTCAGGCCGAAGCCGGGATGGAAGCCGAGGCGGGTGAAATTGGCGGAAAACCGCGCCTCCGCGCAGGCGACGCGGAAATCCGCCATGACGGCGAGGCCGATCCCGGCACCGACGGCGGCGCCGTGGACGGCGGCGACGATGGGCTTGCCGGTGCGCCAGAGGCGTTGGGCTTCCTTGTAGAGATGCCGGCCGCTTTTGGCGCCGCGGGCTAGGCCGTCGAGGCCGCGAGAGGCGAAGTCGGCGCCGGCGCAGAAATGCTTGCCCTCGGCACAGAGGACGATAGCGCGGACCTCCGGGGTGCGGTCGTAGTGTTCGAGCGCGGCGGCGATCTCGGCGACCATGTCGGTATCGACGAAATTGTTCGGGCCGCGGCGGATTTCGATGGTGGCCACATGGCCGGAGGTAGATGCGGCGATGTGCTCGTAGGGGCCGTGCTGCATGGTGGGTGTTTCCTGCCCTTTGGTTTGCGGGCGGGAGATTAGGGCGGTTGGATGGTGGGGGAAATGCTTGCAAACAGCCGGGCGCAGGATATATACTGCGGTCTATATTCTGCCGATGGAGGTTGCCATGACGGAAACCCTTACCGCCAAGCTGTTCAAGAACGGCGCCAGCCAGGCCGTGCGGCTGCCCGCGGAATTCCGCTTCGAGGGCACCGAAGTGTATGCCACCCGGGATGACCGGACCGGCGATGTCCTGCTGTCCACCCGGCCCGGGGTTCGGGCGTGGGAGGATTTCTTCGCGCTCGTGCACTCGGTCGATGCGCCCGACGACTTCATGGCCGATCGGCCGATGAATGTGGTTCCGCCGGAGCGTGGCGTGTTCGACGAATGACGGTGCCGCTGCACATGCTCGACACGGATACGGCGAGCTTTGTGATCAAGGGGCGGTCGCCGGAGATCGAAGCGAAGCTGGCCGCGATACCGCCGGATCGCACCTGCGTTTCGGCGGTGACCCGGGCCGAGTTGATGTATGGGCTGATGCGGATTTCGCCCTCGCACCGGCTGCATGTGAGTGTCCGCGCGTTCCTGAAGATCGTGCGGGTGTTGGCGTGGGACGCGGATGCGGCGGACATCTATGCCGGCATACGGCATTACCTGACCAGCACGGGGCAGCCGATTGGCGAGTTGGATATGATGATTGCCGCGCATGCGGTGGCGATCGGCGCGGTGCTGGTGACGAACAATGTCCGGCATTTCGCGCGCGTCGCCGCGCCGTTGGTGTTGGTGAATTGGAATGAGGGGGCGGGGCTATCCTGAGACGCTTTCGGCACCGGAAGGGGCCCAGTCGCCGAGAAGCGCCATTAGCATCGCCATCGATCCGGCCGCCGATCAGTAGCCGAAGTCGAGTTCCTGCGCTTGGCGGACCAGTTCGTCTAGGGCCTCATGACGGGCGCCAACTAATAGCAGCCGCACCCCAACGAGCGCCTGCTGGAAGCTTTCCATGCGCCCGGCTTCCGTCTCGGTGGCTTCGACGCGAAGTGTCCGGTCGCGGGAAGCTAGATGCGGCAACTCGCGGCACGATTCGCCGGCCAAGGTGATTCTTGCATTCTTGGGCTGAAGCGGCTCGGACGGAGTGAGGGAGGTGGACATAGGCTTTTCCAGAGTCAGATATCGGGTAGCCGGAGCATAAGCTAGAGGGTAATAAACGCAACTCCGACTATCGGCTGCAACGTAGGCCCTCGGAGTTGCCGAACCGCGGTAGAAACGGGCAAGCAGATCCCGCTGGAGGTCACTTCTTTGAAGTTGTGACAGAGTTTTGGCGGTGGCGGGGTAATATACATCCCAAACCAAGTCCGCCCTTCGGGGACGAGACAACAATCTGTTTTTGGCGGAACGACATGCGCCTTACTCTTCCAACCCAATACTAAGCCGTCCCCTGCATTTAACCATTATCGCTCGGTCAGCTTCCAGCATCGCGCCTTGGCCCTTAAGCGACGCAGCCTGCCGCGCAAGAGCGTCCTCGACCGGGCCAAAGATAGATTCGATCAGGTCCTGACATTGCTGAGTTAGCGCCCAGCGCATCTTGCGTCCCGCATCTGTGACCTCCTGCGTCAGAACCGCGCGGCGGTCCTTCTCGCGTTCAAATTGCCGCTGCTCCTCGCGATGCGCGGAGTAGGTATCGTAAATGCCAGTCACGGTTACGATGACCGGCCCAATTAAGGGCACAATGCGCCCGAAGAATTTTGGGCCTAGCCCCTTAAAAACAGCGGGAAATATTTGCTTGGCGGCCATAAATCCGCCGACGATGGTCTCCTTGTTGAGTTGGACCAAACCGGGGGTCAGAAGGTTCGCCGCTCGGGTAAGTCGGAACCCGCCGCCGTTCGGTGCGTCGTTCAGGGGAATGCCTTCGGGCAGCGGGATACCGGGTCCAGACACGGGTTGGATTGCCCCGGGTTGGCCGTCGAAAGTGCTTTCTATACCGGCGAAAACGCGCTGCGTGTGGCGAAGTTCACGCTCGATGATGGCGCTGACTGAATCGGCTGCCTCGTCGGCGCTGACTTTACCAAGTTGCGGCTTGCCATGAAAAACCGCATGCCCAAGCGCCCCCTCAAAAACGGCTGCGGCCTCGTTCGCTGCGTGGTCCAGAACTGAGGTCAGCCTTAATCGCTCCGCCGCCACGGCATCCGCTGCCTCCCGGAATGGCTGTACGGCGTCATCCGACGGCAGGTTTTCCAAAGCCAGATCAATCTGTTTCGCCATACGGCGGCAGACCGTGTGTGCCATTTTCGCCTTGCCGGTGGCTCCACAGAGCTCGGCGACGTCGGCCTCGACCTCCAGGAGGCCGCTATTAGCGAGAAGCGCCGACTTCCCCTCACGCTTGCCTCGCAAGCCGGAGGCGGCGTTGACGAGCCGAATCGGTGCGCGGGTATCAATATCTTTGATCCCGACCGCATCAGCAGCGCGTCGCAGATTTTCGGCCAGACGATCGCGCAAGTTCAGGAAGTCTGGGCTGTCTGGCCGAAAGCCGCTTTTGTTATTCAAAATGACGCGAATTGGCTTGCCGGCGCGCACAAGGTCAATAATTTCGTCGAAAGTGCGCTTTTCCTCGAGCGTCCCGTCGGTGGCGAGTATGAAAAGCACCGCATCGGTTTTTTCGAGATGCGCGCGCGTTACCTGCTCGTGTTTGATCGGCGCGTCGATACCGGGCGTATCGTCGAGCAGGAAGCCGCGCCAAGGGTAGCTTGTAACGCGATCGGTCTCAGGATGGTCGGCGACGCGAGCGACCTCTTCCCCGATAAGTGCGTTAATAAGCGTGCTTTTGCCCGCGTTGTAGGTTCCGAAGACCATGACACGCGGCGTCGCGGCGCCACTACGATCAGCGAGCAGTTCCTCGGTCGCTTCGATATCGACCGCTGGGAGGTGGCGACTGAGCGGCGTGCGCACAGTTGCCCATACGTCAAACGCCAGCCGGAACGGATCGGCCATTGCTGTGAACCTTTCGCTTAAGAACGTCGGAGAATCGCGCCAACTCATGGTCGAGCCGCGCGGCGCGCTGACTAACCGGCGCGATTGCGGCGTGCTTCATGCTTGCGAAGAATCCCTCCACGGCCTTTTGCCCGGCGTCTTGCAACGCCTTGGTGGCACTTGCTTCGACCGCCGCGCGGTTGTCGCCTGACTCCATGCTTTCTTTCCAGTCGCGACCGACCGCTTTCCCAGCGGCGCTGCCCGCGGCACTGCCAAGAAAGGCGCCAACCGCCCCGCCCACCAATCCGCCAATGACGTTACCAAAGCCTGGGACCACTGAACCGGCAGCGGCACCGAGTTGAGCACCACCCCAGAGGCCCAACATCCCACCGCCGGTAGCGCCTGCCGCCCCGGTTGTTTTACGATTCGATTTTGGAATCTCCACGGTCAGACTCTCGAACTTCAAAATATCCGAGATCTCCATTATATCAACGGCCGGCAGCAGCGCGTCACCGCCGGCCGAAAGTAACGACCGTATTTCCTCCCGGGTTTCCTCGGTGACGAACTGGCGCAGTGCTTTAAGGCACCCAACCTCGAAATCTGTCTGATTCTTGTCGCCGGCGTGGCGTTTGATCAAGATGGCCACTTCCGGGGCGATTCTGCCGAGCACGGCGGCGGTCACGCGGTCAGCGCGGCGATCGATTTCGGCGGCAGCTTCGGTAAGCCTGTTGTCGATATCGCGAAGCCTTCCGATAGCGCGCACGACCGATAGGGTGTCGCTACGCGCATCGGCGCCCAGCACAAGCTCAACGAAATGATCAAGGTTGCGCGACGGGGTTTCGCGCTTTCGGCGTACGCCTTCTGAACGGGCGATGTCGGTGAGCAAACGGAAGAAATCCGCTATCCCGCTTTCTTCGAGCGCCGCAGGGGTGTTGTCGTGTGTTTCCGCGAATCGTACTGACAGGCTAAGAATGTCAAAAGGAACGTCGTGTCCGGACGCGGGGACTGCACGGCGCACGTATTCGATCTGTCCCTGGCGGGCGCTTTCGTCCTTCATAACCCAATGCTGGACGATCGTGCCATCCTCCGCTTCATCCTCCTCCGGTCTGTCACACTGTGTTATGACCACCAGGAAACGTTTCTTTTCTTGCAGAAGTCGTTGGATTTCGGCGAGGTCGCCGGTCCGGCCCGGGTTGCCGGTATGCATCGGATAGACGATCAGATCGGCAACGTCTGCATAGTCGGAGGCGAGCGCCCCGTTCTCGGGTGTCACCGAATGCAGCCCAGGCGAATCGACCCAGGTAAGCCCGGTAACACGGAATCCTTGGATTGACTTCGTTGTCTCGCTTGTACCGACGCGGAAATATCCGCCTTTCCCAACCGCAGCCTCCGCTCGGCCTTCCTCGCCTTGCGCCATCGCGGCCGTAAAGAAATCCGGTAGCGGTTCGGTGATTGTCGCCCCTTTAGGGTCACTGCGGCCATACGCCACGTAGTTGCCGAGCGAGCTCTTGCCAGCCTTCACCTTGCCGAGCACGAAAACCACGAGACTGTCAGTCAGGCCCTTTCTGAATTCGGTGTTGCGGTCAAACTTTTCGATACGCTCAAGCCAATCCTGCACAATGTGCAGGAGTTCTTCGTTGAATTCGGTCATAAAACGCGCGAGAGGATGCGAGGCGGTGAGGACCGTCTGGCCAATGCCGTCGCGCAGCATGTATCGTATGTCGGCTAGCGCCGTTTTCATCGTCGCCTCCCGCGTATGGATGTCGGCAGCGGCGGCGGCGAAATCCGCCTGCAAATCAGACATTGTGGCGAAAAAGGCGGTGCGCGTATCTACCGGCACTTGGGGAGCCACCTGTTGCCCCGCCATTTCGTCCTCCGTTCCCAAACATTCGCGCATGTGTCTCGCCATTCTGCGTTGAGTTTAACCCATTGAAATATCTGCCTGTGATAGGTCGTTTGTTCGAACGATCTGTCGCGGCACGTGCTTGGTTAAGCAGCTTGGACCAACTGACCATGGCAGCAGGCCGCAAGACTCGTTGTTCCTGCCGCTTGGTATCAGAAACAGAACATCCTGGCAAGCCGTCGGGATGGGTTACCAGCGACGCGGTTCACACGAGTGCACCCGTCGTACAAGCCCATATCCCCCCGCCTAAACGGTTGCGCTGCGATGGGTAAGCGGGGCAAAACCCTGGGCACGCAGGTGCAGCAATCGTCGGCACCTTGTGACCGAACCGCGGACTTCCGCCATCGTTGCGTGGGTGCTAACCGCACCGATCTGCTCAGCGATTGGAATTGCCCAGGGTTTTGCCCCTCTTACTGCGATGGCTTCTAGTTTATTGAAAAAGAAGGATTATTTGTTGGACCTAATGGCAGGCGTTTCCCAAAGCGAGTCGGGCAACGCGGCGCCAAACTTCCGGCAGAGTTCTATGCGCTCGCGATCGACAGCGTTGTCGGCAGACGTCCTGGCTGACTAGCTCCTGAACGTCCTGCCGCGCGAAGGGGCTTTCGACGAGTGACCGGCGCGTAACTGCAACTGGCCAACACCGATCGGGCCGCCCCCCCTACCCCCCTCTCTTCCTCGCCCCATTCTTCCGCAACAAAAACTCCCGCCCGATCTTCACCATCGGCACCCCGTCATACTCGACAATATCCGCCGTCGCATACGTCTCATGCCACAGATCCGGCAGGAAACTCCCCGTCCCCACCACATCGATCGGCGCCTTCGCATCCGCCATCACGCGGCACTTCTCCACCCCGAACCCGGACGACACGACAATCCGCACCTTGCGATACCCCGCCTCATCCAGCGTCTCCCGCATCCGCCAGATCGCAGCCGCGGAAACCCCCGTGCCCACCAGGAACCGCAATTCCGTTTCGCTGCGATACCGCCGGATCGCACCGGGAGCATACCGTTCCAGCACCGCATAGCTCTCCGCCGGGTCCAGCCCCTCCAAAAACCGTCCGCCATGCGTATCCAGCCGGAACGCCAGCTCCCCCGCCATCGCCATGTCCGGAAACCGCTGGCACACCGCCAGCGAATCGCTGATCTCCCGCCCGAAATAATCCACCAGCACCGTCATCGGCTGGTTCGGATACGTCTCCCGGAACATTTCCGCCGCCCGCACCGTCGAACCGGCATAGCCGATCAAAGAATGCGGCATCGTTCCGTATCCATGAGAAGCACCGAACCAGTGCGCCGTGCCGTCATTGGCGTTGCCGATGAAGCCCTTGGCGCCTTCCTTTTTCGCCGCATCGCCGCCGACGGAAGCCGCATAGGACATCATGTCCTGCATCTCCGCCCCCGCGCAGTGCCGCGCCTCCATCGCCAGGAACGCAACCTGCGGCAGCGACAGCGCCATTTGATAAGCGTTATGAGCCGCCACGCTCGCCGGACCGATTTTCTGCAGCAAAATCGTTTCCAGATCCGACATCCGCGCCAAACTACCCGTCAAATACACGATCGGCTCACCGGCACCCACCCAGTCGCCCTCGCGGTAGATCAGATCGACATCGATTTCTGTGCCGCGCAGGGCGGCGACCATGTTCAGCCAGTTCAGCATCAGCCGAGGCGCGCAGATCACCGGGCGGCGCAGGAAGATCGCATAGGTGACGCGCTTGTCGCCGAACGCCTCGACGATCTTCCGGGTGCGGTTGAAATAGCTGTCGGTGCGGGCGGCGATATCCGCCGCCACATCGGCCGCCGGCCGTTCGAGCGCTTCGAACTCCGGCTTGTCCGCGTTCACTGCGCGGCCAGGGCGTGAGACGGCGGCAAGCGGCGGGCCTTCAGCTCCTCCGCCACCAGGAACGCCAGTTCCAGCGCCTGCTCCGCATTCAGCCGAGGATCGCAGAAAGTCTCGTACCGTTCGCTCAGATCGGCCTCCGACAGGCGATGCGCGCCGCCGATGCATTCGGTGACGTCCTGGCCGGTCATTTCGACATGCACGCCGCCCGCCCAGGTACCTTCCGCAGCGTGGATGTCGAAGAAACTCCGCACCTCCTGCAGGATCGAGTCAAAATTCCGCGTCTTCAGCTTCGCCACCGTGCTGATGGTGTTGCCGTGCATCGGGTCGCTCAGCCACAGCACCTTGTGGCCGGAGCGCGCGACGGCATGCACCAAACCCGGCAGCCGCGCCTGAATCTTCTCGGCGCCCATGCGGCTGATCAGCGTGATGCGGCCGGGTTCGTTGCGCGGGTTCAAAATATCCAGCAGCTTCAGCAGCTCATCCGCGTCCTGGGTCGGCCCGAGCTTGACGCCGAGCGGGTTTTGCAGGCCGCGCAGGAACTCCACATGCGCGCCGTCGATCTGCCGCGTGCGGTCGCCGATCCACAGGAAATGGGCGGAGCAGCCGTACCAGTTGCCGGTGGTTGAATCAACCCGGCTGAGCGCCTGTTCGTACGGCAGCAGCAACGCTTCATGGCTGATGTAGAAATCGGTCTCGCGCAGGTCGCGGGTGGTGGTGCTGGTCATGCCGCAGGCGGCCATGAACGCAAGCGTCTCGTCGATGCGGCCCGCAAGGTCCTTGTAGCGCCCGGCCAGCGGCGACCGCTCCACGAAGCCCAAATTCCACCGATGCACCTCCGACAGATCGGCGTAGCCGCCGGAGGAAAACGCGCGCAGCAGGTTCAGCGTGCTGGCGGACTGGAAGTAGCCGAACTCCATGCGGCCCGGATCGGGAATGCGGGAGGCTTCGGTGAACTCCGGCCCGTTGATGATGTCGCCGCGGTAGCTGGGCAGGGTGACGCCATCGATGGTTTCGGTGTCGGAGGAGCGCGGCTTGGCGAACTGCCCGGCCATGCGGCCCATTTTCACCACCGGCAACGACGCACCGAAGGTCAGCACAACCGCCATTTGCAGCAGCACGCGGAACGTGTCGCGGATGACGTTGGCGGTGAAATCCGAGAAGCTCTCGGCGCAATCGCCGCCTTGCAGGACGAACGCCTTGCCTTCGGACGCGCGGGCAAGCTGCGCCTTCAGGCGGCGGGCCTCCCCGGCGAAGACCAGCGGCGGATATTTGCGCAGGCGGGCTTCCATATCGGCCAGCTTCTCCGCGTCCGGGTAGGTGGGAACCTGGCGGATCGGGCAGTCGCGCCAGGAATCGGGGTTCCACGGGCGGGCGGATTGGGCGCTGGCGGCGGTGGTGTTCGGCATAAGCGGGTCTCCTGAACGGGCGTTATGTCGCGATTTGGTCAAAATGGCTACTGTTCACCTTTCGCGCCGGGTTTGCGCGAGGGGGAAAGCGGCCATGCGGGAAGACGCATCGGGACCCGGGCTCGGGCGGCTGGCGTTCATCGACAACGTCCGGGCCAGCATGATCGTCCTGGTCATCGGCATGCACGCGGCTGTCACCTACAGCCCGTTCGGGAGGTGGTATGTCAGGGAACACCCGACGCTCGATTTCCCGCGCATACTGTTTTTCCTGACCTTCCAGGCATTCTTGCAGGGGTTCTTCATGGCCCTGCTGTTTTTTGTCGCTGGCTGCTTCGCGCCGGGCGCTTACGATCGCAAGGGATTCACAGGCTTCCTCCGTGATCGCTGCATGCGCCTTGGCGTGCCGGCGCTGCTGTACGTGTTCCTGATCGGTCCGCTAACGGAGTATTATCTCGCGGGTTCCCTGGCCGCCCGGAACTCGTTCGGTCAGGCGATGGAGGCTTACGTTGCCAGCGGCCGGTTTCTCAGCGGCACCGGGCCGCTTTGGTTCTGCGTCGCGCTGTTGATCTTTTCCGCCGCCTACGCTCTGTGGCGGGCGTCCGGGGCAGGCCGCGGCCAGCCTCATGACCTGACCGCGTCGGGCGTTGCCGCGGCCATGTGTGCAATGGCGGCGGCGACGTTCCTGGTGAAGACGGCGATCCCGTCCGGGACCGCCGTCTTCAACATGCAGCTCGCGGACTTCCCTTCGTATATCGCCATGTTTGCCGCGGGCATCGCCGCCGGCCGCGGCGACTGGCTGCGGCGTGTCCCTTCGGGCTTCGCCGTCCGCATGGCGCTTTGCTACGGCGGCGCCGCGGTGCTGATGTGGTGGCCGCTGCTGGTTCTGGGCGGCGCGTTTTCGGGTAACGGCGCGGCTTACGGGACGGGCTGGCGGTGGCAGAACGCGGCGGCTTCGTTGTGGGCCAATCTGGTCTGCATCGGATTCAGCTTCGGCGTGCTCGTTGCCTTCCGCCGCTTCGCCGCCTCCGGCAGCCGTTTCGCCCGCTTCATGTCCGCCAACGCGTTCGCCGTCTACGTCATCCACCCGCCAATACTCGTGGCGGTGACGCTTGCGCTGAGGTCGCTGGCGCTCGGTCCGTTAGGGAATTTTTTGCTGGCCTGGGGCCTGGCCGCCGGGCTCAGCTTCGGACTTGCCGCGCCGCTCGTGCGCCGATGGCCGCCGCTGCGCGCGATCCTGCGCTAGATGACACGTTCGGGACTCGGTCCGGCCGGCGAAACCGATGATGCAGCGCAACCGCCGGGGGATTGCGCCGCCGCGCGGGCGATGACAAAAGCAAGTCATTCACAAATTCGGGGAAGCGATAAAATGCCGACGATGCCTGCTCCTCTCCGCCTTGTCATTTTCGATTGCGATGGCGTCCTGATCGACAGCGAAACGCTGTGCGACCGGGTCGTATCGCGCGAATTGCTGCAAGCCGGCTGGGAGATATCTCCCGAAGAATGCCACCGCCGTTTCGTCGGCCTGACCTTTGCCGATATCCAGCGCGCCGCGGAAGCCCAGCTTGGCCGCCCGCTGGGTCCCGATTGGGTCTCCGGCATCGTCCAGCGCGTCACCGAAGTCATGGCGGTGGAGGCGTACGCCATGCCCGGAGCGCGGGAAGCGCTGGAAGCGACCCGAGACATGGGGCTGCCGTATCGTGTCGCCTCGAATTCCTCGCGCCCGGAGATGGCTGCCAAGTTCACCCATGCCGGACTGGCCGATATGCTGAAAGGCCGCGTCCACAGCGCCTACGACCTGTTCCCGCTCGGCAAGCGCGGCAAGCCCGATCCGGCGCTGTTCCTGAAGGCGGCGGCGGCCGAGGGCGTGCCGCCGGAAAGCTGCCTGGTGGTCGAGGACTCGCTGGCCGGCGTCCGCGGCGCGGTGGCGGCGGGCATGACATGCCTGGCCTACATCCCGAACGGCGACGGTGCCGCGCTGACGCAGGCGGGCGGGCTTCCCTTCTCCTCGCTTCAGGCGCTACCTGACCTGATACGCTCCTACCTGCACGGAACCCCATGACCATCGATGCGCTGATCGACTATTACCCCTGGCTCAAGGCCTTTCATGTGATCTCGATGGTCGCATGGATGGCCGGGCTGTTCTATCTGCCCCGGCTCTACGTCTACCATTGCGACCTGCAGATCGGCAGCGTCGAGAATGAGCGGTTCAAGCTGATGGAGTACCGGCTGCTCAAGCAGATCATGAACCCGGCGATGATCGCCACCTGGACGTTCGGCCTGCTGCTGGTGATGACCCCGGGCGTGGTCAACTGGGCCAGCGGATGGTGGCACACGAAACTGTTCTGCGTCATCCTGATGACCGCTTTCCACATGGCGCTGGGCCGCTGGCGCAAGGATTTCGTGCGCGACGCCAACAACCGGCGCGGCCGGTTCTATCGTATCGCCAACGAACTGCCCACGGTGCTGATGGTCATCATCGTCATCATGGTGATCGTGAAGCCCTTCAATTAGGCGGGCTGCCCAATGTTCCGGTAGCGAATGCCAGCGTCACCGCGGCGGTCAGCGCCGCGCTGTAGGCATCCGCGCGGGCCTGCCGGGCCTGAGCAAGCGCGGTCTCCGCCAGCGTGACGCTTGTGATGGCGCCGACACCGTTGCGATAGGCCACCAGAGCCGCGTCGAAGCTGGTTTGCGCCGCCGCGACAAGCGAGGAGGCCGCGGAATAGGCAGCGACGCTGGTGCGCAGGGCGTTGTCCGAAAGCACGATCTGCCGCACGGCCTCGTCCTGCCGGCGCGTCAACGCGATGCTCGCGTTCTCCGCCCTGGCCTTCGCCTGCCCCAGCAAAGCCAACCTTGTGCCGCCATCATAGATCGGCACCGTAACGCCGAGGATGATGCTGGCGCCAAGGCCGGATCCGGACAGGTTGACCGTCGGCGGTTGCGCGCCAACCGAGGGGACGGCGGTGAGGTTCAACTGCCCATTGCTGTATGAAACGTTCCCCGACGCGAAAACCTTCGGCAGGAACTCGGCCTGCGCCGCGCGGATCTGCGCCATGCCGGCTTGCTGCAGCGCATAGGCCTCAAGCACGTCCGGCCGCCGTCCGATGGCCGCGGCGATCGCCGCCTCGGTCATCTGCGTCCCCGGGGAGGATATCGGGCGGCCGTTGACCTGAGCGATTTCAACCCGGGTGACCGGACTGAGGCCGATGGTGGTGATCAGCGCAAGGTATTTGTCCCGCGCCACCCCGTCAGCGGTTACCTGCTCCAGTTCCGCCTGCGCCCTGCCCAATCGTGCCTGGGCGGTTTCGACAACCGTCCCTTGTTGCTGCCGCAGTTTGGCCTCGGCGGCGGATTGCACCAATCCCGCGTTCGCCAGCGAGGTTTTGGCGGCCCCCTGCCGTTCGCGGGCAGCGGCATAGGCATAGAAAGCGAGCGCGACATCATAGATGACCTGCTGATGCGCGGCGGTAAAGGCGATGTTGGAGACGATGGACGCCTGCTCGGCGGCGGCGACCAGCGCCTCACGCTGGCCGAAATCGAACAGCAGCCACTGCATGGACGCCGCGCTGACCACCCCCTGCCCGGCGGTCTGGTTGCTGACGCTGAGTCCCGGCACACTGGCCGTTGGCTGGTCCTGCCGCTGGTAGACGCCGAGCGCGGCAACCGTCAGGCGCGGCAGATAGGTGCTGCGAGCGATCCCGACCGACAGCGCCGCGTCGCGGGCGGCATTCCAGGCGGAACGGGTCAGCGCATTGCGGCTTTCGGCAAGATCGATCAGCGCCGGCAGATCGTAGACTTTCCCCGGCTCCAGATCAGTCGCGGGACGGACATGGGAAAGCTGGCGGTTCTCCGGCAATTCGAACGCGGTGCCGGCGGCGTGATTGTCCGGCTTGCCGGAAACGATTTGGCCGTCCGGTCCGGTTTGCGGCCGCCACGGCCGGCTTGCGTCCGGCGGCGCAAGGTCCAGCGCCGATGTCGCGCAGCCGCCGAGGCCGGCGGCAAACCACAGCAGTCCCGCCGCGCTACGGAACCGCATACTGCGGGTCCCCGCTGGCTTCGGCGCGTTCAGCCTGACATTCGGCCTCGATACGATGCAGCCTTGCATCGATGATCGCGGCGAACGGCGACGAGCCGATGGGCTTTGCATCCTCGGCGGGACCCGCGCCGCCGGCAAGGTCTTCAAGCCGGCGCGCAATCACGCCTGCTGTTCCGGCTGCCACGCCCGCGAAAAGCGGCCCGCACAACAGCGACACCTGTTCCGCGATGGCCCCGCGGCTGCGGATCCAGGCGTCGGCCGGGCGAATATGCGATGGTTCGCAGCCGATGAGTTCCAGATCGTTCGCGACCGAACCGAGCGCCCGTTGCGCCTCGGCGAGCGCCCGGCGCCTTGGTTCGGCCCCGGTCGCCAATACCAGCGAACGAAGCAGCCCCAGCACACGATGCATGCCGGCATCGATCCGCGCGCCGACGCTGACCGGCCAGATGGTGACGGTGACGGCGAAAACGACCAGGTTGCCGATGAGGATGCCAATAACCCGGTCGCGCGCCACGGTCATGTCGAACGACGGACCGCTTCCCTGCAGCACGCAAAGCAGGAAGGCGAAGGCGATCTGGTAGCCGGCATAGGCAATCCTTTCGCTGCCGGCGGCTACCCACGCGGCCGGCAAGAGACACGCGAAGAGGACCACCAGAAGCGCGGCGATCGAGGTCAGATCCGGGACCAGGAAGACCATGGCCGCGATCCCCGCCGCCGCGCCGATGATGCAGCCGGCGATTCGCAGTTGCATCTTCTGGATCGTATCCGCGGTCGTTCCGAGAGCAACGATATAACAGGTTATCATACAGGTATGAATGCCAGGCCAATCAAGTAGTTGGTAAAATACGTAGCAGAACATGGCCGCGGCGGTCGTCTTGATCGCGCCACGCAAGTAGGCGGGGTTGCTGAAGGCGTCCGGCTTGAAGAAGCCGCCTTTCTGTTTTGCCAATTCCGGGTCTCGTTCCGGTGCCGGCGGCGATGCGGCGAATGTCGCCATGACGCCGGCCAGTCCATCAACCATCGCAATCGATCCCGCGGAGAGTTCGTTGCGCATCTCGGGCGGCAGACGCACTTCGACGCCGGCGGGAAAGTCGCCGCGGGCGAAAACCTTGGCTGCCGTGTTCAACGCGCACCCGATCCGTGCCGCGACCGGTGCCGGCAAGCCGGCCGAAGGCTCCCGATCCGCCATCTGGACCAGCGTCAGCAGCGCGACACTCGATCCCGCCGCGCAGCGAAGCGCCGCGAGGTCGCCGCCGGGCGAGGTCCGCTCCAGGGCGGCGAATTTCAGCAGTTTAAGCAGCTCCGCGTCGCCTTCCCGCAGGGTCTCGGTCAAGGCGCGCCGCGCCGCATCGCCTGGCTCGGCCAGCACGCCGGCGGCCAACCGCATCCGCCGCGCGAGTTCGCGCTGAACCAGGCCGCGCGGGGCCGGCGCCACCAGGATGTTCACCACGGCCGATACCGCGCAGGGAAGCAAAACGCACAGCCACGCATAGAGCAGCGCGCGCGTCGCCAGCTCGCCGAACGGCGCCTGTCCGAGCACGTCCAGACCGTATGCCACGATGAGCGCAAGCACGCCTGCCAGGATGTCGAGCTTGCTGGCCGTTGCGACAAAAAGCACGAGCAGCGAAATGGCGGCCATGCACACGACCAGACGAAACGGCTGGTCCAGCACCGCATTGGCGAGCACGAAGAGGATGCCGACAAGCAGCGATATCAACACCGCCACCGCAACATTCTGGATCAGGCTGCCAACCCGGTCCGCTTTGTTGAGAAAGAAGGCGACATAGACGCTGAGGGCGACCTCGGGCAGGGCATAAATCTCGTTGATCAGCGCTGTCAGAGTACAGATCGCGGTAAGCCGAAGGGCAAACTCCAGCCGGCCCGGGATCGGCACCAGGTCCCGGAACAAACCGGCCCCGGTTCCCCCGGAATCCTCAGCGGCAACTGTTGCCATAGCCGATCTCGACCACGGCGCTGGCACCGGCGCGCATCAGGGGTTCAGGTGGATCGATCAGGCGGATGCGGACCGGGAAGCGCTGCGCCACCCGCACCCAGTTCATCGAGCGTTGAACATAGGGCAAGGCTCGCGGCAGGCCGATCCGCTCATAGTCAAGCACGCCCCAGCCGATGCCTTCGACGACGCCCTTTATCGGCTGCCGCCGATCGATCAGGGAATAGGCAGTGACACACTGGCCGGATTGAATGGCGCCAAGGTCGCCCTCGCGAATGTTCGCGGAGACAAACCATTCATCAGTGGCGATGAGCGTGAACAAAGACTGGCCCGGAGCGACGATCTCTCCCGACAACACCGAGAGGCCGGTTACCCGGCCATTATGCGGCGCCCGCACCACGGTCTGGTCCAGTGCCCGGCGCGCAATGGCAACGGCCGCTTCCCTGGCCCGCACGGTAGCGGTTTCCGCATCCAGGGTGCCGATGGCCTGCTGCGCGGCGATCTGCGCCTGGCGCGCCTGGGCGAGCGCAGTCGCGGTATCGGCCTCCGCCACCCGGGCCTGGTCGAATTGCTGATAGGGAATATAGGACTTCGCCGCGAGCGGGCGGAGCCGTTCCACCGTCCGCGAAGCCAGCGCGTGGTTTTCCTCCGCATGCGAAATTTGTTGCGTTGCAACGGCGGCGTTGGAGGTTTCGACCGCGATCGAGCGCCTGCGCGCCTCCAGCAGTCCTTGGGCGATCGCCAGGTCCGCCTCCGCCTGATCGACGGCAAGCCGGTACGGGGTCGGATCGAGGTGGAACAGTTCGTCTCCGGCCCTGACCAGGTCATTCTCCGTGACGCGCATTTCGGCGACGCGGCCGGCAACCGCCGCCGCGATATGCACGACATCCGCGTCGATCGACGCATCGTCCGATGATACGGCGCTCTGAGATTGCCGGTAAGCGGCGATGCTCGCGACGACGGCGCCGGCAATGATCGCCAGCGCGATAAACCGCCCCAGAACTTGCCGCCCGCGGTTCATTGCTGGAAATACCACAGCCAGGCCGCCAGGCCCGCGAGCAGTCCGACCGACACATAGACGGCGAACTTCAGCGGGATGATGCTGTCGATGCCAAGTGCGACGAACACAAGGCGTCCAAGCAGCGCCGATACGATCCCGAGCGAAAGGCATAGCATCCAGGCCGGAAAATAGGCGCCGGCAATGGAGAAGGTTGGCGCGCCTCCCATTCAGGGCTGAGTCCCCGCGCCAAGGCCTGTCGTGTCGTCGTTTTGGCCGGGCGAGCCGGAGGCCGGAACATCCCGGGCAACCCGGCGCAACAAGCGAGAACGACCATCCAGGGCCGCACCTGGCGGCGCCAACCGACATCCGGTATCCCGATGCAACAATACGGTCGTCATTAGAGAAATGGTATCATGCCCGTTTCCCAAAAGACAGCCGCCGGGCGCGGTCGGCGCGGAGATCAGCTCTTCGGACGAACCGCAAGAGCCCGGGTTGTCCGGGCAACCTGTCGCCGCATACGGTGGCATATGCGACCCGGACACGCCCGGCCATGACCGGGCAGGTTGGCACTACGCCCCAAGCGTCTCCACGATGCTCCCCAATCCCGGGACCTGCTCCGACGGCCCGACCGTTGCCAGCGTCGGCGCCGAACGGAAATGGCGCACCGCCGCGCGGCGGATGTCCGCCTCGGTCACCGCGTTGATCTTCCCGAGCACTTCCTCCGTCGAGATCACCCGGTTGAAAGTCTGTATCTGCCGCGCCAGCTGCTCGCAACGGCTGCCGGTGCTCTCCTGCGACATCAGCAGGCTCGCCTTGACCTGGGCGCGGGCGCGCGCCAGTTCCGCCTCCGTCACGTGCTGCTGAACCTTGCCGAGTTCGTCCAGCACCACCGGCATCAGCTCTGCCGCCTCGCTCTCGCCGGTGCCGGCGTAGATGCCGAACAAGCCGCCATCCTTGAACGGCGAGGTGAACGAATAGATCGAATACACCAGCCCGCGCTTTTCCCGGATTTCCTGGAACAGCCGGGACGACATGCCGCCGCCCAGCAGCGTGGACAGCAGCAGAGTCGCATAATAGTCGGGATCGCCATAGCCGACGGACGGGAACCCGAGCAGGACATGCACCTGATCGAGATCGCGGTCTTCCCGATACTCGCCGCCCCGGTATTTCGCATCGTCGAACCGCGACGGCGCGCCCTGCGGCAGATCGCCGAAATGCTCGTCCACAAGCTCAAGGATCGCCTCATGCCGCAGCTTGCCCGTGGCGGCAACGACGATGTTCTTATGAATGTAATTTCGGCCCATATATCCGGTCAGCACCGACCGTCCCATCCCCTTGATCGCGTCCGACGAACCCAGAACGGCGCGGCCGAGCGGCTGATCGGGGAAGGCCGTCGACTGGAAATAGTCGAAGATGATGTCGTCGGGCGTGTCGTTCGCCTGGCCGATCTCCTGGAGGATGACGCTGCGCTCGCGCTCAAGCTCTTCGGGTTCGAAGATCGAATGAGTCAGGATATCGCCGATGATGTCGAACCCCAGCTCGGTGTCCTCCTTCAGCAGCTTGACGTAATACGCAGTCTGCTCGCGGGCGGTGTAGGCGTTGATGTGGCCGCCGACGGCCTCGACCTCCTCGGCAATGGCGGCGGCGCTACGCGATGCGGTGCCCTTGAATGCCATGTGCTCCAGGAAGTGGGAAACCCCGTTTTCCTCGGTGGTTTCGTTGCGCGAGCCGGTGGCGACATACGCCCCGACGGAAACGGTTTCGACGCGATCCATGCGTTCGGTAACAACTGTCAGACCGGACGGCAGGCGGGTGACTTGGATCGTCTCATCCATGGGGTTTCGGTCTCTTCGATCTGGCGGGTTGTGTCTAACCTCCTGTGTGCACTGCCCGGGGCGGCGAACGCAACCATTCGGTACGACTTCGGTATCGCCTACATGGCGTCGTTCGTGAGATTCCGCCAGTCCCGATGCATCAATCGCGCGCCGCATGCGCCGCACCGCAGCCGATCGGCCAACTCCTTGAACACGCTCTTAAAAGTGGCGTCGGCTGAGCAACGGGATGGATGCCCGGTCATCTTCCGGCGGACGATGAATAGGAGACGTCGATGCCCGGGTTCACATATCCGCGCCCGCTCCCGCGGCTGCGGACTCTCAATCTCCATCAGGCGCCGGCCTGGCCACCCGCAATGCGGCCTCAACCTCACGCCCGCGCCCCCCCAACCTGAACGCGGCGGCAAGTTCCGGCCGCTTGCCGAGCTGCAAGCGGTAGACCCGATGGGCGGCGGCGATCAGGTCGCCGTTTCGGCCGAGCGCCTGGTCCCCCAGTTCGACGATCCGCAGGTTGGGCCAGATCTGCGGCCGTATCCGCATGATTTCGGCGAAGATCGCCTCGCCCGGCTGCGCCGGCACGGCCTGCGCGATCAGCAGGGCCATCGACGCGGAGGAACGGGACACGCCGGCGTGACAATGCACCAGAAGATGCGCGCCGGGTTCGCGGTCCAACCTGGCGCCGAAGGCCAGCAATTGCCTGATATGCCCGGACTCGGGCACGACCGACCGAGGGTCCTCCTCGATCACGTCGTGGAATCGGAGTTCGAGCTTTTCGTGCTCGCCGAAACGGCCGAACACTTCCGGCTCCGGCCAATCCGGGTCGAGAATGGACAGCACGTGACTGACCCGCGCCGCGCGGTGGGCGGCAAGCTCGTCGATGCCGCAAACAGTGATGCGGAAAGGCAGCGGGAGGCCGGTGTCCGGGACGGCGGCCGCCGTCATGGCGGCCGCGGGCGGGCCATGCGCGGCGCCCGGGACCATGCGCTTCAGCCGGGCGAACATGGCACAAAGGCTGATCACTTCGCACCCTTGACCGCTTGCATATGACAGCTTCCGCAGGAACGTGCGTCCGGCGTATAAATACGCCTCGCCGGAGTCAAGACGCTGCACCGCATCATGCGCAGACGGCAGCCGATCCGGAAATGGAATGTAGCGCAATTGTCACGTATTGGCCCATGACCGCGCGCTGTCGTTACGGCACCAACGGGTACTTGCGAACCTCATCTCCGCCGCCGGGCTTCACCCTGATCGAGATCCTTGTCGTACTGGCGATCCTGGGGCTGGCGCTCTCGATCGTCGCCGGCTTCGCGCCGATGGGCCGATCGGCGCTCGATCTGGCGGCAGCCACCGACACCCTGACGAACACGCTGCGGCTGGCGCGGGTGCAAGCGATCACCCGCCAGCAACCCGTGCTGTTCACGCTGCCCGCGGGAGGCCAAGGGTATGCGGTTGACGGCACCGCCCGGGCTTTGCCAAACGACGTGAACGCCTCAATGGACCGAGCAGCCATTCGCTTTACCCCGGACGGCAGTTCCTCCGGCGGGACCATACGGCTTACCGGCGGCGGCCGCGTGCGATGGCTGCGGGTGGAGTGGTTGACCGGTAGGGTCAGCGCCTCCGAACCGCGATAAGGCTACTCATCCTCGTCGCCCGCCCCGAGGATGAGGCCCGGCGGCAAGGATTCGTCATACAGGCTGGCACGGTCGGAGCGGCCGACGGGGACGAAGCTCTTGATTTTCGCGGTCCGCCGCGGCGACATCCCGGCCTGTTCCAGCTTGGCGGCGATGGCGGTGCGCACGGACCCGGGCACGTCCAGGCTGCGGTCCCCGACGACGCGGGCGGCCCGCATGAACAGCGTCTGCATCTCCAGCAGTTCCTGTTCGGCCCAGTCGAAGATGCGGAACGCGCCCCATGCCTGTTCCACCAGGTCGGGCGACACCACCGTCTCCGGCCCGGCGCGCAGCGGAGCGCGGTTCAGCAGACGGCCGAGTGCCGCCAGGTACGGCGCGCAATGCCGCTTGTCGTAGATCATCGACACCGCGGTCTCGATATAGCCCGCGATCAGCGCGACCTTGGTCTCGGCGGGAAGCAGTTCCAGCGCCCCGGTGAGCCGCACAAACTCGTCCGGCGCCTTGCCCTCGCGCAGCCGATCGAGCTCGCCGGAGACGAGTTTGGTCTGGTGGTCGCGCGTCAGGCCGCCCGCCACCCGGCGCCAGAGCAGGTATTCCTGTAGCTTGATCCGCCGCCCCGGAAAGCAGGAGCCGCTTTCGTGCACCCGCCACAGGCTCTCCACGCGCAAATCGTCGCCGGCCACGCCGAACCCGGGGCGGAGCAAAAACCCCGCCGTCACCAGCCATGCCTCCTCATACTCCACCGACTTCCGCCGATCGGCGAAGCGGTCGGAGAGCGGACGCCAGAGGGCGCGCAGGAGGGGACCGTTCCAACCGCCCCGCGGCAGTCCGAGAATCCCCTCCAAACTCTTGAAGATCGGCCCCGCCGCGAACTTCGTGGTAGCGGAGGGCGGGCGGGCGAACATCGTTGCGATGCGCTTTTGCGCGGTGTCCAATACCTCCGGCGTCGCGTTCGGTTCGGCCGCGGCGGTCGTCGCTTCGCCGGGAGACGCGCTGACCGCCGCCTGCTCCTGCGGACGCAGGTTGAATTCCAGCGGCCAGGACTGCTGCCGCGCCGGGTCCGCGCTGACGCAGTCGATCTGCAGCAGGCCGAGCGCATTCATCCTGGCGACCAGCCGGACGGGCACCGTCCCGGCCTGCGAGGCGTCCGCCGTCTTGACGATCGTCTGGAGAGGCGGCAGGGCATGGAAATCGTTCTTGCGCCATTCCAGCACATCGCCCGCACGGCTGCGGCCATGCCGGGTCGAGGAATAGGCGCGGAAGCGCACCGGCTGGTCGGTCCGCACGGCGAGACCCGGGACGGCGACCTCGAACGGCTCCTCGGGCGCCGCCTCGCGCGGCAGCACGCAGACCAGAGCGGATTCCGCGGCCGTGCCCTGGACTTCAAGAAATACCGCACGGGCGGCGCCGGCCGCGATCTGGCCGGACTGGCGGTGCAGCAAGGCGCCATAACGGGCGGCGCCACGGGCTACGGCCAGCGCCGGTTCGGCGTTTTCCAGCACCAGCGGGGTGTGGCCGCCTTGCCAGTCGCCAATCTGTTCGGTTATCCGCTGGCGGAGCAGCGCCGGGGTGACGGAGCCGCCGTTGAACAGCACCGCATCGACGCGCGGGCGGTCGCGCAGAAAATCCGCCAGATGGCGGGTGACGGCGCTGTCGGTGGCATAGGGCAGGCCCAACTCGCGCAACCCGCCCCGGGTCTCGTACGGCCGCGCCGTCTTGTCGCAGTCGGGGAAGAACCCGTTCAGCAGCACGCCTTCAATCTCCGCCCGGGTCACCGCCGCCGTCTGCGCGCCGGAGATCAGGCCGGAGCCGCGGCCGGCGACGGCGACGGTGAAGCGTTCCTCGGGTGGGCCTTCGGCGGCCAGCACCTGCTCTTTGAGGTTGCGGCAGGCGGCGACCAGTTGGTCCCATTGCGCGCCGGCGAAATGCCCTTGCCCGCCCCCGGTGATCTGCCGCTCCACCAGATGCGCCAAAGCGAGGTCGATGTTGTCGCCGCCGAGCAGGATGTGGTCGCTGACCGCAACGCGCCGGATGTCCGGCAGCGGGGCGGCCGGGTTGAGGCGCAGCTCGAACAGGCTGAAATCGGAGGTGCCGCCGCCGATATCGACAACCAGCACGTGCCGCGGGCCGGGCTCGCCCTCCGCCAGACGGGTCCACACGTCGTGCGCCGGGCCGTGCTGTTCCAGCCAGCAGTAGAAGGCAGCTTGAGGTTCCTCCAGCAGGCGGACTCCGGGGGGGAATCCGGCATCCTCGGCGGCAGTGATTGTCAGCTTCTGCGCGGCGGCGTCGAAGGAGGCCGGGACGGTGACGGTGATCTGCTGGTCGTCGAACGCGGTCCCCGAGGCGGCGAAGCGGTCGTCCCAGGCGCCGCGCAGGTAGTTGAGGATCAGCGCCGAGGCATGCACGGGGGAGATTTTTGTGTTGGCCGGCAGGTCCGAAGACCCCCAAGGCAGGAACGGCGCCAGCCGATCGGCGGCGTGGTGGCAGAGCCAGGATTTGGCGGAGTGGACGACGCGGCCGGGGGTTTCGCCGGCTTTGCTGCGGGCGAAGCGGCCGACGATCCATTGCCGTTGGGTCGAGTCCCGGCCGAGCAGTTGGGCGGCTACGGCGTCCTCGGGGAAATAGAGGAAGGAGGGCAGCGTCGGCGATTCGGTCAGGCCGGACAGGCTGTCCCATTGGGGGATCTGGAGGATTTCGGGCTTCGTCTCGCCGGTCAGCGGCGCGAAGGCGAGCGCGGAGTTGGTGGTGCCGAGGTCGATACCGATGGAAAAGCGGGCGCGGGCCATCCGGGGGACTCATGAGGGATAGGGGGAGTCTGGCACATCGGCGGCGGCCTCTCAATGCGAGGTTCGGCGGCCGCTGATCGCATCAGCGATAGCAAGATTTCTATCGATCGCTGCTATTTCCCGTGCTGTCGCCTTGATCCGGCGTGGAGCCGACCGCACCAGCCGGCGGAGACCGCGGTTACTTCTGCGCCGCCAACGGACACCGCGACTCCGCGAGCGGCTGGAACGCCTCATCCCCGGGGATTGTGGCAACCAGCTTGTAGTAATCCCATGGCCCCTTCGACTCGGCCGGCGTTTTCACCTGGAACAAATACATGTCGTGCACCATCAGCCCGTCCGCCCGGATGCGGCCATTGTGCGCGAAGAAGTCGTTCACCGGGGTATCCCGCATCGCCCGCATCACCGTCGCGCTGTCCGTGGTGCCCGCCGCCTGCACTGCCTGCAGGTAATGCATCGTCGACGAATACACGCCCGCCTGCGACATGTTCGGCATCTTGTGCAGCCGCCCGTAGAAACGTTTCGCCCATTGCCGCGTGGCGTCGTCACGATCCCAGTAAAATGCGGAACTCAGCAGCATCCCCTGCGTCGCCTGCAGTCCAAGGCCGTGGATATCGTTGATGTAGACCAGCAGTCCGGTCAGCTTCTGGCCGCCCTGATCCAGCCCGAACTCCGCCGCCTGTTTCACCGCGTTCACCAGATCGGCTCCCGCAACGGCGAACCCGACGACCTGCGCCTTCGACTGCTGCGCCTGCAACAGAAACGACGAGTAATCAGAGGTGCCGATGGGCGCCAAAGCCTGGCCCAGCACCTCGCCGCCCGCCGCCTTCACCACGGCGGATGTATCGGCCTCAAGCTGATGTCCGAAGGTATAGTCGGCGGTCAGGAAGAACCACGACCTGCCGCCCTGCCGGATGACCGCCTTCCCGGTGGTGTGGGCGAGCGCAAAGGTGTTGTAGGTGTAATGGACCGAGGTCGGGATGCAGGCCTCGTTGGTGATGCTGGTCGCACCCGGCCCGCTCATGATGATGATCTTATTGTGCGCCCTGGCCACGGTCATGGCCGCCAGCGCCGGGCTCGAGGCGGCGACGTCCAGCAGCGCCGCGACATGGTCGATATCGAACCACTTCGCCGCAACCGACCCGGCGATGTCGGGCTTGTTCTGGTGATCCGCCACCAGCACCTCGATCGGCCGGCCGAGCACCTCGCCGCCGAAATCCTCCACCGCCATGCGCGCGGCGGTCTCGCTGCCGGGACCGGTGACGTCGGCGTAGACGCTCGCCATATCCAGGATGAGACCGAGCCGCACCGGTTCGGCACCCGACGCCGGCTGCGCCAGGACGGGACTCGCCGACGCAAGCATCCAACAGACTGCCGCGCCGGCCAGAAGCGACTTCATGGACTCCCCCCAATTCTTCTCGCCGGCGATGATTGTCAGGGCAGCGGCCCCCGGCGACCCCGGCAGTTTGGTCGCGGCAGTGCTAGCCCATGCGGCGTGCCGTGTCATCTGGCCGGCCAGGGACGCGCTTCTCCGCCGCGCAATGCCGCGGCTCGCGGCGGCGCCAACGATTCGAATCCGGACAGATTGCAGCGAGGCACCTGAGTGCCTCGCTTGCGAATCCCGGACATCGTTACAACCTCACGCCCGCTCCTGCCGGCTGCCGATCGTTTCGGCAGGGTCGGGTTATGCTGTTTGCGTCCGGCGGGTTCAGGGGGCGCTGTAGCAGTATTTTTTCAGCGTGGCCGAAATCGGCGAATCCGGCGTTGGCGGCGACGTAAAGTCCGTGAGGAATGTGACAAAGGCATTCAGTTCGGCATTCTGGGCATCCGAACGACGTTGCTTGATCGCAATACCGGCCTGGGTGAGAGGGTTGTAGTTAGTTTCCAATACCGAAGGAGTCTCCGGACTGGCCTGGACCGGGAGATAGGCCAGCGCGCTCGTGCCGGAGGTCGGATACTTGCCGTTCAAGCAGATCGCCGAAAGCGCCACAAATCCGACCGGATCGGTCTGCGCGATAACCGCGTTGTAGGAGGCTGTGATATTGGGATACAGGTGAACGGCGCTGTTGCCGGACAGCGGCGGCGTCAGGCCGTAGGTGCCGATCAGCACCGATTGTGCCGCCACGCCGTACGGAGCCAGCTCCGGATCGGCAATCGCCACTGACGAATATTTTGAACTGTAGCCGCAGGTGCCGGTTGCACAGGAAAGATCGACACCCTGTGTATTGCTTAACAAAGCGAGAATGCCACCGGCATAGTTGAATGTGTATAGCGGTGGGCGTTTTGATGAATTATACGTAGCAACGAGTTCAAAATGATTGACCAGCAGATCTTGCGGCGTCGCTGTATCGGCGGCGAGAAAGAGATCGACCTTCGCCGCGTTGCCGTTGATGATATTGCTTTCAAGAGTAGCCGTGGCGCCGTTGTCAACCACGGTCACGGTGTAACCCGGGTTGAGGGCTTCAAACGCGGTTATAAGATCGGTTATTGCGCTGTTCGATGGAGGAACACCGTAAAAATTCGACGCGACCGCCAAGTTTATATTGGCCGGCTCCTCCCACGCGAAGGCCGCAACCGTCGAGCCTATAAAAACAGATATTGCTCCCGCCATCAGCAGATATTGTCTGTTCGACATTATTCTACTCCTGCTATCGTTTCAGGTAAAATCGGCGATCGGAATCGGCCGCTGGCCGGATGCCGAAAAGCTTTGACCCGCATGGAATGTGCGACGGCGCCCGCCGCATGGAGGTTTCAGGCAACCGCGTTCGATCTGTCAGGGCCGATGACGCCAGCGCGGTTATGTTTTCCGGGACATAGCGGAGCGAGTCAAGACCGCAGCGTTCGGCCTCTCAGAACCGTGAAACGATATTAAAGTCCGATGATCGGCCCCGGGGTCCCGGCCTTCGGCGCTCCGGTGTCGCCGGTTGTTGCCAGCGCCGGGAGGCGATCGGCCAGGGCCCCCGGTCAAGCCGGGTCGAGACGTCTAAAACAACGCCGCATGGCGCGAAGCGGCATTTCCGAGCCGGCATCGCTGCCCGCGCCGGCCACGGGGAAAGGGGCCGGCTCACGCCACGCCGCAGCGAACTATGGCCCGGACAACAAGCCGGGCCATAGCGAACCTTGCGGAACCCAGCCAAACTGTCCGGCGCGATCAAACCGCCTTCAGGTAATCCGTCAGCTTGGTGATCGCCGTCAGCTTGTCGGTCTGGTCCAGCGCCCCCAGCTCCGCGGCCAGACGATCCATCGCCGACTCGTAGATCTGGCGCTCGGAAAAGCTCTGGTCAGGCTGCCCGGAATTACGATGCAGGTCGCGCACGACCTCGGCGATCGCCAGCGGGTCGCCGGAGTTGATCTTGGCTTCATACTCCTGCGCGCGGCGCGACCACATCGTGCGCTTAACCCGGGCCTTTCCCTTCAGCACCGCCAGCGCCTCGTCGAACAGCTTGCGGCTCGCCAGCTTGCGCAGCCCGGCGGTGCGGGCCTTGGCCACAGGCACGCGCAAGGTCATGCGGTTCTCCTCGAACGTGATATGGATCAGCTCGAGTTCGTGGCCGGCGATTTTCTCGACCGCGATCCGCTCCACCCGGCCAACGCCGTGCGTCGGGTAGACGACATGGTCGCCCTCGGCAAAGATTTCGGCTTTGGCGATCGCCCGCGGCGTCAGGTTCGGCCCGTTATGCGGCGGGCGCGGCTGCACCCGAGGCTCTTGCGTCACCGGCGCGCTGACTGCCGGCTGCTCAACCACTGTGTTCGACACGTCTTCCACCGCCTGCTGCTCACCCATCTTCTTACCTGCCGGTCAAGCTTACAAATGTGTCGGAACGATGGAGGCTGCAAGCGGGCCCGCTCAGCCGCAAACAGCCAAACCCGATTCGATCCCGCCGCCTCCGCCGGGATCGTCATGCCGCCAACCCCATCCTTCTGGGCAATCCGGGAGCCGGGACACAGCGCCTCAGCCCTGCCGGATGCAAACGACACCGTATTATAACACAAACATCAGGCCGCGTCAGCGGCTAAAGCCGGCGCTAGCCCGGTTCCCCGGGATCCTCGGAGAACAGCTCGGCCTTGCCCGGCTTGCCCTTCCAATCCTCCGCGTCCGCCGGAGGCTCTCCCTTGCGGGTGATGTTCGGCCACTGCAGCGCGAAGGTGCGGTTTCTCTCCAGCCATGCCTCGGACTTGTCATCGCTGTCGGGCACGATCGCTTCGGCCGGACACTCCGGCTCGCACACGCCGCAATCGATGCATTCGTCCGGATGGATCACCAGCATGTTGGCGCCGACATAGAAGCAATCGACCGGGCAAACCTCGACGCAATCCATGAACTTGCAACGGATACAATTCTCTGTGACCACATAGGCCATTGGGCAACCTCTGGACGTGGGATAAACAAGCGGCGCGGTGCCGGGCGATCAGGCGGAGCGATATGCCGGCGAATCCGCGGCGGCGCAAGATGTTGATGGCACATCGCTGACATCCATGTACAAAAGCCGCGCTTCGCTGGCGGGGCCGCGCCGCTGCGCCAGGGCGGCGACCCGCAAAACCCGGACGGTTCCGTGCACCGGGAGGGTTAAAACGTCCCCGACCCGCAGCCGGGCATGCGGCTTGCATGTCGTTTGGCGGTTGATGCGTATCGATCCCTGCGCAACCAGGTCCGCGCAGTCCGCGCGGCCCCGCATGACCCTCGCGCACCAGAGCCACTTGTCGAGCCGCTGCCAGTCCCGGTCTTCTATGTCAGCTATCGGTCCCCTCCCCGATCCACAGCCGCACCGCTAACGCCGCAACACTGCCAGCGCCGCGAATGGCCCGCCGGCCGAACGGTTCGGCGGCAGCGGCTTGACGGCAGCCGGGCGGCGGCGGCGCAACGGAGTCAGCAGGTTCGGGGCCGGCGGCCCCTGCTGCTCCGGTCCCGGCCCGGCGGCGGGCATCACTCTGAACCCGAGGTGCCGCAGCACCACCGGGAGCAAATCCGCCTTGATGGCAAGCCGCGAGGCCAGCCCGGGCGGCAGCGCCACCGGTGCGTGCCGCGACCGGTAGCCCAGATCCGCCGCCACCTTCTCCGCGATATCCAGCCGCACCAGTACCGGCCCCGCCTCCACCCAGCCGGCAGCCGCGGCAAATCCCGCCGGCCAGTCCGGCTGCTCCACCGGGACCGAGACCAGCGCGGCGTTCGGCAGCTCCGGCGTGGCGACGCCGTGATGCAGCGCCCACAACCGCGCCCGCATCGCGGCGGCCCGCGGCTTCATCAGCGCCGGCATGAACAGCGCGAAGCGGCCGGAGCGCACGCCCAACGCCCGCAACTGCGTCCGGATCGCCGGCGCCAGAGTCTCGGCATCGGCGCCGGGGATCAGCCCCAGCGACTCCATCAGCCGGTGCAGCGGCCCGCGCAGCATCGGATTGGCCTGAACCATCGTCTCGGCGGCAAACAACGGCGCCAGGTCCGCCCGGATCTCCCCATCGAGCCAGGCCTGCAGCCGCGCCCGCACCCGCTCGCGCGACGCGCCGTCGAGGAACTCGCTGTCCAGCACCAGCACCCCCGGCCGCAGCGGAGTCTTGCCCTTGGTCAGGCGGGCGATCGCCACACCTTCCCACTCCACCCGGTGATCAGCGGTCAGGGCAAATGCATCGCCGGACGCGGCTTCCAGCACGGCGACCCGGCGCGGCATCTCGGCGCGCAAGGCCCGCCGCGCCGCCCGCAGCACCAGCTTCTTCTCGTCGCCCACCGCGGCCGGGTCGGGGACGAAGCCGAAGCCTTCGATGCGGCCGACTTCGTGGCCTTCGACGACGACGTCGCCGCGCAGGGTGACGGCGGAGAGCAGGTCGTCGCCCTCGCCCGCCTCCAGCCGCCGCATCAGATGCGCGGCGCGGCGATCGACGAAGCGGGTCGTCAGGCTTTCGTGCAGCGCATCGGACAGCTTGTCCTCGACCTCCCGCGCCTTCGCCTGCCAGTGCAGGCTGTCCTTCACCCAGTCAGAGCGGGCGGCGATATAGGACCAGACGCGCACGCCCGACAGGCGCTGCATCAAGGTGTCGATGTCGCCGTCCGCCCGGTCCAGCCCGGCGATCTGCGCCGCCAGCCAGTCCGTCGGCAGCGCCGTGTCGGTGGCGACGTGGGAGAACACCCGGGCGCATAGCCGCGCATGCGTGTCGTCGGCCAATTTACGAAAATCGGGGATCTGGCAGGCGTCCCACAGCATCCGCGTGCGGCGCCGCCCTTGCGCCAGCTTGCGGATCTCCGGATCGCGGGCCAGTGCGGTCAGCGTCTCCTCGTCGGATGCCTCATTGCCGCGGACGAGGCCCGGCCGGGGCGGCGGCGCGTTCAGGCTGTCGAGCAGGCCATCCAGCGACGAGAAATCGAGGTCGCTGTTGCGCCAGCACAGCATCTCCAGCGACTCGAAGCTGTGCGCTTCAACGGCGTTGACGACATCGTCCGGTATCGGCGGGCACTCGGTGGTGGTGCCGAAGGTGCCGTCTTTCATCCCGCGTCCGGCGCGGCCGGCAATCTGGCCGACTTCCGCAGCGGTCAGGCGGCGCGGACGGTGGCCGTCGAACTTGCCGAGGCCGGCGAACGCGACATGGTCCACGTTCATGTTCAGGCCCATGCCGATGGCGTCGGTGGCGACCAGGAAATCGACCTCGCGATCCTGGTACAGCGCCACCTGGGCGTTGCGGGTGCGCGGCGACAGGCGGCCCATGACGACGGCGCAACCGCCCTTGCGGCGGCGAATCAGTTCGGCCAGGGCGTAGATTTCCCCGGCGCTGAACGCGACGACGGCGGTGCGCGGCGGCAGGCGGACCAGTTTCGCCGGGCCGGCGTAGGTCAGTTGCGACAGCCGCGGGCGGGTCTCGATCTGGGCGGACGGCACGAGGCGGCGGATCAGCGGCGCGATGGTCTCGGCGCCGAGGAACATCGTCTCCACCATCCCGCGCGCGTGCAAGAGCCGATCGGTGAAGACATGGCCGCGATCGGCGTCGGCGCAGAGCTGGATCTCGTCCACCGCGACGAACTCGGCGCGGCGGTCGAGCGGCATGGCTTCGACGGTACAGGAAAACCAGCGGGCTTCCGGCGGGATGATTTTCTCTTCGCCGGTGATCAGCGCGACGTAGCGGGCGCCTTTGCGGGCCACCATGCGGTCGTAGTTTTCCCGCGCCAGCAGGCGCAGCGGGAAGCCGATGATGCCGGAGGAGTGGGCGAGCAGACGCTCGATGGCGAGATGCGTCTTGCCGGTGTTCGTCGGGCCGAGAACAGCCTTGACGCGAGCCGCGAAACCGGAGTCGGAGCCGAGCATGGATGGATGTTTGGTGGTTACGGCGCGGAATGCAAGCGGCGATGTTGTGACGCTTTGGCACCCTCGGTCCCAGGGCATGGCGTCGTCGCCGCTGCCACGATCCGGTTTCGTTGAGCAAATCCCGGATGATGTTAATCAATTCTTAGGGTTCCGGCATCACACCGCTCGTTGCGACGAACCAGTGACAGGCGGGCGATTGAATGTTTGGATTCAAAGTTTGAACAGCCAGCTCGCGGCCAAGGCGGAATGGGTGGACAACCTTGTCCACGTCTTGCCGGGTCGGGTTGAGCGATGCCGTGCTGTAGGCAGGCGATGCGATCCATGCGAATGCGCGATGGACCCGGCCGGCCAGGTTCCGCCGATGTGCGAGCCGTTTGAGGCGGTCGGCCGGAACCGGCCCCTCACCGGGCGACGGTGACCCACGCCGATCTGGATTATGAGGGAAGCTTCTCGATCGATCGCCTGCTGATGGAGGCTGCCGATATCATCGACAGCGAGGAAGTCCACGTCTGGAACGTCACCCGCGGCACCCGCCTGACGACCTACGCGATCGAGGCTCCGCCCGGCAGCGGCGTCATCTGCGCGAACGGCGCGGCTGCCCATCTGATCAAGGCAGGCGATCTGGTGATCATCACGACGTTCGCGGACATGGACGAGGTTCCCGCCGGCTACCAGCCGATTGTGGTGCGGGTCGATGCGGCGAACCGGATCGCGGGGACGGTGCCGGAAACCGCCGGGCCGGCGCGTGTCGCCTGAACCGTCACGGCCGCGACCGGCAGTTTATACTATGAGAAGCGCGGTCATGAACGTCCTGCCGCCCGTCCGCTCGATGGCCTGAGACGCAACGCGGCCGCTTTCGACCCTAAGCGGTTCATGGTCGGCTTCCGGCCGAAGGCAATATGCATGATATTCCGGTCGACTATCCCCTCCGGCGTAGCAAGAGAGGCGACTTTCGCCCGGAAATCCTCCCTTAACTTGGCAAGTGTATCCGGCGGCAAATCCAGCAGTGGACGCGAAAGTGGGTGGTTGATGATGCCAGCCCAAGCGGCATCGATCTCGCTCAACGGCATGATTCGCTGAGTAATGATTTCAGTGTGTATGTACGCCACTTCAAACCCCGCATCGGTGAGGGCTTCCCCGCAGGCTTCCCGGGTTCGGAGGCGCGCGTATCCCAATGAAATACCGTGGCTAAGGGCGAGTGGCGCCAGCGTGCTGCCGCCCGCCGTCGAGTTCTCGGCTGGAGCATCAAAACCAACATACCCGCCCGGTTTTAAAAACCGGTGCCACCCTCGAAGAACCGCTGGTATGTCGGCCATAAATACCAGTGCCGCGGAGCAAAGAATGTGATCAAATCCCCCTGGCGGCAAATCAACCGTGCATGTGTCTCCCTCGCAAAGTTCAATATTCGGCAAAGCGAGATCGTCGATTTTGCGGCGTGCCTGCGCCAGCATCCCGGGCGAAATATCCAAGCCGATGACGCGGCCGGATGCACCCGCTTGGCGCGCGGCTTCAATCGCAACCAACCCTGTGCCGGTTGCCACATCGAGAACGGTTTGACCTTCCTTAATCCCCGCTGCTTCGATGAGCCTCGCGGTCAAGCGGGGGTGAAAGTCGCCAGCGTCATACGTGGCGCTCCGCCGGTCAAAATAGGCGGCCACTTCCGCTGCGGGATGACCGCTGTCGTCCATACGCCCCGCCGATGTATCGTGCGGCGTAACTTTCATGACCGTGCGCCTCGACGCCTAAAGAAACGAAATCGGGTCCACATCCACATCCACCCTGCCCCCGCCTGGCACCTTCACCGACCCCAGCCACGCCCGCAATATCGGCTGCACCGCCACGTCCCGCCGCACTTTCAACAACAACCGCCGCCGGTGCCGCCCGCGCAGCAGCGCCATCGGCGCCGGCGCCGGACCCAGCACCACGATGCCCTCCCCCCGAGGCGCCGCCCAGCCCAGATCCCGCGCCACCGTATCCGCCATCAGCGCCGTGTCCGCACTGACGATCACTGCCGCCAGCCGCCCGTACGGAGGCCACTCGCCATCCCGCCGGCTCTCCGCCTCGCTGGCCATGAAGGCGTCGAGGTCGCCCTGCAGCAGCGCCTGCATCACCGGGTGGTCCGGGATGAACGTTTGCAGCATCACCTGCCCCGGCGCCTCCGCCCGCCCGGCGCGGCCGGCAACCTGATGCAGCAACTGTACCGTCCGCTCCGACGCCCGCAGCTCCCCCCCGGCCAACCCGAGATCGGCGTCCACCACGCCGACGAAGGTCAGATGCGGGAAGTGCCAGCCTTTCGCCACCAACTGGGTGCCGATGATCAGGTCCACCTCGCGCGCCTCGATCGCATGCGCGGCGGCGGCGGCGGCATGCGGGCCGGCGATGGTGTCGCTCGCCATGATGAGGCGGCGGGCTTCGGGGAACGCGGTGGCGGCTTCCTCGGTGATGCGCTCGATGCCGGGACCGACGGGGGTCAGGCTGTCCTTCACCTTGCACTGCGGGCATTCCGGCGGGATCGGGATGGTGTGGCCGCAATGGTGGCAGAGAAGCTCGCCGCGGGTGCGGTGCTCCACCAGCCAGGCGGTGCAGTTCGGGCACTGCATCCGGTGCCCGCAGGCCCGGCAAAGCGTCAGTGGCGCATAGCCGCGGCGGTTGAGGAACAGCATCGCCTGCTCGCCACGCGCCAGCGTGTCCTTCGCCGCCTTGATCAAAGGCGGCGCCAGGAAGCGTCCCCGGTCGGGCGGAGTCTCCCGCAGATCGACCAGCGTAATCTTCGGCATCGACGCCCCGGCGTGCCGGGCGGTCAGGCGCAGATGCGCGTAGCGGCCGGCCTCGACATTCACCACCGTCTCCAGGCTGGGCGTAGCGGAGACCAGCACCGCCGGGCAGGCCGACAGCCGCGCCCGCACCACCGCCATGTCGCGGGCGTTGTAGACCACGCCGTCCTGCTGCTTGAACGCGGCTTCGTGCTCCTCATCCACCACGATCAGGCCGAGGTCGGGGAATGGCAGGAACAACGCGGACCGGGCGCCGACGACGACGGGAGCGTGCCCCTCCGCCACCGCCTGCCAGGTGATCTTGCGGGTGCGCGAGGGCAGGTCGGAGTGCCATACGGCGGGGGCGACGCCGAAGCGGCGCTGGAAGCGCTCGGTCCATTGCGAGGACAGCGCGATCTCCGGCAGCAGCACCAGCGCCTGCCGCCCAGCGCGCAGGCAGGCGGCGACGGCTTCGAGGTAGACCTCGGTCTTGCCGGAACCGGTGACGCCGTCGAGCAGGGTCACGGAAAACGCGCGGGCGGCGGCGGCCTCGCGCAGGGCCGCCGCCACCTCCTGCTGCTGCGGCGACAGTGCCGAACCGGGATAGTCCGGATCGGGCGGCAGAAACGGCGCCTCCGGGGCGGCCACTTCGGTGATCAGCAGCGCGGCCTCGGTCATGCCGCGCAGAACGGCCGTGCTGACCTGCGCTTCCTTGATCAGGTTCGCCGCGGTCCGGGGTTCCTGCCGCGCCAGCGCATCCAGCACGCGCTGGCGCGGCGGGGTCAGGCGCACGGCGGGCAGCGTTTCAGCCCGGCGGTAGCGCAGTGTCGGCCGGACGATGCCGGGGGAGACGACGCGCAGCGCCATCGCCATGACCTCGCCAGGGGGCGTGAGCGTATAGGCGGCGATCCAATCGACGAAGCGGCGCAGCGATTCGCCCATCGGCGGGGTGTCGAGGATGCCGGCGACGGCTTTCAGCTTGTGGGCAGGCACCGGGTCGCCGGCGGGCGCGTCCCACACAACGCCGATCTCCTCGCGGCGGTTGAGCGGGACGAGGACGACGTCGCCGGGCTTCGGGTGCATGCCGGGCGGCACGCGGTAGTCGAAGGGACCCGGAAACGGGTAAGGCAGCAGCACCGGGACGCGGTCGTCCGGGGTCAGTCCGAGGCTGGGTTGCGGGGACGTCAAGCTGGGTGACCGGGCCTGTCGGGTGTGTTGGCCGGGTGGTTTAGCCGGAAACGGCGGGGTTGGGATGAAATTCTTTGCCGGCCCCCGGGGTGGGGTGTCCCCTTATGGTGCGCCGGCCCCCGGGCAGTCCCGTTTCCCCCGTCATGCCGACGGAGGTCGGCATTCACGCCTTACGGTGGCGGTTGAGGCAAAGCCGTGGATGCCGACCCCCGTCGGCATGACGGGTGACGCTACCGTTCGCCGCCCTGCCCCAGCAGTCCGCGCGCCGCCAGGTTGCGCATCAGCGCGCCGGTGCCGAAGGTCCAGCCCTCGCAGCGATCCGTCGGCAGCATCCGGTTCACCAGCCGCCCCAGCCCGGGCGCGGCAATCGTCACGATGTCGCCGAACCGGTGGGTAAACCCCTGCCCCGGCGCCTCGCGATCCTGCACCGGCGCGAACATCGTGCCGAGGAACAGCACCGCCCCGTCCGGATAGCGGTGATGCGCATTCACCATCTGCGCCACCAGGTCCGCCGGATCGCGGCTGATCCGCGCGATCGAGGAGGAACCGTCCAGCACGAACCCGTCCGGTCCCTCCACCCGCAAAGTAACGACGGTGGAACGGACATCGTCCAGCCCGAACCCGTCATCGAAAAACCGCAGCAGCGGGCCGACGGCGCAGGAGGCGTTGTTGTCCTTCGCCTTGCCGAGCAGCAAAGCGGACCGCCCCTCGACATCGCGCAGGTTGACGTCGTTGCCCAGGGTCGCGGCGACGATCCGCCCCGTGGAGGACACCGCCAGCACCACCTCCGGCTCCGGATTGTTCCAGGACGACCCGGGATTCAGCCCGGCCTCCATGCCGGTGCCGACGGCGGCCATCGGCTGCGCCTTGGTGAAGATTTCCGCGTCGGGGCCGATGCCGACCTCGAGGTACTGGCTCCAGGCGCCCTGCGCGATCAGTACGTCCTTCAACCGCATCGCTTCGGGCGAACCCGGCTTCAATTTCGACAGATCGTCGCCGACGAGGCTCGTGACCTCCTGCCTTATCGCCGCGGCGGCGGTGAGGTCGCCGCGGGCGCGCTCCTCGATCACCCGCTCCAGCATGGACACCGCGAACGTCACCCCGGCCGCCTTGATGGCGTGGAGGTCTATCGGCGCCAGCAGCCAGGGACGCCCCGGGTTGCGGGTGTCGGGCGGGGTGTTGGCCAGCAGTGCGTCGATCGCGCCGACGGGTTCGCCATAGGCGTGCCGCAGCGCCACAGCCGGATCGTCTGCCTCGCACAGGTCGCGCATGGTGGGGAACTGGCCGGAGATGTCGAACGCCATGCCCTGCCGGATCGCCACGACGGACGGGCCGTTGGCCTCCGGCCGCCACGCGCGCCCGGCCAGGGCGGCGTGTTCGGCATCATCCGGCAGGGCAGTGCAGACGAGGGACTGGAACGGGGTCATGGCGTTTTCCTCCTGTATTTGGCAGCAGCCTAGCCGACGGCGGCGCCGCGGGCCTAGGCCCGCTCGGCCGGGACGATCCAGCGGAACGCCCGCCGTAACTCGGCGGCGCCGTTCGCCTCGTAGCACCGCCCGTGCGAGACGATGATCCTTTCGGGCGCCCGGGCGAGCATGCGCTCCACCGCCTTGCGGACCTCGCGCCGGTGCCTGAAGAAACTGAGCTGCATGTCAATCGGAGCCTTGCCATCCGGTTCGGCGGCCCCTGTGACCCGTATCAGCCATCGCAGGACCGGATTGCGCACCCGTTGCGGCTCGAAGTTCTCGATAAGGTCGGTGATGATAAGGGTGCGGGTGGCGCGGTGAAGGAAGTCGACCTCCGTCAGCAGGCTCCCCGGCACGAGGAACTGGTCGAATGCGCCTTCCCAGGCGTCCGGCGCCGCGTTGCCGAGGGTCTCGTCGAGCACCACCGGGCGCCTGGCCCGGCTTGCCAAACCGGGAGCGCCATAAGTGCGAGCCTCCGGGAACCGGTCCCGCCAGTCTTGCAGGTACCAGTAATGCAGCGTGTTGGGCGCGACGAGGTGCCGGATCGGGCCAAGATCAGCCAGCGAGGCGGCGAGCCGATCGCTCAAGGCTATGGGGGAATGGACCCAAAGCGCGCCGCCCGGCAGGCGAACGACCGTCATCCGCGTCGGGAAGGGAACTGTCAGGCCGAGGAAGCTCATGCCGATTTCCGGCCCGTCGACGATCCAGACGCAGTCCGCGAACGGCTTCAACGTCCCGAGCGGATCGTATGGTGCGTAGGCGTTCGGCTTCATCGGCAAGGCATGCCCCGGCACGGTTCCAGCGGCGATAATGTCAGCACCGGCGCCCGTGGAGTAGTCTGCAACTTCTCGGTCGGCCCGATAGTCAGGGGAACGACAGCGACCCGTCGAACCCCCCGGGTTGTGGCGCTAGGCTCGCTCCGCCTCGACCGCCGCCGCGTCGATCGCCGCGGCAATCGCCTGCACGCGGTCGTCCGTCATCGGCTCGCCCGCCAGCCGCAGGCGCAGCGCGGTTTTGAGGTTCTCGACCGCGCGCACGATCTGCGGCGCCGGGACAGCGCTGCGGCGCTGCGCCACCGCGTCGATGCGGGACCGGATCGCGTCCAGCGCCGCCTGGTTGGCGCGCAGGTAAGCCTCGGCTTCGGGAGTCGCCTGATACAGCTTCCTGCCCGCTTCGGCGGTGACGCCGACAAAACCCTGTTCCTCCAGCAGCGTCAGGGTCGGGTAGATCGCCTCCGGCCCGGGGCTGCAGCCGCCGCCGATGCGGTCCTCGAGGGTCTTGATCAGGTCGCAGCCCTGCGCCGGCTTGTCCGCGATCATGCTGAGCAGAACAAGGCGCAGGTCGCCGTGATTGAACAGGCGGTGCCGCCCGCCGCCATGGCGATGGCGTCCGTGCCGCTCCGCCGCGTCCAGCGGCAGGCCGCCGCGGGAGAAGCGGCGCTCGCCGCCATGCGCATGAGATCCGCCGTCGTGGCGGTGATGTCTGTGATGATGCATCGTGATTGTGGTTTCCGTTTGAAAGCCGGGCGGAACTGCGCCGGCAACGGCGATATGGTTTAGATATATCTGAACGTCAAGATATATCTTGCGACCGATTTTGCGCGTGGCCGCCGCGCCGTATATGAAGACCATCAATCATCGCGAGGACCATGGCATGAAGCGTCTGTTCGGCACCCGGGAAACCGCGGAAGAGCACTTTCCGGTCGAGCACACCGAGGCGGAGTGGCGGTCCAGGCTCGACCCCGCGCAGTTCAACGTGCTGCGCCAGCACGGCACGGAACGCGCCGGCACCAGCCCGTTGAACGCGGAAAAGCGGCCGGGGACTTTCGTTTGCGCCGGTTGCGGCAAGAAGCTGTTCAGTTCCGACACCAAGTTCGAAAGCGGCACCGGCTGGCCGAGCTTCTTCAAGCCGCTGGAGGGCGCTGTCGGAACGACGGAGGACCGCAGCCTGTTCATGGCCCGGACGGAGGTGCATTGCGCCGATTGCGGCGGGCATCTCGGCCATGTGTTCCCCGACGGACCGCGGCCGACGGGATTGCGCTACTGCATGAACGGCGTGGCGATGGCGTTCAAGCCGGAGGAGTAGGAAGCGGTCGGGGCTGCCCAATCGTCACGGCCCGGCTTTCGGGCCACCCGTTCCAGCACGTGCTCGCGGCGGTGGTCCGGACAAGCCGGGCCATGACGATGAGGCACCCTCGGACCGTCTCTACCCCGGGCCGATACGCTCCACCCCGCCCATATACCCGAGCAGCACCTCCGGCACCGCGATCGACCCGTCCGCCTGCTGGTAGTTCTCCATCACCGCGATCAGCGCCCGCCCGACGGCAACGCCCGACCCGTTCAGCGTATGCACATTCGCCACGGTCTTCCCGTCCGCCCCGCCGCGGAACCGCGCGTTCATCCGCCGCGCCTGGAAATCCTTGCAGTTCGAGCAGGACGAAATCTCGCGGAACATCTGCTGCCCCGGCAGCCAGACCTCCAGGTCATGCGTCCGCGTCGAGGCAAACCCGGTGTCGCCGGCACACAGCAGCACCCGGCGATACGGCAGCTCCAGCCGCTCCAGCACCGTCTCCGCGCAGCGCGTCATCCGCTCATGCTCCTCGGCGCTTTGGTCCGGGTGCGTGATCGACACCAGCTCCACCTTCCGGAACTGATGCTGCCGCAGCATCCCCCGCGTATCCCGCCCCGCGGACCCGGCCTCGCTGCGATAGCAATCCGTCAGCGCCGTCAGCCGTATCGGCAAGACCTTCTCCGCCACGATGTCCCCGGCCACGGTGTTGGTCAGAGGCACCTCCGCCGTCGGGATCAGATACCGGCCGTCGGTGGTCTTGAACAAATCCTCCTCGAACTTCGGCAGGCTGCCGGTGCCGTAGACCGCCGCCGCGTTCACCAGGAACGGCATGCTGGCCTCGGTGTAGCCGTGCGCCTGCATATGCAGATCCAGCATGAATTGCCCCAGCGCCCGCTCCAGCCGCGCCAACCCGCCGCGCAGCACGGTGAACCGCGCCCCGGCCAGCTTGGCGGCGGTGGCGAAGTCCATCTGGCCCATCGCCTCGCCCAGCTCGAAATGCTGCTTCGGCTCGAAGTCGAACGTCCGCGGCGTGCCGAACTGCTTCAGCACCACATTCGCCGTCTCATCCGGCCCGTCCGGCACAGACGAGTCCAGGATGTTCGGCAGCACCTCCAGCGCGCCGCGGATCGCCGCGTCCAGTTCCGGCACCCGGGTTTCCAGGCTGTCCATCGCGTCGCGCAGCGCCGTTGCCTCGGCCTCCAGCGCCGCGGTGTCCGCCCCGGCGCGCTTGCCCTGCCCAATCTCCTTGGCCAGCGCATTCCGCCGCGCCTGCTTCTCCTGCAACGCCGTCTGAGCCGCCCGCCGCTCCGCGTCCAACGCCAGCAAGGCATCGGCAACCGGCGGCAGCCTCCGCCGCCCCATCGCCGCGTCGAAAGACGCCGGATCTGCGCGAACCGCGCGAATATCGTGCATGGTCAGATCTCTACGGGCTTGGGTTCCACCCAGCGGGCGCTGAGGATGGATATCTCATACAAAGCGATCAGCGGCAGCGCGAGGCCGGTCTGCGTGATCACGTCCGGGGGCGCCAGGATCGCCGCGATGATGAACATCCCCACATAGGCGTACCGCCGGAACTTCCGCAGTTGCGCCGAACTGACGATCCCGACCTTCGCCAGCAACGTAAGAGCCACCGGAAGCTGGAAGGTGATGCCGAACGCGAAGATCAGCTTCATCACCAGGTCCAGATACTCGCTGACCCGGGGCAGCAGCTCAATCGGCATGCCGCCGCCGCCCGTCGCGGTCTGAAAGCTGGCGAAGAACTTCCAGGCGAAAGGAAACACGAAATAATACGCCAAAGCCGCGCCCAGCAGGAACAATATCGGCGTCGCCGCCAGGAACGGCAGCAGCGCGCGCTTCTCGCTGCGGTACAGCCCGGGCGCGACGAACAGCCAGATCTGCGTCGCGACCAAGGGAAACGACACGAAGGCGCCCCCGAAGAAGGCCACCTTGATCTTGGTGAAGAACGCCTCGTAGAGCTGGGTGTAGATCAGATGCGGGTCCGGGTTGCCCTGCTCCCGCAGCACCGCCGCCAGCGGCTCCGCCAGGAAATAGTAGATCGCGCTGGAGAAGTAGTAGGCGATCATGAAGCAGATCAGGAACGCCACGGCGGACCAGATCAGCCGCCGGCGCAGCTCGATCAGGTGATCCAGCAGCGGCATCGGCTTGTCGTCTATATGGTCGTCTTCCGGTCTTGCCACGTCAGGCGTTCCGATGGGTCAGGGGCGGACGGCCCCGGGGGGAATGAAAGCCGGCGCCTCGGCGGCCACTTGAGCTGCCTCGGCGTGCGGCGGCGGCGGAACCATGCCGGGCGGGATGAACGCCGGAGCGTCCGGCTTCGGCGGGTGTTCGGCCGCGACGGGCGCCGGCAGGGCTTGGGGCACAGGCGGGGCGGCGATCGCCACCTCGTCCAAAGTCGAGACCTCGCCCGGCACCGGATAGGCCGGCCTGAACGGGTCCTCATTGAAAGTCTTGCGCAACGAGCGGTCCGGATCGACGTGCTTTTCCAGCGCGCCCGGAATATCGAAGTTCCTGATTTCGTTGAAGGTTTTCCTTACATCCCCCAGATCGGCCTCGCGCACCATCTCATCGACATGGGTCTGGAACTCGGCCGCCATGCGCCGCGCCTTCTTCACCGCGCGGGAGACGGTGCGGATTGCGGCCGGCATGTCCTTGGGGCCGATGGCGATCAGCGCGACGACGCCGATAAGGAGGATTTCCGACCAGGCAAAATCGAACATGGGTGTGCGTGTGTCTCCGGGCCGCGCTAGCTAGCAGGAAGCGGGCGTGCGGGAAACTGCCCGGCGCGTCAACGCCGGATTGCCCGATTGCGGATTAACGATGCGCAACCGCCACCGGCGCGTCCACCGGGTCCGCCTGAAGGAAGCCCAGCCTGTCAGCCTCCAGCACCAGGCAGGTCAGCTTGCCGCCGAACACCGCGCCGGTGTCGATGGCGATGCGGTTGTGCCTGACGACGGGCGCCGTCACCGGCGTATGGCCATGCACGATGACGGCGCCGAAATCCGCCTCGGAATACAGGAACGGCTGGCGCGAGCGCAGCAGGTCGTCGCAGCACTGTTCCGCCAGCGGGATGCCGGGGCGGACGCCGGCATGGACGAAGGCGTAGCCGCCCTCCCGATACATCAGCGGCAGGCCGCGCAGGAAGCCGCGGTGGCTGACCGGGATGCGTTCGGCCCACTGCTCGGGCGGCGATTCGGGATCGATGCCGTAGCTTTCCAGCGCCGCCCTGCCGCCGCCGAACAGCCAGTCGGTCGCCGCGGCCTTATCGCCGGACAGCGCCTCCAGCATCGTGCTTTCGTGGTTGCCGAGGATGTTGATCATCTCGGTGCCGGCGACGGGCGATCCCCCGGCCAGCCGGGCGATCACGCCCGCGGTGTCGGGGCCGCGATCCACAAGGTCGCCGATATGCAGCAGCAGAGCGCCGCCGATCGGCCGGCGGACCAGGTCGGCGCGGATCAGCGCATGAAGACTGGCGAGCTGACGGGCGCATCCATGGATGTCGCCGACGGCGTAGATGCGCCGCCCGGGGGGCAGCGACGCGGGGGCGGGAGCGAGTTCCATTGCCAAAATGGTTACAGGTGAATCCGGGACGAATCAACCGCGCCGATGGCCAAGATGGCCAACGTCCTGTTTGCCTCTGCGGGACGGCGAATGGCAGGGACATTCGCCGCCGGTGCGGTGATCGAGGTGACTGAAAGACCCCGGGGGTCACGGGCCGGTGCGAACCCCCGGCCATGATAACCCCGCAACTGCGTGTCAGGTCCGCCGGGCACTGCCCCATTGCCGTTGCCCGACCCACCAGGTCAGGAATCCCACGGCGACGATAGCCAGAATGACAATCGCGATAAGCAGAGCGGACTGCTCGAGCCATCCCATGGCCGGCACCGCCAGAAGCAAAATGCCGCCGACGGCACAGATCCGCCAGACCCGCGACTGCAATCCGGCGACAAAGGTTCCGAGTGCCAGCAACGCCATCATTGCCAGCGATGTCGCGCTGGAGTTCAGCACGCCCTGCACAACGTTGTTATACAGCACATAGATGGTGAATATCAGAGCCAACCAGCTCAATGCCTGAGTGTAGGCCAACTGCAGGCGGTCTTCCTGCCTCTCGAAGTGGTGCCACCCCGACGCGACACAAATAACACCGAACAACGGTGTCAGGACGACCCAATAGGTCGCCGGCATGTGGAACGTCACGCCGAACAGCGCCAGCAACAGCATTGCGATGTAGGGCGAATCCTGCACGAGCCAGTTCCGCAGAACCGATCGCCAGGTCGATACCACACCGGGCGCGATGTCCGCGAGTGGGGCTTCGTGGAAATTCTCGTTGGTCGCGAGATCCTGGATGCCGATAGGGCCGTCCATGGTGTGGCCTTTCGTGGCTTGGCGGTAACTGGCGTTGTTTTGGCGTAACCGAGCCTTCCGGCACGGAGCCAATGTCCGGCTCCGGCCGGAGTGGCGTTCCGGGACTAATTGTTCAGCGCGTCCTTCACGATGTCCTTGGCGCCGCCGACGGCATTCTGGATCTTGCCTTCGGCTTTTTCCTCCCTGCCTTCCGCGGCCAGCCTGGCATCGCCGAGGACTTTTCCAGCGGTTTCTCTGAGAGTGCCTTCCACTTGCTTAGCTGAACCAATAATACGATCTTTGTCCATAGCGTCACGTCTCCGGTTTAAAGATGTTTGGAAATCGATACTCTGCCGACGCCCACGGGCGATCCGGGGCGGGCGGATGTCAGCTCAACGATACTATTTGTGCCTACCGGTCATGCCCGACCACCCTGCGGGCTGCGGGAACCGGTATCGCGCATCCGGCGCGCCGCCGAACCCTTGACCGCGCGTGTCGCGACGCCGTCAATCAAGGAATCCATCTTGGATGGACCGAATTGCAAATGGGCACGCAGTGCGGAATTTTCCAGCAGTATAATCAATTTACCGCCGATAAATGCTGGTCACCTTTACGTGGGGTGCAGGACGGCGGTTGGCCGGCTACAGGGCGGCAAAGCGCCCTGGATAATCAGATACCGGCATGGTAGCCCCGGGGATCATAGCCTGCCGGGAAAACCCCTCGGGCGGGCTGTCCGCTGCCCTTGCGGTGTCGCTTTCGCCGAAGGCCCGGGGCATCGCTCGGATTTTGCGGGTATGCGCTTGGGCTTATGCAGCGCCGCGCCGGATCGATCACGGAACGGGGGGTGGCCGGGCACGCGCGCCCGGCCACGACAGGTACGGCGTCTAACCCCGCAGGATCGTCTCGCCCGCAAACCGGGCCGCCGTGCCGAGCTGCTGCTCGATCCGGATCAACTGATTGTACTTCGACGTCCGGTCGCTGCGCGCCAAACTGCCGGTCTTGATCTGCCCGGCATTCGTTGCCACCGCCAGGTCCGCGATCGTTGCATCCTCAGTCTCGCCCGAGCGGTGGCTGATGACCGCGTTCCAGCCGGCGTTCTGCGCCAACTGCACCGCTTCCAAAGTCTCCGACAGAGTGCCGATCTGATTGACTTTGATGAGGATGGCGTTGGCGGAACCTTCTTCGATGCCGCGGCGCAGGCGTTCCGGATTGGTCACGAACAGGTCGTCCCCGACAATCTGGATCTTGTCGCCCAGCGTCTCGGTGATCAGGCCCCAGCCTTCCCAGTCATCCTCGGCGCACCCATCCTCAATCGATATAATCGGATACCGGCTCGCCAGATCGGCGTAGTAACGAACGATGCCTTCGGAGTCGAGGACCTTGCCCTCGCCTTCGAGATGATACTTGCCGTCCTTGAAGAACTCGCTGGACGCCGGATCGAGCGCGATGGCAACGTCCTCGCCCGGCCGGTAGCCGGCTTTCTCGATCGCTTTGATGATGAAGGCCAATGCCTCGTCGGCGGATTTCAGGTTCGGCGCGAAGCCGCCCTCATCGCCGACATTGGTGTTGTGGCCGGCGGCGTGCAGGCCCTTCTTCAGGGTCGCGAAAATCTCCGCCCCCCAGCGCACCGCCTCCGCCACCGTCGGCGCGGCTATCGGCTGGATCATGAACTCCTGGATGTCGATCGGGTTGTCGGCGTGCTTACCGCCGTTCAGGATGTTCATCATCGGCACCGGCAGGGTGCGGGCATAGACGCCGCCGACATAGCGATACAGCGGCAGGCCGAGTTCGTTCGCCGCGGCCTTGGCCACCGCCAGCGACACGCCAAGGATGGCGTTGGCGCCGAGGCGTCCCTTGTTCGGCGTTCCATCAAGGTCGATCAGCAGTTCGTCGATGGCCACCTGCTCGGTCGCCTCGATGCCGCCGATGGCTTCAAGGATCTCGCCCTCGACATTGGCGACGGCCTGGAGGACGCCCTTGCCGCCGAAGCGGGAGTCGTCGCCGTCGCGCAGTTCGACGGCCTCATGCGCGCCGGTGGAGGCGCCGGACGGCACCGCGGCGCGGCCGGTGGTGCCGGATTCCAGCAGAACATCGACCTCAATGGTCGGATTACCCCGGCTGTCGAGGATTTGGCGGGCAGTGATGTCGGCGATAGCGGCCATGTAAGGGTCTCCCGTCGTTGCGTTCCGAGGGTGGCCTATCACTTTGCGGCGAAGGGTGCCACCCCGGGTCTGCGTCAGTTTGCCGGCGGCTTGCGATGGTTCGGGCAAAGCGGGTCGCGCCCGGGTGAGGTTGACGCAAGCGGCCCGCCACATCGGCCATGGCTCGCCCGGCTGACCATCGGCAAACGCCGCGGCGCATGAACCGGCCGTGTTCCTGCGCCGCGGATGCGGGCCGATAGGATGAAGCCCGGCGTCAGGCGCGGCGGCGCAGGCGAACCAGGCCGAACACCGCCGTTGTCAGAAGCACGATGGACGAGGGTTCGGGAACCGGCTCGGTGAGACCGAAAAACGCGGCGTAGCCGTCAGTGCCGCTGTCGCTGGCTCCGGCATGCAAAACCAGTTGCGTCAGTGTGTCGCCTGAGCTGCTGCCGATGATGATCGATTGGTTCTGGCCGGGTGCCGTGATCGTCCCGGCAGCGGCATTATAGGTCGCTATCCCGGTGTCGCCGTTGTAGACGTTGAGGCTGTCGGTCAGGCTGAAATCGGCGGTATGAGCGGTCCCGCCACTGACGGTGAACGAGGATGTCGATGCCGACGTGCTGTCCAGCCCGAACAGGATGGCGGACGCCTCCACCGGGTCACTGAAGGTGACGGTCAGCGTTTGCGGCCCGGCTGTCAGAAATTCCGGAAACCCCCCGGTCCATGTCCAGACGCCGTTGTCCGACGTTGCGTTGGGAAAGGTGTTGCGGGGGGTGCCGCCGGCGTCGGTCAGGATGTAGCCGATCGATGTTCCCGGAACGACGCCGCTCGATGAGGTGGTCGTGTACATGAGGATCGCCGCGTCGGCGGGCGCCGAGAGCGCCAGCAGCACGGCTACGATGCCAAATACCTTTGATTTCATGGGCGGGTTCCTTGGGTATCGAAATGATCTCGATGACGAGATAGTTTACTATATTTAATAACTTCTTGTCAATGTATCATTTGATAAAATGCGCCGCCGCCAACGAGCCAATCAGCCCGCGCGACGCGCGCTCCCGGCGACGAATTCAATCCGCCGCTCGGGTGGGCGTTTCGGACCAAGCCACAAGCCGCTCAAAACACCGTGGTCGGCATGCGCCCCTTGGTCACCGGCGACGGGCGAGCCACCGGCTTGCGGTTGCGGGTGATGACGAAGTCCTCGCCGGTCTCCACCTTCCGGATGAAGCGGTTGGACGACCTGTCGGCGGCGCGCGGGCTCGATGTCTTGGCCATATCGCAGCACATGCGGTCTATTTTTCCACGCTCAGCAGCGGCACATCATAGCGCGCGATCGCCCGGTCCGTGGAAACCAGGGTCATTCCCTTGGTCTGCGCCTGGGCGATCAGCAGGCGGTCGAACGGGTCGTCGTGGTGGCGGGGCAGCCGTCCGGCGGCGATGGCGTGCGCAAGACCGATGGGCAGGAGGTCGAAGCCCATCCGCTGAAGCACCTCCTCGAACCGGTCCAGCGGAAACGTCAGCCGCCCGAGCGCGTGCTTGATCGCGATCTCCCACGCGCTGGCGACGCTGACGAGCACCTGATTGGCCGGCGATGCCACCGCCGCCGCCGTGCGCTGATCCAGTTTGGACGGGTCGGAGATCGCCCAGACCAGGATGTGCGTATCCAGCAGCAGCCTCAGGGTGCACGGCCTTCGAAGGCGAGGCGCATGTCGTCGGGCAGCGGAGCGTCGAAATCCGCGCCGAGCTCGGCCTGGCCGGCGAACAGGCCCAACGGGCGTTCGGTGGTGCGTTGCGCCAGGGCGACAAGCCGGGCGAGCGGGCGGCCTGCCTTGGCGATGATGATCTCCTCGCCCGCGGCGGCGCGTTCGACCAGTTGCGACAGGTTGGTCTTTGCTTCGTAGAGGTTGATCGTGTCCATAGCCGCACCTTGACCAAAGTTGGTCAAGATATGCGGTAGCCCGGCATCCGCGTCAAGAACCTGAATATACCCATTCATCTTCGCACCTCGGTCGGAGCAGCGGGATGATGGTGACGCGATTCAGTTAAGAAGTGGTTAAATTCTGGGAAAACGGACAATTTTTTCGGTGCGCCGATAGGAGCCGCGGCGGCAGAGGGACGGTCCTGGAATTCTCAAATCACCGGCACCACCCATCCGTTCGCTGCTTCACCGTCACCGGCTTCGCCAGTTGCGCGGCTTGTCCACATCGTTGACCCTCAGCACCGCCACGTGACGCACCGGCGCCGGGATCGCAGACACGATCGGCGCCGCGAACGCATCGGCTCCCGGCCGGGCGATGGTGTCCGCCGCGTCGCGCGGTCCACGCCTCGGCGGCGGGTTCACGGCATCCCCGCCCGTTCGGCTTCGATCGCGGCGATGCGCCGTTCGGCAATCGGCAGCCAATAGGTGTTGTTGCCAGCGCGGTAAACCTCGGCGGCGTTGCGCATGGCGGCGACCGCCTCGGCCATCAGCGTAGGGTCCTCGCGGCACTGCGCCAGGATGGAAAGGGCGTTGGCCACGCAATGGTGCGAGAAGGCCCAGTTCAGCGGCACGCGCGCGTGTCCATTCCAGCAGCGCGTCACGATAGGCAGTGACGGCCTCCTCGAGGCGCGCTGTGCCGCTTTCGCGTTCCCCGAGCGTTGCGAGCGCGTTGCCGAGGTTGTGCTGCGTCCCCGCCCAATCCAGCGGCACGCGTGCGCGGCTCCATTCCGGCAGCGCGTTGCGAAAGGCGGTGACGGCCTCCTCGAGGCGCGCCGTACTGCTCTCGCGTTCCCCGAGCGATGCGAGCGCGAGGCCAAGGTTGTTCTGGGTCCCCGCCCATTGCAGCGGCACTCGTGCGCGGGCTCGTTTCACCAGCGCGGCGCGATAGGCGGTGACGGCCTCCTCGAGGCGCGTCGTGCCGCTCTGATGTTCCCCGAGCCTCTGGAGCGCGGCGCCGAGGTTGTTCTGAGTTGTCGCCCAGTCTAGCGGCACGCGCTCCCGGGTGTATTCCAGCAGCGCGTCGCGAAAGGCGGTAACGGCCTCCTCGAGCCGCGCCGTGCCGCTCTCGCGTTCCCCGAGCGCTGCGAGCGCGGCGCCGAGGTTGTTCTGCGTCATCGCCCAGTCCAGCGGCACGCGTGCGCGGGTCCTTTCCCGCAGGGCGTCACGACAGGCGGTGACGGCCTCCTCAAGGCGCCCAGTGCCGCTCTCGCGTTCCCCGAGCGCCTGAAACGAGGCGCCGAGGTTGTTCTGTATCGTCGCCCAGTTCAGCGGCGCGCGCTCCCGGGTGTAGGCGCCGGGCGCGTCACGGTAGGCGGCAACCGCTTGCTCCAGCTGGGCCGTGTCAGCGTCACGTTCGCCGCGCGTCGCCAGAGAACGGCCCAGATCGCGTGGGTCGTGGCCAGTTTCGTCCGGCGTGGCGGCGAGGGCGAGGGTGGCGCGGCGGACAGCGATGGCGGCTTCCAGGTGGACGTTGCTGCCGCGCTGCTCGCCGAACTCATGCAGGCTGCCGCTTTCGGCAATCAGCAGGGTCCGCCGCGCCGCGCGGTCGTCCGGATGCAGCGACTCCGCCAGGGCCAGGATCGCGTCCGCGGCGCCGTCCGCGTCATAGCCGGCCAAAGCGAGGTCGCGCTCCAGCCGCAGCACCGTCCCCAACTGTTCGGCATAGGCGGCGCGGCGTTCCGCTTCCTCCAGGCGCAGGCCGTCTGCGGTCCGGCGCAAGGTGGCGCGGGCGGTCCGGCCCTGGCCGGCGGCAGCCTGCTGCTTCGCCTTGATGATCGCGCGATCGACCGCCTCGCCCAGGTTGGTGCGCTCCGGCGCGCCCGCGATTTCCGTCACATAGATGTCGATGGCGTTGGCGACCGCCCGCCGCATCCCCTCCAAATCCAGGCTGCGATCGGCTGAGACGCGAGACGCCATCTCGCGAATGAATCCCTCCGCGACATCCCGCTCGCGGCCCCCCGCGCTGGCGTAGGCCTATACCAGCAGGTCCAGGATGCCTGTATAGGCGATCTGCTTCGCCAGTTCATCGGCATGGGCAAAGGTGGAATCCGGGTAGCGGCCCGCTGCCCGCAATCGTGCAAGATTCGCGGCCTGCGCCGCCCGCGAGGCATCCGCCGGGCCGAAGGCCGGGCCGCGCGGGGCGTCCGGCGCCGCCTGCGCGATCAGCAGCAGCTTGCCGTGATGCAGCGCCAGCCATGCCTCCCATTGCGTGTAGGAGACCGCCTCGCCCCCCTTCAGCGCCGCATCCAGCGGCGGCAAATTCGCCGGCAGAGCGGGGTATTTGCGCAGCAGCGCCTGGACCTCCTGCTCCGTCGGGGCGAAGCCGAACATGTCCCCGACCAGGTGCACGACGGCGTCGCAATGGGCGATATAGACGTCCAGCTTGTCCAGCGTCTCGCCGCCGAGGCCCCTGAAGTCCTCCTGCACCTTCACCGCGACGTTGTGCCGCGTCAGGTCGCCGCGCAGTTGGTCGCGGTAGTCGCGGAACTCGTCGGCGACGGTTGAGAGAAAAGACGCTGATCGACATCGCGGCGGAGTCCCGGGCGCGCGCCCCAGTGTGGCTTGTTCCATTTAAAGATCAATACCGCATCCGGCGGTGTTGCGGATGGGTCACAGCGGCTCCGCCTGCCGCAGCTCGCGGTGACGAAACTTTGCCTCAGGTAGGCCCGAGTCAGAACCGAGACGCGAACACCGAGCAACGCCCGGGCCTGATGTTCCCTCTCCGGCCGTGCCGCCCCGTCAAGCCGACCTGACGGTGGTGGCGCCCGTGCCCCCGGGTCAAAGTCATGCTGATTGGTAATAGCCAACACCTTGCGCCACTTCAACGACCGCCGCGCCATCAATCCGGCAGCGTAAACCCCCGCGTCTCCCGCGCGAACGGAATCACGGCAAGCCCCACCCCGAACGCCACCGCGGTCCAGGCAATCGGGGTGCCCAGCGTGCCCATAGAGGCCACCGACGCAGCCAGGGCGAAATTGACCCCCGCCCCGACGAACCGGCCGACCGAGGTGCAGAACGCAAACGCCGTCGCCCGCGCCTCGGTGCCGAACAGCTCCGGCAGCCACAGGCTGAAGATCGCGAAATTGCCGCCGAACAGGCCGAGGAAGAACAGCACGGTCATGAACCGCGGCAACGCCTCATTCGGGGGCAAATAGAACGCCCAGCCGAAGGCCAGGACGATCGTTGCCATCATGCCGAGGAAATACCCCGCCAGCGCCGTCCGCCGACCGATGCGCTCGGCCAGCCAGGGGGCGGCGAGGCAGCCGAGGATGGTGCCAACTGACAGCAGCGCCGTGCCGTACGACGCCATCTTCGCCGCCTCCGCCCGGGTCATGCCCGCCTGCTGCGCAAGGAAGACGATCGCCGTCGGCTCATACACCGCGCCGGCCCACAGCCCGACGATGGCGATGGTCAGCAGCGCCGACATGACAATCGTCCGCCCCCGGTAGCGCGGCGAGACAATCACCGCCAACGGACTGGCCGCCCGCGCGTGCCGCTTCTGCCACCGCTCCGGCTCCTTCACTTTCAGGAGCGTGGCGATAGCGACCACGACCGGCGCCAGGCCGCACAGGAACATCGCGCGCCAGCCGAACGAGGCGCCAATGCTGTAGTTCAGCGCGGCGGCGACGAAGAAGCCGAAATAATACCCGGTCTGCAGGTAGCCGGCGCCCATCTTGCGGCGGTCCTCCGGCCAGGCCTCGGCGACGTAGGTGCCTGCCATGGCCCACTCGCCGCCGACGCCGATGCCCGCGAGGAAGCGGAACAGCGCCAGCAGCCAGACATTCGGCGCGAAGGCGGCGGCTCCGGTGAACACCCCATAGACCAGCACCGTCGCCGCCAGCGCCCGCGTCCGCCCGAACCGGTCGCCGATCGGCCCCCAGATGAACGACAGGCCCCAGCCAACCAGGAACAGCGCGAACATCAGCGACCCGGCGTAGGCGATGTTCGCCGGGGTGGGGTCGATGCCGGATTGCGGCAGCAGCTCGGTCAGCGCCGGCACCATGACCAGGGCGTAGATGACGGAGTCCATGCCATCCAGCATCCAGCCGAACCAGGCCGCCCAGAAGCCGGCGATCTGCTGACGGGTGAGCGGCGTGGGCGCACGCCTGATCCGCGGCGCCGCGAGCAGGCCGCCGTTGAAGCCGAAAGTCATGGTGGTTGGTTCCCCTGGACGAATCTTGCGGACCGCTTACCGGGGCAGCGTCCGGGTGTCGATCCCTCGACGCCGATGCATCGATTGGACAGCGCCGCTGCGCCCCGGCAACGGAGGCCGAACCGCCGGCCGAAGCGGCCTGATCACCGGTCCCGCTCGAGTTCCGCCAGGCACGCCTCAAGCACCCGGCGGCTAATTTCCAGACTGTCCTGATCGACGCGCCCGAACACATCGCCCTGCTGCTTCGCCGCCACCGCGCGCTCAAACCACGCACGCGCCGCTTCGAACGCACCCGTGCTCGACAGGCAGTATCCCACCCAATCCAGGGTGCGGCCGACGCTGTCCTGATCGACGCGCCCGAACACATCGCCCTGCTGCTTCGCCGCCACCGCGCGCTCAAACCACGGATGCGCCGCATCGAAGCCACCCGTGCTCGACAGGCAGTATCCCACCCAATCCAGGGTGCGGCCGACGCTGTCATGATCGACCCGGCCGTGCACGTCGCCCTGCTGCTTCGCCGCCACCGCGCGCTCAAACCACGGATGCGCCGCATCGAAGCCACCCGTGCTCGACAGGCAGTATCCCACGCAATGCAGGCTGCGGCCGACGCTGTCGTGATCGACCCGGCCGTGCACGTCGCCTTGCTCCGCCGCAGCCACCGCGCGCTCAAACCACAGACGCGCCGCTTCGAACGCTCCCCTGCGCGACAGGCAGTCGCCCACACAATGCAGGCTGCTGCCGAGGCTTTCGTAATCGACCCGGCCGTGCACGTCGCCCTGCTGCTTCGCCGCCACCGCGCGCTCAAACCACGGATGCGCCGCATCGAACCCACCCGCGCACGACAGGCAGTACCCCACACAATGCAGGCTGCTGCCGAGACTTTGATGATCGACCCGGCCGTGCACGTCGCCCTGCTCTGCCGCCGCCACGGCACGCTCAAAACACAGACGGGCCGCATCGAACGCCCCCGTGCTTGATAGGCAGCATCCCACAAAATGCAGGCTGCGGCCGACGCTGTTGTGATCGACCCGGCCGTGCACGTCGCCCTGCTCTGCCGCCGCCACGGCGCGCTCAAACCACGGATGCGCCGCATCGAACGCACCCGTGCTCAACAGGCAGAATCCTACATCACGCAGGCTGCTGCCGAGGCTGTCGGAATCGACGTGGCCGTGCTCGTCGCCCTGCTGCTTCGCCGCCGCGGCGCGCTCAAGCCACGGACGCGCCGCGGCGAAGGCGCCGGTCTCCAAGAGGGCACGGCCGATCGTCTCGCCATCCGCAACGGACACGCCACCATCGCCCTGGCCCCAGCGATCGGCGTCGGGCACGAACACCGCCAGCACCGCCGCCACATCGGCGCGATTCGGATGCTCCGCCAGTTCCCGGGCGATCCCGACCATCCGGCCCGCCTGCGTCCGCGCCACACCGGCAAGCACCGGCGCGATCTCCGCCGCAGCCGGCCGGGCACGCACAAAGGCGGAAAAAAGCTGGTGCATCACCAGGTCATCGACCCCTTCAGCACCTGGAGATCGAGACAGGCATCGAGCCGGGAGTCGAATTCATCGGCGTCCCACTGCAACGCCTCCTTCATCTGGCGTTGCAGTTCCTCGCGCGGAATCCGCTGCGGGTTCAGCCGCGCCGCGGCATGCAGCAGCACCTGCGCCGGAGGCTCCAGCAGCCGATACGCCGCTTCGAAGCTGCTGGCGGCTTTCGGGTCCAGCGCCGCCCGGGACGCCATCCGGACCCGGCCGCGCCGCGCCTCATGCGCCAGGGTCGCGGAGGCGGGGACAAGCTGCACCGGCAAACCGTCCGCGCTGCCGGCGAGTTGCCCGCCATAGCGTCTGGCGAGCGCCTGGCCGGCGATGCCGGCGATGAGATCCAGCGACTCCCCGGCGGTCAGCCGCGGCACCTCGATCGCCGGCAGGCGTGCGTCCCAGCGATCGAGCAAGCTGGTGGCCACGACATGACACGGGGTGCCGGCGGGCGGCAGGCAGGGCTCCAGCGCCGCCTCCGACTGGACGTTGTCGTAGATCAGCAGCGTCGGCCTGGTCCAAACCCGCCGCAGCGTCCATTGCGCCTGGTCCGCGATCGGCCAGCCTGCCGGGAACCCCTCGGGAAACTCGAACTGGCCGAGCCTCGCCAGTTCGATGACCAGCGTCTCGCCGGTGGCGTCGAGCCGGAAGGTGCCGCCCGGATAGGCGCCCTGCCGGCGGCGGCCATATTCCAGCGCCAGCTCGCTCTTGCCGACGCCGGGCGGGCCGTGCAGCACGACGGCAGCGTCGCGCGACGGATCACGCAGGTGCAGGCCAATCTCCGCCAACGGGTCGGGATCACGGTTGACGAAGGGGCGGTTGCCCAGCGCCGGGATGGTACTGCGGAACCCCGCCGCGTTCGGTCCGGGCGCGGTCCGGCCGTCCGGCCGAAGCCAGCGCACGAGGGCGGGCTCGTGGCCGAGGCTGTCCCGCAGCGCCTGCCGGAAGGCGTCCACGGCAAACGCCTCGGACAGGCGGGCGACCTCCAGCAGGCCGCCGGAGAACTGCGCCGGCACCGACTGGACCACGCCGAACACATGCAGGCTGCCGTCCGGCGCGACCTTGCAGGCGGCGCTGCCGGACATGCCTTTCCAGCCGTCCCGGCTGTCCGGCTTGTCGCCCGGCGGCACCGTCCAGCCATACGGCCCGTGCTGCGAGGCGTTCCGCAACGCGCCGCCGGGGATATACTCGCGGATCAAATCCGCTTCGGTACGCCACGCCTGCGGGAAGCCCGCGGCCTCCAACATGTCAATTGATCCGGTGTCGTCCCAGGAGGCGAACACCGGCCGCACCCGCGGCGCGCGGGGCGGATCGCCGCACAGGCGCAGCACGGCGAGGTCCAGCCCCTCGCCGCCGCGCCAGATCCGTTCGGCGTCATGCACCCGGGCCCCGGGCGCGCCGCCGGCGGCGCGGTCGTGAAGCAGCCAGACCTTCCAGCCGGTGCGCCGCGATTCGCCGTCCGGCGCGTCGTCCACGACATGGCCCGCGGTCAGCACCAGCCCCGGCGCGATCAGCCGCCCGGAGCCGAACGCCTCGCCGTCCGGACCACGGAAATAGACCGCCGCGACATCGGACAGGAATGTTTCGGGCGTCACCGCATGGCCGCCGTTACCCGGGCAGTCCGCGCGGGATGCTGTCCGAGCGGATCTTCAGCGGCTTGCCGTCTTTGTCCGTCACCGACAGCGACAGCTTGATCTTGTGCAGGCTGTCGCGGCTGGCTTTCGCGTCCGCCGACAGGTCGAGGAATGCCAGCAGCTTCACGCCGCCTTTGGCTGTCGCTTCGGCCTTGAAGCTGACCGACAGTTCGAGGTCGATGCCGTTCGGCGTAAAGACGATGTCGTTGTCCTTGCCTTCCAGGATCGCGCCGCGCAGTTGGTCGCGAAGTTGCCGGATCGCATCGGCGAGGGGTATCTCCACTGTCGGATGTCCTTTGATCGGGATCAGTCGGCCTGACGATACGATCATGATGCCATTGTCAAATCGCGACAAGGTCGCGCCTCCGCTTCGGACGGCGCCCCCTTTGCGTCACAGTCGGCGGAACAAACCCGGCAACTCCAAAGATTTCCACCGCTTCGCTCAGACTCTGTGGTAACAGCGCCGGACACGTATCGGGTCCCTGTCCATGAGTCGTTGCGTCGGCTTCGTCACCTCGCCGCTTGCCCGCCGCGCCGCGTGCCTCGCGCTGCTGACCGCCCTCGCCGCCTGCGGCAGCCGTCCGGCGCAGCACACCGCCCGCCACACCTACAACCCGAGCCGCTATTACCCGCCGCCCGGCCCGCCGAGCGATCCCTGGGGCCCCTACATCCACGAAGCCTCCGGCCGCTTCGGCGTGCCCGAACTCTGGATCCGCCGCGTCATGCGCCAGGAATCCGGCGGGCAGGAGGACGTGATCTCCTGGGCCGGCGCGATGGGGCTGATGCAGGTGATGCCGGACACCTATGACGGGCTGCGATACCGCTACAGCCTGGGCGACGACCCGTTCGATCCGCACAACAACATCCTCGCCGGCACCGCCTATCTGCGGGAGATGTACGACCGGTTCGGCGCGCCGGGGTTCCTCGCCGCCTACAACGCCGGGCCGAACCGGCTGGACCGCTATCTGAACAACGGCACGCCGCTGCCGGAGGAGACGGTGAACTACGTCGCCGCGATCGCGCCTCAGCTCGGGCCGGGCACGCCGATGTCGGGGCCGCTGGCGGTCTATGGCGGGACGCAATTCGCGTCGCGGGCGACCCGGGCGGGCTGCGATACGGATGCGGCCTACGATCCGTCGCGGCCCTGCCAGCCGATTCGCCCGGCGACGGTGCAGACAGTCGCCTACTCGGCACCCGCGCCCAGCTATAGCGGCGGCGGCTGCGATCCGGATGCGGCTTACGATCCTTCTCGCCCCTGCCAGCCGGCGCGCCCGGCGGTGACCGAAACGGTCGCCTATGCGTCGCCCGCCCCGGCCTACAGCAGCGCCGGCTGCGATCCGGATGCGGCTTATGATCCGTCGCGGCCTTGCCAGCCGATGCGCGCGGCAGCTATCGCGCCGGCCGCGCTCCCGCTCCGGCCCATCGATTGCGATCCCGACTCGGCCTTCGATCCACAGCGCCAGTGCAAGCCGCTTCCCGCTCGGGCCCCCGTGACCGCGGAGCCCCTGCCGCCGCCGCCGGCGCGCTATGCCGCGGGAGCGCGCCCGTTGCAGGAGAGGATGGCACAACGCGTCTCCTACGACCCCGCCCCTCCCGTTGACCCCCCGCCCGGCCGCTGGGCCATCCAGGTCGGCGCCTTCGCCAGCCTCACCACCGCGGAAAGCGCGGCGGAGCATGCGCGTTCCGCCGCGCCCGACCTGCTGCGGACCGCCAAGATCGAACTGCCGGCAACCTCGCCATTCGGCAATCAGGTCGCCTTCCGGGCGCGTCTGCTCGGGTTGACGCAAACGGCGGCCGCCGACGCCTGCGCGCGCCTGACCAGCCGGGGCATGGCCTGTGTCACGGTGCCGCCGGACCGGGGCAGCTTCTGACCCCGGCCGGCTGGCCGATTATGGTACGACCTGAAAGATTTCAGCGGTATAGGTCTTGTATTTCAGCTTGCCCGCCGCGGCCTTCCAGTCGGCGGTATCCGTCAGCGACTTGATGTCGGATTCCTGCGCCCAAACAGAAGTCGTAATGATCGTCAGCTTGGCCGCGTCGGTCCCGGACCATGTCGCCTTGACGGCCGGGGCTTTCTTCAGCAGCCCGGCGAAGGTCGGGACCAAGGCGGCATTGTTCGCGAAATCGGCCTGATTCTCGGCCACCACGGTGGCGACGCGGATCACATCGGCCCGCGCCGCCGCGACCGAGTAACAAGCCAGCGCCACGAATGAAATTGCGCAACACAATACGTTTCTCATTTGCATTTCCCCTGCCTGCCGAACCGGAACTCGTGCGACCGAATCCCGATTCTTTGCTCTCGTTTTGGGCACCGCGGAGATATCGTATCTCTCGCGGCCGGACCCGCGGATTTGATAGTCATTATTTAAGCGCACGCCATATCACGTTTCCCGGAGCTTCTCCGGCGCCATCCGGGTGCGTGCGGCGGGCGCATCGCAGCCCTACGAGCGTATTGTTTTGCGGAACGTTTGATGCCGTTGGTCAATTGAGTGGCGCGAGCGAAGGCCAACCAACATTTTAGCGCAGGTGGGTCGTTGAATACGGCTTATGTTTTCGGTATGATGGGAAACCTCCCTGCGGAAAGCTACGGTTCCGGCTGGTCGGTTGAGGAAACATTCGCCTGGACGGTTGGGTGCCGCTTCCGGGCGACGATCTGACCTACGCGATGCAGTGCGACATCAAGCCCCTCCTGTTTGGCGACACGGTGCCGCGCCAGCGCCTGACCGTGTACGCAAGCGGAACGGTCCTGGGTTCGTTTGAACTGACAGCGTGGAGCACGATCGTCGTCCCGCTGCCGAACGCAATGACCCGTGGCGCGCGAACCGTGCGCCTTACGCTGCTTCATCCCGACGCCGGCCGGCCATGCGACCACGCAGCGGTTGACGATTCGCGCGTCCTGGCGCTGTGCTTCCGTTCGGCCGCCCTGGTGGAGGCGGCCTCCGGCGATATTCAGCCGGACCAACCTGCCTTGCACGGTGTCATCGCAGGCGGGATCACGGCGCAGCGGATCGCCGAGATCGCCCGGAAACTCCCGTCGTTGCGCGGCCGCGTCGTCGTCCGGTTCGTTGACAGGACCAATGCCCGGGCCGCGGGCGGCCCCGGGCTGGAGGCGCCGCAACCGATACGATTCTGCTGGCTCGACATCAGCGCCGGTGCCGAGGCCACGCAGGAGGACCTGATCAACCGCTGCCGGAGGGCTGCGCCCTCAGGACCTTCTATACGCCGGCGATTCAGTCGCTGTGGCCGTTCGCGCCGGCCGACGAGAGGTCCAAACCGGAACCGAGCCTCCACCATCCGTCCCGCTACCCCACGGCGACCGGCGTGCGATCCCGCTGGCAGGCACGGACATGCCGGACGAGATGCTTTATCTCATGCGCGAAATGGCAGTGCAGCAGGATGCCATCGATCTTGATGCCCTCTTTAAGGATGATCTGAAGCGCTGGCGCGCCTGCGATCGGAAAACCGACGTCAAGCTCACCGCGTTTATCGAAAGCCATATCGCAACGAGGCGTTTGTTCATGGCGCCAAATCTCATCGGCGCCGATCTTCTGAGAGCCATCGCCGACCGGATCATGCTGAATTTCCCGGGCTTCACCGTTGCGGATCCGGCCGCGCTCTCGGTCGAGCTGGACTTTCTGCTCGACGGATATCCCGGCTGGCGGAATGAACTTCCGTTCACGAACGCGTCGCCGGACATTTCGGGTTGTCGTGGTGGTCGCCGGGGATGAAATACCACTGGCTGAACAACCTGCGAGCCTACCGGGAGCATGTCCTGGACACCATCCGATGGGCCGCGTGGCGGCCGTGACCCGTTCGATTTTGATCTATGCGAGCTGCCAGGGCGAGCAACTGCTGAATACCGGCCACTATATGCTGCCCTGCTCGCGCGCCATTGCGGCCAGGATTACGAGTCAATCCCAATTCACCCGGTTGTCGCCGAGCGCCTTGATATTCGTTTCTTCGATCCCGAGGCGACCTGCCGCTGGCATGAGCACGACTGGACGTTTCGACAATATATCCTTCACTACATCCGATGGTCGGATTATATCGGCTAGGACGGCCGGGGCCGGAGAACAGGAGATTTCGAATGACTGAAGAGGCGTTGCCGACCCTGATCGCCGGCACTTTGGGTATTCCGCGGTCGGAGCTCAATGAGGCGTCCGGCATGGCCAACACAAGAAAATGGGACAGTCTTCGCCAGCTCATGGTGATTACCGAACCGGAAACCACTTTCGCCATAGAACTGAGCGATGGGGAGATGCTGGAAACCACCTCGGTGCGGCAAATCCGCGCGGTCCTGGCGGTGCATGGCGTAGCCTGACCGGGATCAGGCGCGGCGCAGCGATAGCCGGTTAAATGCGACGGCCAACCGGCGCCCGTCATTGCCGCCGGCAACCTCCAGGGGGCTCGCCGCGGTCGGATGGGCGAACACGATCTCGATCATTGTTCTGTCGCCGACAAGCCGCCCGGGGATGGTGCACCCTACCTCGCCGCGCGGCAACGGGTCGAACGTGTGGACAAGTTCCCCAGACACCTCGACCCGCATGATCTGTGCCGGCAAGGCAGGTGGAGCCACATACGGGACGACATTCATGTCCAGCCAGTAGCTGTCCGCCGCACCGGGGCTCGGGACCTCGATCGCGCTGCGGTCGTCGATCGACCAGGTATAGCCGTTTTCCGGCGCGGACCAGCCGATGTGGGTGTAGCCGGACGCATTGCCGTCCTGTCCAAAAACGATCTCGCTTGACTGCCGGACAGCGCGCTGGCCCGGCGGAACGGCGGGCGCGGGCGCAATCGCGGGCCGCCCGGGACGCACTGCATGCGCGTTCCTCAACATCGCGAGCCACGAGCGCACATCGAGGTCCGGAACATTCCCGCGCGCGGCCAGACGCGTCACGTAGCCGATCATCAGCCGGTCGTCCGCAACCACGACCGTGCCCGGAGGGTGCCCGGGCCGCGCCTGCTGAACCCAAAGCAGAGTAGCGGGACCGTAGGCCGCCAGGGCGATCCGCAGATCCATGAGGTCGTTCGCCGACAGCGGCTCGTTCTGCCGGAATACCAACAGTTTCTCGCCGGACTCCAGGTCGCCGATGAATTTGCGGGTCAGGAACCCGACTGTGCCAACCTGCTGCCGGTGCAGCGCCTCGGGGTCGCCTTCGCCAACTTTGACGTCGGTATGATAGATGAAATCATATTTGGACAGCCGGACCATGTACTCGCCGTTCTCCTGGCATACATGAATCGTATCCGGATCGGCGATGCCCTCGAACCGCGCCTCCAAAGCCGTTATGAGCCGGCGCAACGGCGCCCCCGCGAAGCGAAGCAGGCCGAGCGGTTCGACCCCGGCACGGCGCTGCACGAGGCCCAACTCGCAATTGTCCCCCAGGCTCTCGAACTGCAGCGCCAGAGTCTTGTCCGGGAGCAGTTCGTCCGTGCCGATGCTGAAAGACATGTTCAAGCCGTTCGCCTTCTATCGCCGATGCCTTCTAGCCGCCTTCTGACCGGCAGCGGAAGGAAAATCCCAATCGGCGGAAAGATATGGCGACAGGAACAATCGGGTAGCGTAATCGGGGCCGCGCTCGCGCCACCCTCCGGCAGGACAGAAATTCGATGTCCGAACTTCAGGCCTCCGCCGATAGCTTCCTTGCTGATCTGCGCGGCGGTTTCGCCGATCGGCCGACCTTGCCGGCAATCTTCCAGCTCGGCGACAGGATTGCCGAGGCGGAAAGGTCCCCCATCCCCGGCGATACGCCGACTCAGCGCATCGCCGTTCCGGGCGCATCGACCATCGACTATCTCCGCCGCGCCGTCGCCTGCGCCGTGCTGCAGGAAGGTGTGTTTCCGCTGCTCTACCAGGCCCCGTTCGGGGCATGCGCGCAGGAAATACTCGAACCGGAATCCGCCTTGCACGCCTTTGGTCCGGAACTCGTCGTCATCGCCAGCCACTGGCGGGACCTGATCGCCGACGTGGCGATGGGCTGCACCGCGGCGGAAGTGGATGCGGCGCTGGAGCCACGGATGGCGCTGCTGCGAACCCTGTGGGACATCATGGCTGCCAGGGGTGCGAGGATCATCCAGCACCTGCCGGCGCCACCGCCGCTGCGCTTCCGCGGCGTGGCGGAACGCCTGCTGCCCCCTAGCCCGTCAATCAGGTCCGGCGATTGAATGAGATGCTGCTGCGAGCCGGCTCAGGCCGCGTCACCTTTCTGGACATGGACGCGCTGGCGCAGGACATCGGCACCCGGCGGTTCGCACCGGCGACCGCGACCCTGGTTGCCTTGCACGAAGGGGACGCGCTGCGGATCGACAGTTGGCTCATAAGCTGGCGGATCTTCTCCCGCTCGGCGGAGCAGTTCATCCTGCGGCAGCTCGTCTCGATCGCTGCCAGGATGGGCGCGGCCCGGGTCATCGGCGAATACCGGCCGAGCGGGCGGAACGAGGTTGTGGCGCAGGTTTATCCCCGGCTCGGGTTTGCCCCGGCCGGGGCGGGCTTGTTTCGGCGCGAGGTTGCGCGCGGCAGCGACGGCCTGGCGACGCACATCGCGGCGATGGCCGGGCGGCGCGAAGCAGGTTAAAGATTTAGCATCGTCGCGCAAGCAGTGTATTACCGCGCAGTGTCATCGTGATCGGGGCAGAAATGGCAATGAACGTTGCAGACCAGCCGGCTGTTACCGGGGAAGATGCGACCGGTAGCGTTGCAATCCCTGCGGAAACGTCTGCCGCCAGGATCGGATCGCGCAGGAAATCCCCCGGCCGGCGCCGGATCGTCCTCATCGGCAACTGCCAGTTGGGGGTCATGGCGGCTTTGTATGAGCGTTACGTTGCCGGCGGGACCGGCGATATCCTGAAGGTCATTGCGTCCTACGAGGATCTGACGCCGGAGGCGGCGACGGCGATCGAGCAGGCGGATCTTGTGGTCGAGCAGGTGCTCGATCTGGGTCCGCAGGCGGATATGGCCGGCCTCGCCGCCACGGCGCCGCGGATTTTTGTTCCGGTGGTGACGGCGGCGTTCCTGTGGCCGTTTTCCGGCCAGGCGCATCCGAACAACACCCCCTATCCGTTCATGCCGATCGGCCCATACCCGGGCGAAGCCGGCGATTCCTACCTCAACCGGATGATCCTGGCCAATGCCGATCCCGAAGCAGCGGTGGCGGCGTATGAGGCGCTGGACGTTACGAGCCGGGTGAATCTCGACCGGCTTCATGAACTCGTCATGGATAGACAACGGTCACGCGATCAGGCCACCGGATACCGGATCGCCGACGTCATAGAGGCGCATTTTCGCACGGAGCAGGTCTTTCTGACCCCGTACCATCCGAACACGCGGATCGCCGTGACGCTGGCTGCGCAACTGTTTCGGCAGCTTGGCGCTGCTGAGGATGACATCGAACGGATGCGGAGCGGCGTCCGGGTAACGCCGTTTCCGAAGGACGAAACGCCATTGCATCCGAGCGTCTGCCGGCACTGGGGATTGGATTTCGTGGCACCGGACCGGCGCTACCGGTTCCTCCGAGAGGGTTCGTTCACGTTCCGCGACTCCGCGCTGCGCTACATGCGCTACGAGTGGAACGACGCCCTGGAGAAAGGACTTTTCTACAATCATTCCGGCAACCTCGACGCCGCGCTGGCGCTGCTGAAGGTCGGGGTGACCCGCAGCCCGGGTTCGGCCGAGGGTCATTCGGCCCTGGCTCGCGCCTTGTTTCATGCCGGCGACGACGAGCAAGGCATGGCGGCGCTGCGGCGCTCCATCGAGATCGATCCCGAGACCGGATCGTATCGCGCCAGCCTGGGCGAACGCCTGCGCCTGCTTGGCCGGCTCGAGGACGCCGAAGAGATCCTGCGTTCGGCGGTCGCCTGCGAACCGGCGGAGGCGCATAATCATCGGCTGCTCGCGAACCTGCTCCGGCAGCGCGGCGACGCGGACGGGTCGATCCGCTGCTTGCAGCAGGCAAGCCTGCTGGACCCGTACTCCGTCGCCCCGCGGATGGAGTTGGCGAGCCAACGGGCGGCGGCAGGCGACATCGAGGGGGGGATTCGGGAGCTTCAGGACGTCATCGCATTTCAACCGGACAACGCCGCCGTGCATGCGCGGCTGGCGCAGATTCTGGCGGGCGGCAACCGCGTGCAGGACGCCATCGCTCCGCTGCGCAAAGCTGTCGAGCTCGCACCGGACGCGAGTCAATATCGCGTGCTGCTCAGTGATTTCCTGCTTCGGCTGCAGCAGCCGGAGGAGGCTTTGACCGACGCCTATGCGGCGGCGATCTGCGATCCCGCAAGCGCCCGTGCCTATGCCCATCTCGCGCATGTGCTTCGTCTGACCGGCGATGCAGTCGCGGCCGAGGCCGCTTTCTGGCAGGCCGCCAGGCTGGCGCCGGGCGATATTCAGATCCGTCGCGAACTCAGCGCCCTGCTGATGCAGGCAAAGCGCTTCGAGGAAGCCGTGGCCGTGGCGCGGGAAGCTGCCGAAATCGGTGGGGGCAACGCCGAGGCTTACGCCCATCTGGCGCATGTGCTGGCGCGCATGGATGAACTTGAGCGCGCAGAAGCGGCGCTGCGGAAGGCGATCGGCCTGGCGCCGGGGAAAGCCGATTTTCGCTTGCTGCTGAGCGACGTGCTCGCGCGGCAGCGCAGGCTCGACGAAGCCCTGGCGGAGGTGCGCCTGGCGGTGCAACACAACCCGAACGACGCGCAGGCGCAGGGGCATCTGGCGCACATCCTGCAATTGAACGGCCGCGTCGGGGAGGCGGACAGCGTGTTTCGGAGGGCGATCGAACTGGCTCCCGGAAATGCCCACCTGCGCAATCAGTGGGCCGCGTTGCAGGCTCGAAGGGCACAGGCCGCAGCCGGCTGACCGGCCGCGACACAGGAATACGGGCAGTCAACTCCGTTGCCGGCTTCGACCCGCGACCTGCCCGTCGAGGCGGATGCCGCGGCCGGCGCCTCGGTTCAGAAACCCACCCGGTCGCCGCCCTTCAGCGCGAGGATTTCCCGCGCCTCCGCCGGCGTCGCGATCTCTAAACTTAACTCCTCCAGGATGCGGCGGATCTTCGCCACCTGCTCGGCGTTCGACTTCGCAAGCTGGGCCTTGCCGATATACAGGCTGTCTTCCAGGCCAACCCGGACGTTGCCGCCAGTGATTCCGGCCATGGTGGTGAACGCCATCTGGTGCCGCCCGGCCGCCAGAACCGACCAGACATATTGATCGCCAAACAAGCGATCGGCCGTTTCCCTGGCGAACAGCAGGTTCCGCGGTTCCGCGCCGATGCCGCCGGTGATGCCGAAGATCGATTGCACGAACAGCGGCGGCTCCACGATCTTGCGGTCCAGGCAGTAGGCCAGGTTGTAGAGATGGCCGATGTCGTAGCACTCGAACTCGAACCGCGTGCCGTGGCCCTTGCCCAGCTTTTCGACGATGCCCTCGATGTCCCGGAACGTATTGCGGAAAATGAAGTTGTCGGTGGCGTCGAGGTACGCCTTCTCCCACGGGAACTTCCACCGGGTGATTTTGTCCGCCGCGCGGGAGATGTTGAAGTTCATGCTGCCCATGTTCAGGCTGCACATCTCCGGCTTCGCCACCAGCGGCGCAGCGAGGCGCTCGTCCAGGGTCATGCTCAGCCCGCCGCCGGTGGTGATGTTGATCACCGCATCGGTGCTTTGCTTGATCACCGGCAGGAACTGCATGAAGACCGCCGGATCGGGCGTCGGCGAGCCGTCAAGCGGATTCCGGGCGTGAAGATGGATGATCGCCGCCCCCGCCTCCGCCGCCTCGATCGAGGAGCGGGCGATCTCCTCCGGGGTTATCGGCAGGTAGTCGGACATGCTGGGGGTATGGATCGCCCCGGTGACAGCGCAACTGATGATGACCTTGGCCATGGCCGTTTTCTCCCTTCCACGCCACGGACTGTGCCGCAGGCCGAGGGGAAGGGCCAGAGCGCGGTCAGCCCCGCAGCGTCGCCAGTCCGGGCTGCGGCGGATCTTCCGACAGCAGATCGATCTGCATCAGCCGCCCGCCCCAGGCCCGCAGCAGATCGGCGCCGGCGATATCCTCGCGCGGGTGGTTGGCGCCCTTGATCAGCACGTCCGGGCGCAAAGCCTCGATCAGCGCTTCGGGCGTGTCCTCCTCGAACAGGCAGACCTCATCGACGCAGGCGAAGCTGGCCAGCACAGCGGCGCGCGCCGCCTCCGGCTGCACCGGATGCGGCACGCCCTTGCCGCGGCGCACGCTGATATCGTTGTTCACGCCGACGATCAGACGGTCGCAGGCGGCGCGGGCCTGCTCCAGCAGATGGATATGCCCCTGGTGCAGCAGGTCGAAATAGCCGTTGGTGAAGCCGACACGCCAGCCGCGGTGGCGCCAGCGTTCGGCCTGCTCGACCGCTTCCTCGCGGCTGACGATCTTGCGCAGGGCGCTGCGCTGCGGCGTCAACGCCGCCATCAGATCCGCCTCCCGCACCACGGAGGCGCCGACTTTGCCGACGGAGATGCCGGCGGCGAGGTTAGCGAGCCGCACCGCGATCGGCAGATCAAGCTTCGCCGCCAAGGCAGCGCCCAGCATGGCCAGCGCGTTGTCGCCTGCCCCGGACGTGTCGTAAACCTCCGCCGCCTCGGCGGGGAAGTGATACACGCCGGATGCATCCACCAGGGTCATGCCGTCATTGCCGCGGGTCACCACGACGGCGCCGAAGCCATGCTGGGTGCGGATCGTCTGCGCGGCGGCGACGATGGCGGCCTCGGTATTCACCGGCATGCGCGCGGCGGCGCCGAGTTCGCCGCGGTTCGGCATCACCACGTCGGCCCCGGCATAGCGGGCGAAGTCGCTGCCGCGCGGATCGACGATCAGCTTGCGGCCGGCCTTGCGCGCCGCGGCGATCAGCCGGGCCGGAATATCCCCCGCCAGCACGCCCTTGCCGTAGTCCGACAGCACGGTGACGCTGGTCGCCGCCATCGCGTCCATGGCGATTCGCAACATGCGTTCGGCCAGACGCGGCTGGATCGGGTCGGTTTGCTCACGGTCCGCGCGGAGCAATTGCTGGCCCGCGGCGAGCAGCCGGGTCTTCAGCGTGGTCGTGCGGCCGCCCTGGACCAGCAGCCAGGGTTCGACGTTGGGCTGGCCGCCGATAAGTCCGGTGAGGTCCGAGCCGGCCTGGTCGTCGCCGACGACGGAAATGAACGCTGTGGCGGATCCCAGCGCGGTCAGATTGCGCACCACATTCCCGGCGCCGCCCGGCAAGGCAACCTCCCGGTCGATCGACAGGATGGGCACCGGCGCTTCCTGGCTGATCCGCGACACCTCGCCATAGGTGTAGCGGTCGAGCATGACATCGCCCACCACCAATACGTTGGTGTGGACCAGCCGGCGAACGGCTGCCGCTAGATCCGGCTGTGGTTCGTCCCCGCGCGATGCGGATCCTGGCATTATCTGATTCATTGAGCCTGCCGTAACGGGACTGTCGCATCCGTGCAACCCATCTTCGCGTAGCACACGGAAAAGAAGCAAGGGGCGATCACACCTATGGCATCGTTATCATGCGCCAGGATGGCTTCGGCCGTCAGAATTCCACGAGGTTCGCGCCGCCCGCCGATCGGCCGGTCCGCATGTAACGATTCCCGAGCGGCCGTGGAGACGGCGCGAGCGGCAGTCAAGCCGCTATCTCGAATCGCGCCCGGACCAAGCCGGCGGCGGCCGAACGCGGCCTAAGCCGTGCGGGTCGTGACTGCAGCCGGCGCGGCAGGTTTCCTTGCGAACAGCGACACGATCTCCAACACCAGCGGCCGGAAAGCCAGGATCATGACCACCGCGTAGGTCGCCGCCCCGGCCGCAACGAGAATCGCCACCCTGACAACCTCTGGAGCGGCTTCGGGAAGGTAGGGCCGCAATTGCCACACCGCAACGAGCATGACGATGCCTGCCACTATAGGCCGCAGCGGGATCGCCAGAACCGCAGTGAAGTCGAGACGGTCGGCACCGGACGCGATCAGGGCATTGACGGCGAACATCACCGGGTAGCCCAGAAGCCAGGCGTAGCAGACGCCCTCGACACCCCAAAGGCAGCCGATGAGAAACGCCGGCGGGAACAGCAGCAGGCCGAACGCCGTGCACAGGAAGCTGGCCCGGGCATCGCCGATACCCAACAGGTAATTCGGGATGACCAGCAGGATCGCGCGGAAGGTTATCGCGATCGAAAGCACCGCGAGGATGGGCTTGGCCGCCTCCCATTTCGGCCCGAACACCAGGTCGACGATCTCCGGCGCGACGGCGGAAATGCCGAAAAACACCGGCACCGAGACGACTGCCATCAGCCGCGTTGCCTTCATGGCATAGAAGCGGGCCTTGGCCGGCCTGCTTTGAACCATGGCAAACGCCGGGAAGGCGACCGAGTTGAGAATGGGCGCTATCTTGCTCAGCGGCATGCCGGCGAAGTTCAGCGCGACGGTGTATAGGCCAAGCTCGGCCGGACCGAGCAAGCGCCCGAGGATGAGCGTGTCCGCCGACGTGAAAAGGGTCCACGCGATGATGGACAGCGTGCGGTAGGCGCCGTACGAATAGAGCGGCCTGATCAGCGCAAGATCCAGGCTGGGCCGGACATAGTACTCCGCGGTCAGCACCGCGAAGCCGAGCAAGCGGATGATGCTGTTGGCCAATGTGCCGAGCATCAGCGACCAGACGCCGTAGCCCGCATAGGCCAGGACGATCACCACGACTGATCCGATCAGCCCCGACGACAACTCCATGATGAACATCGGGCGGATACGGAGGCTCTTGGTCAGATAGGCCCGCGGAAGGGTCGAAAGCCCGCTGCAGAGGAACCCGAGGCTGGCGACCTGGATGAGCAATACCAGGCGGGGGTCGCTGTACGCCTGAGCGATCGGATAGGCGGCCAGGCACAGCATCACGGTCAGGATTGCCGAAAGCACGATGCTGACCCCGAAGACGGCGGAGGCGACCGGCCTGGGGGTGTTCTCCTGCTGCACCAGCGCGTCGCCGAGACCGAGGTTGGCAAAGATGGCCATGAAATTGATGAAGACCTGCGAAATCGCCATGAGGCCATAGTCGTCCGGCGTCAGGATGCGGATCACCGCCAGGGTCATGACCCAGGTGACAAGCTGGAACGCCACCTTGATGCCGGTTGACCAGCCGACGGCGGAGACGACCGTATGCCCCAGGCTCTCGGCCTCGCGCTCCATCATGGTTCGGACGCGGTCATTCAGCCGGCGGACTCCTCAGGACGTCGGGCGGAGGAGCGACATGCCGACCCGCCAGAGCCATGCTGATCGGCATATATGTTGATCTGGCCATTGTTTGCAAAATTAATCGTTGCATCTCTATGTATGGTGGGTGCGGTGCCATCGCCGAAGGCGGTGGATACCTGGACGCTGACGGATACCTGACTGGCCGGGAATGAACCCGGACTTATCGAAAGCCGGGATCATCGCCCGAACCATTTCGTCTAGACTGACCGCCGCGAGGGCGACGGGCAGACTTGCGGGCTTGCCCGGGTTTTGCCGGCAATTTCCGATCGGACTACCGCCCGCCGCCGGACGGAGGGTTGAACGGCCAGGCGCCACCACTCCGCGGCCGCCTCGATGTCGCGCGCCATGGCCGGACTCCTTCCATCGCCACCGCCGGGGTCTCCGCCCCGACCGCGGGGAGGCCGAGATCCCTGCCGGCGGCCACGCGCAGCACGCTCGCGGCAACGCACGGATTGCGCCCGTCCGGCAGCTTGCATAACAGCCCGGGCCGGACAACGCTGGCTTATGCCCGCGCGTTATGGCCGCATCAGGCCGGCCTTCACCCCCCTCTCCCCGACTCTCCCGCAAACCGGCGGAGGGCGTTATCATGCCCGCCTCCGTCACAGGATGAACGTCCATGACCCCAGAGATCCTCGCCGCGCTGGACCAGGCAAAACGCGACAAGCATCCCGTCGTGCTGGCGACCCGGCTTCCATCCGGCGAGCAGCGCCTGCTGCCCGACCCCGAAGCGCCCGCGGAGTTGAACGAAGCCGCGTCGCGCGCGCTGGAGCGGGACGAGAGCGGCACCGTGCGGATTGGCGAGACCGATTTCTTCCTGCACGCCTATAACCCGCCGTTGCGGCTGATCGTCGTCGGCGCGGTGCATATCGCCCAGGCGCTGGTGCCGTTCGCCGTGCCGTGCGGGTTTGCCGTCACCATCGTCGACCCGCGGCGGTCGTTCGCCTCGGACGAGCGGTTCCCGGGGGTGGAGGTTTCGACCGACTGGCCCGACGAGGCGCTGGAAAAATTCGCTCCCGACAGCCGCACCGCCGTGGTGACCCTGACGCATGACCCGAAGCTGGACGACCCGGCGCTGGATCACGCGCTGAAGTCGCAAGCGTTTTATATCGGCGCGCTCGGGTCCCGCCGGACGCACGCGGCGCGGCTGAAGCGGCTGCGCGAACTGGGCCATCAGGACAACGCCCTGTCCCGCATCCGCGGGCCGGTGGGGCTGAACATCGAGGCCGTCACCGCGCCGGAGATCGCGCTGTCGATCATCGCCGAGATCGTCGCCGTACGCCGCAATGCACCGCTCCCGGCCAAGCCTGCCCCATGATCTTTGGTCCGGCCGCGCTGGCCGACGCGCGCGGCGCCATCATGGCGCACAGCCAGAAAGTCGGCGAGCGTATGATCCGCAAGGGCGCCGTGCTGGACGATGCCGCGATCGAGGCGCTGCGCGAGGCCGGCCGGACCGAGGTGATCTGCGCCCGCCTCGAACCCGGCGACGTCCCCGAGGACATCGCCGCCCATCGGCTGGCCGAACCGTTGGTGGCGCCGCTGATCGGGCGGTCGCGTGCGGCGACGGGCCGGGTGAATTTGTCGGCCGAGGCGCCGGGGCTGCTGCGCGTCGATGCCGCCCGGATCGATCGTCTGAACACGATCGATGAAGCCATGACCGTCGGCACCTTGCCGGATTACGCCGTGGTGGCGGCGAAGGACCTGATCGCGACGATCAAGATCATACCGTTCTCCGTGCCGGGCAGCGTGCTGGCGGTGGCCGAGGCGCTGGTGCGGCAGCGGCCCGGGCTTCTTGCGCTGCATCCGTTCCGGGCGCTGAAGGTCGGGCTTGTCGTCACCGAGCTGCCCGGGCTGAAGGACAGCGTCACCGACAAGACGATCGCCATCACCGAGGCGCGCGTGACCGCGCTGACCGGCTCGCTGCTGCCGCCGGTGCATTGCGCGCATGCCGAGGACGCCATCGGCCTGGCGCTGGAGGGGCTGCTGCGCGACGGCGCCGATTTGCTCCTGGTCATCGGCGCCTCGGCGGTGGTGGATCGGCGCGATGTCGGGCCGGCGGGCATCGTGCGGGCGGGCGGCGAGATCCTGCATTTCGGCATGCCCGTCGATCCGGGGAACCTGATCTGCCTGGGGCGCATCGGCTCGCGGCCGGCGCTGGTGCTGCCGGGGTGCGCGCGCAGCCCGAGCCTGAACGGGATTGACTTCGTGCTGTCGCGGCTGTTCGCCGGGATCGAGGTGACGCCGCGCGATCTGATGCTGATGGGCGCTGGCGGGCTGCTGAAGGAGATGGAGGCACGGCCGATGCCGCGGGAGAAGGCACCGGCGGCGGGGCGGTCGGGAATGGCGCCGCGCAGTGCGCCCTCGATCGCGGCTGTGGTGCTCGGGGCCGGGCGGTCGCAGCGGATGGCGCCGCATAACAAGCTGCTGGTGGCGGATCGATCGGGCCGGACGATGATCGAGCGCGTGGTGGACAATGTGCTGTCGTCGGGGGCGCGGCCGGTGCTGGTGGTGACCGGGCACCAGGCGGAGGCGGTCGAGCGGGCGCTGGGCGGGCGGCCGGTGCGGTGTGTGTTTGCTCCGGATTATGCGGAGGGGTTGGCCGCGAGCCTGAAGGCGGGGATCGCGGCGGTGCCGGCGGAGTGCGCGGCGGCGCTGGTGTGTCTGGGGGATATGCCGCTGGTGACCGGGCGGATGATGGATCGGTTGTTGGGGACGTACGATCCGCAGGAGGGGCGGCTGATCGTGCTGCCGGCGTTCCGGGGGAAGCAGGGCAATCCGATGCTGTGGGATCGTCGTTTCTTCCCGGAGATTCTGGAGCTTTCGGGGGATTCGGGGGCGCGGTCCCTGGTCGGGAAGTATATGGAAAGCGTGGCGGAGGTGGAGATGGGGGATGATGCGGTGCTGCGGGATTTCGATACGGCGGAGTCGCTGGCGACGCTGCCGCGGGGGATGCGACCGGAGGGGGTTGGGTAATTCCTGTCAACTGGGAGTGTCCGATCTACTGTGTAAATAGGTCCGTGGCCTGATCGCATCGATCGGTCAGCTAGCTGACCGATCGATGCGATCAGAAAACAAAATCATAAACTGGATCTTCGCCTCCGGCCAGTGAATTGAAGGCTTGGATC